>JBFWUN010000078.1:0-15987 GCA_050247235.1 Gammaproteobacteria bacterium
TGCGCTGGTCGACAGCGCCGTCGCGGTGGGCGCGACATTGCCGCCGGGACAATACACGCACGTGGAAGCGCTGCTGTACCGGACTGTCGTGAGCCGGCTGTCGGTCGATTCGAACCGCGCGATCCGCGTCGCGCGGGAGATCGTGCCGGACGTCGGCCACGTGCAGTTGGAGCAGCGGATCGTGGGCGGTCTCGTGGACGCCTTCCTGCGCGGCTGCCGGTTCGATCCGCTGCACGAGGCGGCCACCGAGCAGCAGCTGCACGTCCAGCTCGCGCAATGGCTCGCGCAGCTGGCGGATCGCCCGGAGATCGCGCTGTCGATGGAACACCATAGCGTGCGCCACGAGGCGCGCATCCGCCGTGACACCCTGGTCGCGGCCGTGGCGCCGCTACGCGCGCGGCTCGCCGCGGTCGCCGGCAGCGGCACGGTGCTGCTCGATCACCGCCTGGCGCGGCTGCCCGGCCTCGCGGACTCCTGGCCGGGGGCAACGGTACTGCCGCCGCACGCGGCGCTCACTGGCTGCGCACTGAGCCCGGATCTCCAGGACATCTCGGGCGAGGGCGTCGCGCTGCGCACGGAGCTTGCGGTGGTGCCGGCGGAAGCCCGGCTGCCCGCTGCCCCGGCGCCGCGCGCGCCGTCACGCGCGGCGACCCACCTGCTCTGCCAGCACGTCGCGCACGCACTGTCCGCGGTGCCGCTGCACCTGACCACGCGCGGCCTCCAGCGCGCCGGGTCCGACGCCGCGATCGCGCGGGTGACGGGCGATGCCGACGGTGTCCGCCTGGAGGTGTCGCCGGGCGCGACGGTGCTCGTCAACGGCACGGCGGTGCGCGATCACGCACCGCTGCACCCGGGCGATCACGTGACCATCGCCGGTACCACGACGTTATGCGTGCCGATCGTCGTGCAGGATCACGATGCGAATTAAGCGCCGCGCATTCTCGATCTTCACGTTGTCGTTCCTGGACGTGATGTGCTGCGGCTTTGGCGCCGTGGTGCTGCTGTTCATGGTGCTGAAGCACGAGGCGATCGTGAAGGAGTCCGTTGCCCAGGTCGACCTGGGGGCGGAAGTGACGCTGCTGCGCGAGGAAATCGCCGGCGCGCAGGCGGCGGGCGCCGCCGCCGCGCGCGACGCCACGGCGGTCGACGCCGAGCTCACCGCGCTCGTCGCGCAATCGGCCGCCGCGCGCGACGCGCTCGCCGCCGCGCGTTCGGCGCTGCAGCCGGGCCAGTCCCCCGCCGTCACCCGCCGCGACGTGGACGCCCTGAAGGCCGCGTTGCGCAAGCTCGAGACCGAGAAGAAGCAGCTGCTGTCCGAGATCAACGCGAAGTCACAGCAGGTGCGCGCGTTCGCCGGCGAGGGCAATCGCGAGTACCTGACGGGGATCCGCATGGGCGGCAGACGCACGCTCATCCTGCTCGACACTTCGGCCAGCATGCTCGACGACACTGTCGTCAACGTCCTGCGCCGGCGCAACATGGATGACGAGGCCAAGCGCCGCTCTGAGAAGTGGCGCCAGGCCGTGGACACGGTGGACTGGTTGAGTGCCCGCCTGCTGCCCGGGACCCAGTACCAGGTCTACGCGTTCGACGAGGACGTGCGGGCAGTCCTGCCCGGCACGGCGGGACGCTGGCTGTCGGTGGATGACCGCGCCCAGTTCAACCAGGCGATCGGCGCGACGCGCCAGCTGATTCCCGCCGGGGGATCCAACCTCGCGAAGGCGCTGCAGCTGATCCGCGTGCTGCAGCCGCAGGCGGACAACGTGTTCCTGATCACCGACGGTCTGCCGACGCAGGGGCTGTCCGGCAGCCGGCGGCGCACCGTCACCGGCAAGCAGCGCGTGCAGTACTTCGAGGAAGCGCGCTCGCAGCTGGTCGGCGGGACCCCGCTGAACGTGATCCTGCTGCCGATGGAAGGTGACCCGATGGCGCCGTGGGCCTACTGGGGACTCGCGATGGCGACGCGCGGCTCGTTCCTGACCCCTGCCTACGACTGGCCCTGAACGATGCGCCTGTCCCGTCGCGAACCGCCCGAAATCGGCATCTCTTTCCTGGACACGATCACGTGCGGCATCGGCGCCGTGATCCTGCTGATGGTGATCACCACCACGTCACCGATCACGCCGGAGGATCCGACACCCGATCCCCGCGAAGCCGAGATCAGCGCGTTGCAACGCCAGCTCTTCGCATCGCGCGAGGAGGTGCAGGCGGCCACCGCGAAGCTCGAGGCGCAGCGCCGGGCACTGGCGGCACGCAAGGCCGAACTGGCCGCTATCGAGCAGGAAACCGCGCGGACGCGCAGCCGCGAGCAGCAGCGGTCGGCGGCCGAGCAGGAAGCCGCGCTGAACGCGAAAGTCCACGGTGAGCTCGCGATTGCGCACCAGCGCCTGACCGAGGAGATGCAGCGCCTGTACGCGCAGCGCAACCGGCCGAAGCCCTCCAACTTCATCGGGGGCATCCCGGTGGACAGCGAGTACATCATCTTCATCATCGATACGTCGGGCAGCATGTTCAACTACGCCTGGCCGAAGGTGATCGAACAGATCGTGCAGACGCTCACCGTCTACCCACGCGTGAAAGGCCTGCAGGTCATGAACGACGAAGGGAACTACATGTTCCCGGAGTATGCCGGCCGCTGGATCGAGGACACGCCGGCGCGCCGGCGGGCGGTGGTCGAGCGCCTGCGCACCTGGAACATCTTCAGCAACTCGTCCCCGTCCGAAGGTATCGAGGCGGCGATCCAGCAGTACTACCGCCCCGATCGCAAGATCAGCCTGTACGTCTATGGCGACGAGTTCACCGGCCGTTCGATCGAGGAAGTCGCCGCGTTCGTGCAACGCCTCAACCGCCCGGATCGCTCGGGTACGCCGCTCGTGCGCATCCACGCGGTCGGCTTCCCGGTTCAGTTCGCCAACGCGCCGGGCATGCAGATCACCGGCATCCGCTTCGCAGCCCTGATGCGCGAACTTGCCCGCCGCAACGGCGGGAGCTTCGTGGGGCTGAATTCGTTCCGCTAATCGAGAGCAATCGCAGATGAAAAAGCGCTTTCCGTTCGATTTCTTCTACACCGTCTTCACGATGCTGCTGTCGGTGATCATCGTGCACGCGGTCTACATCGCGGCGATCCGACCGGCAGCCGAGGAGATCAAGCGAGGCTGGGCCGAGCGCTGGGAAGCGGAGCCGACGTTCGCGCCGAAGCCGTCGCTGATGGTGATCCTGCACGACCAGGAGCCCGAAGCATGTTTCGTGCTCGCCGTGTGGGCGGGCTTCATCCTCGCTTACCGCTGGACCCTGCTGCACCGGGAACGCGCGATGCTGGAGCAGGAGTTCATCGGCCTGAAGGGCGGGCAGGTGATTTTCCCCGAGGATGTCCGGGAGTACGCGCGGCGCGTGGAGCAGTTGCCCGACGAACAGCAGCGGCGCTTCCTGCCCCGCGCGCTGAAGGTCGTGATGAACCGTTTCGGCGCAACCCGCAGTGTGCAGCACGCGGCCGATGCCGGTCGCGACGAATGCGAATTCGAAGCCTCGCGGCTCGATTCGGAGCTGTCGCTGATCCGCTTCTCCGTGTGGGCCATCCCGGCGGTGGGATTCGTCGGCACGGTGCGCGGCATCGGGGCGGCGCTCCAGCAGGCGCAGCGCGCCGCGGCCGGCGACGTCACCGGTGTCACGCAGGGTCTCGGCATCACGTTCAACGCGACGCTCGTCGCGCTGTCGCTATGCATCGTCGTGATGTTCTTCCTGCACCAGATCCAGCTGTCGCAGGATCGCCTCGTGCTCGACACCAAGACCTACGTGGACGATCACCTGGTACGTCACCTGCGTGAACGCTGACGCGAAGCTGACAATCTATGACGATTGAACGATTGACCTGGCGCCGTCCAGCCAGTGTGATGCCCGCAAGTCATCTCACCGGCCCCACGACGTCCCGCATGTCCTCTCCGCCTCCGGATCGCAAGAGCGTCCGCACCCGCAACTGGCTCGCCGCGGTCACGGTTCTCGCGTTCGTCGTCGTCGCGCTCACGCTCGGACGTTGAGCGCCGGCGCGGACGCCGCGCGGTCGCGGTGCCGGGCGCCGCTCAGAGCACGTCCCGGGCGAGCGCGTCCAGTTCCGTGCGCATTTCGTCCGCGCTGCGCGAGTTCAGCCACAGGATGACCTGCTCCACGCCCAGCGGCGCGAACTGTTCGACGTCCCGGCGGGTCCGCCACTGGTGCTGGGCGCCGAACACCGAGATGCGAATCGTCGCGGGATCGCGTCCCGCCTCCTCCGCGAGCCGTCGCAGCTGGTCCCGCCCGTCGACGAGCTGCGGCACCTGGTGGATCACCGGCAGCCAGCCGTCGCCGTAGCGCACGATGCGGTTGAACACGCGCTTCGCCCACTCGTCGTTGAACATGATGCTGCCGAGGTAGATCGGCGGATGCGGCCGCTGCGCCGGCTTGGGAAAACAGCGCACGGGCGGGAAGTCGTAGTACTTGCCGTGGTACTCCGCTTCGTCGTTCGTCCAGCACGCCTTCATGACTTCGATCGCTTCGCGGACCTGGGTCCAGCGGTGGTCGAAATCGCCCCCCAGGATCTGCGACTCCTCGCGGTTCCAGCCCGCGCCGATGCCGAAGTGGAAGCGTCCGCCGCTGTAGCTGTCGAGAGAAGCGATCTCCTTGGCGAGGTGCAGCGGGTGACGTTCCGGCACGAGCAGCACGCCGGTGCCGACCTCCATGCGCGTCGTCGCAGTGGCCGCCCGCATCAGCGCGATCATCGGGTCGGGCATCTGCCAGAGATACTCCGGATCCGGTGTGCCGGGTTTCGGGTTGCCCGGGTAGGGTGTCGAGTACTTCACCGGCAGCACGAGATGGTCGGGCACCCAGTACGACGCGAATCCCAGGTCCTCGGCGTGTTTCGCGACGATCGCCGGATCGGCGAGCGCGTCGGGCAGGATGGAGAAGATGCCTACTTTCACGTGCGACCTCCGTTCGTTCGGATGAAAATCCGGTGCGCTGTGCCCGGCGCCGCGCCGCCGCGCTGGATCGGTTATCGCGTGACACGCGGGCGCGACCGTCGCGGCATCCGGAACTGCGACCTAGCGTAGCCGGGCGTCGCCGGGGTTGCACGCGCTTCGACTCCCGCGCGCGGTCCGGCGCCCCGGCCACCGTGACCACGCGCCGACCATCGCGGAATCCGCAACGGGGAATTAGACTAGACGAGATCAATCCGCACGCAGAAAGGAACGCTGATGGGCACTCCCGGTGAAGTCGGCTCCACCAAGCTCTTCGAGAACGACAAGGTCATCCTGTGGGAATTCGTGCTCGAGCCCGGCGCGCGGACCCCCGTGCACACCCACCGGCACGATTACGTGTGGTACGTGCTGGAAGGGACGACATTGGAAGTATTCGATGCCGACGACAAGTACCTGGGCGCATTCGAAGCGCCGACGGGCGCGATCTTCCCGCTGCGCCTGGAGGGCGACGAACTGGTGACGACGGATGACAAGGGACTGCGTGCGCCGGCGACGCACAGCGCGCGCAACGCGGGCCCGACGCGCTACCGCGAGATCCTGGTCGAGACCAAGCGCTGAGGAAGTATCGCGGGCGTCCGGACCGGACGCTTGTCGGGGACCCGCGGGCCGCGGCGGCGGCTGGCGAGGACCGGCGGCAGCCGACCCTCGCCCCGCGGTCGCTCACTTGCGCATCAGCTTCGCGTACTGATCGAGCAGCGGCAGGACCTTGTCGCGACCGGCCGGCGGCAGCGGCAGGATTGCGCGCTTCACGTTGCCGAGCCCGGACAGCTTGTCAATCGCGTCCTGGTCCGGGGCGAGCGCGAAGAACACGCCGAGCTCGATGGATTTCGGATCGCGTCCGATCTTCGCGCAGGCATCGTGGAGCTGCTTGAGCCCGCCGTCGAAATCGTAGAGACCGGACAGCGGCATCCAGCCGTCGCAGAACTCCGCGACGTGGGCCGCCGTTTTCGGCCCGAGCGCGCCACCCATGATGACCTTGGGGTGTGGCTTCTGCGTGGGCTTGGGCCACGCCCAGCTCTTCTCGAATTTCACGAACTTGCCGTTGAACTCGGCTTCATCCTGGGTCCACAGCGCCTTCATCAGCAGGATGTGCTCGCGCAGGATCTCGCGCCGCTGCTTGAAGTCGAGCTTGTGATTGCGCATCTCCTCGACATTCCACCCGTAGCCGATGCCGAACTCCAGCCGTCCGCCGGAAATCATGTCGAGACTGGCGACTTCCTTCGCGAGCCAGATCGGATCGCGCTGGGCCACCAGGGTGATGCCGGTGCCGAGTCGCAGGCGCGTGGTCACCGCGGCCGCCGCGGCGAGCGCGACGAACTGGTCGTGGGTGCGCCAGTATTCCTCGGGCAGCGGGCCCAGGTGCTTGAATCCGCCCCAGGGCGTTTCCCGCGAGGTCGGGATGTGGCTGTGCTCCGGGAACCACAGCGACTCGAAGCCGCGCGCCTCGACTTCGCGCGCGAGTTCAACGGGTTGAATGGCCTTGTCGGTCGGAAAGATGATGACGCCGAGATCCATGGTGTACTCCCCTCTCTGAATGGGCTGTCCGGCCGGGGAGTATACGGACCGTCGGCGGCGCGCGGCTACTTCAGCCAGCCCTTGCGCCGGAAGTACCAGAACGGCGCGACCACCGACAGCGCCATCAGCACCAGCGCGAACGGATAGCCGAACTTCCAGCCCAGCTCCGGCATGAAGCGGAAATTCATGCCGTAGAGGCTCGCGATCAGGGTGGGCGGCAGCAGCGCGACCGAGGCCACGGAGAAGATGCGGATGATCTTGTTCTGGTTGATGTTGATGAAGCCCACCACGGCGTCCATCAGGAAGTTCAGCTTGTCGAACAGGAAGCCGGTGTGGCCATCGAGCGAATCGATGTCGCGCATGATCTGGCGCGCGACTTCGAACTGCTCGCCAGACAACACGCGCGCGCGCATCAGCGCCGAGGTGGCGCGTCGCGTATCCATCAGGTTGCGCCGGATGTAACCGTTGAGATCTTCTTCGCGCGCGATCTCCGAGAGCACTTCACCGGCCTGTTCGTCCGAGAGCTGGGTCCCGAGGACCTTGTCGCTGAACCGGTTGAGCCGGGCGTAGATGCCCTCGAGCGCGTCGGCCGAGTACTCGGCGTTGGCGGCGTACAGCTCGAGCAGCACGTCCTTGCCGTCCTCCACGTAGCCGGGCTGCATGCGGGCGCGCAGCCGCAGCAGCCGGAACACCGGAAGATCGTCCGCATGGATGCTGAACAGGATGTTGTCCTTCAGCACGAAGGCGACACGCACGACCGCGCTGTCCTCCTCGTCGAGCAGGAAGAAGTCGGACCGTACGTGGATCTCGCCGTTCTCTTCGACGAAGAAACGCGCGGAGGCCTCGATGTCTTCCACCTCCTCCTCGTCTTCCTCGTCCGGCAGCACGATCGAGAACACGACCTTCGCCCACTCGATCTCGACGGGGCCGGGTTCGTCGAAGTCCACCCACACCGGGCGTGCGTTGCGCAGGTCGTCGAGCGAATCGACCTGCACCTGGCGCAGGCGCCCGGACTGGAGTTCGAAGGCATTGATCATCCGCGGGACCGATCAGGGAGAGCCGGCGCCGCCGACCGCCACGCGCACGGTTTCGATGGCCCCTGCGGCCTTCTGCTGGTGCAGGTCCTCGATCTGACCATCGTAGGTGAGACAGAACAGGGTCCGGCCGTCCGCACCGCCGAGCTGGCAGGCCACGGCGCGCTTGTCGCCGCACTCGACGACATCGGTGATCTGACCGCCGTCGAGCACGCGCAGGAACTCGCCGGAATTGAAGCTGGAGACCCAGATGCCGCCCTCGGCGTCGAGACAGATTCCGTCGGGGATGCGCTCGCCGAGGCTCGCGTAGACGCGCCGGTTGGACAGGCTGCCATCCACGGCGATGTCGAATGCAGCGAGCCGGCCGGCCCAGGACTCGGCCACCACGAGCGTGCGGCCGCCGTCCTTGATCACGCTGCCGTTCGGGAAATTGAGTTCATGCGCGACCACGCGCGCCGCGCCCTGCGCGTCGACGAGTACCAGATCCGCCAGTCGCGGTTCGGCGCCGCCGAACAGGTCGTAGCCGAAATTACCGACGTACGTGCGCCCCTGTGCATCGGTCACGGAGTCGTTCACGTCACCGCCCGCGAGGGCCGCGAGATCTGCATGTACCACGAGCTTGCCGCCCGTGAGCTTCAGCAGCTTGCGATCGGCCATCGACACGATCAGCAAGGTGCCGTCCGGCAGGAAGCCGAGCCCGGAGGGACGCTGCGGCACGTCACATACCACCGCGCGTTCACCGGCCTCGGTCAACGTGTACACCTTGAAGCCCCACATGTCGGAGAACCACAGCTTGCCCCCGTGCCAGCGGGGCCCCTCCAGGAACACGAATCCATCGGCGAGCTTCTGGGTCTTGAGCCTGTTCATGTCGTCTCCCCCTCTTCGATTGGTACGTGTGGTGCGCGCGTCGGGACCGGCGCTAGTGTCCCACACTTCGCGCGCGGCGGTCGCGGTCTGTCACGGGGCGCACAATCAGGACTTGCGGAAGAGATCGTCGAGCGCCGCGCGCGCCGCGTCGGCGCTGTCCGGCGACGCCGCGGAGGGTGCGCCGCCGAACAGCGCGTCCAGCGCCGCCCTTGCGGCATCGGTCCCGTCGCCCGCCTGCCACGCGCCGGCACGTGCGCGGAAGTAGCCGCAGAAATTCGCGCGCTCCTTGTTCACCACGCGCTCCGCGATCGGTTCGCGGCACTCGTTGGCGACGCCGCGCGCATGGAACTCGCAGAGCCGGCAGACGTGCAGGTCGGCGTGACACCCGCGACACTGCGCCGCGCGCGCGAGCGGCAGCGGTTCGTCGGCCAGCGAGGCGCCGCAGCGCCAGCACTGGAGTTCGCCCGCGGTCACGCCGCCCACCCGCGTGCGAAGCGCGCGAGCCGGTAGGCCGCGAGATCGAGTGCCGGCGCGATCCCCAGGATCTCGTCCGCGACGAGCCGGCCGGCGCCGGCGGCCATCGTCCAGCCGAGCGGCCCGTGCCCGGTATTGAGGTAGATGCCGGGCACCGCGGTACCTCCCATGATGCCGACCCCGTCGCAGCTCATCGGGCGCAGCCCCGTCCATTGCGTCGCGGTGTCGCGCTGGAGGTGTGGTGCGAATTCGGGATAGAGCTTGCGCACCAGCGCGAACAGGTTCTCGATACGACCGCGGGTCAACGTGAGGTCGTGGCCGGTGAACTCGGCGGTCCCGGCAACGCGGAGCCGATCACCGAGCGGACAGACCGCGGCGTGCAGGTGATCGTCGATCACCGGCATCCGCGGCGCGCCCTGCCAGCCGCCGCGGTCCAGCGTGATCGAATAGCCCTTGACCGGCACGATCGGCAGCGCGAGTCCGACCGTGCGCGCGAGCGCGGGCGAGTGGCTGGCTGCCGCCAGCACGAGTGCGTCTCCGGCGAGTTCGCCGCGTGACGCGCGGAGAGTTACGCCGCCGCCGGGGCGGCCCCGCAGTGCGCGGACGTCGGTGTCGAACATGAACGATGCGCCCAGCCGTCGGAGCTCCGCCGCCAGGCCCTCGCAGAACTTGTACGCATCACCGCTCTCGTCGTCCGGAAAGTACAGTCCGCCGGCGAGCTCCGCGCCGATCGGCGCGAGCGCCGGCTCGAGCGCGACCGCGCGACGCGCATCGATCACTTCATGACGGATGCCCCACGCCGCGAGGTGCGCGCACAGTCGCGCAGCCGCCCCGACTTCGGCAGGCGTCCGGAACAGCTTGACGGTACCGCCCGCCTGCTGGTCGTAATCGATCGCGAGGGCCGCGCGCAGCTCGGCCATCTGCGCCAGCGAGTAACGCGCGAGGTGCGCATTCTTCTCGAAATTGCGCAGGTATCGCGCGGGCTGCGAATGCCGCACGAATGCAGGCCCCCAGCGCCACAAACGCGGGACCGCGCGCGGCCGCACCAGCAGCGCGGAATCCTCGCGTCCCATCATGCGCAACGCGTTGCCGAGCACTCCGGGTTCGTTCCAGGGATTGGCCTGGCTGGCATGCAGCATCGCGCCGTTCGCGAAACTCGTCTCGCGCCCGACCCCGGACTGCCGATCGACCAGCGTCACCTCGGCGCCGGCGACGCGCAGGAAATAGGCCGTCGTCAGTCCGAGGAGACCGGCGCCGACAATCAGCACGTGCATCAGAAACTCCGTGTCGTCCCGGGGTCTTGGCGTCCCGTCCGCGAAGGGTGATATCGTGCTCGCTATAGTAACGCGCGCGCGCGCCGCCGACGCAACGCGCCGCCGGGCGGCGCGCGGAGGATCGAGCCATGCATCTCGTCGCGGACGTGGGAGGCACCAAGACGCTGATCGCCGTCGCCGATCACGGGGTGCCGCGGGATGCGCGACGCTACGACAACGACGCTTTCACGTCTTTCGACGCCCTGCTCCGCGACTATCTCGCAACGCTCGCCACCGCCGACCGCGCGCGCCTGCAGGGTGCCTGCCTCGCGCTCGCGACGCCGGTCGGCGGCGCCGCACCCGTGAGTCTCACCAATCGCCCGGACTGGCGGTTCGATCCGGCGGCGCTCGCCGCGGTGCTCGGGGGGATCGACGTCCGGCTCGTGAACGACTTCGTGGCGACCGCCAGCGGGATCCCCGCGCTCGCGGAAAGCGACCTGCTGACCCTGCAGGCTGGAGATCCGGCGGACAGCACGGTGCGGCTGTGCGTCGGTCCCGGCACGGGATTCGGCGTCGCCGTGCTGGCCGCCGACCAGGTGCTCGCGAGCGAGGGCGGCCACGTCGCGTTCGCACCGCTGGACGCGCAGCAGGCCGACCTGTGGCGCTTCATGGGGGGGGAGCACCGTCGCGTGACCGTGGAACGCCTGTGCTCCGGACCGGGGCTCCCGGCGATACATCGGTACTGCCGGATGCGCGCCGGCCACGCGCTGCCTTCCGGGCTGGACGCGGCGGAAGTGGTGCGCCGTGCACGCGAGGACGGCGAACCGGAGGCGGCGCAGACGTTGCGGCTGTTCGTGCGCATCCTCGGCGCGGTCGCGGGCGATCTCGCGCTTGCGTTCCTCGCGCGCGGCGGTGTCTACCTCGCCGGCGGGATCTCCCCGCGACTGGTGCCGGAACTGCAGGGCGGTGAGTTCCTCGCCGCGTTCAACGACAAGTCGGAACACGCGGCGCTCGCGCGCCGGATGCCCGTGCACGTGGTGCTGCGCGCCGACCTGCCGCTGCTGGGCGCTGCGCGGCTCGCCCTGGGCGCGGACGACGGCGCGACCGCGCGCGACTAGCGCGCGCGAGGCCGTCGCACGCTTGGTTTCCTCACGCGAATTCCGGCGCGAGGATCAGCGCCGCGAGCGGCGGCAGTTCCAGGCGGATCTCCGGGCCGTGTCCGCCCTCGACTACGGGTGCCGGGTTCGCGGTGGCGAGATCGGACCCGCCGTAGAACGCCGAATCACTGTTCAGCACCTCGCGGTAGCGGACGGCCGGCGGCACCCGCAGCGGCACCGCGTGCCGCGGCACCGGCGTGAAATTCAGCACCACCACGAGCACGCGCCCGGCCGGGTCCCGCCGCACGAACGACAGCAGTGAGCGTTCGGTATCGTTGCAGTCGATCCACGCAAACCCGGCGGGCGCGCAGTCGAGCGTGTGCAGCTCACTCCGATCCCGGTACAGGTGATTGAGATCCTTCACGAGCTGGACGATCCCCGCGTGCGCGGGATCGGCACACGCGCCCCAGTCGAGTTCCCAGCCGACCTGCCATTCACGCACCTGCCCGAACTCGTTGCCCATGAACCCGAGCTTCTTGCCCGGCGTCGTTGCCTGCCAGGCGAGCAGCAGCCGCAGGTTCGCGCACCTGCGCCACGGATCCCCGGGCATCTTGCCGAGCAGGCTGCGCTTGCCGTGCACCACTTCATCGTGCGACAGCGGCAGCAGGAAACGTTCGCTGTACGCGTAGAGCTGACCGAACGTCAGGAGATCATGATGGAAGCGCCGGTGCACGGGATCCAGCGCGAAGTAGCGCAGGGTGTCGTTCATCCAGCCCATGTTCCACTTGAACGTGAAACCCAGGCCACCGTCGGCCGGCGCGGACGTGACCTGCGGCCACGTGGTGGACTCCTCGGCGATCGTGAGGACACCAGGGAACTCCGCGGCCACCATCGTGTTCAGTGCGCGCAGGAATTCGACCGCTTCCAGGTTCTCGCGGCCGCCGTAGCGGTTGGGCACCCATTCACCCGCGCGCCGCGAGTAGTCGAGGTACAGCATCGAGGCCACGGCATCGACGCGCAGCCCGTCGAAGTGGAATTCCTGCAGCCAGAAATGCGCGCTCGACAGCAGGAAGCTCGCGACTTCGCGCCGCCCGTAGTCGAAGATGTAGGTGCCCCAGTCCGGATGCCGCCCGAGCCGCGGATCGGGGTGCTCGTAGAGGGGACTGCCGTCGAAACGCGCGAGCGCGCCGTCGTCGCTCGGGAAATGCGCCGGCACCCAGTCGAGGATGACGCCGATCCCGGCCGCGTGGCAGGCGTCCACCAGTGCCTTCAGTTCCGCCGGATCGCCGTAGCGTGCCGTCGGTGCGAAATAGCCCGTGGTCTGGTAGCCCCAGGACTCGTCGAGCGGGTGCTCGGTCAGCGGCATGAACTCGATGTGCGTGAAACCGTGCGCGACGACGTACGGCACCAGGCGTTCGGCGAGTTCGGCATAGGTATAGAAGCGTCCGTCGGGATGTCGCAGCCAGGAACCGGCATGGACTTCGTAGATGTTGATCGGTCGGGTGGCCGGCTGCGACGCGCGACGGTTCGCCAGCCATCCGTCATCGCGCCAGCGGTGCCTGTCGGGCTCGGGCACGCGCGAGGCAGTCGCCGGTCGCAGCTGGCACTGGCGGGCATAGGGATCCGCACGCAGGAACGGACTGCCGCCATGGCGCGACAGGATCTCGTACTTGTAGTGGGCGCCCGGCGCGACGTCCGGCACGAACAGCGTCCACACGCCGCTCAGCCCAAGGTTCGCCATCTGCGCGAGGCGACCGTCCCAGTGGTTGAAATCACCGACCACCGACACGCGCGCCGCAGCCGGCGCCCACACGCGGAACGTGACACCCGCGACACCGTCGCGCGTCTCGGGACGCGCGCCGAGCATCCGGTAGGCCTGGGTGTTGCGCCCCTCGCCGAAGAGGTAGAGATCGTGCTCCGAACATGCGGGCTCGAACGCGTACGCGTCCCATTGCCGGTGTCCGTGCACGCGCACCTGCCAGGGCCGCGCGGGGCGCCGGCGCGTACGCCATTCGAACACCCCGGCCGGATGGATGCAGGTCATCGGCCGCGTGCCGCGGACGCCCCATTGCACGTCGGTCGCACCAGGGCGGAACACCCGTACGCACCAGTCTGCGCCGTCGCGGTGCAATCCGAGCAGGGCGAAGGGATTGTGTTCGCAGGTCGCCACCAGGGCGGCGAAGCGCGGATCGGCAGTCGTCATGACGGGTATGATAAGCGCTCGGAGGCGCGCCGGTGTTTTCAACGTGTGCGACGCCGGGCCGATAACCTGAGACCGCTCCCGATCCCGACAGCTCACGCATGACCACCCCGGCCCAGCTCGATCTCGTGTTCCTCTGGCACATGCACCAGCCGGATTACCGGGACCCGCGCGACGGGCGCTACGTGCTGCCTTGGACGTACCTCCACGGAATAAAGGACTACACCGACATGGCGGCGCATCTCGAACGCCATCCGGGTCTGCGTGCGGTGGTCAACTTCGTGCCGGTGCTGGTGGAGCAGATCGACGAGTACGCGCGCGCTATCGCGGCAGGGGTGCCGTGCGATCCGCTTCTCGCGCTGCTGGCGCGCGAGGATTTCACCACGCTGTCGGATGCCGAGCGTGATCTCGTCTCCACCGCGTGTTTCCGCGCGAACCACCATCACATGCTGGAACCGTTTCCGCCGTACCGGCGGCTGCGCGACCTTGACGCGCTGGTCGGCGAGGACGCGAGTCCACGTCATTACCTGAGCGGGCGTTATTACGCGGATCTCGTCACGTGGTACCACCTCGTGTGGCTGGGTGAGAGCGTTCGACGCGACCAGCCCTGGGTGGTGGACCTGATCGGGAAAGGCGGCGACTACAGCAGCGCGGAACGCCGTCGACTGTTCGATCTCGTGGGGTGCGAGCTGGGCCGGATCGCAGCGCGTTACCGCGCCCTGCGCGAGCGCGGACAAGTCGAACTGTCCACCACGCCGTATGCGCACCCGCTCGGCCCGCTGCTGTTCGGGTTTGGCGCGGCACGCGAAGCCGTGCCGGATCTCGCGCTGCCTGCCCACCCGGCCTACTCCGACGGCGCCGCGCGCTTTGCGGAACACTGCCGGCTCGCGCGCACCCTGCACGACAGTCGCTTCGGGGCTCCGCCGCGCGGTGCGTGGCCGGCGGAAGGAGCACTCTCGGCGCCGGTGCTGGAGGCGTTGGGCGATCACGACTTCGCGTGGACCGCGAGCGGCGAGGCGGTGCTCGCGCATACGCTGCGCGCGGCGGGGCGGCCGTACGATCGCCACGAACATCTCTATCGCCCCTGGCGGGACGCCAGCGGCGTGACGGTGTTTTTCCGCGACGATCGCCTGTCCGACCTGATCGGGTTCGAGTACTCGCGCTGGGATGCGTACGACGCCGCGCGTCATTTCGTCGGGGAACTCGATCGCATCCGCACCTCCGCGCCAACGGGCGAGACACCCGTGGTGTGCGTCGCGCTCGACGGTGAAAACGCCTGGGAGTACTACCCCTACAACGCGTACTACTTCTTCGAGGCACTCTACGAAGCCCTGGCCGAACAACCCGCGATCCGCACCACGACGTTCGCGTCCGTGCTCGATTGTCCGCGACAGCGGACCCGCGTGCGGGACCTGCCGCGGGTCTGCGCGGGCAGCTGGGTCTACGGCACGCTCACGACGTGGATGGGCGATCCCGACAAGAATCTCGCCTGGGACCTGCTGTGCGAGGCCAAGCTTGCGTACGATGCCCGCGCGCCGGCACTGTCCCCGGCGGCACGGGCGAACGCCGACCGGCTGCTGCGCGTGTGCGAGGGCTCGGACTGGTTCTGGTGGTTCGGCGACTACAACCCCGCCGCGAGCGTCGCCAACTTCGAACGACTCTTTCGCGCCAACCTGGAAGCGCTCTACATGCAGCTTGATCTCGTTCCTCCGGCTGCGCTGACGGCGCCGCTGAGTCGCGGCAGCATGCTCGCCGGCGACGCCGGTACCATGCGCCGCTCGAACCCGACGCCATGACACCCGTCAACCTGCTGCTCGGCGTGCATGCCCACCAGCCCGTGGGCAACTTCACGGCGGTCATCGCCGAGGCGCACGAGAAAAGCTACCGGCCGTTCCTCACGACGCTCGCGCGCTATCCCGGCTTTCGCTTCGCAGTGCACTTTTCCGGCTGGTTGCTGCAGGAGCTCGAGCGCGACTACCCGCAGGACATCGCGCTGCTGCGCGAGATGGTGGCGCGCGGACAGGTTGAAATGGTCGGCGGCGGGATCGCCGAGCCCGTACTGGCCTCCATCCCGCATCGCGATCGCTGCACGCAGCTGCAGGCGATGAACCGGCACCTCGCGGCCGGGTACGGTCGCGCCCCAACCGGCGCGTGGCTCACGGAACGCGTGTGGGAAGCAACGATCGTCCCGGCGCTGCATGCCAGCGACCTGCGGTACGTGACCGTGGACGATTACCACTTCCTGTGCACCGGCGTGCCAGCCACCGCACTCGATTCCTACTACACGACCGAGGAAGAAGGACAGCGCCTCGACCTGTTCCCGATTGCCGAGGGCCTGCGCTACCGCCTGCCGTTCGCACCGGCCGCGGACGCGGTGGCTTACCTGGAGTCGCTCGCTGCGCGCGGTGACGCCGCCGCGATCTACTTCGACGACATCGAGAAGTTCGGGATCTGGCCGGAGACCTACGACTGGGTCTACACGCGCGGCTGGCTGGTGGAGTTCATCGAACGCGTGCTCGCATCGCCGGCGATCCTGAC
>JBFWUN010000079.1:0-15633 GCA_050247235.1 Gammaproteobacteria bacterium
CCGGGTGTCCGGTCCGGTGCGAAGCGGCCTCGAGCGCGAGCGGGCCATGGATGGTTTAGCGAAGCGCGAGGGCAGCCCGTCAGACCAGGGATGGTCTGACGGGCGGAAGCGGCGCACCGGACCGGACACCTGGCGGCAACAGCACTGCGTCAAAGAACGATTTCTTCTCGTGGCCCAAGCAGCGCCCCAAGACCGAGGCTGATACGCCGTGCTGCCGCCCTTCGGCCGTGTCCGTCCTGCGCTTCCACTGCGCGGGCCCTCCATGGCCCGCTCCGTTGCCGCGTCCGCTTCGCTAAGCCATCCATGGCCCGCTCACGGCCGAGGCCGCTCCGGACGGACACGGCCGAAGGGCGCCCAAACGTTCGTGGCTCCGTGAGAAGCGGACCATACGCCGTGCCGACTCGGTTCGCGTGACGCGACGGCAGACCTGCGCGTCTCACACACGGCGAGCACAGCGTCTCGGGCCGCCGGGTGTCCGGTCCGGTGCAGAGCGGCCTCGAGCGCGAGCGGGCCATGGATGGTTTAGCGAAGCGCGAGGGCAGCTCGTCAGACCATGGAGGGTCTGACGGGCGGAAGCGGCGCACCGGACCGGACGCCCGGCGGCAACAGCACTGCGTCAAAGAACGATTTCCTCTCGCGGCCCAAGCAGCGCCCAAGACCGAGGCTGATGCGCCGTGCCGCCGAGGCACCAACTCGGGGTGCGTCAGCGGCGACCCGGTTTGCGCGCCTCGCCGTGCGTGACCCGTTGCTGCTTGAGATCCTCGGCAACGATGCGACGCCCGTAGGCCTGCTGGTTCCAACCGACGACGAGCGCCATCCATTCCATGTAATTGCGTGCGTCTGCATTGCCGTTGCGGCGGGACTGGTCGTACCACCCGAAGGCGCGGAAATCGTCCTTCGGCATGCCGTTGCCCTGGCGGAACATGCTGCCGAGGTTGCGCTGGGCATGGGGATCGCCGGCGAGCGCCGCGCGTTCGGTCCAGCGCAACGCCTCCGTGTAGTCGCGCGGGACACCGACGCCGACGTAATGGAGCGCGCCGAGCGTCGTCATCGCCGACACGTCACCGGCCTCGGCGCGCGTCCGCGTGAGGGCGGCGGCGCGCGCAGGGTCACCCGCCCGGAGCGCCGCGCGCGGGTCGGTCGGCGCGCCACAGGCGGCAAGCGTGCAGCAGAACAGCAGGAGCACCCACCGGCGACGCACGTTTCGACCTCCCCGGTTGTCGCCGGCACGCGCGCCGGCCGTGCGTTTATCCGGTCTCAGCGTCCTTCCGTCAAGGTTGACAGCGCGAATCGGCGGTCGATCTGCTTCTCCGTCATCGTGGGGAATTCCGTTGGAGAGGTCGCACGCGCAAGCGTGGTGGTGTTGGCGAGAAAATCGAGGCCGATGCTGCCGCGCCACCCCGGGACCGAGGTCTCGAGCGCGCGTTCAGCGGTGCTCGTGTCGGGTTCCGGGATCTGGTAATGCGGCATCACCATCCGCCACAGCTTGCCGTCACGGTTCAGGATCAGCGCCATGGCCGGCGTGTAGGTCTGCTGATCGATCAGCAGGATCTTGGCGGACATCGGATGCCCGGACCAGCGCGGCTTGAGCTCCACCACGAACGTCGGCCGCACCTGCCAGCGATCATGGGTGACATTGCTCTGGGCACCGAAGAAGCGCAGTTCCGGATACTTGGAGTTGGCGACGTGGAGCACCTGCTTCTGGCCGAGATAGGTCCACTCGTAATCCATCACGCGCCCCGAGAACCCCTCGAAATCGTCGAGCGTGAAATTGGATCCCATGAAGCTGTCGGCGCGCTCCTCGGCCGACAGCCGGCGCACGCGGCGCTGCGACGGCAGGTACGAATTGACCTGGTCTTCCTCGTCCGGCGCGAGCGCGCGCTCGATCACGAACGTCGTGCCCGCCACGTCGAACGGCTCGACGAATGTCACGTAATCCTTGAAGTAGCGCTTGTCGCTGTTGCTCGCGTCGACGCGATACCCCTTCCCGGGCAGCATCGCCAGGTGATTCAGGTAGACGCGGTGGTATTCCTGCACGAGACGCCGCTCCGCGTGTCCGCCGCCTTCCATGCCGGCCTCCAGCGTGCCGGCGCGGCCATCCGAGGTCGGCTGGATGTAGGTCATGTCGAGCGTATCGAGCTTGTAGCCGAAGTACTGCCAGCGATGCACATGGTTCCACGCGATCATCATGCCGGCCTCGGCGGGCGACACGTCGTCGAACTGCGCGGGGTCGAACGGGCGTCCTGCAACATACCCTTCCATGCCGCCCTCCGGGCGGAGCTTCGCGCTGTTGCCGTGCTGCGCGGTGGCCTCGAGGTAAGAGGTGTGGGGCTGGATGTCCGCCGTCGCCTCGATCTCGAGCTCCACGCCGGGGAAATTCACGTAGTCGTAGTACCCGGGCGCGATCAGTGCGCGCACCGACTCGAGATCCGCCTGCGTGACGACACTCCCCGGGGCCGGCAACGTGGCCGGCGCCTGCGCGAGCCACGCATCGATTTCCGCGCGGGTCTCTCCCGCCGCGAAGGTCGCCCCGGTGGCGCCCAGTGCCAGAACACCCATCCATACTTGCAAGCTCGCTCTCATGATGCTGTGCCCCCGTGACGGCGCGTGTGCTTCGGTGTGATAGTGAACCCGGAGCTTTCCGGCCGCACCGGACGCTGTCAAGTCGCGCGGTACATCGTTCAGGACCCGCGCGCGAACCCTTCGTCTCTTCCGGCAAACAACCCAGGAATCGTCCTATGGAATACCAATGCCTCACCGTCGAACAGCAGGGTTTCATCCGCATCGTGACTTTCGCACGCCCGGCGCGCGCGAACGCGGTGACCTACGAATTCCTGGTCGAGCTGGAGGACTGTGCGCATGCGCTGCGCGAGGAGGCAGAGACTCGCGTGGTGATCTTCACAGGGGCCGGCCGCCATTTCTGCTCAGGAATGGATCTCGACGACGCGCGCGGGTATGCCGGACCGATGGTGCTGAAACGGCGGCGCACGCAGGCCGGCGCGCGCGCGATCCGCGCGCTGCAAGGCATCGACCAGATCACGATCGCCGCGTGGAACGGGGCAGCAATGGGCGGCGGTGCGTGCATCGCGACGGCGCTCGACTTCCGCGTCGGGGCCGAGGACTGCTTCATGCAGTATCCGGAAATCGACATCGGCATGAACCTGATGTGGCAGAGCCTGCCGCTGATCACGCATCTCGTCGGCCCCGCACGTGCCAAGCGCCTGGTGGCGGGCGGTGAGCGCCTCCACGCACCGACCCTGCACGCCTGGGGCGTGCTGGACGAGATGGTCCCCTCCGACGCACTGCTGCCGCGCGCGCTGGCACTCGCGGACTTCTACGCCGGTAAACCGCCGGTCGCGGTGCAGATGATCAAGCAGAGCGTGAATCGCATCGTGTCGGCGCTCGACCAGAGCATCATGCACATGGATGCGGATCAGAACCTGTTCACGCGCACGCTCAGCGACCAGGCCGAGGCGCTGGCGGCGTACCGGGACGGGCGTCCCGCCGCGCTGACAGGTGATTGAGCGCGCAGGAGTCGGTCTGCGCCGAATGTTGCCATGCGGCATTCCGAGGAGACGACGACTGTTTTCCCGCGAAACGTCACGCGCCACTTGGATGCAGAACGCACCTGCGCTAGCGTAGCGGTGGACCCCTACCACTCTGCCCGGCGGAGGAAGCATGACACGCGAAGTTCTGGCGCTCGCGATGGATGCAGGTGGCACGATGACGGACACATTCCTCGTCGACCGCGACGGGAGTTTCGTGATCGGCAAGGCGCCCACCACGCCCTGGGACGAATCGGAAGGTTTCATCGAGTCCGCGCTCGACGCGTTCGACCAGTGGGGCCTGGAGGAACGCGCCGCGTTCGCGCAGTTCGAGGTGGCGGTGTATGCCGGCACGACGATGCTGAATACGCTGCTGACCCGCACCGGCCGCCGCGTCGCCCTCGTCACCACCAAAGGCTTCGAGGACATCCTCGTGATGGAGCAGGGTCGCCAGGTCTGGTCCGGCTACTCGTATGCCGACCGCCTGCACTCCGCAACCCATGTCCACAACGTGCCGCTGGTGCCGCGTCGACGGGTGCGCGGCGTGTCCGAACGCACGGACATGTTCGGCAAGGTCGCCATTCCGCTCTACGAGCACGACGCGCGCCGGGTCGCCGAGGAACTGCTCGACCAGGAACTCCAGGGCCTCGCAATCTGCTTCCTGCACAGTTATGCGAATCCGCGGAACGAGCGACGGATGGAAGCCATCTGCCGCGAGGTCATGCAGGCGAAGGGCATCGACATCCCGCTGTACCTGTCCTCGCACGTGCGTCCCGTCATCCGCGAGAACCAGCGCGTGAATGCCACGACGATCGAGGCATACGCCGCCGCCCCGGTGCGCCAGCAGCTGCACAATGTCGAGAACAGCGCGGTCAGCCGCGGATTCCGCAAGCAGATGACGACGATGCTGTCCTACGGCGGCCTCGCCAACATCCGTCACCCACGCCTGCACGAGACGCTGATCTCGGGTCCCATCGGCGGCATGCTCGGCGCCCATTTCGTCGCGAAGCTGCTCGGTGAACCCAACGTGCTCGCGGTCGACATGGGCGGCACCAGCTATGATTTCGGCCTGATCACGCACGGCACGTTCAACCTGAACAACGAACCGGAGATCGCGCGTTTCCGGCTTGCGCTGCCGAGCATCGAACTCGACAGCATCCGCGGCGGCGCCGGCCTCTACCTGTCGGTCGATCCGATCACGAACCGCATCATCATGGGTCCGGAAGGCGCCGGCGCGAATCCTGGCCCCGTGTGCTTCGACCGTGGCAATCTTCAACCGACGATTACCGACTGCCTTGCGATCAACGGTTACCTCAACAAGGACAACTTCCTGGGCGGCAAGGTCAAGCTGAACCCGCTCGCCGCACAGAAGGAGATCAAGACCCAGATCGCCGACAAGATCGGACTCAGTGTGCACGACGCAGCGGACGGTATCATCAAGCTGTGGCTGCAGACTGCGCAGGACGCCACGCGTCGGGCGATCCAGGTCCGCGGTGGCGACGTCGCGGATTACGTGATCATGGGGTACGGCGGCGCCGGCCCGATGGTGCTCGCCGGGGTGTCCGAGGGACAGCCGTTCAAGGGCGTGGTCACGTTTCCGTTCGCCGCGGCGTTCTCCGCGTTCGGCTGCACGACCACCGACTATTCACATCGGTACACACGTTCGAGCCTGTTCACGCTGGCGCACGACGCCGACGCGGCGGCGAAGGAAGCCGTGGCCGCGGGCCTGACCGGGCTGTGGAACGAGCTCGAGGTCGAGGCGCGCGAGAGTTTCACCAGCGAGGGCATGGATCTCGCGAAGGTCGAATACCGGCGCGTCGCTTTCGTCCGGTACGGCGGCCAGCTGGACGAAGTGGAAGTCCCGTTCGATCGCGCCTGGCACGGTACCGCTGCCGATGTCGATCACCTGCTCGATCGGTTCGAAGACCTGTACACCAAGATGTTCGCGAAGGCCGCGAAGTACCCGAAGGCCGGGTACGCGATCTTCCAGGTTGCACTCGTCGCGTCGATCGAAACCCGCAAGCCCGAATTCCCCCTCTACCCCGAACGCGGCGCTGAACCACCGGCCGCCGCGAAGAAGGGGGAACGCGATGTCTACATCGATGGTCGGTGGCAGAAAGCCGGCATCTACGACATGGATCAGCTGGAGCCCGGCAACGTGATCGCCGGGCTCGCAATCCTGGAGCATCCAGCGACCACTCTGCTGGTACCGGGCACGCGCAAGGCGCGCGTCGACGGCCGCAGATTCATCTGGCTCGAAAA
This sequence comes from Gammaproteobacteria bacterium, assembly GCA_050247235.1. Classification (GTDB taxonomy): domain Bacteria; phylum Pseudomonadota; class Gammaproteobacteria; genus CAIKBL01. Next base: position 5,808 of record JBFWUN010000079.1, read on the forward strand.
CCGCCAGGCGTAGGAGCATCCCCATGAGCGCAATCAGACCGCTGACCGATGGCACTTCTTACATATCGCTCAAGGCGCGCAACGAAGGCGTCAAGCAGCAGCTGAAGAACACGGGATTCTACAAGGGCAAGCGAGACCTGCCGCTCAAGACACAGGACGTCATCCGCTTCGAGCTGCTGTACTCGCGGCTGCAGTCGATCGTGATCGGCTCGCAGCAGGTGGGGTCGAAGGTGGCCTGTTCGCCGGGCACGCGTGAAGTCGGCGAGTCGGTCGTGGGCCTCTATACCCCCGAAGGTGACGCGATCGTGTTCTCGGGCGGGATCATGGTGCACGTGCACACGATGAGCCGCTTCATCAAGTGGATGATCGCACACGATTACGAAACATCTCCGGGTTTCAGGCACGGCGACATTTTCGAGAACAACGACACCTACATCGGCGGCGTGCACATTCCGGACATCATGGACGTCACGCCCATCTACTGGGAAGGTGAGCTGATCGGCTGGACCGGCATGGTGACCCACGTGCTGGAAGTCGGCGGCATCACCCCTGGCAGCATGCCCGTGCTGTCCGCCGAGCGTTTCACCGAAGGCCTGATCATCTGCGCGGAGAAGATCGGTGAGAACGACCAGATCTACAAGCATTACGAGGTGCGTGCGGAGCGCAGCGTGCGCTCCCCGGATCTCTGGATCCTGGACGCCAAGGCACGGGTGACCGGCGCACTGATGGCGCGCGACGAGATCCTATCGACAGTGCAGGAATTCGGCGTCCAGTACTACACGGATGCCGTCAACGAATACATCGAGTCCGCGCGGCGCGCGCAGCTGGAGCGCGTCCGCACGATGCTGGTGCCCGGGGTCTACAAGGAAGTCACGACGTGTGACCAGATCATGGAGGGACAGCCGGGACTCTCGCCGCTCGCCGACGGCAACGTGACGATCATCGAACCGCTGGAGATGACGATCGACGGCAAGGGCAAGATGACGATCGATTTCGACGGCTTCGGATCGTGGCGCTACTGGTCGGGCAACGGCACGCCGGCCGCGCTGGAGGGCGGGCTGTTCGTGTCGATGTCACAGGCGCTCAATTTCGATGGCCGCATCAACCACGGCAGCTACCTCGCCACCGAGCTCAAGTTCCCCAAGGGCACCGTGGTATGGCCGGACAACAAGTACGCGTCGACGTCCCTCGGGTGGAACCTGGTGATGCCCACGTGGGCCAACTGGTACCGGATGATGGCGCGCGCCACTTACATGCGTGGCTTCGTCGAGGAGACATTCCTGTTCGGGGCACTGACCCCATGTTACGACGCTGGCGGTATCGACCAGTACGGGCGGGTGTTCGGTGGCACCAATTTCGAGCTGGCATCGCAGGGCAGCGGCGCCCGCGGCATCTGCGACGGAATCGACTTCGGTTACGTGCTGTGGAACCCTGAATCGGACATGGGCAACGCGGAGATCTGGGAGCAGCTGTTCCCGCAGCTGTACCTGTCGCGGAAAATCCTGCCGAACGCCCACGGGTTCGGAAAATACCGCGGCGGCAATGGCTGGCAGTCGCTGCTGCTCACCCACAACTCGAACCAGATGGTCGTGACCACGGAACTCTGCCAGGCGCGGGCTTTCGATCATCAGGGCATCTTCGGGGGTTATCCCGGCAAGATTCACTACATCTACCTGCTGACCGATACGGACATCCAGGAACGCATCGCCCGGCAGCAGGAGCTTCCCACCGGCGAAGGCCCGGATCCGACGGATCCTGAACTGACCCGGCTCGTGAATGGGAAGCTCCGCGTCTCGCACGGCAACATGACGGCGGACAAGCCGCTGAAGGAAGGCGACGTGCTGCTGATGCAGTACCGGGGCATGGGCGGTTTCGGCGATCCGCTCGACCGCGACCCGACGCTGATCGAAGCGGACCTGGAGAACGGCATCGTCACGCCAGCGATGGCCGAACGCATCTGCGGTGTGGTGATCGAACAGGCTGCCGACGGCGCTCGCGTGGTGAATCGCGCGGCCACCGAGGCGCGGCGCACGGAAATGCGCAAGGCGCGGATCGCGAAAGCCAAGCCGGTGGCGCAGTGGATGGCAGAGCAGCAATCCCGCATTGCGCAGTACCAGCTGCCTGACGTTGCGCTGGAAATCTACAAGGACGTCAGCTCGCACTCCCGGAAATGGCTGCGCGAATACCGCGAATTCTGGGGGTTCGACGAGAACTTCTCGTTCAACGTGCCCGGCATTCGAGATGTCAATCCGTTCGCGCTGCGGTCCGGGGGATCCCGGGTCGCGGACAATCCGCTGGAGTTCTGACCATGGCCGGACACGTTGTCGAACTCGACGAAGCGACCCTCGGGCAGTTGATCGACGGCCAGCTGCCGTGGGACGACGTCCATCATATCCAGTCCTCGTACAAGGATCCGCGGCGCTTCGACACCTACGTACGCGTCCTGCAGGCGCGCGTGGGATGGCCGGATCCGATCGTGCTGCCACTGTCCCCTTACCTTTCCATCGTCAGGAATGCCCAGGGGATTTACGCGGTGAAGTGCCTGTGCGGCCAGGAGTTCGGGGACTACCGCCAGAACTGGAAAACCGCTGCACTGATACACGTGCGGGATACCGAGGAATCAATGCAGGAGATCTGGCCCGGGCCGCGGTGTCCGGACCCTGAAAAGAACGAGATCCGCGAATTTTTCTGCCCGACCTGCGGACGCCAGCTCGAAGTGGACGCCGTACCGCCCGGCTATCCGATCCTCGCCAACTTCACGCCGGACCTGGAAGCGTTCTACCGCGACTGGCTGGGGCGGCCGCTGCCGTAACGCGCAACGGGACGCGCGGCCGCCGGACGGGGCCTCAGGCCCGTACCGGGTTGCGCACCAGCGGATGCCGCTCGCTCCGCTCCCAGCCCTTGGCCGGGGTGTTCACGATATCGCTCAACGGCGCGGCGCTGCGGCCTGCTTCCACTCTTTCCGCACTCACCTCGCCGTACGTGGTGGAGCGCTGGCGGGCACGACGTGCTGCCGAGTCGATCATCTGCAGCATCTCGGTGGGATTGGTTTCCTGCCCGTGACTCGCGCCGGCGGCGCGGGTGATGCTCTCGTTCATCAACGTGCCGCCCAGGTCGTTGACCCCAGCAGCGAGGCACGCCAGTACCCCCGCGTGTCCCATCTTGACCCAGGACGCCTGGATGTTCGTAATCCACGGGTTCAGCACCAGGCGCGCCACCGCGTGCATCAGTACAGCCTCGCGGAACGTCGGCCCCTTGCGGGCGCGTCCCTTCAGGTACAGCGGCGCTTCCATGTGCACGAACGGCAGCGGCACGAACTCCGTGAATCCACCCGTCTCGATCTGCAGTGCGCGCAGCCGGAGCAGGTGCCGTGCCCAGTGTTCGTAGCGGTCGACGTGTCCGTACATGATGGTCGACGTGGTGCGGAAACCGACTTCGTGCGCAGTGCGCATCACGTCGAACCATTGCGCGGTATTGATCTTGTCCGGGCACAGCACGCGGCGGACTTCATCGTCGAGCACTTCCGCCGCCGTGCCGGGCAAGGTCCCGAGTCCGGCGTCCTTCAGCCTGACGAGGAAGTCCCGCAGCGGCAGGTTCATCGTCGCCGCGCCCTGCCAGACCTCCAGCGGAGAGAATGCGTGGACGTGCATGTCGGGTTGCGCCGCCTTCACCGCGGCAAGGATGTCCAGGTAGGTCTGGCCGGTGTACTGCGGGTGGATGCCGCCCTGCATGCACACCTCGGTCGCGCCGCGCTCCCACGCCTCGTGCACGCGCCGCTGGATTTCCGCGAGGTCCAGGTCGTACGGCTTGCCGCGCAGGTTCTCGGAGAGCTTGCCCTTGGAGAACGCGCAGAACTGGCACTTGAAGTAGCAGACGTTGGTGTAGTTGATGTTGCGGTTCACAACGTAGCTGACAACGTCCCCACAGTGCTCGCGACGCAGCGCGTCAGCCGCCTGGCAGACGTGCGAGAAGTCGTCACCGCGTGCCTGGAACAGCCGCACGACCTCGGCCTCGGACAGCGTCTCGCCGGCGCCTGCGCGCGCGACCGCCGCGGCAACATCCAGCGACACGCGCGCCGGGACCTGGCGGATCAGCGCGAGGTCGTGGGCGGCCGGCGGCGCGTCGTTGCCCGGCGTCCACGGGTCGGTGCGCGGCAGACCTTCACCGTCGATCGCCTGCAGCACCGGGGTGCGAAAGCGTTCGGCGAGCCAGGTGTCGCCATCGAGCGCATAGCGCGGGTATACCGTCAGGCGTTCCTGCAGCAGCTTGCCCGCCGCGGCCGTGGCGGCCGCGAGTTCGTCCAGGTGCGGCCACGGTGCCTCGGGATTGACGTAATCGGGGGTCAGCGGCGACACGCCGCCCCAGTCATTGATTCCCGCGTCCACCAGCTGCGTGAGTACCCCGGGACTCAGGTTCGGTGGCGCCTGGAGACTCATCTCCGCGCCGAACAGCACCCGCGCCATCGCGAGCGTCCATAGCATCTCCGCGAGATCCGGTTCCGGTGCGTCCACCATCCGGGTGCCAGGCTTGGCGCGGAAATTCTGGATGATGACTTCCTGGATATGGCCGTGACGCGCGTGCAGCGCGCGGATCGCGAGCAGCGACTCGATGCGTTCGCGGCGCGTCTCGCCGATCCCGATCAGGATGCCGGTCGTGAACGGGACGCGCGCGCGGCCGGCGTCTTCGAGCGTCTTCAACCGGACTGCGGGGATCTTGTCTGGCGAACCGTGGTGCGGCATGCCCTTGCCGGTGAGCCGCTCTGCCGCGGATTCGAGCATGATGCCCATGCTCGGGGCGACCTCGCGCAGATCGGCGAGCTCCGCCGGGCTCAGCGTCCCGGGGTTGAGATGCGGCAACAGGCCCGTCTCCCGGTACACCGCCTCGGCCGCGACCCGCAGGTAGTCGAGCGTGCTCGCATACCCCATCGCGGCGAGCGCGTCGCGGGCCGCGCGGTAACGCAGTTCCGGGCGTTCGCCGAGCGTGAAGAGCGCTTCCTTGCATCCCATCGCGGCGCCGTGGCGTGCCACGTCCAGCACCTGCGCGAGCGACAGGTAAGGCTGCTGCACCTTCCTGGGCGCCTGCGCGAACGTGCAGTAGTGACAGACGTCGCGGCACAGGTGGGTCAGCGGAATGAACACCTTGCGCGAATAGGTGACGACGTTGCGGAAGCCCTGGTCGCGGATCGCGGCGGCCGCGGCCATCAGCGCCTCCGGGCGCGCGGCATCGATCAGCGCCAGCGCCTCGGCATCGGTCGGCACCTGTCCGCCCAGTGCGCGATCGATCACGGTCTGCATCGTTACCATGCGGATTGCACCTGTTGGCGTGGCAGCACCCGCGGGGGCAGGCCACGGTCACAAAGATAGGCCAAGGTCTCGGCATCCGTATCGTACGTCATCAGGTCGCGCAGGTCGTCCGGCGTGTCGATGTCGAAGGCGATGCCCGGCAAGGCGAGCACCTGCACCACGGCGCCGGCCGCGGCGGCCGCGGCGCAGTGCGCCTGGAAGCTCTCGCGCCCGAAGTAGAAACTCATCAGCCCCGGCGGCGACACCGCCAGGGCGTTCGTGCCCACCCCCTCCCGGTCCGCCACGATGGTCAGCAGCGGAGAGGCCGCATGCCGCGCCACCAGGGTCCCGATCTCCTCGGCGGTGGCGAGCGGTACGTCGCCAGGCAGCATCAGCAGGCGGGTTTCGCCGCGCGCGGCGAGATGCGTGGCGGCCTGGGCAACGGCGCGCGACAGGCCCCGCGCTTCCTCGTGCAGGCATTCCGCGCCGAAGGGGCGCGCCAGCGCCGGCAACGATTCCTCCTGCGACACCAGCAGCGTGCCCGACACGCCAGGACAGCGACCGAGTGTCGTCAGCAGATCCGTCAGCATCACGCGCGCGAGTTCGCTGCGTTCGACGTCCGTGAGCACGCCAGCGAGACGCTGCTTGGCGTACGCGAACGGCTTGACGGGAATCACGACCCACATGGGATTTCAGGCAATCGGGGCGGCGGCCTGGGCGGACGGGATCACGGCGTGTGGATCGCTGCTCGGGGCGGTTGCAGGGTCTGGATGAATTCCAACGTGGTGTGCGCCAGCCGGATCTTGTCGTCCAACGTTACCATGACAGAGGGGGTCGCGATAGCGGCGATCTCCGACTGCGCCAGCACCCCCGCCAGCGCCGCATCCTGCGCGTCGAGCACGAAGCCATCGAGGATGTCCCGGTAGTGCATCGCCACGGCCACGGCGGTCGCGGGCACCCGCAGTTCGGCCATCATCTTGGCGGTCGGGCCCTTGAGCGCCTGTCCGGCAACGATCGGCGATACCGCGACGACCGGGACCCGCCGCGCGCGGAGGTGCGCGCGCAACCCGGGCACTGCGAGGATCGGATCGATACTGACGAACGGGTTCGACGGACACACGATCACGCCGGCCAGGGCGGGATCTGCCAGCCAGGCGGCGACACGTGGGTTCAATGTCGCGGCGTCGACGCCGGCAAACGCGAAACCGGTCACCGCCGGCGCGCACTTCTCGCGCACGAAGTAGTGCTGGAACGCGAGCGGCCCCGCGGCGGTATGCACCACGGTCCGTACCGGCTGGTCGCTCATCGGCAGCACCGGGTGCGCGATGCCGAGTGCAGCCGTGAGTTCTCCGGTGACGTCGGTCAGGCTGCGGCCCGCGCGCAGCCGCTGCGTCCGCAGCACGTGCAGCGCGAGATCGCGATCGCCGAGGTTGAACCAGTCCTCCCCGCCGAGTTCGCGCACCGTTGCGATGAAGTGCCAGGTCTCGCCGCGCCGCCCCCAGCCCGTTTCGGGATTGCCCAGGTCGGACAATGCGTAGGTCAGCGTGTCGATGTCCGGAGACACGTGCAGCCCGAGGTGTTCGAAGTCGTCGCCCGTGTTGACGATGAACGCCAGCTGCTCGGGGCCCAGCAGGCGCGCGAGACCCACCGCGAGCTTGGCACCACCGACGCCGCCGGTGATCGCGAGGTACTTCCCGTTCACCGGAACATGTCTTCGTGCAGCGGCCGGATCAGGTCCCGGGCGCACTGCGCGGTCTCCTCCGGCGGCAGCCCCTTCACCAGCACGGCCGGCGTGCGCTGGATACTCTCTCCCATCAGCAGGCACGCCGTCGCGGCGAGGGAATCCACGCGGTTGATGATCGTGACCTTGAGCTCACGGCCGAAGAGATCCCGCGTCCCGCGCAGGTCGTCCAGCACCTGCACGCCCGCGCATCCGATGGCGCCGCCGATCGTGCCGAGTCGCCACGCCCGGTTCATGCTGTCGGCGATGATGACGCCGAGCCGGCGGCCGGTCGCGGCCCCAAGCGCCTCGCGCAGCGCCCGCGCGGACGCATCCGGGTCCCGCGGCAGCAGCAGCGCGCATTCGCCGCCCGCGTGTTCGATGTTCGACTGGTCGATCCCCGCATGCGCGCCAACGTTGCCGAGCCGGTGCCGCACGATCAGCACGCCGGGGCGCTTGCGCATCACTTCGCTCGACTCGTCGAGGATGAGCTGGACGAGACGCGGATCCTTGTCGGTTTCACGCGCGAGCGCGCAGGCTTCCGCGCCCGGTGTGACGGTCGCCAGCGGGACCAGGCGCCCTTCCGCCTTGGAGACGATCTTCTGTGCAATCACGACGATGTCACCATCGTCGAGTCCGACGGGCAGCCGCGCGAGGCCGGCCTGCAGGATGGATGGGAGATCGTCGCCGGCGCGAATCAGCGGCAGGTCCGGGACCACGTGAAACTGCAGCACAGCCAACCCTCGTTCGGAATCACGGCGCAGCCTACGCCGACGCCGCCGGTTTTTGAATCGGATGCACGCGGTTCCCCGTCCGCGGGGACTCCAGTACCATGCGCGCCGGGCGGTTCACCGCGCCGAAGACCGGGCGGTGGCGCGCTTCACGGGGCACGCGAACCCGACGCTGCACCCGCGTTTCGCGGACGGGCCCCGGCAGTTTGACGCGTGGCACCGGAACGCCGTCCGACCACGCGGGATACGCAGCCGCGGTGCCGGCAGAACCCGCCGCGATCGCGGCCGTTGGTCGCGCCCCGCAGACCCGACGAGGAGCATCCAGCATGAATACCGCCGACGCGCTCGCGACCGGACTCGCCCTGCACGACACCCTGACCACGCTGTTCCGCACGCAGGTCGGCCGCCTGAAACGCCAGCTCGAAGCGCGCGGTCCGCTCGCCGCGCAGCTCGATACCGCGCAGGTTGTCAGCTACGAGTTCGCGTTCATCAATGCGGAACTGCACGCGATGCGCGCGATGCTCCGCTACGGCGAGGCCTGCCTCGCCCAGGGTGCCGCGGATCTCGAAACCGGGATGGCGCTGGTGTTCGCCGCCGACGCGCTGCCCAAGCTGCGGGCACGTTTCGAACGCATCCGGTTTGCCACCGGGGCCAGCGGCGAGGAATACCTGTCGGTGTTCGAGCAGCCCTCCGCGCTCGCGTTCTGCGCACACCACGGAAGCCCGGAAGCGCTCGAAGCGGTGGGACGCGGACTGCTCGCGGCGGGACACTGCGGACGTTCGCTGCTGCCCGAGGACAAGCAGATCATCGCGGCGAGCTTCGCCCGCGTCGCCGAGGAGGTGGTACTGCCCCGTGCGGAGGAAATCCACCGCGAGGACCTGACGATCCCGGACGAGGTCCTCGGTGCGATCGCCGACATGGGCTGCTTCGCGCTGTCCGTGCCGGAGCGCTTCGGCGGTACCGCGCCGGACGGCGGTCACGACAACCTGTCGATGGTGGTCGTCACCGAGGAACTGTCGCGCGGCTCGCTCGCCGCGGCGGGCTCGCCGCTGACCCGCCCCGAGATCATGACGCGTGCGCTGCTCGCGGGTGGCCACGAGGCGCAGATGGCGCAGTGGCTGCCCGGGATTGCGCAGGGACAGCCGCTCTGCGCGATCGCAGTGACCGAACCGGACTGCGGGTCGGACGTCGCGGCCGTCCGGCTGAAGGCGACGAAGGTCGCGGGGGGCTGGCGGCTCAACGGCGCCAAGACCTGGTGCACGTTCGCCGGCAAGGCCGGGCTCCTGCTGGTGCTGGCGCGCACCGATCCCGACCCGGCGGCCGCCCACCGCGGGCTCAGCCTGTTCCTGCTGGAAAAACCGTCCACCGACGACAAGGCGTTCGAGGTCCGGCAGCCCGAAGGCGGCGTGCTCACCGGCAAGGCGATCCCGACGATCGGTTATCGCGGCATGCATTCCTACACGCTGTTCTTCGACAATGTGTTCGTGCCCGCCGAGAACATGGTCGGCGGGCCGGAAGCGGAAGGGAAAGGGTTTTACCAGACGATGGCGGGATTCGCCGGCGGGCGCCTGCAGACCGCGGCGCGCGCCTGCGGGGTGATGCGTGCAGCGTTCGACGCCGCGGCACGCTACGCGCAGGAGCGGAGCGTATTCGGGCGCAGGCTCGCAGACTACCAGCTCACCGCGGCCAAGCTCGCGGTGCTTGGCGCGATGCTGCGCGCCTGCCAGGAGATGACCTACCACGTGGCGTCGCTGATGGATGCAGGCAAGGGACAGATGGAAGCGAGCCTCGTCAAGCTCTACGCGTGCCGCGCCGCCGAGCACGTCACGCGCGAGGCGCTGCAGATCCACGGTGGCATGGGCTACTCGGAAGAGACGGCGGTCAGCCGTTACTTCGTGGATGCGCGGGTCCTGTCGATCTTCGAAGGTGCGGAAGAGACGCTCGCGCTCAAGGTCGTCGCCCGCGAGCTGATTCTCAACGCGTGACCCGGGAGGCACGATGATCGATTACAGGCAGCTGGTCGGCATGACCGTCGACACGCGCGAATCGCAGTACCGCGTGGAGGACACCATCCTGTACGCGCTGTCGCTGGG
>JBFWUN010000080.1:0-14428 GCA_050247235.1 Gammaproteobacteria bacterium
AATACGTGCGCGCATTGGCGCCATGCCGATGCTCGCCTGGAAATGTCAGCATGTTAGGCGACATCGGGGGCTGGATCGTTAAGAACCGCGGATCAGCGACGCTGTCCGCGCCGCGCACGATGCCTCGTGGTGCCACTCTCGGTCACGGTTTCCCAAGTAAAGTCCCCACAGCGCGAAACCTCAAGTGGCGGCGAAGACAAAAGAGCCAAGCGACGAGATAAATGATAAAGAAAATGATAAAGGCGCCATGAGATGAGCTGGAGAACCGTCCACAGCTATTCCCGTCATGGGGTCGTGGCGAGCCACGCACTGTCCGACGGAGTTGCAATGCTCCATCGGGACAAGGATGTCTGAATGCGCACAGCATGGTTATGGACGGCCATCGTCCTTCTCCTGATCGCGGGAGGCTCCTACGGCTTGTACGTCTATCTCAAGCCCGCGCCGCTGCCGGCGCAGCTTCTTTATGGCAACGGCCATGTCGAGGGGACCGAAGTCAAGGTCGCGGCGGAGGTCGCCGGCCGGGTAGTGGAAAGTCGCCTCGTCGAGGGCAGGACGGTCACCGCCGGCGCTCTCCTGGTGCGGCTCGATGACACCGATCCCAGATTGAACAAGGCCCGCGCCGAGGCCGAGGCCGACGCCCTTGGGCAGGAACGGGAGCGCTTGGAACGCGAGCTTCAGGTCTGGCGCCATCACCTTCGAACAGCTGAAAGCGACCTCGCCCGTTACCAGGAGCTGAAGGAGCGCGGGACGGTTCCGCCACAGCGACTGGAACAGGCCGAAAACGCATTTCGCGAAGCGCAGGGCCGCGTGGCGGCTCTCGAAGCCGGGATCGGCGCCATCGACAAGCGCATCACGGCCGCCCGGCGCGAGCTGGACCTCCTCGTCAACCAGATCGTCAAGACCAGCATCTCCGCGCCGCTCGGCGCCACGATCCTCATCAAAGCCGTCGAGCCCGGCGAGTTCGTGCAACCGGGACAAACCGTCGCCACGCTCCTCGATCTCAGGCGCGCGGAACTCAAGGTGTTCATTCCCGAGCGCGACATCGCCAAGGTGAAACTCAGTGCGCTGGCCCGCGTGCGCGTGGATGCTTATCCCGACCGGATGTTCGAGGCGCGCGTCGCGCGGGTCGATCAGGCAGCGCAGTTCACGCCGCGCGATATCCACATGCCCGAGGAACGCGTGCGTCTCGTCTTCGGCGTGACGCTCTCGCTCGACAATCCCGACGGCGCCTTGAAGCCCGGGATGCCCGCCGATGCCTGGATCCTGTGGCAATCCGCTGCCGGCTGGCCGGAGCGGCTGTTCGTGCCGGAATAGGAGCGGGGCAATGGCAAACGGCGAACCGATCGTGAAGGCTCATGGCGTCGGGCGCCGGTTCGGGTCGGTATGGGCCGCAAGAGATATCGAGCTGACGGCGGGAGCCGGCGAGATCGTCGGCATCATGGGGCCGGACGGCGCCGGAAAGACGACGCTCTTGCAGCTTCTCGCCGCCATCCTCGACCCGAGCGAGGGCGCCTGCCGCGTCCTGGGCTTCGACACGGTGCGGGAAGCCTCGGAGGTCACGTCGCGGATCGGCTATATGGCCCAGGGCTTCACCCTTTATGATCGTTTGACGGTGGCGGAGAACCTGACATTCGCCGCCGAGGTGCGAGGCGTTCCGAAGGCGACATACGTGACCCGGCGCGGGCAGCTGCTCGCCATGGCCGGGCTCGCGTCCTTTCTCGACCGGCGCGAAGGGGCACTTTCGGGCGGCATGCGCAAGAAGCTCGCTCTCTGCGCAAACCTCATCCATGAACCGCCGCTCCTGCTTCTCGACGAGCCGGGTCTCGGTGTCGACCCCCTCTCGCGGCGCGAGCTTTGGCGCATTCTCGAGGATTTCCGCCGTCAGGGAACGACGATCATTCTCGCCACGTCCTACATGGACGAAGCCGACCGTTGCGACCGCGTTGCCTTTCTCGATCGGGGTCGAATGATCGCGCTCGGATCGCCCGAGGAACTCCGTAGCGAGGCGAGGGGTCGGGTCTTCGGCGTACGCTCGGAGCAGCCCGCGGCCGTCGAGGCGGCGCTGCAAGAGGCGTCCGGGATCCTCGGCATTCAGTGGCGGGCCGAGGATATCCGCTTCGTCATGCGGCCCGGCCACACCCTTTCCTCCGATCTGCGAGAGCGACTTGCGGAGTTGGGGCAGCTCGCGCCGGCGCAGCCGGGGATGGAGGACGTGTTCACGATCCTGCGCGGCCGCGAGCCGGGAGAGGAAGGGCCTGGGGCCGCGCCCGAAATTCGGATTGCCGCCGCTGGACGGGAGCACGAGGCGTCCGGACATATCGCCATGCGGGATTTGACGCGGCGTTTCGGCGCATTCGTTGCGGTCGACCGGGTCTCGCTCACCATCGCGCCCGGCGAAATCTTCGGCCTGTTGGGCGCCAACGGCGCCGGCAAGACGACGCTGATCCGCATGCTGTGCGGGCTGTTGCCGCCCTCGTCGGGAACCGCCGAGGTCGCCGGGGTCGACGTCGCGGCGGCGCCGCGCCGGCTCCGCCAGCGGATCGGCTACATGTCGCAGCGCTTCTCGCTCTATCCCGACCTCACGGTCGCCGAGAACTTCGCGTTTTTCGCGAGCGCCTACGGCTTGTCGCGCCGTCCCGCGCGCGCGGCGATCGGTTGGGCTATGAAGACGACCGGGCTGGAAGGCCTGGAGGACGAGCCCATCGCCCGCTTGTCCGGGGCGGTGCGCCAGCGCGTGGCGCTCGGCTGCGGCATCCTGCATCGCCCGGCGGCCCTGTTTCTCGACGAGCCCACCGCCGGGGTCGATCCGCTGGCGCGTTTCCGCTTCTGGAGGCTCATCCGGATGCTCGCGGAGGCGGGAATGACCGTGCTGGTGACCACCCACAATCTGGAGGAAGCGCCGTACTGTAACCGTCTTGGCCTGATGCACGAGGGCCGTTTGATCGCGGCGGGCGATCTTGCCACGCTGCGCGCCCGCTTTCCGGAGCGGACCCTGGAGACGGCGGAGGATGTCTTTCTCGCCTTCATGGAACGCGAGCGCAGCAAGGCCCAAGCGGCGGGAGCCGCATCATGAAGCCCGCGCGCATCGCCGCGGTCGCCCGGAAGGAGGCGAAGGAAATCGTCCGCGATCCCGTGACCGTGGCGGTGGCGTTGCTGATGCCGCTGGTCATGCTCTTCCTCTTCGGCTACGCGATCTCGCTCGACGTGGATAATGTGCCGATGGGCGTGCTCGACCAAGACCGCTCGCCCGCGAGCCGCGCGCTCGTCGAGCGGTTCGTGGCGAGCGGATACTTCCAGCTCGAGCACGACTATACGACTGCGCGCGCGGCAGAGGCCGGTTTGCAACGCGGCACGGTCAAGCTCGCGCTGATTATCCCATCGCGTTTCGGGGAAAGACTCGCGCGGGGCGACGCCGCTCCGGTTCAGGCGCTCGTCGACGGAACCTATTCGGCAACCGCCAATCTCGTGGCGGCTTACGCCGAGACGATCATCGGCGGGTTCGGCCGGCGGGCGCCGCCGCTGGTCACGGTCGAGACGCGGGTCTGGTACAACCCGGCGCTGAAGAGCGTGACCTATGTGATCCCCGGCCTGTTCGGCGTCATCCTCATGGCCTTCCCGCCGCTTCTGACCGCGCTTGCGATCACGCGCGAAAAACAGACGGGCTCGATCCAGCAGATATTCGCCTCGCCGCTCACGCCGGCCGAGTTTCTTGCCGGGAAGCTCGTCCCCTATGGACTGATAGCGTTCCTCCAGATCGTCATGGTCATCGCGGTGGGATTCCTCTGGTTCGGCGTGCCGCTCAGGGGCAGCCTCGGTCTTCTCCTCGCCGTCGGGCTGGTTTACGTCTTCTGCACGGTCGGCCTCGGGCTTCTCGTTTCTACTCTCACCAACAGCCAGCTCGTCGCCATGCTGCTTGCCCTTATCGTGACGCTGATGCCGTCCTTCCTCTTTTCCGGCTTCCTGTTCCCGATCTTCACGATGCCTTATGTGCTGCAGCTCTACACCCGGCTCTTCCCGGCCCAGTATTTCGTGGACTTCTCGCGCGGCGTGGTGCTCAAGGGGGCGGGGCTGCCCGAGCTGTGGCCCTCGGTGCTGCTGCTTCTTGCTTATACGGTCGCGATCTTCGCGCTTGCGGTATGGCGCTTCCGCAAGAAGGTGGCGTGATGGGCGCGCGGCTCGCTGGTCTGCTGGTCAAGGAGCTCATCCAGTTCCTGCGCGACCGGGTCATGCTGGTGCTGATCCTTTGGCTCTACACGGTCGAGGTCGTAATCTGCGCCCTGGCGCTCTCCTTCGAGGTCGAGAACATGCCGCTCGCCGTCGTCGATCAGGATCGCACCCCGGCCAGCCGCGCCCTCGTTCAGGGCTTTCTCGCGACGGACGTCTTCGCCTATGCGGGGCGCCCGGACAACACGGCGGCGGCCGGCGCTTGGCTGCAGGAGGGCCGGGTGCGGGTCGCACTCGTCGTGCCGCAGGGGTTTCAGCGCGATCTCACTCGAAATTCGGCTCCGGCAGTGCAGGTGCTGCTCGACGGCACCAATTCCAACATGGCGGCCCAGGCGCGCGGCTATGCGCTGGAGATCGTCGGGCGCTTCGCCGCGGACGCCGGCGGCGGAGCCGATACGGCCCCCGGATCGCAGCCACTGGTGCGGGTCTGGTACAACCCCAACCAGACCTATACCTCGTTCATGGTGCTCTCGATGGTCGCGCTTGCCGCCCTCATGGTCGGCGTGATCCATCCGGCGGCCTCGATCGTCCGCGAGAAAGAGGCCGGCACGATCGAGCAGCTGCGCGTGACCCCGATCGGAACGGCGGAGCTCTTCATCGCCAAGACGCTGCCGACCCTCGTCATGGGTCTTCTGTCGGTATTTCCAAGCCTCCTCATCGTCTGGTGGTTCGGGGTGCCGCTGCGCGGCAGCCTGCTCCTGTTCCTCGGCCTAACGGCGCTTTTCCTGTTGAGCGCGATTGCCATCGGCGTGCTGATCGCAACCATCAGCCGTACGCTGCAGCAAGCGCTGTTGCTCGCTTTCTTCGGGCTGTTCCCGCTGATGTTTCTGTCGGGCACGCTTGCGCCGGTCGAGAGCATGCCGAAGGCGCTTCAGATCGCGTCGCTCGCGAGCCCGTTGCGCCACTATATGGACGTCATCCTGGGCGTTTTCCTGAAAGGCGCCGGGATTGAAACATTGTGGCCGCAGGCCCTCTCTCTCCTCGCCATCGGCGTCCCGCTCTTTTTCATCGCCGTGCGGATATTCCGGCGCAGCCCGCAGTGATTACCGGGAGGGAATGACACGCGAAACGGCCACCAGCACGCTGCATGGGGCATGGGCAAGCAAGGAAAGTCCGACGGAACCGCTCCACCACCGCGCAAGCGCGGTTTGCTCACGGTGGCCGACCACGATCAGGTCCGCTCCCACCTCGCGCGCCACGCGGCCGATTTCCTCCGCGGGGTTGCCAGCGCCAAGACGTGTCTCGACGGAAAGGCCTGCGTTCCGCAATTCTTCGGCGCCCTCCGTTAGCACGCGCCGCACCTCTTCACGTTCCCGCTCCGGCAGGTCCGATGGCGCCGCGGCCTCGGCCAGCGTGATGCCGAGCTCGGACGCGACAACCGCCAGCAGATACACCCGGGCCTTGCATAGAATCGCCAGATCGGCGCCTTGCCGCAGCGCAGCCCGGCCCGGCCGGGTGCCGTCATAAGCCATGAGTATTTTTCGGTACATTCCGAGCCGCCTCCAATCCCTCTACTCCGCTGCGGCCGGCCCCGCGGAAGCGGGCGCCCGCGGCTTTCGGAGCAACAGCAACAGCGGCGCGGACAGCAACGTCACCCACATCATGAAGATGAAGTCGTTGAGGTAGGCGATGGTCGCCGCCTGCCGCGTCACCTCGCTGTTGAGCGCCACCAGCCCCGATGCCGTATGCCAGTTCCACACCTGCGGCAGCCATGGCTGTTGAAGTGTGGCACGGAACGGCGTCATGACGTCCGCGATGCCGGCATGGTTCACCTGGGTGTTCCGGGCGAGCAGCGTGACGACGATCGAGATGCCGATGCTGCTGCCGATGTTGCGCATCAGGCTGAACATGGCGGTGCCCTCGTTCCGGTAATGCGGGGCGAGGGTCGAGAACGTCAGAGTGCTGAGCGGCACGAAGATGAAGCCGAGCCCCAGCCCCTGGATGATGCCGGTCCAGACGATGGTCGAGACCGGCACCTCGGTGGTGAAGCCGGACATCTCCCACAGGGAGAGCGCGGTCAGCCCGATGCCGAGCAGGATCAGCAGACGGGTGTCCAGCTTGCCGATCAGCCGACCGACCAGAACCATGGCGATCATGGTGCCGATCCCGCGCGGGGCGAGCACGTAGCCGGTGATCAGCACCGGAAAGCCCATCAGGTTCTGCAGGAAGGGCGGCAGCAGGGCGAGGGTGGCGAGCAGGACCACGCCGACCATGAAGATGAGGAAGAGCCCCACCGCGAGGTTGCGGTCCCGGAACAGGCCGGGCTCGAGGAACGGCTCTCTCGCCGTGAACATGTGGACAAGGAACATGTAGAGGAAGAGTCCCGCGAGCACGGCCTCGACCACGATCTCGGTCGAGGCGAACCAGTCCTGGGACTCGCCGCGGTCGAGCATCATCTGCAGCGCGCCGATAGCGAGGCTGAGCAACGCGAAGCCGAAGAAGTCGAAGCGGCGGCGGTCGCGCGCCGTCTCCGGCACGAAGGCGAGGATGCCGAGGAGCGCCAGGATGCCGACCGGCAGGTTGATGTAGAACACCCAGCGCCAGTTGTAGACCTCGGTCAGGTAGCCGCCGAGGGTGGGGCCGAGGATCGGGCCGACCATCACGCCGACGCCCCACATGGCCATGGCCGATCCGTGCTTCTCGCGCGGGTATGTATCGAGCAGCACGGCCTGGGAGAGCGGCACGAGACCGGCGCCGAAGGCGCCCTGCAGCAGGCGGTAGAGCACGATCTCGACGAGCGACGTGGCCGCGCCGGACAGCATGGAGGCGATGGTGAAGCCGGTCACCATGATCGCGAACAGCCGCTTGCGCCCCAGGCGCGCCGCCAGGACGCCGGTGGGCGGGGTCATGATCGCGGCGGCGACGATGTAGGAGGTCAGGACCCAGGAGATCTGGTCCTGGGTGGCCGACAGGCTGCCCTGCATGTGTGGGAGCGCCACGTTGGCGATCGTCGTATCGATCGCCTGCATGATCGTCGCCAGCATGATGGAGACGGTGATCAGGCCGCGTTCCAGCGGCGTGCTCTCCGTCGCAGTCGTCGTCATCGGCGCGCTTCCGACTCGGCGGCAACAGTACGTGAGACGCCGAGCCAGGAGAGCGCGGTCCGCACGAAGCCGGGCAGCGGCCGGCGATGCCCGGTGTCGATCTCGACCGTGGTGCTCATGCCGGCCCGCAGCGCTGGATCGCTACCGTTCGTCTCGACGGCGATGCGCATGGGGATGCGCTGCACCACCTTGACCCAGTTGCCGGTGGCGTTCTGCGGCGGGATGACGGAGAACTCCGCGCCGGTCGCCTGGCTCAGGCTTTCCACCGTTCCCTGCCAGTCACGATCGGGATAGCTATCCACGTGGATCGCCACGGACTGGCCGGGCCTGACATAGGTGAGGTCGGTCTCCTTGAAGTTGGCCTCGATCCAGACGCCGGTGTCGGCGACGAGGCTCATCACCGGGCTGCTGAACGCGGCGTTGCCGACCACCTGCTGCCCGATCTGGGGCGTGTTGCTGGCGATGCCGGCGAACGGCGCGCGCACGACGGTCCGCTCGAGGTCCAGGGCCGCCCGGTCCCGGGCGGCCAGTGCCTCAAGATAGCGGGGATGGCGTTCCACCGGGATATCCGGGTCGCCGCCCAGCTGGGCGCGGATTTGTGCGATCTCCTGCTCGACGACGCGCACCCGCTGGCGCGCCACATCAAGATCATGCTCCGCGGCGTCGAACTTGCTGCGCGAGACGGCGTTGGTCGCGACCAGCTTGGATTGCCGGTCGAACTCCTTCTTGGCGAAGGCGATGTTGGTTCGCGCCAGGGCGAGCTCTTCCTCATTCTGCCGGTATGAGGCCTTGAGGCTCGCGATCTCGCCGCGGATGCTCGCAAGCCGCGCTTCGGCCTGCGCCAGGGCGATGCGATAGGGCCGGTCGTCGATGCGGAACAGCACATCCCCCTTAGCCACATGCTGGTTCTCGCGTACGGCGACCTCGGCGATGAGGCCGGAGACTTCCGCGGCGATCATCACCTTGTCCGCCTGGACGTAGGCATTCTCCGTGCCGACGTAGCGCCCGCCCGTGAAATACACATAGCCGCCCACAACGCCGACGGCGACGGGGCCGAGGAGCAGCAGGAAGCGCCGCAACCAGCGGCGCAGCCCGGCCGGTCGGGGGGTGTCCCGGCCCGGCCCGGCGTCCTCCCCCGAGGGGGCATCGGGGGACGTCTGGTCCGGGCCGTGGGCGCCGCGTGGACGCTCAGACGCTTCCTGCTGCATTCGATCAGACGCTTCCTGCTGCATTCGAGAGGGCTTTCTCCGGCTCCCCGCCAATGCCATCGGCTGCACTCTCGGCCGCGACGAGGTTCCGCTTCATGTGGCGCAGGGCATCGATCAGCACCTGTTTTCTGTCGTCGGCCAGCCCGGCCATGGCGTCCTCGCGGGTTTCGGCGGCGATATCCCACATCCGCCCGAGCAGCGGCTGGGCGTCCTCGGTCAGATAAAGGCGAAAGGCCCGGCGGTCACCGGGATCGGGCCGGCGGGCCACCAGGCCGGCTTCCTGCAGCCGGTCGATCAGGCGCGCCAGCGTCATCGGCTGAATGTCCAGGCTCTCGGCCAGGGTGACCTGGTTTACGCCCTCCTGGCGCGACAGGTAGGCCAGCGCCTGCCATTGGGCCTGGGACAGGCCGAGTTCCTGTGCCCGGCGATTGAAGTTCCGCCGCAGCAGGCGCGCCACGTCGTTCACCAGGAAACCCACGCTTTGATCGGGATCACGCATCAGAGCGCCCGCACCCTCCGTTGATTCATAGTAAGTATTGTTTATTATAAGCAGACGAGGCTTTTCCACAAGAGGGGGCAGCGGCAGCGTCCGGCAGGACCACGGCTCCAGGACGACCAGGGCGGTCCCATAGAGCATGAGTGGCGGCGTCTTGAGAGATCAAGGCGCGAGCCCGTATATGTTGCTATTGAAAGCCGCCGAGACCGTTCCGTTACGGTCACCCTGCGCCGGTCATCGCGCGCCGCGCCGGCGGCAGAGCGACCGATCGTGGGTAGAGCCGCAACCCGACGCAAGGTTCAACAACGACGAGATGGGGGAATGAGCAAACCGATCAAGACCTGGCTGCTCCGGATCGCGGTCGTCGCGCTTGTCGGCGTGGCCGCCGCAGCCGCTTGGCGGTTTCTCCAGCCGCGGGGGCTGCCGGACGGGTTCGCCGGCGGCAACGGCCGGATCGAGGCCGTGGAGATCGACGTCGCGGCCAAGACCGCGGGCCGGGTCAAGGACATCCTGGCCAACGAAGGCGATTTTGTTCGCGCCGGGCAGGAACTGGCGAGGATGGATACGGCCGTCCTGGAGGCGCAACTCCGCGAGGCCGAGGCGCAGCTGCGACGGGCGCTTATCGGCATCGAGACCGCGCAAAGCCAGGTGACCCAGCGCGAAGCCGAGAAGCAGGCGGCCGAGGCGCTCATTGCTCAGAGGAAGGCCGAGCTCGACGCCGCACAGAGGCGGGTCGCCCGCTCGGAGGAGCTCGCGCCGAAAGGCGCCGTCCCCGTCTCGAAGCTGGACGACGACCGCGCCGCCTTTCAGGCGGCGAAAGCCGCGGTCGGCGCCGCGGAGGCGCAGGCGGCGGCCGCGCAAGCCGCCATTGGCCGGGCCAAGTCGGATGTCATTGGGGCGGAGGCCACCGTGGAAGCGGCTCGGGCCACCATCCAGCGCATTCAGGCTGACATCGACGACAGCGTGCTGAGGTCGCCGCGTGACGGCCGTGTCCAGTACCGCGTCGCCCAGCCCGGAGAGGTGCTCTCTCCCGGCGGCGTGGTGCTGAACATGGTCGATCTCGCCGATGTCTACATGACCTTCTTCCTGCCGACGGAACAAGCCGGGCGCGTCGCGCTTGGGACCGAGGCGCGGCTCGTGCTCGACGCCGCCCCGCAATACGTGATTCCGGCCCAAATCTCGTTCGTCGCGGACGTCGCGCAATTCACGCCCAAGACTGTGGAAACCGCGGAAGAACGCCAGAAGCTGATGTTCCGCATCAAGGTGCGGATCGACCCGGACCTGCTCAGGCAGCACCTCCACCAGGTCAAGACCGGCCTGCCGGGGATGGCCTATGTGCGGCTCGACCCGCGGGTGGACTGGCCGCCTGAACTCCAGACCAGGCTGCCGCAATGAACCGGGATGTACTTGCACAGACCGGGGGGCCCGGGGGTGCCGCTCCGCCGGTCGCCCGGCTGCGGGACGTAACATTACGTTACGGCAAGGTGCATGCGCTCTCTGAAGTCAGACTCGATATCCCGGCGGGCTGCATGGCCGGGCTGATCGGCCCGGATGGAGTCGGCAAATCAAGCTTGCTAGCGCTGATCGCGGGTGCACGTAAAATTCAAGCTGGACAAGTTGAAGTGCTCGGCGGCGACATGACAGAGGCAAGCCACCGCCGAACGGTCTGTCCGCGCATCGCCTACATGCCGCAGGGCCTCGGCAAGAACCTCTATCCCACGCTGTCGGTGTTCGAGAACATCGACTTCTTCGGCCGTCTGTTCGGACACGATGGCGGCGAACGGGCGCGCCGCATCGAGGCGCTGACGCTGGCCACCGGGCTCAAGCCGTTCCTCGACCGGCCGGCCGGCAAGCTCTCCGGCGGCATGAAGCAGAAGCTCGGCCTGTGCTGCGCGCTGATCCACGACCCCGACCTTCTAGTCCTCGACGAGCCCACCACCGGCGTCGATCCGCTGTCGCGGCGGCAGTTCTGGGACCTGATCGGGCGTATCCGCCGCACCCGGCCCGGCATGAGCGTGCTGGTCGCGACCGCCTACATGGAGGAAGCGGCGCGCTTCGACTGGCTGGCGGCGATGGACGGGGGACGCGTGCTCGCCGCGGCGCCGCCGCGCGAGCTGCTGGCCCGGACCGGCACCGGCGCGCTGGAGGCGGCCTTCATCGCCCTGCTGCCGGAGGACAAGCGCCGGGGCCACCGGGCGGTGGAGATCCCGCCGCGCACCGCCGAAGCCGACGGCGAGACCGCCATCGAGGCGCAGAACCTGACGATGCGCTTCGGCGACTTCGTCGCGGTGGACCATGTGAGCTTCCGCATCCGCCGCGGCGAGATCTTCGGCTTCATCGGCTCCAACGGCTGCGGCAAGACCACCACCATGAAGATGCTGACCGGCCTCCTGCCGCCGAGCGAGGGCCGCGCTTGGCTGTTCGGACACGAGGTGGACCCGCACGACCTCGCGACCCGCCGCCGCGTCGGCTACATGTCGCAGTTCTTCTCGCTCTACACCGAGCTCACGGTGCGGCAGAACCTGGAGCTGCACGCGCGGCTGTTCCACGTGCCCGCCGCCGAGATTCTCCAGCGTGTGGACGAGATGGCGGCGCGCTTCGATCTGACTGCGGCGATCGACAGCCTGCCGGACCGGTTGCCCCTCGGCCACCGCCAGCGCCTGTCGCTGGCAGTCGCGATGATCCACAAGCCCGAGATGCTGATCCTGGACGAGCCCACCTCGGGCGTCGACCCCGTGGCGCGCGACGCCTTCTGGCGCATGCTGGCGGAGCTGTCGCGCCGTGACGGCGTCACTGTCTTCATCTCCACCCACTTCATGAACGAGGCCGAGCGTTGCGACCGCATCGCGCTGATGCACGAGGGCCGGGTGCTCGGCACCGATACGCCCGCCGCCCTGACCAGCCAGCGCGGCGTGGACACCCTGGAAGAGGCCTTCATCGCCTATCTCGAGGAGGCGGCCGCCGCGGGCGAAGCTCAGGCGCGGCTCCCGGAAGCGGCGGCGCCCCTCGTCGCGGCCGAAGCGCCAGCCGCCCGTGCCGAGCCACAGGGCTGGCGGCGCTTCTTCGACTCTCGCCGCATGGTCAGCTACGCGCGGCGCGAAGCCCTGGAGCTGCGCCGCGATCCCATCCGGCTAACGCTCGCGCTCGTTGGCAGCGTCATCCTGATGTTCGTGATGGGCTACGGCATCAGCCTGGACGTGGAGGACCTGACCTTCGCGGTTCTCGACCGCGATCAGACCACCGTCAGCCGTGACTATACGCTCAACATCGCCGGCTCCCGCTATTTCGTCGAACAACCGCCGATCACCGATTATGACGATCTTGATCGGCGGATGCGTGCGGGAAAACTCAGCCTGGCCATCGAGATCCCATCAGGCTTTGCCCGCGATATCGCCCGCGGACGGGCGGTGGAGATCGGCGCCTGGATCGACGGTGCCATGCCGACGCGCGCCGAGACCGCCCGCGGCTACGTGCAAGGGATGCATGCCCACTGGCTCGCGACCAAGGCCCGCGAAGCCGGCCATGGGGACGCGCTGGCAGGTCTGGCGAATCTGGAAACCCGCTTCCGCTACAACCCCGACGTCAAGAGCCTGGTGGCGATGGTGCCGGCGGTGATCCCGCTGCTGCTCATGCTGATCCCGGCCATGCTCGCGGCGCTCAGCGTGGTGCGCGAAAAAGAGCTGGGCTCGATCACCAACTTCTACGTCACGCCCACCACGCGGCTCGAGTTCCTGCTCGGCAAGCAACTCCCCTATGTCGTGCTGTCCGCGCTGAGCTTCCTGTTGCTCACCCTGCTTGCGGTGACCGTATTCGGCGTGCCGTTGAAGGGCAGTTTTCTGACACTAACGGCTGGTGCGCTGCTCTATGTCGGTGCCGCCACCGCCGTTGGCCTCCTGATCTCGGCCTTTATGCGCAGCCAGATCGCCGCCCTCTTCGGCACTGCGGTGCTTACCATCCTGCCAGCGGCGAGCTTTTCGGGCATGATCGACCCGGTCTCGTCGCTCCAGGGGGTGGGCAGGCTGATCGGCGAGATTTATCCGACCACGCATTTTCTGACCATCGCGCGCGGCACCTTCTCCAAGGCCCTGAATTTTTCTGATCTGTATGCCTCCTTCATCCCGCTGGCGCTGGCCGTGCCGGTGCTGCTCGGACTGTCCGCCGTCCTGCTGAAGAAGCAGGAGAACTGAGCCATGCGTGCTGCCAACATCCTGCATCTTGGCGTCAAGGAGCTGCGCAGCCTGACACGCGACCCGATCATGCTGGTGCTGATCGCCTACGCCTTCACCTTTTCGATCTATACGGCGGCAACGGCGATGCCGGAAACCCTCAACAAGGCGCCAATCGCCATCGTCGACGAGGACCGTTCGCCGCTGTCGGGGCGGATCGCCAGCGCCTTCTATCCGCCCTATTTCGTGCTGCCCAAGTTCATCACCCAAGCCGAGATGGACGCCCGCATGGACGCAGGCCTCGACACCTTTGCGCTGAACATCCCGCCCGAGTTTCAGCGCGACCTGCTGGCGGGACGCAGGCCAACGATCCAGCTCAACGTCGATGCGACGCGCATGAGCCAGGCCTTTACCGGCAGCGGCTATATCCAGACTATCGTTGCCGACGAGGTGCGCGCCTTCGCGCAACGCTATCGCGACATCGCCGAGCCGCCGGTAGGCTTGGCGCTCCGGGTGCGCTTCAATCCGCAACTCAACAAATCCTGGTTCGGTGCCATCATGCAGGTCATCAACAACGTGACCATGCTCTCGATCGTGCTGACCGGCGCGGCGCTGATCCGCGAGCGCGAGCACGGCACGGTCGAACACCTGCTGGTGATGCCCGTCACTCCCTTCGAGATCATGACCAGCAAGGTCTGGGCAATGGGCCTCGTGGTGCTCGCGGCATCCGCCTTCGCCCTCGTCTTCATGGTGCAGGGGCTACTTTCCGTTCCGATCGAAGGATCGATCACGCTGTTTCTGGCCGGTACCTCCGTGCATCTGTTCGCCACGACCTCCATGGGCATCTTTCTCGGCACGCTCGCCCGCTCCATGCCGCAGTTCGGACTGCTGCTGATGCTGATTCTGCTGCCGCTCCAGATGCTCTCCGGTGGCACGACGCCGCGCGAGAGCATGCCGGAGATCGTCCAGTACATCATGCTGGCCGCGCCCAACACGCACTTCGTCATGCTGGCCCAGGCGATCCTCTATCGCGGCGCGGGTTTGGCCGTCGTGTGGCCGCAGTTCATCGCCATAGCTGCGATCGGGGCCGCGCTGTTCGGCCTCGCGCTCGCGCGGTTCCGCAAGACAATCGCCGCGATGACATGACCGGCGGCTGGGACACTCGCCAACGACGAGGATCGCGTATCACGGAACGGGATCACGGAACGACGACGACAATGCAAGGGGCGCGAGACACCACCTCCTGGGAGACGCTGCCGAGCAGCAATCCGGCGAGCTGCCCGCGTCCGC
>JBFWUN010000081.1:0-14339 GCA_050247235.1 Gammaproteobacteria bacterium
CGCCAACGACGAGGATCGCGTATCACGGAACGGGATCACGGAACGACGACGACAATGCAAGGGGCGCGAGACACCACCTCCTGGGAGACGCTGCCGAGCAGCAATCCGGCGAGCTGCCCGCGTCCGCGTCGGCCCACCACAACGATGTCGGACCGCTCGCGACGCGCCGCGTCGATGATTCCCTTCGCCGGATCTCCCCAGCCCGACCAGATGCCGATCCTGCGCGCTCCGGCACGCTCCGCCCGCTCCTTGGCCTCGAGCAGAATCCGATTGGACAGCAGCTCGTTCGCTTCGCCGACGCCGCCCTCGGCGCGCGCCAACTGCCTGATCTCCTCCGCCGGGAAGTTCCCGCTGATGGTCACGATCAGCAGCTCGCTATCAACAGCTTTTGCCAAGGCCGCCGCCACTTCGATGGCGCGGTCCGCACCCGCGGAGCCATCGGTTGCCACCATGATGCGCTGCATGGACATGCGTCGCCCGCCTTGGACACACAAGTTTGAACGTATACGCGTATTTGGCAGTCCGGCATGATTTGGATCAAGGAACCGGTATCTCTCCCCGCAGCGGCCGCCGGTATGTTTTCGGCAATGGAAACCGCTGCTGCTGTTTGCCTGCGAATGGCGCTCTCGGCCGTCGTCGCGGCGGCGATCCTGTCATGGCCTGCGGCGTCCAGCGCCGCCGAGGAACCGGAGGCCGGCACCCTGAGCCTGGTCTTCGAGAACGATCTCTTCTACGACACGGACCGCAACTACACGAACGGCGTGCGCGCCTCCTGGCTGTCCGGCCCAGACAAGACGCCCGCCTGGGCGCTCAGCGCGGCCCGCTGGTTCCCTTTGTTCCCGGAGGGCGGCACCGTGCGGACGAGCTATGCCGTCGGACAGAACATGTACACCCCGGACGACATCGCGCTGCGGAACCCGCCGCTCGACGACCGCCCCTATGCCGGCTGGCTGTACGGCTCGATCGGGCTGATTGCCGAGACGGGCCGGCGGCTCGACCAGCTGGAGCTCACGCTCGGGGTGGTCGGACCCGCCTCGTTCGCCGAGCAGACCCAGAAATTCATCCATGAGATCACGGACTCGCAGGAGCCGCGCGGCTGGGATACCCAACTCGAGAACGAGCCGGGGGTTGTCCTGACCTACCAGCGCAGCTGGCGCGGCTTCGTTTCGGAATCGGTTTCCGGATTCGGCTTCGATGCCACGCCGCATGCCGGCGGCGCGCTCGGCAACGTCTTCACCTACGCCAATGCCGGCCTGATGCTGCGCTTGGGCCAACGCCTGCCGCTCGACTATGGCCCGCCGCGCATCCAGCCGAGCCTGCCTGGCTCAGGCTTCTTCGTGCCCCAGGACGGTTTCGGCTGGTACCTGTTCGCCGGCGTGGAGGGACGGGCCGTCGCCCGCAACATCTTCCTCGACGGCAACACCTTCCGCGACAGCCGCAGCGTCGACAAGGAGCCGCTGGTCGGCGACCTCCAGTTCGGCATCGCCGTGACCTGGCGCAACGTGCGCCTGAGCTACACCCACGTGTTGCGTACGCGGGAGTTCGAAACCCAGGGCGAAGCCGACGATTTTGGCGCCTTCAGCCTTTCCGTGCGGTTCTGACCCTCAACCTGGGAAGCGATCGCGGCATGCCGGAGCACTCCAGCCGCTGCTCGATCCACCTGTTCGACAACCACAGCAGCAGCGCCCCGGCGATGATCAGCAGTACGATGGCGACCAGCAAGAGGCGGTCCATCGTGCTAATGACCGGGACTTCGCGTCCGCACCGTCGTCGACACGGCCCGCGCCGCCAGCTCGCCCGGTCGAGCCGGGTGCGCGAGCCGCGCTCCAGACCTTCCGACTTCGACGCTCAAGACATTCACGGCCGGAGGCCCATGCGGCGGATGGTGTCCCACGAGCACCGCAGCTCGTCTGGAACAGGCGGAAGGCGGACGGGACTACGAAGTAGGCTCTCTATCCTGTGGTCGGAGGAAGCCATATTTCAGATATGGTTTGGAGCCTGTGTGGTGGAGTTCGGTGGCAGTGGAGCTGCGCCATGCCTGTCCGAAAAATGCAGCATGTTTCGGACGGCACTTCACATTGTCCGAAAAATGTTGCATACTTCGGACATGACAGCTGCTCCTCCGAGTGCCGGCGACCTGCGAAGCCGCATGTTGGACCGTATGGCGACGGGATCGCACGCGGTCTGGACGCCCAGTGATTTTGCCGATCTCGCCAACCGCGCCGCGGTCGACAAGACGCTCCAACGCCTTGCAACGGCTGGTCATCTCCGTCGCATTGATCGGGGTCTCTACGACCGCCCGACCACGAACCGACTTACGGGCCGCCCATCTGTCCCGGACTACAGGGAAGTGATCCGAGCCGTGGCGCGCCGGGACAAGGTCCGATACGTCGTCGACGGGATGACCGCCGCCAATGATCTGGGACTCACGACGGCCGTGCCGGCACGCATCGAGGTGCTGATCGATGCCCGCTTGAAATCGATCAAGCTCGGCAAGCAGGAAATCCGTTTCAAGCCAGCAGCCCCCAGCCGGCTTTACTGGGCAGGCCGTCCCGCCATGCGGGTCGTCCAGGCGCTCCATTGGCTGCAGGACCTCTTGGCGGACGAGGACGAGCGGGCGCGAATCGTCGGACAGCTCCGTCGCCTGTTTGCCGATCCGACACACGGGCAGAGCATACGGGACGATCTGCGTGAGGGTCTTTCGGCTCTCCCGATCTGGATGCAGGAGCTCCTTCGTGACCTGATCGGACCAGGGGAGGGTGCTACGTGACCGCTGACGCCTATCGTCAGGTGATTGCCGCCTCGGCCCGCGATCGCCTCGACCTTTTCCTGACGACCGCCAATCGCCTCGGCGCTCCCATTGGCAATGTCGAAAAGGACTTCTGGGTCTGCTGGACGCTCGATGCGCTCTACCATCGCCTGCCGGAGAATGGACCGCGCCTTCTCTTCAAGGGCGGTACCTCGCTGTCAAAGGGCTATGGCCTCATCCAGCGATTCTCGGAGGACATCGACATCACGATCTTCCGTGAGGATCTCGATCAAGCTGCAACCATCGAGGATCTCCAGGCGCTATCGAAGAAACAACGGCGGCGCAGGCTCGACGCGATCCGAGACGCATGTCGCGCCTATATCATCGGCCCGCTCAAGGAGGAGTTGTCCGCCGCGCTGGCCGAGGATACGAGCGGGTTTGGGCGAGTCGATGTCGATGCCGATGATCCCGATGGTCAGACACTGCTCGTCTGGTATCCCGAAGTCGAGCCGCGCGACGGTGCGTATGTGCGGCCTGCCGTCCGCATCGAATCCGGCGGAAAATCCGCGCTGGATCCTCATCAACGCCTGGTCATCAGGCCCTATGTTGCAGACGACGCTCGCAGCCTCGATCTCATCGTTCCCGACGTTACCACGATCGACCCCAGCCGCACCTTCTGGGACAAGGTCGTGATCGTACACGGGCTACGCCGCTGGTACGAGCGTCGCGGCGTCCTGCGCCAGGAAGGACAGCGCGTTTCGCGCCACTACTATGATCTGCATTGTCTGATGGCTTCGGACGTTGGACGTGCGGCTCTGGCGAACCCGGAGCTCGCAGCAGATTGCGTCCTACATGCCCGAATGTTCTTTGATCGATCCGACTATGATCTAGCGTCTGCCACACCCGGATCGTTCGCCATAGCCCCTATGGCAGGCATGATAGAGGCCCTCCGTCGCGACTATAGCAATACCGCCGCGATGATTTTCGGCACGGCGCCGACATTCGATCAGATTTTTGCCTCCGTGACGGCGCTTGATGCCGCCGCTAACCGTGCTGCCTCCTGACGACCGGAGCGGTGGCCGGGGTCGTTCGGACCGATGGCGTAGACGAACTCCGGCGAGAGAGCGATGCCGACGACCGTCAGCTCGCGTTTGCGCCCGTTCAGGATCGCCGAGAAGCGCGATCCGGGTGCGAAGCCGTGGGCCACTGCGAAGCTCTCGTTGACGACGACCTCGTCAGCTCTGCCCGGCTTCGGCATGCGGCCGATGCGGAGGTAGAGCCGATTGAGGTCAGGTTCCCCGGACCCGGGTAGCGAGATGAATCGGCCGGTGGCCGGCTCACGGACGTTCGGTATGTCGAGCAGCGCGAGCTCTCGATGCGCACCTCGACATCTATGACGCCAGGAATCTCCGCTATCCGCCCGACGAGTGTCGTTGGCGCGCGGCGGACCGTCGCGAAAACGTCCGCGAACTGGTAGCGTTCGTAATAGGCCACGCGCGTTTCCTCGAGCGATCGATACGAGCCCACCGCGAGGATGATCGTGGCGAAACCCCCGGCCACCACGAGGGCGATCGCCAGAGCCTGCGCCCAGAGGCGCTTGAGGTCACGAAAGAGCTTGAGATCGAGTGCGCGCATGTTTCACCAACTGACCTCGGCCGCCGCGAGACGCTTCTCGTTCTCACGAATTCCCGAAACCAGGCCATCGGCGAACGTGATCACTCGATGAGCAACCGCCTGAATGCTGGCGTTGTGCGTGATGATGAGGGTCGTGGTCCCCAATTGCGCGTTGATGGCGAGCAGAGCTTCGATCACCCTTACTCCCGTCCTGGAATCCAGGGCACCGGTCGGCTCGTCGCACAGCAATACCTCCGGCCGTTTTGCGATCGCGCGCGCGACGGCAACGCGCTGCTGCTCACCGCCGGTACACCTTCGTCAAACCCCGCGTGCTGAAAACCTTCTGCTTCATATCGAGGGCGGCCACTTCTCTGCGATGCGATCAGCCAACGGGTTATCGGACACGCTACGCATGCGACGCTTGCTCGCCTCCGCCGACCATCTTGTGAACGGCATCAGCCAGCAGAGGGGACACATCGATGGCATTGGTCTCATGGGCAACCGAGTTCGAGGTCACGATGCGTGACGCCCCGGCCTGCGAGAGGGCCTTGTATGCATCGCCCGCGAAAAGCCCATGAACGGCGATGCAGACCGGCGCCAGCATGCCGGCTTGTACAAGGTGGCCCACCGTCTCGATCATCGTCCGTGCGGTCGACACGATGTCGTCGATGAGAACTGGCGTATGCCCCCGCCACCGCTCGATCTCGGGGATCGAAACGTCGACATCGCGATCGCCGCGCCGAATCTTCTCGAGCACGAGGTGGGGAGCGTCCGCATCCCGCGCGACCGCTGCCACCCACTGCGCGCTCTCCGCATCCGGGCCGACGAGGAGGGGCTGCTCGACGGATTTCCGGATCCATTCGGCAATCAGGGGCGCAGCGTGCAGCGCGATTGCCGGCACTGAATAGATTTCCGAAAGCGCGCTGCGCCGGTGGAGGTGCGGGTCGACGGTCACGAGCCAGTCGACCTGGCGGGCGAGTGTTTGGGCAAAGCAGGTGGACGTAACCGCCTCGCCCGGCTGGAACCGCCGGTCCTGCCGCATGTACGCGAGATAGGGGCTGACGAGCCCGACGGACGCGGCGCCGAGATCACGGGCGGTCGCGGCGGCGAACATCAGCGGCAGGAACTTATCGTCCGGTCGATCCAGCGAGCACAGCAGGACCACCGGCCGTCCCGCAGGGGAGGTGTCGTACCGCAGATACGTCTCTCCATCGGGAAAGCGGCGGACCTCGAGGCGCGCAAGCTCGGCTCCGGTCGCCTCCGCCAGCGGCTTCGCAAGCGGCTGGCTCTCTGGCATTGCGACAAGCAGCGTCTGCATCATCCCTCCGCCAACCTGATGATGTCTTCATTCGCCGCCACATATTCGAGGCTGTAGGCGAGCTCTCCTGGCGCTTCGGCGTGGACGGTATAGAGAGGCTCACGCGTGCCGACTTCATCGCCGAGCCGGACATGGATCTCGACTCCTGCGGCTTTGGCGTCCGGTGCTCCGGCGAGCTTCGCCACCCTGGCCAATCGCCGATTGTCGATGGTGGATATCCGACCTGCTTGCGTCGCCACGACCGGCCGGCAGTGCTGCGCCACCGGCGGCGTGCGCATGCCGCCCTGGGCCTCGCAAATGCGCTGAAACTTCTGCCAAGCGCTACCGTTCTCCAGCACTTTCTCCCCAATCGTTCCACCCGTGCCTTCGGCGGCCGAACCGGCCAGTTCGAGCAGGGCACCGGCGAGGGCGACGGCGCGCTCGCGCAGGTCCCGAGGCGCATCCGGCGCGCCTTGCAACACCGCAAGAACGTCCCGGGCTTCGAGTGCCGGGCCGATCCCGCGCCCGACCGGCTGGCGTCCGTCCGTCATCATGACGCGGGTCTCGATGCCGAATGTCCGAGCGACGGCCGCGAGGCTTTGCGACAACGTCGATGCGGCCTCGTCGCCCCGCACCTTCGCGGTCGGGCCCACGGGCAGGTCGAGAACCAGATGGGTGGAGCCGGCTGCAATCTTCTTCGACAGCACGGACGCGACAAGCTGGCCCTCGCTGTCCAGGTCGAGCGCCCGCTCGACGCGGATCAGCGTGTCGTCCGCTGGGCTGAGGCGTACGGCCCCGCCCCAGATCACGCAGGCACCCTCGCGGTCGACCACGCGCCGCATGGCGGCGATATCGAGGTCCACCGGCGCCATCGTCTCCATGGCATCCGCCGTGCCGGCCGGCGAGGTGATCGCCCGTGAGGAGGTCTTTGGCATGGTCAGGCCACAGGCAGCCGCTATGGCCACCACGATTGGCGTCGTCCGGTTGCCCGGGAGGCCGCCGACGCAGTGCTTGTCGACGATGGGCCGGGCGTCCCAGCTGAGCCGCTCCCCGGCGTCCGTCATGGCTCTCGTCAGCGCAACCGTCTCGTCATGGTCGAGCGGCCTCGCCGAGCACGCGGTAATGAACGACGACAGGTGAATGTCCGAATACCGGCCGGCGACGATGTCTGTGACGATCTCCGCGAGGGCCGTGGCGTCGAGCGGCCGTCCGTAGACCTTGCCGCGCACCTTGCTCAGCGAGTCGAGCGGGCGAGGGTGGCTCACGGCGATCGTCTCGCCATCCGAGAGCCCCAGGCGCCGCCAGGCCGATTCCGACAGCCCGGCTTCTTCGTGCGGGAGCAGGTCGCCAGTGACCTGGTACAGCGTCGCGATGACCGACCGTTCGCCGCGAGTTAGCCGCACGCGCGCATGCGCTGCAAACCCTTCCGAGCGGCAGATGGGGCAGTCCTTGCGCATGAACACGACCGACTCGTACTGCGTATCGATCCCGAGACGCCGCGCGCGCAGGGAGTTTTCACCTACATCCCGGCTCATGACGTGTTCCGTCCGATTCGCCGTCATCTCAGCTCGGCCTCTTCGCGATAGTCCGGTACCGTGCAGGGCCAGCCAAGCTCCTCCGCGATGCGGTGGCGCAGGGCGTCGGAGGCCGCCGGCTCGCCGTGCGTAACGAAGGTCATCCGCGGTGGCGCTTCGAAGTTGCCAAGCCACGCCATGATCTCGTCCGCATCCGCGTGCGCCGAAAGCATCTGCAGGTTGGCGACCTCCGCGTTCACCCGAACGTACTGGCCGTGGATTTTGACGCTGTCCGCCCCTGCCGTCATGGCGGCACCGCGTGTCCCGCCCGCCTGGAAGCCCGTGAACAGGATGGTGTTTCGGCGGTCGGGCGCGAAATGCTTCAGGTGGTGCAGCACCCGTCCTCCAGTCGCCATGCCGCTCGCCGAGATGATGACCTTGGGCATGGGATCCTGGTCGAGCGCCTTCGACTCTTCGGCCTCGCGCACATAGTGCGCGACGCCGCAGGCTCGTCGGCACTGCTCCGCGGTCAGCCTGTGCTCTCCGAGGTGCTCACAGAACACCTCGCTCGCGTTGATCGCCATCGGACTGTCGAGGAACACGGGGAGATCCGGAATGCGCTTCGCCGCCTTGAGGCGCTGCAGATGGAAGAGCAGCGACTGCGCGCGCCCGACGGCAAAGGCGGGGACGATCACCGTTCCGCCCCGGGAGGCCGATCGCTTGATCACTTCGGCGAGGACATCTTCCGAATCCTGCTGCTCATGAAGCTGGTTGCCGTAAGTGGACTCCACGAGCAGGTAATCGGCGTGACGCACCGGCGTGGGATCGACCATGGTGGCGTCGTTCGGACGGCCCAGATCGCCGGAGAAGACGACGGTCCGACCTGCACACCTCACTTCGACGATGGCTGCGCCCAGGATGTGGCCGGCGGGCAGAAAGCGCGCGGACAGCGTGTCCGTGATCTTGCGCTCGTCGTAGAATGGAACCGGCGCGAAGCGCTCCATGCAAGCTTCGGCGTCTTCCTGTGTGTAGAGCGGCAGCGCCGGGCGGTGCTTCGAGAAGCCATGCCGATTGGCGTATTCGGCATCTTTCTCCTGCAAATACCCGCTGTCGGGAAGCAGGATCGCACACAGATCCCGCGTCGCTTCCGTGCAGATGATCGGCCCGGAGAATCCCTTCTTGACCAGGAGGGGGAGGTAACCGGAATGATCGAGGTGGGCGTGCGTGAGGACCACTGCGTCGATACGCTTCGGATCGATCGGGAGCGGAGCCCAGTTGCGCAGGCGGAGCTGCTTGAAGCCCTGAAAGAGACCGCAGTCGACGAGCACCCGAGCGCCCTCGGCCTCGATGAGGTACTTGGATCCCGTGACGGTTCCGACGCCGCCGAAGAAGGACAGTCTCACGCTCATTTGATGCTACCTCGCATATTGCTTCCCGTTGCCCCTTGCCCGTTCAGCGGTTCAGTGGCGCCCTCGCACCCATTTGTAGACTTCCATGACGGCCAGGATAGCGATGCCCGGGACAGCCAAAGCGAGGCCGTCGGCGATCGTGAGCGCTTGCAGCGACAGCAGATCGCGCAAGGGAGGTATCGTGAGGGCAACCACTTGCAGGACCTGGGTGCCGATCACGGCACCGATCACCAGTGGGTTGCTCACCAGCGGAATGCGGAAAACGGAACGGGTCTCGGAACGGCAATTGAGCACGTGCGCGTTTTCGCACCAGACCAGCAACCAAAGAACGGCGCCTTGTGCCGCTTCATAGGGCATTCCGGCCGCCAACGCACCGCGGTAGTAAAGGAAGGCGGCCAGCCCGATTGCCAATCCGCCGAGCACGACCTGCTCGATCATGCGCCGGTCGAAGACTGGCGCATGGGCGGCTCGCGGGCTGCGCTGCAGCACACCGGGCTCGCCCTTCTCGAAGGCGAGCGCGACATCCTGCATCCCATTGGTGACCAGATTGAGCCAAAGCAGCTGCACCGCCGTGAGCGGCGGCGGCAAGCCCGAGAGCGTCGCCAGAAGCATCACCAGAATCTCCGCCGCTCCGGTCGAGATGAGGAGCAGGATGACCTTGCGCAGGTTGTCGTACGCGATCCGGCCCTCCTCGATGCCGGCGACGATCGAGGCGAAGTTGTCGTCGGTGAGGATCAGGTCGGCGGCGTCGCGCGCCACGTCGGTGCCCCCTCTGCCCATGGCCACGCCGATATCGGCAGCGTGGAGGGCCGCGGCGTCATTGATGCCGTCGCCGGTGACCGCCACCACATGTCCCTGACGCCGCAGGCTCTCGACGATGGCCGGTTTCTGCAGCGGCTCGGTACGGGCGAAAACGCTTGCCTGGCCGACGGCCCCATCGAAGCCGGCACGCTCAAGTTTCGCAAGCTCGGCGCCGGTGACGACCTCTTCGCGCGTCTCGGCCAGGCCCAACTCGCGCGCGATGGCAAGCGCGGTGAGCGGATGATCGCCAGTGATCATCAC
Source organism: Gammaproteobacteria bacterium (assembly GCA_050247235.1). GTDB lineage: Bacteria > Pseudomonadota > Gammaproteobacteria > CAIKBL01. The sequence continues at coordinate 9,646 of JBFWUN010000081.1, forward strand.
CACGCGCATGCCGGCGCGTTGCGCGGCTGCAACCGCGTCTTTGGCCTCCGAACGGAGCGGATCGATCAGGCCGGCGAAGCCGAGGAGATGAAGACCATTCAGTCCGTCCTCGACAGGCAACGCCACCTGGCCCGCAGCCACCGCGATGACACGATAGCCCGCGGCGGAAAGCCGCTCGGCTGCCGCCAGTGCCCCGTCGTCGATCTCGGCACAGAGGGTGGCCACCGTCTCCGGGGCGCCTTTCACGTAGGCGACGAGGTCGCCGTCATTGTCATGAAACGCGGCGGCGTAGCGCTTCTCCGGTTCGTACGGCACCCGGCCGGCCAGCAGAACCGGATCAGCAACCGGCCTCCACTCCTGGGCACTGGCGGCGGCGAGGAAGGCGAGGTCGACCGCATCGCCGCTGACGCCGTCCCCGCTGCCGGCAGGCAGTTCGCTCGCGTCCGCGGCAGCGGCGAGCAGCGCTTGCGCGGCCGGATCGGTTGGGACAGTGTCGCCAATGTCCGGCAACCAGGCGCGCTCGACCGTGAGCCGGTTGAGTGTCAGCGTTCCGGTCTTGTCGGTGGCAATGAGCGTACAGGCGCCGAGACCCTCGACCGCCGGCAGGTGGCGCACCACCACGTTGCGCAGTCCCATGCGGTTCACGGCGATGGAGAGGGCCACCGTCATGGCGACCGGCAGTCCCTCCGGGATCGCCGCCACCGCCAGGGCGATGGCGAGGAGGAAAATGTCGGCGACCGCAGCGCCGCGAAGGGCTTCCAGCACGGCGATCACCACGATCACACCAACCACTGCCCCGGCAATATGCCGGGTAAAGCGCGCCATGCGGCGGACGAGGGGTGGCGCTTGTTCCGGCTTCTCCAGCGCGGCCGCCAACTGGCCGACCACGGTGTGCCTAGCGGTAGCCACCACGATGCCGCGGCCCCGGCCGGTCTGCGCGGTGGTGCCGGCGTACAACATCGTCACGCGATCGCCGAGCGGGGCATCGAGCGCCACGGCAGCGCGCGGCACCTTGTGCACGGCAAGCGACTCGCCCGTCAGGAGGCTCTCATCGGCGGTGAGGTTCTGCGCCTCGATCAAACGCAGGTCGGCGGCAATTCTTTCGCCGCTCTCGAGCTGGACCAGATCGCCCGGCACCAAAGCCTCGGTCGGCAGGCGCACAAGCCTGTGGTCGCGCCATACCGCCACGCTGCCCTTGATCAGCGCCTTGAGCGCTCGGGCGCGCGTCTCTGCGCGCCACTCCTGATACGTGCCGATGACGGCGTTGAGCAGCAGCACCGCGAAGATGAAGAGAGCGTCGGTGAGGTGGCCCAAGCCGAGCGACACCGCGGCGGCGGCGAGCAGCAGATAAATGAAAGGGCTCTTGAACTGCGCGACAAACACGCCAACCAGCGTCTTGCCTTTCGGCTCCGGCAGGCGGTTGGGCCCCCAACGCTCGAGCCGCGCAGCCGCCTCTGCTTCGCCGAGTCCGGCACGCGATGCGGAAAGCTGCGCAAGGACATCTTCAAGCGGCAGGTGATGAAATGCGGCGTCGTCAGACGCCATCGCTCCGAGGCTATGCCCGGAGCCCTTTGCGGACTGCGCGGATCCGGCACGGCGCATTACAGCACGCCCACTGTTCTGAGAAGGATCACCCCGATTGTCGCCGGAAGAAGGACCCCGAGGAGTCACAGTCAGACGGCTCCGAAAAGCGAGCCGGACCGATCGGCGCCTTCCAGGACGCCCGTTTGCTCCAATCGCCAGCCAACGAATACGGCAGCCACGGTTCCTCCCACCGGCAAAACGAAATCTCAGACGGTGCGGTCGATACTGCCGAAGCCGGGCAGATCGGCAATTCACCCGCTTGCCACCGCGCCGTAACCGAATGCGAACGGCATGCCCAGAACAAAGACGATGGCGCCGATGGCGGTGGTCGCAGTCCGTCGTCGCACGCGGCGTAGACGCATGGCGCGGGCGACTAAGGCTGCGGTCAAGTAGCCAAGGCGGATGCTGATGAGCCCGTCCGTGCGCGCCACGCCTTCTACCCCCCCCCCCTGCAAATCGGTTGTCCACTTCCAGAACAAATATCCGTTTCTGCTCGACCACGTCTTAAACCTGGATCAAAGAACTCCGCGTGCTCTGGAGCGATCTTCGCGCTGTTCACGAATCTCAGTTCGCGCGGAGGAATCCACGATGGCTACGAAAGAGGCGCCGAAAGACGCTGAGGTGCTCCGAAAGAGAACGGAAGAGCGCGCCTACGCGCTTTGGGAGGGCGAGGGGAGGCCGCATGGCCGACACCTGGATCATTGGTGCCAGGCCGAGGCCGAGACGACAGTTTCCGCGGATACGGACCCGATCCCGAATACGCATAAGCAATCCGCGGCACCCGGCGGAGCGGAAAAGAAGGCTCGGTCTCGGAAGCGTTAGACCTTCCGGGCGCCGGCCTTTGTCTCGGAAATCTACCTTCCGGGTCCGTGTCACTGACAGGAAAGGAACCCCTGCAATGAATAAGTTGCTTACGACCGCTGCTCTTGCCATCGCACTGGGTGCGATGAGTCTATCGCCTGCCGTCGCCCAGACCCTCGCCCAGACAGGACCCATGATGGGCATGATGGGAGGTGGCTGTCCGACGATGGGCATGATGGGCATGATGGGTCAGGGCATGACCGGTGGCCCCGGCATGACGGGTGGACAAGCCACGATGGGCCGCGGGCCCATGATGGGCGGCCCAGCCAGAATGGACGCCATGGTCGATGGGCGGCTCGCCTATCTGAAGAGTGAGCTCAACATCGGCGGTGCCCAAATGGACGCCTGGAACGGATATGCCGAAGCCATCAAGAGTCGGGTGGATGCTATGCAGCAGATGCGCCAAGGCATGATGGAGGCCATGCAACAGGGCAGCGCGACCGAGCGGATGGATGCCCGCATCAAGGGCATGGAAGCCATGGTCGACGCTCTGAAAGCCGCGAAACCCGCAACAGAGAAGCTGTACGCGGTGCTGAATGACGAGCAGAAGAAAATGGCGGATCAGCTGATCGGAATGGACTGCGGCGCAATGTGATGGGATCGGCAAGGTCGATACGAGCAGAGGGTCTACGACATCAACACGGCATGTTGGCGGGCAGTCTGCGCCTAGTTTGGCGTTCTTGAGGTCTGTCTACCCCTTGGGGTACCGGCATGCTCCATGTAATGCCCTTCGATCAGGAGATCGAATGCGCGACAGACGCCGTGGCACGGGTGTTTGGCCAGTCTGCGCAATTCAGAGGCGCTGAGCGGCGCCTCAAGCGTCCACAAGAGAGGACATTCCAATGCCATGGCAGAGCAGCGACGGCGACCGGGGCAGCCCCCCGGGTCGCGGAGCCACACCCGGTTCCGATATGGAAGACCTGGTCCGCGAGGGGCAGGATCGTATCAAGAAGATGATGCCAAGCGGCAGCCCGCGCGGCCTGATCATTCTTGCCGTCCTCGCGCTGGTCGGCCTTGGGGCATGGACGGCCTATTATACTGTGCCGAGCGACTCCGTCGCGGTCGTGCAACGTTTCGGCAAATATCTCAAGGACGTTCCGCCGGGATTGCACTTCAAGCTACCGCTGGGCATCGATACGACAACAATCGTTCCCGTCAAACGTCAGTTGAAGCAGGAGTTCGGATTTACGACCGCGGGAGCCACCGATCCCTACCAAAGCCCGTCTCCCCGCGACGCAACCTGGGAAACGCAGATGGTGACCGGCGATCTGAATGCCGCGCTGGTCGAATGGGTGGTTCAATACCGCATTTCCGATCCCCAAAGCTTTCTTTTCGAGGTTCGCGAACCGAGCGCGACCCTCCGCTATGTTTCGGAGTCCGTGATGCGCGAGGTCGTCGGCGACCGCACCGTGGACGAGGTTATCACCATCGGCCGCCAGGAAATCGAGTCTGAAGCGTTGACCAAGATGCAGGCGCTCTCGACCAAATACGCCATGGGGATCAGCATCGACCAGGTGCAGTTGAAGAACATCAATCCGCCCGAGCCGGTGCAGGATTCCTTCAACGAGGTTAACCAGGCCCAGCAGGAAAAGGAGAAGCTGATCAACGAAGCCCGGCGCGACTACAACAAGGTGATCCCGCTGGCCGAGGGCGAAAAGGATCAGCGCATCCGCGAGGCCGACGGCTATCGGCTCAAGAGGATCAATGAAGCGGAAGGCGATGCCGCCCGGTTCAGCGCGTTGCTGGCCGAATACAGCAAGGCCCCGGAGGTCACGCGCCGCCGAATCTATGTCGAGACCCTTCAGGACGTCATGCCGGGCATACGCTCGAAGATCGTTATCGATGAACAGACGCGGAGCATCCTGCCACTGCTTGATCTCGACGCCCAGAAGGGAGAGAAGCCATGAACAGGACCACGCTAATAGCCACCCTGGCGGTTCTGGGTATCGGAACGTACGTCTCGATGAGTTCGATCTATACGGTAAGCGAAGTCGAGCAGGTGATTGTCACCCAGTTCGGCAAGCCGGTTGGTGAGCCCGTGACCACTGCTGGCCTGAAATTCAAGGTTCCGTTCATTCAGGACGTTAACCCCATCGACAATCGGATTCTCGAATGGGACGGCTGAAGTGGACCCCGGAAAAGGGACCGGCGGCATAGTTGGAGCGGGTGCCGTTCCGTCATGATAGACGGAGCGGATGATGACGAAGCGAGCGAGACGGAAGATCGATGCGTCGCTGAAGGGGAAGATC
>JBFWUN010000082.1:0-4232 GCA_050247235.1 Gammaproteobacteria bacterium
CCCGGCGAGCTGCGTGAACACTTCCACGTTGTGTTCGCCCATGTACGCCGCCCGCAGATCCGGGTGGCGCACGCCCTCGGAGAAACGCAGCGGCATGCCGGGCACCTGGTAGGTGCCGAACACCGGGTCGCTGACGGTGCGGATGGTCTCGCGCGCCACCAGGTGCGGATGCTTCACGGCCTGTTCGATGGACAGGATGGGCGCGATCGGCACGCGGTGCTTGAAGCCCCATTCCTCCGCCACCGCCACCGCGTCCGGGTAGCGCGCCAGGGCGTTCTCGATGATCTTCAGCAGCGCGTCGCGGTTCGCGAGGCGCGTGGGGTTGTCGATGAAGCGCGGATCCTGCGCGAGCTCGGGCTGGCCGAGCGCGGCGCACAGGTTGGGCCACTGGTTCTGCAGCACCGCGATGATCACGTAGCCCACCTTGCACTTGAAGATGCCGAGCGGCGCCACCGCGTAGTGATGCGCGCCCGAGCGATGCGGCTTGATCTCGCCACCGGACGCCGTGTGGACCTGCACGTTGACCTCGTGGCAGTGGAAGTAGGAGTCCAGCAGGGAAGCCTCCACGAACTGGCCTTTGCCGGTGCGCTCGCGGTAGTACAGCGCGCCGTTGATCGCGGCCAGCAGGTGCGTGCCGGTCATCACGTCACCGATGCCCAGCATGTAGAAGTAGGGCGGCCCGTCGGGCTCGCCGATCATGCTGAGCACCCCGGCGTACGCAGCGCCGATGTAGTCATATCCCGGCAGCTCGGACAGCGGACCTTGCTGGCCGAACGCCGAGATCGATCCCATGATGAGCCGCGGGTTCAGCGCATGCACCGTCTCCCAGCCGAAGCCCAGGCGGGCAATCGCGCCCGGTGCGAAGTTCTCCACCAGCACGTCGCAGTGCTTCACCACTTCCTTCACGAGTGCGATCGCGCGCGGGTTCTTGCGATCGATCGCGATACTCTTCTTGCCGCGGTTCTGCTGGATGTAATAACCGGAGCGTCCGTTGCGCAGGTACGGCAGCGCGCGCGACTGCTCACCGTTGGGCGCGAGCTCCACCTTGATCACCTCGGCACCCATCTCCGCCATCAGCCGCGTGGTGGTGGGGCCGGCGAGCGCCTGGGTGAAGTCGAGGACGCGGATCCCATCGAGAATGTTCTTCAGTTCAGCCACGGTGAATCTCCCCTGCAGGATGGCGGCCCTCGGAAAGCGCCGATACGCGCCGGTGGGCCTGTGTGGGACGGATACTAGCGCATTCCACGCAACGCGATCGGCCGCGACGAGCGCTTCCGCATGCGCACCGCGCGACCGTCCGATTCGCAGGACAGCCGGCGGGGCGCTATTCGACGCGTTTCAACGTGTAGACGAAGCGCATCCGGTCTGCATCCTTGAGCGGTGAATACGGATGCGGCCCATCCTTCAGCGGCACTTCCTCGGCGCCGACGCGCTGATGGAAATGATCGGATCCATACTCCGTCAGGCCGCCCTGGTAGGTTGCCGAGTTCCTGCACTGGGGCATCGGGGTGCAGGTGACATGCGGCTTCAACTGCGCCCACATGCGTGCCTTGGGATAGAACGGCCACCAGCTCAGCTGCACGGCGGTGGCGACCGGGTCCCCCGGCGGATGCAGGATCCCGCCCAGGGGGCGCCCGGCCACGATCTTGAACGAGGTGGGACAGTTGAAGCAGTACGGCGGCTTCACGTTCCACCAGTCGGGCGGCAGGATCAGAGGCTTCAGCTGCAGATCCGCAGCCGTCGCCACGCCGTTCTGGTAGCGCCACTTGCCCTTCTTCCTGCCGATTTCGAACGTGCCCTTGAGCGTGTACTGGAAGCGCATGTCCAGGCGTTCCCCGGGACGCACTTTTCCGGACGCGGACTTGTAGTCGGTTTCGTGCCCCGTCAACGTCACCTGCCAGCGATGCGGCTTCACGTGGAGTTCCGCCGGCCGGTATGTATCGCCGCGGTGCGTGGTGACGTTCCGGAAATCGATCCGTTCACGATAGACCCCGTCATCCCACGTCCTGAAATCGCCGGTCAGCGCCACGGTCACCGCCAGGCTCGCGTTCGGCGCGATGACACCCCCGGCGGGCGACACCGCAAGCCACGGGGCGCTCGCGGTGCCGGCCACCGTGATGGGCTGCGTGTCGCAGTTGGTCAGCGTGTAGTGGGCGCTCGCCGGTTTGAACACGTTGGCGGAATGTGCGCCCGCGGACAGGAAACCGCTTTCCGGCGCCACACGCAGCACCGGGTCCGGTTCCTGGGTGATGACCCCGGTCAGGTTGGGATTGGGCGGCGGCAACCAGCGCAGGCTGATCTGCTGGCCGGATATCGTGCCGTCCATCATGCCGGGCGTGTGGTGGCGGAGGCGGCCGCCCTTGGCGATCAGCAGCGCGATTTTTCCTTCCATCACCACGCGCGTCTGGTTGCCCGTCATCTCGATCACGCTCGTGATCGGCGTGCCATCGGTGGCCTTGTCCTGCACGGTCTGCGTGACGTTCTGCGGATAGCCCCCGGCATGTGTCATCGTCTGCTCGAAGCGGAATACCAGCCATTCTCCGTCATAACCCGGTGACGCCGGTTTGCGGAGGTGGAGGACCTGGTGAATCACGCCTCCCGGGTTCGATGCGCTGCCCTCCAGCACGGCGCGGTGGCCCGTGGGGCAGGGGGGCGCGCCGTGCGCGGTCGCAACGACGCACAGCAGCGCCGCGAATGTGCGGCACCGGGACGGCACCGTCGTGCGGAGGACGGGGGCGCGTAGGTTGAACATGGTTCGCCGGAACGGGAAGAACCCAACCCGAGGATAGTCCGGGTCGCGCGGTGCGGAACTGCGCACGATCAGATCGCGTTCTCCCGGACGTGCGACCTTGTGCACGTGCTCGCAGGAGGACGAATGACCATGCGCTTCGCAGATCGGGCGATTCTGGGGACGTTTCTCGGGGCCGCCGTGATGGCGGGATTCGCAGCGGTCGCGGGCGATGAGACGACGTGGCTTCCCGTGCCGGATCCGCTCGCGGGTGACAATCCGCCGCACCTGCTGAGCGCGTCGCCGGTCCCGGCGCCGGGTGACCGATTCACGGACGCGCGTTTTGGCACGCCACTCGTCCGCGCCACCGCCACCCCGGGATTGCGTCACGAATACGCCCGCTACGATCCGTTCAGCAGTGATGGATCGAAGGTCGTGCTGATCGATCCGCCCAGTGGTGATCTGCGGGTCTATCGCGCCGATACCCCGCCCTATGACCGGCCGGAGAACCTGCTCGCCACGCTCGATCTGGAACAGCCCCGCTGGGACATCGCGGACCCGGATCTCCTGTGGGGCTTCCATGGCTTCCAGATCCGGACGTTCGAGGTGTCCACCGGCAAGTTCACCGTCATCAAGGACTTCGCGCGCGATCCGCGCATCGCGCCGCTGCTGAAGGCCGGTCCGGATCTCTACCGCATCACCACGCGCGACGAAGGCGAACCGTCACGGGACCTGCGCTACTGGGCGTTTGCGTTGCAGGGAGCACAGGATGACTATCGCCTGCGTCATCTGGTCACGTGGGATCGCGCCACGGACAAAGTTCTGGGCATCTGTGACCTGGCGGCGGACGAAGCGATCGACTGGGTGGGGATGGCGTGGTCCGGGGAATGGGTGCTGATCGGTGCGGATCCGGGTGAAGGCCGGCTGTCAGGCCTGACGATGGCGGACCGGACGCTGTCGCGCTTCCATCGCCTGGATTACGCCACGGGCCATGCGGACGTGGCGCGCGATGCGACGGGGCGAGACGTCGTCGTGATGCAGAACGTCCGCACCGATCACATCGACCTGATCCCCGTGTCCTGGGACACGCAGCCGATTCTCGAGAGCGGTGGTTCCTATGACGGCACCGGCAGGACGCCGCTGGTCCGGCTGTTCAGTGCCTCGGAGTCGCCGTTCGGCCTCAACAGCGGCGTTCATCTGTCCTGCAACGTGCCGGGCTGGTGCGTGGTGTCGACGTACATCGAGCCCGGACTGCCGGCGCAGAACTGGCTGGATCGCAGCATCGTCCTCGTGCGCGTGGACGCTCACCGGCGCGAGGCCTGGTACCTCGCCAAGGTGCACGCGACGCGGGGTGCCTACTGGGAAGAGACGCAGGCGGCGCTCAGCAACGACGGCTCCCGCGTGGTGTGGGCGGACAACTGGGGACAGGAAGTCGGTCAGGAACGGTCGTTCCTGCTGCAGATGGATCTGCCGGCCGGGTGGCTGGACCGGCTTCCGTGATTCG
>JBFWUN010000082.1:4332-11783 GCA_050247235.1 Gammaproteobacteria bacterium
GTGAGATTGTTCCAGGTCCCGACGTACGTCGTCGCGGCCGCGGCGGTGTGACTGGCCAGCGCGAGCGCGCCGATGAACGTCAAGGCAGTGAGCTGTCTCATGCTTCATCTCCCTGTCGGGGCCGTCAGGTGGTCCCGTGCGCTGTGGAGGGGCGACCTTCAGTTCGCCTGACCGTACTCCTCCCGTGTAACTCTGCTCTACCCGAGACCGGTAATCTTTCGCAAAAAGGAGTTCGGGCAGGGAGACTTTCCCGCCGTGGGGCGGCTGCGATCCGGAGACGGACCGCGGGTCATTGTGCACCCTCTGAAGGACGACCGGTCGCCTGCGTCCACCGGTCACCCGGGAGCGGCCCGCCGCGTGCCACCGATCACCCGGGAACATTCCGGCTGATCCACGTCAAGATGAACACCGGCCGCCTGCGCGTTGATCCCCGGGCGGCCGCGGCGCATCGCCGGCCGTCCATTCACCGTCCGAAAAGGAATCGCAGCATGGATTACGGCTTCGCCTTCCTGTCCACCGTCGACATCGCCGACGAGGTCGCGCTCGCCGAGCGCGAGGGGTTCACGCACGCGTGGCTCTACGACAGCCAGATGATCTGCGCGGACCCGTACGTGAGCCTCGCACTCTGCGCACAGAAGACGACCCGCATCCGGCTCGGCACCAACGTCACCAATCCCGTGTCGCGCATTGCGCCGGTCACCGCCAACAGTTTCGCCACGTTGAACCTGCTCGCCCCCGGCCGCGTGATCATGGGCATCGGCACCGGCAACACGGCGCGTCGCACGCTCGGCATGCCGGCCGCCACGCTCGCGCAGCTGCGCGAACACGTGGAGATCTGCCGCGGCCTGCTCGCCGGCCGCACCGTGCCGTACCAGGAAGGTGATCGTCGGCGCATGATCCGCTTCCTGAACCCGGAAGGCGGTTGGATCAACCTCGCGGACCGGATCCCGATCTTCATCGCCGCCAGCGGGCCGAAGGCACTCGAACTCGCCGGCGAGATCGCGGACGGGGTGATCCTGTTCGGCGCCGTGGGTGACAGCCTGCTCGACTACACGCTCTCCCATGTCCGACGCGGCGCCGAGCGCGCAGGGCGCAAGCTGTCGGACCTGTACATCATGCTGTCCACCGCCTGCCACGTGGCGCGGCCGGACGAGGATCTCGCGAGCCTGCAGCGCGCGGTGGGCGCGTACGTCGTGTCCCAGTGCAATATCTTCGCGCTGTCGGCGCGCGATCCGGCCGACCTGCCCGCCGACGTGCGCGACGAGATCATGGGATTCAGGACGGCGTTCCGCACGCCGGACGCGCCGATAGAGACGCGCCATCTCGATCTCTACAGCGGGTATGTCAACGACTTCAAGGATGAGCACGCGGCGCTCGTCACGCGGCGGATGATCGAGGCCACCACCTTGACCGGCACCCCGGCCCAGCTGAAGGCGCAGGTGGCGCGGCTCGCCGCCGCCGGGGTACACCAGGTCGCAATCCACGGTGGCTCGCGGGACCGGCTCGCGGATACCATCCGGAGCTTCGCTGCCGCGGTCATCCGCTGACCGGGGGGCAACGCGATCCGGAGGGCACGGACCATGTCGCAGTCGGACTTCGAGCTGATCCAGAACCACCTTGCCCGGTACTGCTTTGCCGTGGACCACGGCAGTGCGGACGAGATTGCAGACCTGTTCTGGGACGACGCCACGCTCGAGTTCGGTGGCCTGCACAGGGGGAGGGCGGCGATCAGGGCGTGTTACGCGGCGTGGATCCGCACGAAGCGCGATCCGGTCGAAGGACTGCGCCACCTCATCTACGTCCCGCTGATCGAGATCGACGGTGATCACGCGTCCACGCAGACCTATGTGGACGCGGACGCGCACACGCGCCGCAGCGGCCGCCCTGTCCTGCTGCGCTCGCTGTATCGTGACCGGTTCCGGAAGCAGGACGGGGAATGGCGTTTCGCGCATCGCCACATCGTGCCGATGCGCAGCCTGACCGATGCCGCGCCCCGCGCGGAGTCGGCGCCCGCGAAGGCGTGAACGCAGTCGCGGAACCCCGGGCGCCCACGCCGCGCGGCAAGGCTCACTTCGCGTGCCGCGTTCGCCCGATCGGGTGACTTGTCGCGCACCCGGGCCGCGCGTCTAATTCCGGCGTATTCCCCCGCGGAGCCCAGCCATGGCCTACGAATTCATCCTCATTGACACCCCGCGCCCGAAGGTGCGGCGCATCACCCTCAACCGGCCGGACAAGCGGAACCCGCTCTCCAACGCCCTGCGCGGGGAACTGTTCCACGCGCTGGAGGAAGGAGACCGTGATCCGGACGTGGCCGTGATGGTGCTGCGTGGCGCGGGTCCGAGTTTCAGCGCGGGCTACGATCTCAAGACGGACGTTCACCAGGGCCAGCCGTTTCACACCGCGGGTGGCCTCGGCAACTGGCCGCGCCACGTCGTCGAGGGATGCTTCCGCATGTGGGATCTCGCGAAACCGCTGATCGCGCAGGTGCACGGCTACTGCCTGGCCGGCGGCACCGAACTCGCCACCGGGTGCGATCTCGTCTACGTCGCGGAGGACGCGCAGATCGGCTACCCGCCGGTGCGCTCGATGAGTCCGCCTGACAACCAGTTCTATCCGTGGATCGTCGGCCTGCGGCGGGCGATGGAGATGATGCTGACCGGGGACTCCATCAGTGGACTGGAAGCCGTGGAATGCGGTTTCGCCAACCGGGCGTTTCCCGCGGCGGAGCTCGAAGCCGCGGTACTCGACATCGCCGAGCGCGTGGCACGCGTTCCGCCCGACATCCAGCAGATCAACAAGCGCGCGGTGCATCGCCAGATGGAAGCCATGGGCCTGCGCGCGGGCATCCGTGCCGGCACGGAGCTGCAGCAGATGGGCATGCTGACGCAGTCCACGCAGGCGCACATGGAAGAAATCCGCGCCAATCTCACCGCCGCGCTGTCCAGGCGCGATGCCGGATTTGGCGACTATCGCACCAAACCCAAGACGTGAGGCCGTCCGTCGGCGAATCCGGCCGGGCTGCCACGTGCCTGTCCTGTTTCCGGGTGACGATGCGGCGCGTGATCGGGCAGTATGGTGGCCGACGCACTGATCCGAAGGTCCGCCATGCGCCTGGAGAACGAACGCGAAAGCGCCAACGTCGAAGATCGGCGCGGCCAGCGCGCACCGGGCCGCGTGGGGGGGCGTGGAATCGGCCTCGGGACGATCGCCATCGCGCTGGTCGCGAGCTACCTGCTCGGCGTGAATCCCGCCACCATGCTCGGTGTCCTGTCCGGCATGCAGGGCGGGACCGTGGAGGTGGACGCCCCGGCCGGACCGCCGCCGGCCGATGATCCCGTGGCCTCGTTTGCGTCCAGGATCCTCGCCGACACGGAAGACACGTGGCACGAGTTCTTCCGGCAGCAGGGGCTGACGTACGAAGAGCCCCGGCTCGTCCTCTTCACCGGTGCCACGCCCACGGCCTGTGGGACCGGGCAGTCGGCCATGGGACCGTTCTACTGCCCCGCGGATCGGAAGGTCTACCTCGACCTGGCATTCTTCCGGGATATGCAGGAACGGTTTCAGGCAGGCGGAGAGTTCGCGCAGGCGTACGTGATCGCGCATGAGATCGGTCACCACGTGCAGAACCTGCTCGGGCTCGCGGACAAGGTGCGGAGTGCGCAGCAGCGAAGCGCCGATCGCGCCGAAGCGAACGCACTGTCCGTGCGCATGGAACTGCAGGCGGACTGTTACGCGGGCGTGTGGGGGCATCGCGCGGACACGCGGGAGAAGCTGCTCGAACCCGGCGAGATCGAACAGGCGCTCAACGCGGCCACCGCCATCGGCGATGATCGCCTGCAGCAGCAGACGCAGGGTTACGCGGTGCCGGAGTCCTTCACGCACGGTTCTTCGGCGCAGCGCGTGCGCTGGTTTTCGCGTGGATTCGACAGCGGAGACCCGGGGGTGTGCGACACCTTCAAGGCCCGCGAACTCTGAACCCAGGGGAGACGCAATGGTCACCAGGCTCGTGAAGGATTCCGCCGCCGCATTGGACGCGGGCACCGTCCCGGACTGGATCTCGACACACCTGGACGAATACCGCGCGAGCGGTGGCGCGGTGGGTCACTACTGGGATTCAACCTCGGTGGGCGGCCACGGCGTGCAGACCTGCCTGCTGATGACCACCGTCGGTCGCCGCACCGGCAAAGCGCACACCCATCCGCTGCTGTACGCGAAGGATGGCGATCGCTTCATTATCGTCGGTTCCAAGGGTGGTTCGGATTCGCACCCCGCCTGGTATCACAACCTGCTCGCCCACCCGGACGTGGAACTGCAGGTCGGCCCCGAGAAATTCTCCGCCCGCGCCGCGCTCGCCACCGGCGCCGAACGTGCGCGCCTGTGGGCGCTGATCACCGCGGTGTTCCCGCCGTACGTCGATTACCAGGCGCGCACCACGCGGGAAATCCCGCTGTTCTCGCTGGCGCGGATCGAAGCCTGAGCGGCGCTCAGGGTGGCGTGATGCGTTGCCGTGTCTTCCGCCAGCGGAGGACGCCCCCCGCGGACAGCAGCAGCACCCATGCCGTCGGCACCGGCACCGGCCGCGGCGGTTCGAAACCCCCGACGATGACCACCCCGCGATCGTCACCGGCGTACTTGGAGAACAGGAAGTCGCCCGTGAGCGGATCGATCGCGGCGCCCTGGGCGCTGCTCAATTCATCGATGAACACGCGCCGCGTGTCGACGATCGGATCGCCGTTCGCATCCACTTCGTAGGCCGCAACCCTGCCGAGCGACCATTCGCTGACGAGGATGCTGTCGCGCGCGAAGCCCGGGTTGCCCGCCGCGATGTACACCACGCCCTCGGGCCCGCCACCGATGAAGACGTCCGTGCCGCTCAGGGTCACGTCGAAGGTGCCGTTGCCATCCGGTGCGACGGTGGCGTCGTACCAGCGGCCGAAATTGAACGACAGGATCTTCAGACGCCCGGCGCCGGCAAACCCCGGGGGCACGAACTGCACGGAACCGGTGGAGCGCCCGACGCCAAGTGCGCCCAGGTCGATCAGGCGATCCGGGGCCGTGCTGCCGGGACGGATCTGTCCGAGCTGGTTGTCGCGGTACGTCGTGTAGAAGAGGACGCCGGCCGGACCGTAGGCGAGTCCGCCGTCGATGCCGCCGGCCACGCCAGGGGCGGTCGCGAACTGCGCGGCCGGTCCGGCGAACGCCACGATGTGACCTGCCGCATCGCGCGTCACCGGCACGGAATAGATTGCCGCGCGCAGGCTCGCCGCGCCACCGCCAATCAGCAGGCTTCCGGTCTCGCCCGGGGTGAACGTGAGGCCGCCGAGATCGCCGATGGCGCCCGGCGGCTCGCCGAGGTCACGCACGGCGTAGTCGTCGGCGAACTCCTCGCCGAGGATGAGCGCAGATGCGGGCGTCGCCAGGCAGAGCCCGATGATGATCGACAGGAATCTGAAGGGCATCGACAACCTCCTTGCCGGCGGGCGTCGCCGCCGTGTCCCCAACGGGTCCGCGGTGCACTTCGCATCGCGCTGCTGCATCTCCAAATCGTAACGCCATTACGCCGGCAGTGGCGCGCCGAAAGCGGTGCTTTCTCACAGGTTGCGTCGCGCGCGCGGGGGGGCACGCCCGGCGGCGCCCGGAACCGCGGCGCGCGCTGGACTATCATGCGAGAGTGGACTCGCCGCGCGCACGGACCGCGGCGCGCCGCACCACCACCCGCCTGCGCCCCCACGAGGAGCTTCCGATGATCCACGTCCACTACTTCATCACCCGCAAGTCCTCGGTTTCCGACGCCGAGTTCCACCGCTACTGGCGCGACGTGCACGGTCCCATCGTGAAGCGGATCTCCCAGTTGCGTCGCTACGTGCAGACCCATCGCGTGGCGTACCCGGGACAGCAATGCGCGTACGACGGCGCCGCCGAAGTCTGGGTGGACGATCTCGCGGCACTCGGCGAGATCCAGCGGAGCAGCGCCTACCGCGACGGGGCACTCGCGGACGAACCGAATTTCATCGACATGACGCGCACGGAGTGGCTGACAACGCGCGACCACGTGTTCATCGCGGGCCCCGCGCCGGCGGACGGGGTCAAGATGCTGTTCCTGCTGAAGCGCCAGCCCGGGTTCACGATCGAACAGGGCCGTCGCTACTGGCTCGAAGTGCACGGCCCGATCGTGGCTGCGTTGCCCGGCCTGCGTCGCTACGTGCAATGTCACACGGTGGAAGAGGCCTATCACTACGCCGAGCCGCGCTGGGACGGGGTGGCACAGCTGTGGTTCGACGACGTGGACGCGCTGCGCGCGGCCGTCACGTCCCCCCAGTTCACGGACATCGCCTACGCGGACACGGCGAAGTTCGTGAACATGGACACCATCGAGAGCTTCGTCGCGCGCGAGTTTCCGATGATCGAATAACCCGCGGTGCGCGCGCGACGTGACGCCGCGCGTTCGCGGCATCCGGAGTCGCGCCGATCGAGGCCCCGGATGGAATCAGCGATGCCGGCGCAGCAGCGCAAGCGCGGGTGCGAGCATCCAGATCGCCGCAGGCAGCGGCACCGGGGCCGTGACGACCACCGAGTCCAGCAGCGGATCGTCCCCCACCAGGCGCACACCTTCCGGTACCAGGATGCGCAGTGACGCGGTATCGAAGAAATCCACCACGCCGGCGCTGCTCAGCACTTCGAGTTCCGTATCACTGAATTCGTCTCCGGGCGCCGGCGCGGCAAGGCCGTTGACGAACGCGCTCACGGTCACCAGGTCACCCGCCATCACCGACAGCTCGAGCCGGAGGATCGCGTCAAGCCGGTCCGGCGTGTCGCCCAGGATCTCCACCGTGGCGCCGGCGAACGGCGTGGGCGACGAGCCATCCAGCAGGGATTGTGTTCCCGCGAACAGCGGCAGCGGCGCGTAGGTCGGATTGACGGTGGACAGCTCGAAGCTCAGCAGCGACTGGAACAGTGCACCGCTCAGCGGAAACAGCGAATGAATCACCGTGACGCTGAGATCGCCGGAGAGGATCAGCGTGGGCTGACCGTCGAGCACGTCGAAATGGCCGTCGAACGGCAGCTCGAAGACGATGTCGTACGGCACGCCCGACTCCGGCGCCGAGACGGTCGCGTTCGCGATCGTCAGGATGCCCGCGGCGGTGCCGCCGACGACTTCTCCCACGGGAACCACCGTGTCACTGTCCAGCGCGAACTCGGCGTACCCGCGGATCGTCCCTGCGTCCGAATCCACCCGGACATGCGACACGGAATCGAAACCGAGCGTGCTCGTGACGACGCTCCGCGCGGCGTTCAGTTCGATCACGCCGGTGGTGTTGACGACCGACTCCAGTTCACCGCCGGGCGTCGCGGGGCCACGGACGGCATTGCCCGTCGCGTGGACCGGGTGGACCGACGCGCCGAGCAGCATGAGTGCGAACAGGTGAAGGGCAGAACGCGGGGGCAGCGGA
>JBFWUN010000082.1:11883-14243 GCA_050247235.1 Gammaproteobacteria bacterium
GCCCGTGCCGTCACCGGCCATCCCATGCCTGCGAGGAATCCGCCCATGCCCCGTCTCCGTTTTGGTGTCGCGTTCGATTTCCGCAATCCGCCGGGCAGCCGCACGTCGCTGCCGGAGGTCTATGCCAGTGCTCTCGCGCAGATCCGTGCGGTGGATCGCCTCGGTTACGACAGCGTGTGGGTCACCGAGCATCACTTCGTCGAGGATGGTTACATCCCGTCGTTCGTCGCCGCGGCCGGCGCGATCGCGGCGGCGACGTCGCGCGTCGCGATTTCCTCCAACGTGCTGCTGATGCCGTTCCATCACCCGGTGCGGCTCGCGGAAGACCTGGCGGTGCTCGACAACTTGAGCGACGGCCGCATGATGCTCGGCGTGGGCCTCGGCTACGCGCATCATGAGTTCCGCGCGTTCGGCGTGGAGCGTCGGCACCGGGTGTCGCTGACCGAGGAGGGCATCCAGATCCTGCGCCACGCGTGGACGGAGGATCGCTTCACGTTCCGCGGCAAGCGGTACACGTTCGAGGACGTCGCCGTGCGGCCGCGTCCCGTCCAGCCAGGCGGGCCACCGCTGTGGGTGGCCGCGATGAGCGAAGCCGGCGCGCGCCGGGCCGCGCGACTGGGCGCGCACCTGCTGCCGCAGGGTCGGCAACAGGTGGTGCTCGAACCGTGGCGCGAGGAACTCGCGGCGCGCGGTGGCCGCGTGGAGGATTACCGCGTGGGCATCCTGCGGCCGTTCATCGTCACGGACGATCGCAAGACTGTCGCCATGCAGGTGAAGCACGGCGAGCGCTACCGGCTCTCGATCTACGCGGACTGGCTGGCCGAGGCCGGCGACCAGGAGATCCTGCACAGCGCGCCGGCGCCGGACGCGATCCCGCAGAACCTGATCATCGGCTCCCCGGAGGAAGTGGGGGATGAGATCGAATCGTTCGTCGCGCGTTTCGGCGTCACGGATCTCATCACGTGGGGGGCGTCGCCGGGGGTGTCTCCCGCCATCTTCAGCGAAAGTCTCGCGCGCTTTGCGCAGGAAGTGATGCCGCGATTCCGCTGAACGTCGCGTGGCGCGACGCGCGCCGGGAACGTTGCGGCACAGGCGTTGCACGCAGCTGCCAGCGTGAGATCCGTTGTCACACCGGCGGACTGCGCGGGACGTCTTCCTGACACTATCGCGCGCAGTCACCGTGTTTCCGGCGCATCGGATTGCGCCCCCGGCGAATTGAGCAACTGCTTCACGGAATCCGCGCGCGTACGTTGTCACGGTGCGTGTCATCGTCGAGGCTGGTCCTGGAACGGGACTGGCGTCACACCAGGAAGGTGAGACCTGTCAGGGATCGCGGGCCAACGGTCGGGCGCCGCACAGGGCAGTCACACGGGATGAAGCAGGGAGTCGAGGGTGAACACGCGTTCGGGGGACTGGCACACGCTGGCACTGATTCCGGCGCTGGCGTGCGCCAGTCCCGCACTTCAGGCCGCCATCACGGAGATTCCACTGGAGACGCGCGGGTGGCCGCTGACAACGGTGACGGCCGCGGACGCGTTTGGCGCGGTCGAGGACCCCGGTCCCGGACTCTCGCTCCATGTCTCCCGCGCGCTGCCGCGAGAGGCGCAGGCACTGGTGTCGCTCCCCGAGCCCGCCGCCCCTGCGCGCACCTTGCACTCCGTGACGCTCATCCCGGACCTCCCACGGCAATCCGTCAGCCTGCGTCCGCGCGCCGAATCCTCCGAACCTGAATTGCCGGTGCCACTCCCGGCACCGCTGGCGCTGTTCGCGAGCGCATTCGCGATGGTGGTCGTCCGCCGGCGACGCTGAATCCCGTTGCGCCGGCGCAGGCTCCCGGACTACCAGCGTCCGGTCAGGATCAGCAGCCCCGGGATCCAGCACGTGAACACGCCGATCGCGATCGTCGCGACAGGCAGCGTCCGGCCGAACTCGCGTCCGTGCGCGTAGGCCAGGTGGAACGCGAACCACAGCGCACCCCAGATCAGCCAGAACGTGCCGAAGCGCGGATCGCCCTGCTGGAATGCGAGCAGCGAGCAGGGCACGGTGGTCAGCGCGACGAACAGGCAGAACCAGCCGAAGCCGCGCCAGTCGAGCTGCCACCAGAGGCTGATCGCCACGTAGACATACGTGAACGTGAAGAGCAGCGACTGCGCCACGCCGAGGTAATCCGCCGGCGAGGTCGCGCGAAAGATCTGCAGCAGGGTCGCGACGAGTGCGAGTCCGCCCACCATGAAGTTCATGACGGACATCGAGCGCACGTCCACTCGCCCCAGTCCGCCCATGCCGTTGACGAGCAACACCGCGCCCACGAACAACAGGATCACGCCGATCATCGTTCACCTCCTTCGCTGCTTGCTGCC
>JBFWUN010000083.1:0-13214 GCA_050247235.1 Gammaproteobacteria bacterium
GGTCATCGCGAGAAACTGCCTGTGGGAAGCAACGGATCTGTGCCGACCCGATTCTGAGTTCCCCGTTCGGAACCGGTCAACCGTCAGGTGAAATGGGTGAAAACGGAAATGTGAGATGTCCCCTTTTTCCCGCGGTCACTCCCGCGAGACGATCAGCGACGAATTCTGTCCACCGAACCCGAACGCGTTGACCTGCAGCACGTCGATACGCCCTTCGGCAGGCGCCTTGATCACTGCGTGCAGACGGTCCACCTCCGGCATCAGTTCGCGTTCGTCGTAGGTGCCGGCCGTCGGCATCAGTGCGTTCTGCTGCATGCTGAAGAGACCCGCGAGCAGTCCCAGCGCGCCGGCCGGACCGTGCGGATGGCCGAAGTTGCCTTTGGGCGACATCACGCGCATCGCCTTCTCGCGGGTGCCGTAAATCCGGTTCAGCGCGCCGAGTTCAGCGATATCGCCGACCGGTGTGCCGGTCCCGTGCGCGACCACCGCGTCCACTGCCGCCGCGCCGCCCGGCAGCCGGGCCTGCTCGATCGCGAGCTCCATCACGCGCTGTTCCCAGCGTCCCTCGGGTTCCGGTGACGACGGGTGATAGCCGTCCGCGAGCGTCGCGTAGCCGCGCAGCCGTCCGTAGATCTTCGCACCGCGCCTGCGCGCCCGGTCTGCGCGTTCCAGCACGAACATGCCCGCGCCTTCGCCGAGCATCACGCCGAACCGCTCCACGTTGAACGGCCGGCAGGTCTTCAGCGGATCCGGCTGCGGCGTGAACATCTTGTTGTTGCGCGCGCCGAAGAAGACGAGCGGGCTGATTGCGCAGTCCGTGCCGCCGGTGATCGCGACGTCGATCTCACCGGATTCGATCATCCGCGCCGCGATGCCCATCGCATCGTGCGAGGACGCGCAGGCGGTCGCGATCGCGAGTTGCGGGCCGTGCAGTCCGTAGCGCAGCGAGATATGCGCGCCGGGCATGTTGAGCAGCGAGTTGGCCATGAACTTGGACGAGATCGCGTCCGGCCCGCGCTCGGTCAGCCGCGCCTGGTCGTCCGCGTAGCAGTCCACGCCGCCGAGCGCGCTGCCGATGACGACCGCGGTGCGGATTGGATCGAAAGTCTCGAGCCCGGAATCGGTGACCGCCTGCGCTGCCGCGGCAATCGCGTAGTGCGCGAACGGCGCGCTGTTGCGCACCACGCGATCTTCCATCCACACGCCCGGATCGAACCCTTCGATCAGTGACAACCAGATGTTCTCGTGTCCTTCCTCCCACGGCGCGGCGCGGGCGACCACCTTGCCCGCGAGCAGGTTGGCGTTGAAGGTCTGCACGTCGAGCCCGATGGAGGAAATCACTCCCAGGCCGGTGATGGCGACATTTTCCATGGGACACGCTCCTCGGCGGATGACACGGACACGGCCGCGAAGCCGCTGGCGCGAGTGTAGCAATTCCCGCGGAGGACCCGGGGATCGGCGGGAACCTGTTGCGTCCGGTATTGCGCAGCGCGCGCGACCGCATGGAATCCCGGTGACCGAGGGATTGATTGGACCTCCCTCCCCCGCGCCCCGTTTCCTCCAGGTCAGGATCGGATGAGGCGCACCAGCTCCGCCTGTCGACGCACGCCGGTTTTCTCGAAGATGCGCGAGAGGTGCGAGCGCGCGGTGGAATAGGTGATCCCGCAGCGACTCGCGGCCGCGTGTTTGCCGTCACCCTTGAGGATCTCGATGGCGAAGCGGGCCTCCGCCGCGGTCAGCCCGAACCTGGCGCGCAGCCGTTCCGCCTCGTCGTCAGGCGACAGGTCGCTCGCATCGATGATCAGCGCCGCCGGCGCACCCGGGGCCAGCCAGGCGCGCGAGCGGTGGACCAGAACGACCGACAGCGTCAACGCGGCGCGGTCCGCCAGGGTGATCCGGAGCGTGACGCCGGTGTCCGCGAGCGCGGGCGCGGTGCCGCGCGCAATCGCCTCGCGCAGCGCCTGCTGCTGGGCGCGCACCGTCACCGTCAGTTTTCCCCGGGTGATGCGCAGTCCGCGTTCGGCGCGGAGCAGGACCTCGGCCGCCTCGTTCGACGCCAGCAGGCGCGCATCCGCATCCACCAGCATCGCGGCGGTGGACATCCGCGCGAGGCTCTGCCGCAGGGCGTCGCGCTCGATGCTCGCGTGGTGGAGATGCCGGTTGAGCAGCACCGCGCGCCGCAGATGCGCCGACACCAGTCTGAACCGGCGCACGTGGCGTGGGTCGTAATCGTCCCGGCCCGGTAACGTGAGGACCGTCCGCCAGCCCCGGTCGGCCTCGACGAGCCCGCCCAGCACGGTCCGGTACCCCTGGGGTCTGGCCCACTCGTTGAAATACGTGCTGCGCCGGAATTCCTGCCGGTCCATCACCATGTCGGCGGTGACCGCGGCGCCCACCCCGTGCGCCACCGTCCGGTGCCACACGTGGTTGAGCGCGTGGAAGCGCTCGGGATAGCAGCGCAGGAACTCGGGATCGGTGCGCGGCGCCACCAGCCACGCGAGTCCTGGCGGCCCGACGCTGCCGAGCGCGGCGTCGCGCGCGCCGAAGTGATCCGCCAGCCGGGTCAGCACCCCGGGCCAGCGTTCCCATGCGAGACCCGCGTCGTAGATCCCGTCGATCAGGCGGAGCACCGCCGTGTCTGATGTGCCATCCATACCCGGTTTGCTCGACGTGGTGCCCGCGCGAGGTCGCTGACCGTGTTCCTCGATTTCCGGCGGAATGCCCGGAAAGTAGCAAATGCACGCACACGGCAACAGGCGTCGGGCACGCTGCGCGGAACTTTTACCGGATGTGAGCGGGGCGACGGCGCCGGGCAGTCCCAGGCCGGTACACCAGGGCCGCCGCCTCGAACAATCGTCCGATGCGGGCGCGCGACGTCGTTGGTAGCGTCCATGGCCAATGGCGCGAAGAGCCACCTGCCGGACCGGGCGGCGGCCGCGGGGGCGTCAGGTCTGCCGGCGCGGCGCCGGGCTTCGCGCAGTAACCGACGAGGATGCGAACATGACATCAGACCTGACGAAACTGGGTGTTGCGGCGGCCTTCACGCTGCTCTCGCTGGCCGCGTCCGCGGCCACCGTGCAGGTGGAAGCCTTCCTGGTCACGCAGCACGGGGTGGAGCCCGGGGCCGACGTCGTCCTGAACGCGCCCGGCTGCACGATCGGCAGCACGGCGTCCTCCGAATGCACCCGGCTTACGCAGACCCACGTACCCGGCATGCCGTTCCTGGACACGGGGACAGTGACCACCCTTCGCTCGGCCTTCGATCCCGGCAACGTCTCGGCGGTGCCGAACTACGTGATGAACGGCACCGCGCGCGCATTCGGTTCGACGGGCGCGCTGCATGCGTCCACGTTCGTGCAGATCCAGGGCGCGGGCGGCAGCAACGTCACCGCCGGAGGACGCGCGCACGCCCAGGTGACGGATCGGGTCACCGTGCGTTCGTCGACCTTGCCGGACGGTTCGACGGTCGTGATCAAGGTCCGGATCGACGTCAGCGGGAGCGGTGGCGGCCGCCTCTGGTTCGGGGCGGCCGGCGGCCTGTCGCAGGTGGGGATCGCGCGCGATCTGGGGCTGCCGATCGATTCGCTGGAGGATTACGAAACCACCTTCTCCGCGAAAGTGGGCAGCACGCTGACCGTGTCATTCGGTTTGACGGCCTACACGCGCATGCTGTCCAACGGCTGGGGCGCGGGTGATGTGCTCAACGGCCGCAACAACAGTGCGGATTACGGCAACTCGGCATTTCTCTACATGGAAGGCGTGGACCCGGCGCTCGGCGTCAGCCTGGACAACGGCACCGGCTACAGTTACGCGTTCCCGACGGCGGTGCCGCTGCCGGGCGCCGCAGTGCTGCTCCTGAGCGCGCTGCCGCTGGCGTCGGGAAAGCGGCGCCGAATGATTCCGTTGCGGCAATCCACGGAGATCCTGCGCGACGTTCTGTGAGTCAGGATGCCCGCCGCCGGAACTACGCGCCGACCCTGCCGCGCGCCCGGGGCTTTCGGCACCGCATGCCGGCGCCCACGGCCGACAGCAGCAGCACACTGCTCGCCGGCAGCGGCACCACGCTCACAGAGACCACGAAGTCGAGCGCGCCCGAGTCCAGTGTCGCCGGCCGGAGGCCGGCCGAGAAATCTCCTGCGTGGATTTCGAATCCCGTGAACAGGAACCGGGCATAGCCGTCCACCTCGGGAATGCCCGGTCCGTGCGAACCGGATTCCGCACCGCCGAAGACCAGGTTGAAGCCGAATTCACCCGGTGGTTCGTGCAGGATCCACACGAAGTTCCGGTTGCGCGGACAGCCATCGGCGGCACATGTCCCCACGGCGACGGTCACTGGCGAGACGCGATTGCGGTCGAACAGCGACCCCGCGGTTTCCAAGGTGAGCGTTGCCTCGCCCGTGCCGAAAGCGTACCCCGAGACCAGCAGGTCGTCGTCGAATGGCCTGTGTTCGGTATCCGGCATGCGGGTGGGTGCCGCGACGGGCAGCTGGAACCTACCCGCGAAACCGGTGTTCGCCAAGTCCTGCAACGGCGAGGTGTCGCACGCACCCTCGCAGGCGCCAAACACCCCGCTGAAGCGGAATTCGAGCACCGACGCGGCGAACGCGTCCGCGATGGGCGCACAGACAAGCAGTGATGTCCACAGCGGAATCAGTTTCTTCTTCACGTGCCGCTCGCCATTGCTACCGTCAATTCCGCCGGCACGTCGAAGCCGAATATCCGCGCTGCGTTCAATCCCAGCACCTTCGCGCGCTCGTCATCCGTGAGCCCGCCCATCGTGCGCTCAATCGCCGCCGCCGAATGTGGCCAGGTGCCTTCGTGATGCGGGAAATCGTTGGCCCACAGGAAGTTGTCGGCCAGGTCGAAGTCCCGCATCAGCGCGAGGCCCGGCGCATCCTCGCCGAAACTCGCGAAGCCGTTGCTGCGGAAGTAGTCGCTCGGCAGCCGCTTCAGCTTGGGGCGCACCCACATGTGATGTTTGCGGTGCGCCTCGTCCATCGCGGTCAGCATCCACGGCACCCAGCCGATGCCGGCTTCGATGCTGCCGAAGCGGAGCTGCGGGAAGCGCTCGATGACGCCGGATGCGCACAGGTTCACCAGCGGTTCCATCGTCGGCGACAGCGAATGCACGGTGTAGTTGATCACGGCGCCACCGTTGCCGCGCGCGGTGCGCGGATCGCGGCCGGTGGAGACGTGGAACGTCATCGGCAGGTTGCAGTCCTGGATCACGGCCCACAGCGGGTCGAACAGCGGCAGGTTGTAGTTGATCGCCTCGTGATCCGGCGGCCCCCAGACGGGCTTGCACGGCAGTGCGAGGCCGCGGAAGCCGCGCTGCGCGGCGCGCCGGACTTCCGCGATGGCACCCTCGATGTCGCCGCTCGCGATGCACGCCATCGGCGCCATGCGATCGTTGTACGGGCCAAAGGTCTCCCACGCCCAGTCGTTCCACGCGCGGCACATCGCCTGGCTGAAACCGACGTCGGGGGTTGCCCACACCGTCAGCCCCTTGTTGGGGAACAGGATCTCGCAGTCCACGCCGTCCCGCGCCAGCGCGGAGAGACGTGCCTCGGGCGTATGGCCGGACTCGTTGCGTTCGAGATCTTCGCCTTCGAACGTGAAATTACCGAGCCGGATGGGACGAAAGCCTTCCGTCTTCTGGAGCTTCGAACCGTCCCCGCCGAGCACGATACCGGGCAGCCGATCCTGGTACCGGCGGTCCATCCGCGCGGACAGGAAGTCGTTCGGCTCCTGCACGTGACAGTCGGCGGACACCATGAAGTACTTGTTGGCCGCGCCCGGTCGCGGCGAGCGTGGCCAGTCAGGGTTGCCGGGTGAGACGGCGCGCCAGGCGTTGTTGGGATCGGGTGGCACGCAGGTTCCTCCGGCCGACGGCGACGATTCGTCGCGATGTTACGCCGGATGAGGGAAAAGGGGATATCTCACGTTTCCAGAGGTGCCTCTGGAAACGTGAGATGTCGAGATGTCCCCTTTTCCTGTCAGGGCGCCTGCAGCGTCTTCAGGTACGCCACCAGCGAATCGATGCGCTGTTTCACGCGCGCTTCGGACAGCCCTGCCAGCGCGCGCCGGTACTGTTGGCCCCAGACCGGCATCTCGACGTCTCCGTGCGCCAGGATCTCGAACCCGCGGCCGTCGACCACCCGCGCGACGTAGTCCGTGGGAAAGACACCGTCGTTCTTCCTGGCGATCTGCGTGAGATCGGACGGCGCCTTGCGCAGCGAGGTCGCGGCCGGGCCGTCGCCCTTCCCGCTCATGCCATGGCAGGACGCGCAATCGTTGTGGAAACGCAGCTTGCCCAGCCGGACGAGGTCCGCGTCGGACAACTCCGCCGCATGTCCCCCGAGACTGGCGCCGAGGAGGGCGATGAGACCGGTACGGACAAGTGCACTCTTCATGGGGGACTCCGGGATTCGCGGGACATTGGCAATGATGGAGCGTAGCGGCGCGTACGTCATGACGCCGGTCAAGCGGGCGCGCGCTCGGCCACGCGCAGGCCCCTGGCAACCATCCGCGGCAGCACTTCGTCGCGGATGATCTCGAAATCGGCCAGGTAGTCCGGCAGCGCGATGGCCATGCCGTTGACCCCCGCGGCATGGATCCGCGCAAACGTATCGACCACGTGATCGGGGTCGCCGATGACCTGGAACGTGCCGCTGCCCGTCATCAGGCGGTCGAGGAACGCGGGGCTGGAATACACCGCCTCCGGCACGGATTTGATCTCCGCATAGGCGTCGCGCATGTTGCGCCCCGCCCGCCAGTCGCCGTGCTCCTCGATGAGATAACGGTAGTACTCGCGCGTCTCGGCCGCCGTGCGGCGGCAGATCACGTGCCCGCTCGCGTAGATGTCGATCGGGCGCGCAGCCATCGCGGCGCGGGTGGCGACGAGTTCGTCCGCGAGCGTGTCGAGGTCCGGGATCAGCATGAACAATGCGTCCGCCGCGCGCAGCGCGAATGCACGGCCGGTGGGCGAGGAGCCGGCGCTGACGACGATCGGCTGCGCGCCGCCATAGGGTGGGGGTGCGCTGATCACGCCCTTCAGATCGAAGAACCGGCCTTTGAAATCGAACCGCTCACGCGCCTGCCACATCCGGCGCACCAGCGCGAGCCATTCGTCGAGGTAGGCATAGCGCGTGTCGTGATCGAAGTACGGCACGCCATGCACCGCGAACTCGATCTTGTGATACCCCGCCACGACATTGAGCCCGAAGCGTCCCGCGCCGATGTGATCGCAGGTGGCGCACTGCTTGGCGGCAAACACGGGATTCAGGAACGGCGCGTGGACGGTCGCGAACACGTGGATGCGCGACGTCTCCGCCAGCAGGCCGGCGGCCCAGGTGAGTGTCTCGAACGACCAGTCGTCGGTCGGGCAGTCGCCGGCGCTGCCCACCCAGGTCGCGAGCGGGAGCAGGAAGTCGAGGTCCGCCGCTTCCGCCGCTTGCGCAAGCGCACGCGTGTTGTCCCAGGTGGCGGCCCAGCGTGCGGGTGCGAGCGTGTGCGTGAGCCCGCCGTCGTGGTTGAATGAGAACAACCCCAGCTTGAAGCGATGCGCGGCGCCGAACCGGCGCGAGGTGACGGGTATCGCGGACATGTGCTCGCTTTCGACAATGCACCGATTATTGGGGAGTCGCGTGCCGCCGCGCCAGTCGGCACGGCGTAGGAATGCGCGTAGGGGTGCGGCGTCCCGCCGCGACTATACTGCCCGCTCCCCCCGCAGAGGACGACGCGATGACCCAGGCTGCGCTCACCAGGATGCTGTCCGGCGTGAAAGTACTCGATTTCACGCAGTACCTCGCCGGCCCCGCCGCGACGCGGCTGTTTGCCGACTTCGGCGCGGAGATCATCAAGATCGAACGCACGCCGGACGGCGATCTCGGCCGCAAGATCCATTTCGTCGCGCCGGGGGTGAGCGGGTTTTTCCTCGCCGCGTGCGCGGGCAAGAAGAGCCTTGCGATCGAGTTCAGGAGCGCGCGCGGCCGTGAACTCATCCATGACCTGGTGCGGGGTGTGGATGTCGTGATCGAGAACTACAGCCCGGGAGTGATGGCGAAGTACGGGTTCGACTACGCGAGTCTGAAGAAGATCAACCCGCGGCTCATCATGGCGTCGATTTCCGGCTTCGGCCAGGACGGGCCTTACGCGCAGTTCACGAGCTTCGACATCATCGCGCAGGCGCAGAGCGGCGTGATGTCGATGACCGGCGATCCGGACGGGCCGCCGCAGTACGTGGGCAACTACATCGGCGATCCCAACGCCGGGGTGCACGCGGCGCTGGCGATCTGCGCCGCGCTCTACCATCGCGCGCTGCACGGGGAAGGTCAGTACATCGATGTCTCGCAGCTCGAATCGCTGGTGTACCTGGACTACATCAACTTCCCGCTGTCGATGATGTCGGGCGGGCGCATCTCGCCGCGGCGCTTCGGCGGCGACTTCTTCTCCATCTGTCCGTACGGCGTGTATCGCTCACGGGAAGGCTACATCGTGTTCGCGGTGGCCGAACACCAGTGGGGGCCGCTGGTGCGCGCAATGGGACGTCCGGAACTCGAATCCGATGAGCGTTACGCCACCCAGGAGGCGCGCTGCGCGCGCCGACCCGAGGTGCGCGCGATCATCGAACATTGGTTGCAGACGTTCGAAGACGACACCACGCCGCTGCGCCTGCTCGCCGAGGCGCGCGTGCCCTCGGCGCCCATCCTCGACATCCCGCAGGTGCCGGAGCACCCGCAAATCCGGTCGCGCGAAGTATTCCAGGCGGTGCCCCATCCCGAACTCGGCGTCACCCCCATCGCGCGCGCCCCGTACAAGTGCTCGACATTCGAGGTCGCCACACCGTTCCGCGCGCCGTACCTCGGTGAGCACAACGAGGAGATCCTCGGCACCCATCTGGGGCTCACGGACGACGCCATCGCGCGGCTCTACGCGGAGCGCGTGATCGTGCGTGATCCGCGCCTCCCCGGGTGGCGCGCGGAGGGCCGACTGTAGCAGCCGGCGGCGTTCAGGCCCGACGTCCCGCGCGTTGACGCGCCGCCCGGCGGGACTATGCTGCAGACTCCCGCGCACGGCGAACGAGCACACATGGACATCGATCTCGACACCGGCAAGCTGTACGTCTTCCTCGGCGGCCTCGTGCTGTTCGCGGGGCTCGAACAGCTGTTCCCGGCGCGCCCGTGGTGCGACGCGCGCTGGCGCCGCTGGCTGTTCCACGCGGGCGTGGCGGCGCTGAACACGGTGATCGTGCGTCAGCTGGTGTTCGTGCCGTTCCTGCTGTGGCTGGTCTATACCGAGGAGGAAGGCTGGGGGATCACCCGCTGGCTCGGTATCGTCGGCTGGACGGAGATCCTGCTCTCCATCGTGATGCTCGATTTCTTCGACTACCTCTGGCATCGCGCGAACCACCGTCTCCGGCCGCTGTGGCGGATGCACAAGGCCCATCACGCGGATCCGGAAATGGATGTGACGACGGCGCTGCGCTTCCACCCGGGCGAGCTCGTGTACTCGGGCCTCGTCAAGGCGGGATGGGTGCTCCTGTGGGGGCCGACGATGGTCGCGTGGTTCCTGTTCGAAGCACTCGTCAGCCTGTGTGCGCAGTTTCACCACAGCAACTTCGATTTTCCCGATCGGGTGGAGCGGATCCTTGCCTGGTTCATCGTCACGCCGCGTTATCACGCCGCGCACCACGCGGTGGACAGGCGGTTCGGGGATGCCAACTTCGCGACGATCCTGAGCGTATGGGACCGCCTGTTCGGGACCTACGCGGCGCCCGCCGCCGGGGGCGCCACCACGCGCGGCGTGGCCGCGCTCGGCCTGCCGGAGGACCGCGCGCTGGCGTTCTCGTGGCGGGCGTGGCTGGATGAACCGTTCCGGTCGCGCAACCTCGCCTTGCCGGCCGCGCGACGGGTGCGCAGCGGCGCCGGTTCACAGTAGTATCCGGCTTCCCCCGGCCGCTGCCGCGGGCACCTTTCGAACCAACCAGGGAGTCCAGTCATGAAACTGATCACCGCGCTGTTGCTCTGCCTGTCCTTCGCCGCGTGGGCCGATGAGCACGGCGGAGACGCCGCCGAGCATGGGGGCGAAGCCGCCGAGTCCAAGGAGCAGTCCGGTGCTGCCGGCGCGTCCGAACATGGTGGCGAAGCCGCGGAGCACGGCGGCGAAGCGGCCGAAGAGAAGAAGTGAGCGGCGCGGGCGCAGGCCCGCGCTGATCCGCATGCTTCGTCCGCTCGCGTCCGCCCGGTGGCTGCCCGGGATCGCCCTCGCGATCCTGGTCGCCACCGCGTGGGCCGCGGATCCGGCGCCCGCCGCGGACGCGCCGCGGAAGTACTACGTCGAGGACATCAAGGCCGCGATGGCCGATTACATCGCCTCGCGGGTGGACGCCGACGGCGTGTTCCATCTGCGGGACGACAAGACCGGCGAGATGCTCGCGCTGAAGTTCGTCAAGATCCACGATCCGGTCCGTCGCATCGACGGTCGCACGTATTTCGCATGCACCGATTTCCACGTCGTCGGCGAACCCGACAAGCTCTACGATCTCGATTTCTGGCTGCAGCCCGCCGGCGATCGTCTGCGCGTCTACGACGAGAAGGTCCATAAGGAGCCGCGGCACTCGCTGCTCTACGGCTGGTACAAGCATCCGCGCTACACGTTCGTGAAGGACAAGGTGGTGCTGCTGTACTGACGGGCCCCGGACGGCGGTGCGACGCGCCCTGTCCACCGCGCGCGCAGAGGAGTCAGGATCACGATGAGTTGGCATGAGAGTTTGAAAGACCGGGTGGCGCTGGTGACCGGCGCGGGACGCGGGGTCGGTGCGGCCCTCGCGCACAAGCTGGCGGCGGCGGGCGCCGCCGTGGTGGTGGGAGACCTGGACGCGGCGCCCGCGCACGCCACCGTGGAGGCGATCCGCGGCGCGGGCGGCGAGGCCGCTGCGTTCATTGGCGACATCACCCAGCCGGACTACGGCACGCGCGTGATCGCGTGCATGCTCGAGACGTTCGGCGGCGTGGACATCATCGTCAACAACGCCGGCTACGTCTGGAACAGCAGCCTCCACAAGACGTCCGACGCGCAATGGCAGGCGATGCTCGACTGCCACGCCACTGCGCCGTTCCGGATACTGCGCGCCGCCGGCGATTTCATCCGCCGAGTCGTGCGCGACGAGGAGTCCGCAGGGACGGCCCACTACCGCAAGGTCGTCAACGTGTCTTCCATCGCCGGCCTCTACGGCGGCGCCACGCAGATCGCATATTCCGCGGCCAAGGCCGCGCAGGTCGGCATCACCCGGACCCTGGCCAAGGAGTGGGCGCGCTACCGCGTGAACGTCAACTGCGTGGGGTTCGGGTTCATCGATACCCGCCTGACGCAGGTCTGGGAAGGCGACAGCCCGGCGCACATCGCCGTGGGCGGCCGCGACTACGCTGTCGGGTTCAGCGCCGACGCGGCCGAGGACCTGCGCGCGATCATCCCGATGGGGCGCGCGGGCACGCCGGAGGAGGCTGCCGGGGCGGTGTACCTGTTCTGTCTGCCGGAGTCGGACTACATCACCGGCGAGGTGCTCGTGGCGGGCGGGGGGCTGCTCTCCTATTGACCCGCCCGGACGCAGCCGGGACGGGCGCGCGTACCCGGCCGCTACAGGCTCGTCGCGAGATCCGGCAGCCAGCCGATCGCCCAGGCTTCCAGTTGCTTGTCGAGCCCGGTCAGTACCAGCAGGCCCAGCACCAGCAGCGCCCAGCCCAGCCACTTCTTTCCGGCACCTGCGCTCTTCAACAGCGACGGACGCAGGCGCTGCAGCGCGCCGGCTGACGCATATCCCGCCACCAGCAACGTCAGTGCGGTGCCGATCCCGAACAGCAGCATCACGATGAACGACTGCACGAACTGCTGTCCGAGCGATGCCAGAGCGATCGCGGCGCCGAGCGTCGGTCCGACGCACGGCAGCCACACCAGTCCGAGCAGCAGCCCGATCCAGAACTGCGCCGGCCAACCCCCGTCGGCCGCGTGACCGGCGGGGTTGAGGCCCGCGGTCAGCCGCGAGAGCGTGACGTTCAGCCATTGCCCGAGGCGTGGGACGACGAGCGCGAGCGCGACGATGACCAGCAATGTCGCGGCCACGTAGCGGAACAGCTCCGGATCGAGCCCCAGGCTGACGAGCGCGAAGCTGAGCACGGTGCCGGCGAGCGCGAACGCGAGCGACAGGCCGCCGGCCAGTGCCACCGGCCCCGCGCGGCCGCTGCCGGCGGCGCTGCCCATGACGATTGGCACCAGCGGCCAGACACAGGGCGACAGCACGCTCAGCACGCCGGCGGCGAACGCGAGCGGCAGGCTGCCGAGTTCGAACGTCACGGTGCCGCCGCGGCGTCGATCGCTTCCGCCAGTGCCGCAGGCCGTGTTTCGGCCACGCTGAACCAGCGCTGCGCGGTGCCGCGATAGAGGATGAGGGTGGACTGGCGAGGCGCCTTGAAGTGCTTCACCCAATCCTTCTGGGTGTCGAAATCGACCACCAGCCGGTGCAGGGTCACGTCCGGATGTGCCGCTTCATAGGCATCCAGCGCCGCGCCCTGCTTCTTGCAGGTGGGGCACCAGTTGGCGTGCACATCCACGAGGATCAGCGCGTTGGCCCCCTGGAGTGCCTCGAAGCGCGCCTGGGTGAACGGCTCGGTGACGGCGTGTGCCACGTTGCACGCGACGGACAGGACCAGCGCGAGGCCGATTCTCAGGCTGCGCAGCGGATCAGGGCCACGCAGGCAGTGGACGGTCGTGACGGGGTTCGACGGCATAACGGATCCTCGACTCTGGGGTTATGAGTGCTACGACAACCAGTTCGCGGCGAATGTGCCGATGGTTACAACCGGAGAGGCAATCCACCGGGCATCGCACCCGTCCCCATCATGCCTGCGAAGCGTCTGCCCTCGCGGACGAGGGGGTGGGAATCTTGCGGGCTTCGCTGACGGAGGTCTGGCTCCCGGCTCAATACTGTGTATCGTCCGGAATGACGACGGAAACATCAGGCTCGGAGCAGTGACGGGAACACCAGCGCCGGGTCGATGATGCGGAAACCAGGCCCGCGGGAAGCCGTCACGTCAGGTACTGCTCCGCACCTTTCACCGGCGCGTTACGCACGAGGTAGCTGCGCAGGTTCTCGCGCCGCGCGGTGACGCCGCCTTCCGCGATCTTCACGGGCTCACGGTACAGGATGCCAAGCCGAC
>JBFWUN010000084.1:0-13168 GCA_050247235.1 Gammaproteobacteria bacterium
CGTGCCAGCTGCGCCCCACGGGCGATCTCGCGATCTCGCCGCTCCTGCCGAGCGATGCCGGCGTGCAGTCGGCGTGGCGTCACCAGGAACTGCGCAGGAGCGAGGAGCGTACCGTCTGCGTACTGTTCGCGGATCTCCGCGGCTTCACGCGGCTCGCGGAGTCACGCCTGCCCTACGACGTGGTGTTCGTGCTCAACCGCTTCGGGGTGGCGATGACCACCGCGATCACGGAAGCCGGCGGCGTGGTCAACGAGTTCGTCGGCGATGGCCTGATGGCGTTGTTCGGTCTGGCGGTGGCGCCTGCGGCCGCCTGTGCCCAGGCCATCGACGCGAGCATGCGAATGCAGGCCGCGCTGCAGGCGTTGAACGAATCCCTCGCCGCGGAGCTGCAGACCCCGCTCAGGATCGGAATCGGCATTCACATGGGACCCGTCATCATCGGCGAGATGGGTCCTGCTGCGGTGGCGGCGATCACGGCGGTGGGAGACGTCGTGAATACCGCCAGCCGCCTGGAGGAGATGACCAAGCGCTTCGCCGTGCAGGTGGTGGTGTCCGAGGACGTGGCGCGCGCGGCCGGGACCTTGCCTGCGCACGCGCGACGTGAAGAAGTGGAGGTTCGAGGTCGCATCGAACCGCTGGCCATCCACGTCTACGACGTGCTCCGCGCGGATTGAAGCCGGATGCAGGATGGATTCCCGCGTCACGCGGCGCGGAACGTGTGCAGTTCTCCGTCCCGGCCAACGAGGATCGGGCGCCCGATCACAGCTGCCTGTCCGAGACACCCCAGCGCCGCCGCGTCCCCTGGCGGCACCCGCGCAAGACACCGCGCGCCGCTCGCAAGCCGCGCGACGACAAAACCATCCGTGAGCGCGCCTTTCGCGTGGATGGCGGCATAGGTTTCGATCGTGGCGGGGCCGCTGCCCTGTTCGTCGACGACGATGCCCGTGTCCGCCTTGGCCTCCGCCTGCTGCGCGGCGGACGACACCGGCGCCCACACTGGCGCCGGCCTGCCTGCGTACACGGCGGCCGAGTGCTTGGAGAGATAGCCACCGTTCGCAACGATGAGGCCGAGCGAATCGCGATCCGCGCGCAGGCGTTCCACCAGGGTTGCGATCGCATGCATCGAGTAGTTGTTGCCGGGGCCGCCGAAGAACGGCAGCCCGCCGGTCAGGGTCAGGGGCCGCGTGCCATCCAGCGGCAGGCCGAGCGGCTCCGCGATGCTGGACACCGCGATCGGGAAGCAGCTGTAGAAATCCAGGTGGCGCACGGCGTCGATGCCCACGCCGCTTGTGTCCAGCGCATGCGTCACCGCGAGGTTCTGCGCGCGGGAGGCGGCGAGATTCGGCCGCTTCAGCACGTTCACGTCATCCACGTCCGCGTAGCCCCGCAGGTACACCCAGCGCGACTCCGGGATACCGAGTTCACGCGCGGTGGCCACCGAGGTCACGAGCACCGCCGCGCCCTGGTTGACCCCGTCCTGCGCCACCATCCAGCGCGTGTACGGATCCGCCAGCGCGTAGTTGGACGCGGACACCGTGGCGAGGAACGCGTGCGCTAGCGCGGTGGGGAACTGCGCGTACGGGTGCGCGGCCGCCACTGCGCTGAACGGCGCGAACAGCCGGCCGATCTCCGCGCGGCACGCGTCCAGGGTCATGCCGCGCGCATGGCGGCGGACCTGCTCGAACATCGCGTACACGTGAATGGGCCACGCGATCCCGTGGCGCTGCTCGTACGGCGTGACGAACGGCGCGCCCGGCCAGCGATCCTCGAATTCACCATGCGCGACCTCGCGCCAGTCGAACGCGAGCTTCTGCCGCATGCCGTGGCGGATGGTCGCGATGGCTTCCGCGCCCGTCAGGAGCGCCATGCGCACGTCGCCCGCGTGCACGCGCTCCGCGAAGCGGTTGACGAGCCGCTGCGGCGACTGCCCGCCCACTTCCGCGTAGATCGCCTCGCGCGGCGCGAGGCCGAGCCGCCGCGCAATCGCCCACGGCACGTTGTCCGTGGAACCGAACGGGTTGGGCCACATGCCGCGATCGCCCACCGAGTGTTCGAACAGCCGCACGCACGCGAGCGCGTCGATCGACTCCAGCGCGGTGGGCTTCAAGCCGGCATCGATGCACGCGCGCTGCGCGGCGAGGCTCATCAGGCCGAGCGGCGAGAGCAGCCGCGCCGGATCGGAGAAATCGCGCTGCATGCACTGGCCGGCGCCGACGAGGATGGGAGTGAGATCACGCATGGCTCAGCTCGCGAGGGCGTATTCGTGAAGATTGGGCGCCGCCATCTCTTCCTGGAAACGTTCCAGGGTCCACGGCCACAGGATGGGCTGGCCGTTGCGATCGAGATACCAGCTGCGACAGCCGGTCACCCACACGGTGCCGGACATCGAATCGCGGATCGCCTGGTTGAACGCCGCGGCGGCCTCCGCGGTGGGCTCCACCGTGCGCGCGATACCCTCGCGCAGCGGCGCGAGCAGCTTCAGCAGGTAAGCCACCTGCATCTCCGCCACCATGATCAGCGAGAAGTTGCCGATGGGGCTGTTGGGGCCGATCAGCATGAAGAAGTTGGGGAACCCCGGTACCGTCAGGCTGCGATGCGTGCGCGGCGCTTCGCGCCAGGCCTCCTCCAGGGTGAGGCCGTTGCGCCCGATGACTTCGATCGGCCGCACGAAGCGATGCGCATCGAACCCGGTGGCATACACCAGCACGTCCAGTTCGTGCAGCGTGCCATCACGCAGCCGCACGCCGCGCGGCTCGATGCGCGCGATGGCGCCGGTTTCCAGGTGCGCATTGGGGCGCTGGATCGCGTCGTAGAACGTCTCGGACATGATGAGCCGTTTGCAGGCCACCGCGTAGTCCGGCGTGAGCTTCGCGCGCAGCGCCGGATCACGCACGCTGTTCGCCAGGTTGTCCTGGCAGGCCTGCGCGATCTTCGCCATCTGCGCCTGGTCCCCGATCACCGCGCGCGCGATGGTGGTGCGGATGCGGTGCAGCCACTGCTGGTAGGCCTGGTGCATCAGCGCGGGATCCGCGCGGAACGCGGCCTTCTGTTCTTCCGTGAATGCCGGGTTGGGCAGCGGGAAGATCCACTGCGCGGTGCGCTGGAAGAGCGTGAGCCGGGCGACCTCGTCGATGATCGCGGGCACGATCTGGATGGCCGTGGAGCCGGTGCCGATGATGCCGATCCGCTTGCCCTGCAGTGACACCGAATGATCCCAGCGCGCCGTGTGGAACGCCGGTCCGTCGAACGACCCGACCCCTTCGATCTCCGGCCACAGCGGATGGTGCAGCACGCCGGTGGCTGCGATCACGATGTCCGCCTCCACGTGTGTGCCGTCCTTGAATTCCAGCTGCCAGGTGCCGTCCGCGAAGCGCGCGGTGGCGAGTTCCTTGCGGAAGCGGATGCGCTCCGTCACGTGATGCTTCGCCGCGACGCCTTCCAGGTACGCCTGGATCTCTGAGCCGGGGGAGAACAGCCGGCTCCACTCCGGGTTGGGTTCGAAGGAATAACAGTAATGCTGCGAGGGGACGTCGCAAGTGAGCCCCGGGTACGTGTTGTCGCGCCAGGTGCCGCCGAGGCGGTCCGCTTTCTCGTAGACCGTGACGTCGGAATAGCCCGACGCCCGGAACTCGAGCGCGGCGAGAATGCCGGACATGCCGGCGCCGATGATGGCAACGCGGGGCGTTGCGGAGACTGAACTCATGCGTGAAGGTCCTTCCGGGCCGGCGCGGGTTGCACGGGCCGATACGATGCGCGGATCCGGAGCCTAAACGGGCCGGCGGGATTCGACCACCCCTGGGGGTGGGCGGCGCGGAGGCCGAGCCGCATGACGCCCTCTCCTCCCCTGCCTCCCACCCGACGCGCGTGCTACCTTCACGGCACCATCCACCACAACACAAAGCCCCGGGGAGGCCCCATGGACATCGGATTCCTGCACATCGCCACTGCGCAGTCTGGCGATCTGCCCACCGTCGCGCGACGCGCCGAGGAGATCGGCATCGACTCACTGTGGATCCCCGAGCACCCGGTGATCCCGCTGGAGCGCAAAACCCCGTACCTGCTGGGCGGCGAACTGCCCGAACACTACGGCCGCTGGAACGATCCGTTCATCGCGCTGACGATGGCCGCCGCCGTCACCACGCGGCTGAAGCTCGCCACCGGCATCTGCCTGCTGCCGGAGCGCGAGACCCTGGTCACCGCCAAGCTGATCGCCAGCCTGGATTACTACTCCAAGGGGCGCGTGCTGCTCGGCATCGGCGCCGGCTGGCTGAAGGAAGAGACCGAACTCTTCGGCGCGACGTTCGTGACTCGCTGGCAGCGCATGCGCGAGATGACGGAAGCGATGCGCCGGCTGTGGACGGAAGATAAACCCGCGTACAAGGGCACGCAGATCGGCTTCCCCGCTGTGCGCTGCGAGCCCAAGCCGCACCAGGCCGGCGGCCCGCCGTTTCTGCTGGGCGGGCACGGCGAGAAGGCACTGAGGCGCGTGGCGCGCAGCTACGACGGCTGGTGTCCCATCGTCGGTGACCCGGACGTGTTCCGCCAGGAAGCCGAGGAGCTGCGCGAACAGACCCGCGCGCAGGGGCGCGATCCGAACAAGCTTCTCTTCAGCCCGTTCGTGGACCCGGAGGACGGCAGGATCTCCGACGCGACGTTGAAGGCCTACAAGGCCGCCGGCGCGCACCGGCTGGTGATGTTCTCCATCTCCATGTCGGAAGAGATCGCGAACGGCGCGGCGCTGGACTGGTTGTCCAAGTGCGCCAACGTCGTGCTGCGCGCCAAGGCGCTGTGAACCGGAGGATGCCGCGATGACCGTGGATGCAAACGCTTTTGTCCAACGCTGGCAGGGACTCTACAACTACGCCGCCGAGCGGATGGTCACCGAGTGCTACGCCGAGCATTGCGAAGTCTCCGCGATGGGCGCCGGCACGTTCCGCGGCCGCGACGCGCTGGCCAAGGTGGAAGCGGCGGTGCTGCGCGCCGCGCCCCAGCGCTTCATGCGGCTGGATGCCGTGCACGTGGCGGGCGAGGCGATCATCGCCGAGGCCACGCTGTTCGAGA
The DNA here is from genome assembly GCA_050247235.1 of Gammaproteobacteria bacterium. Classification (GTDB taxonomy): domain Bacteria; phylum Pseudomonadota; class Gammaproteobacteria; genus CAIKBL01. The sequence goes on from JBFWUN010000084.1 coordinate 5,062, forward strand.
CGCCTGACGGCGGCGCGTGGTCCGTGCCGTTCGTCGCCGTGCTGACCCTCGAACACGGCGTCATCGTGCGCGATCGCACGTACGCGGACTGGTCCAAGTGGCCCGGGCTCTGAGCGGGGTGTGAGCATCAGGCGATGTGTCGCGCACTGCTGTACCTAGGCCGCCCGGTGCTGCTGGATCACCTGCTGTTCCAGCCGGACTCCGCGCTGATCCGCCAGAGCTACATGCCGAAGATGCTGCAGATGCTGAACCTGGCGGGCTTCGGCCTGCGCGCGTGGTCACAGGAATCCTACGAACCCGAGCGGCCGTTCAGCTACGGCGTGACCACGTTGCCGGTGTTCGATCGCAACCTGAAGAACCTGGCCGAGAAAGTCCACGCGGACTGCGTGCTCGCCCACGTGCGCGGCGTGGCGTACCAGACCACGGTGGATATCTCGCTGCAGAACGTGCACCCGTTCCAGTTCCCGGACGTGCCGCTGGCGCTGGCCCACAACGGCGACCTGGCGCGCATCGCGGACATGAAGCCGCTGCTCACGAATTACCTGAAGCCGCGGTTCCTGTCCGCGATCCGCGGCACCACGGACAGCGAGTGGATTTACGCACTGCTGCTCTCGCAGTTCGACGGGGAACTCACCCCCGAACGCCGCTTCACACCGGACGAACTGGCGGACACGGTGCGCCGCACGCTCGCGATCCTGCGCGAAGTGCGCGACGTGCTGGAGATCCGGCAGTCTTCCTCCGTGAACCTCTTCATTGCCACCGGCCGCCAGGTGGTGGCCGTGCGCTACTGCTTCGATTTCGGCTGCTACGGCACCGCCGATCCCGCGCGCGTGCACGAAGCCAATCTCAACTATCTCAGCCTGTGGTACACGCTCGGCGAACGCTACGGCCTGCACGATGGCGAATGGGGCATGCGCGGCGGCGATGCCGCGGACGCCATCATCATCGCGTCCGAACCGCTGACCCGGGACACCACCACGTGGCTGGAAGTGCCGGAGTACGGCATGGTGGTGGCGGACGCCACCGACGGGCGGCCCACCGTGCGGACGTTCCTGCTGGACTGAACATGCGTGCGCGCAGGTGTCTTGCGTGGCTGCTGCTGGCGCTGTGGCCCGGTGCGTTCGCCGAGGAACACCCGCCGCTGACGCGCGACGAGCTCGCGAGGTGCCGCGCGGATGATCACGCGCTGCGCGCCCAGGCCGACGAGATCTCCCACGCGCGGCATGCGATCGATACTGAGCTGGGCGCACTGCGGGCCCGCGAGGCGGAGATCAAGGCCCGCGGCGCCGCGCTGGACGACACGGACGGCGCGGCGGTGCAGGCGTACAACGCCGCGATCGATGCGCACCAGCGGCGGGCGGAGGCGTTCAACGGGAAGATCACGAAATTGAACGAGGACGTGGCAGCGTTGAATGCGGGGCGGGAGCAATATGACCGGGGGTGTGCGGGGCGGGCTTATGAGGAGGGGGATTGGGAGGCGGTTGAGGGGCGAGCGGAGGCCGGTGGCGCGAGGGTGCCTGTGGAATGAACCGACGGAGTTCTCCACATCGCATCTCTCTTCTCGCATGGTCAGTTGAAGTGCTATGCGTCGCCAAAAGGAGTTATGTGACATCAAGGGTTGTCTTGGCGACACTAAAGTGGTGCTGGCGACGTTGAAGACCTGGTTTCGTGTCGCCCGGGGCGACGAACCGAGTCACGCAGAAACCTCCAATTCGGCCGCCAGCGCCTCCACGTACTTGAGATAGCTGAATACGCGTCCGCGCTGGCGATGGGTGATTTCGCCCACGATTCCGATGCGTTCCAGGTGCACCAGCGATTTGTTGACGGTGGCCGGCGTCAGCCGGGTGGCCTTTGCCAGGGCCGCAGACGTGGCGATCGGTTGGCGCTGAAACGCGTTGTGCACCTCCAGCGCAGACCCCGCCGCGCGCCCCAGTGCGACGATGCGGTCGCGATCCGCATTGACCAATGTGAGCAATGCATTGGCCGTTGCCACGGCCTGGGCGGCACTTGCCTCGATCCCCTCGGCGAAGAAGTCGAGCCAGCGCTCCCAGTCTCCGCGAAGGCGCACTTCGTTCATCAGCTCGTAGTACAGCGCGCGATGCGTCTTGAAGAACAGGCTGGGGTAGAGCATCGGCTCGCGAAGCACGCCGTCGGCCACCAGTTGCAGCACGATGAGGAGACGCCCAAGACGCCCGTTGCCATCAAGAAACGGGTGGATGGTCTCGAACTGCACATGCGCAAGTGCCGCCTTGAGCAACGGCGGCACAGGCTCGGGGTCGTCGTTCAGGAAGCGCTCGAGCGCCGCCAGACTCTCCGGCACCGCCCCCGGAGGTGGCGGAACGAACGACGCGTTGGCGGGCCGGGTGCCACCGATCCAGACCTGCGAACGGCGCACTTCACCAGGCGTCTTTCCCTGGCCGCCAGGATGGCTCAGCAGGACTTGGTGCATTTCACACAGCAGGCGAGTGCACAGCGGCAACCCGCCGCGCAGCAACTGAATTCCGCGTTCCAGCGCCGCCACGCAGCGACTCACCTCGCGCGCATCCTCCACCGGCACACCGGGCAGCGCGTCGATCTCGTACAGCAGCAGATCCGCGAGCGAGGACTGCGTGCCTTCAATCTGCGAGGAGAGCACCGCCTCCTTGCGCACGAAGCTGTACAGCAGCAGCGCGGAGTTGGGCATCAGCGCAGAAACGGCGTCCAGCCGCCCAAGCGCCACCAGTGCCGCGTCAAAGCGCCGACGCAACGCGGCCGACCACACGAGCGCTGGCTCCGGCGGCAGCGGCGCCGGCACGAATGCCCGGAACGGCTCGCCAGCCGTGGTGACAGTGACGTAGTGGCCGGGGGCGGGTCGGTACATTGGGGGCCAACCTGAAACAATGATCGGATTTATTTTAGTTTCGTTAATTAAACTAAATCAACGAAGCGATCGATATTCGCTCGGACGGGTCGGCGCGTGTGGGGCAGGCGCCGCGACAGTACGCGGGGCAGGCATGTTTACGGTCGTTTGTATCTGGACGTTCCCACATTGGGAATGACGTACCCGAATCGGGAATGCGCCCTCCCGGTCGCTCAATTCCCGGCTATTTCTTCGCCTTTGGGATCTTGTACTCAGCCTTGGATCCGTTGAACTTCACCACGTGTTGCTGTTCGAGCGCGTTGACCAGTACTTCGCTGACCTCGGGCGTGATCTTGTTTTTCAGGATCGACACGATATGACGCTGCAGCGCCTTGCGATCTGCCGGGCGGTTCTTCGGGTGCGCCCGCAGATCCGCGATTACTTTCTCGGCGTCGTCGGCCGCCGGCGTGGTGCGTGGGGGCGTGGTTGCCTTTTTAGCGGGCTTGGCAGTTTGTGGAAGTTTCGGCGGCTTGGGATCCGGCGAGTCCCTTTGTGGGGAGGCGTTCGCTCCATGAGACCGCGCCGGTTCCGGAACGGGCAGCGACTTGCTCAGGGTATCCGCGAGCGCGAGCGCTGCGGGTATGGAGGCCGCCTTCCCGATCACGCACGGCGCAACCTTGCGAATGTGGTCGAAGAGCGGCTCAAAGCCTTCGTCTCGGGAAACCACCACGTACGTGGCGGGCCGAGCAGCCGCCTGGTTCTCCTGTGCCAGGCGCCCGAGAGAAAACGCGATGTGGAAGTCGAGCGCATTCTTGCCCGGCTTGGAGCTCTGTACAAAGCGCACCCGTTTGCCAAGCGGTTGCCAGGTCTCCACAAGCTCAGCCGAGAAATTTTTCTGATGAGGTCCTCGGAAAATCCACAGGTGAACGGCATTGCCCTGCATCAATGAAATGTCACTCGCCGGTGGCTGTACGTTCTCAAAATCGACAAGCAGGTAAGTGAGCGCCTTCAATTCCGTTTGCCTCTACGAAGAAGTGGATTCCCTGGCGGAGCCGTTCAGGTCCCCGGCGATGAGCCGGAACTGCTCCAGCGCAGCTTCCAGATCTTCCACGATTTCCTGCGCAATGACCTCCGGCGGCGGCAGGTTGTCCGAATCGGCTAGGGATTCGTCCTTCAGCCAGAAGATATCGAGGCTCGCCTTGTCCCGCGCCACCAGTTCGTCATATTCGTACACCCGCCAGCGGCCGTCCGGCATATCCGGGCTCCAGGCGGCCTGTCGCTGGTGCCGGTTCGCCGGGTTGTACAGTGTCACGAACGCGTCCAGGTCTGCGCGTCTGAGCGGATTGGTCTTCAACGTGAAGTGCTTGTTGGTGCGCAGGTCGTAGATCCAGAGCTTCTTGGTCCACGGCGTCTCGCTGGCCGGCTTCTTGTCGAAGAAGATCACGTTGGCCTTCACGCCCTGTGCGTAGAAGAGGCCCGTGGGTAGGCGCAGCAGGGTGTGCACGTCGCACTCGTGCATCAGCTTGCGGCGGATGGTCTCGCCGGCGCCGCCTTCGAACAGCACGTTGTCGGGTACCACCACCGCGGCGCGGCCATGGGGCTTGAGCAGCGTCTTGATGTGCTGCACGAAGTTGAGCTGCTTGTTGCTGGTGGTGGCCCAGAAGTCGTCGCGCTCGACGATGTCTTTCTCGGTGGTGGTCTTGCCGTCCTCGCCGACGATCATCGTGCTGCTCTTCTTCCCGAAGGGCGGGTTGGCCAGCACCACGTCGAAGCGCTCGCCAGGGTCGGCCGCCAGCGCGTCGGCCACCTTGACGGGCACGCTCTTCTCAGAGCCGATGCCATGGAGCATCAGGTTCATCGCGCATACGCGCGCGGTGGCCTGCACCAGCTCCCAGCCGCGGAAGGCGCCTTCCTTGAGGTGGCGCTTCTCGTCGCGGGTGAGGTTGGGGTAGTGGTGTGTGAGGTACTGGTGCGCGGTGAAGAGAAAGCCGCCGGTGCCGCAGGCCGGGTCGCAGATCAGCTCGCCGGGCTTGGGTGCGATGCAGTCCACCATCGCCTGGATCAGCGCGCGCGGCGTGAAGTACTGACCGGCGCCGGACTTGATGTCCTGCGCGTTGCGCTCCAGCAGGCCCTCGTAAGCGTCACCCTTCACGTCGGCGCCCATCGCCGACCAGTTCTCCGCGTCGATCAGGTCGACGATCACGCGCCGCAGCTTGGCCGGGTCCTGGAACTTGTTCTGCGCCTTGCCGAAGATCAGCGCCAGCGCGCCTGGCTGCTTGCCCAGCTCTTCCAGCGTGTGGCGGTAGTGGTCGAAAAGCGCATCGCCGTCCTTGGCCAGCAGCGCCGGCCAGGCGTAAGCCGCGGGAATCGGGCTGGGCTGGTTGTAGGGCGCGCGGCTGCGCTCGTCCGCCATCTTCAGGAACAGTAGGTAGGTGAGCTGCTCGACGTAGTCGCCATAGCTCATCCCGTCGTCGCGCAAGACGTTGCAGTAGTTCCAGAGCTTCGTGATGAGGGTGGAGGAGTTCATTGGGTCTGTGGCCTGCTTCGGTAGGCTTGATCGGGCCGGTTGCGCACTTCGGGATAGCGCAGCTCTAGTTGGCCTTGCTTGACCATCGAAGTCAGGAAGCGAACTTGCAGGTTCTCGGGATCTCGCTTCAGCAAAGCACCGAGTTCCTTCGCGGTCAGCCATCGATCTGTGCAGAGCTCCGCTATCACCTGGCGAAGCTGGTTTCCGGGCAGCTTGGCCTTGGTGCGCGCCGGTTTCGCAATAGCCAGCAATTCAGGGGGCCATTGAGGGGAGTCCTCGCCAGAATGAGGGGAGTCTGCCGGCGAATGAAGGGAGTCATCGGCGGAATGAAGGGAGTCCGCCCGCGATTGAGGGGAGCTTTGGGGGGAGTCTCCTACCAGCCGATAGCTGGCCCAGCGCCGCTGGTTCTGCTGCTCCAGGAACCCGTCCCGCACCAGCGCCTGCAGCGTATCCGTGATGTCCTTCGGATGAGCGCCCGTAATCTCCTGCATGCGACCGTTCGTGACCGCGCCCTCGACCCGGGCCGTTACCACGGCCTGCACCGCCGTCGAGTCCAGCTTGGCGATGCGCTCACCGAAGCGTTCGCGAAGCTCCGCCTCCACCTCGTCGGGGATCAAGCTCACCATCGGCAGCACCAACCGCACGCGGTCCGGCTGCACCGTCTCCTCGATCTTCGGTGACCGCCAATGCTGCGACCGCCAGCCGGCGCGGATCTTGTCCATCCCGGAACCCGCCTTCTCCCCACCTCCAATCATCTGAAACATCAATTGCAGGCCCTTGTTTCGACACTCGCTCACGCTACAGCACCGCAACTGATGTGCCAGCTCGTCTCGCGCGGAGCTGGGCATTGTTAGTTTAGCGGGAGCCATGGCGGCGCCTAGCAATGCTAGATTACTGAAATGTCGAGATTTTTCCTCGGGCCATTGATTTCTTGGCGCACGACTCATTGTTTGCTTTGTTCGACCAAGATCCACTGCGGCTCCCCTCTCGTTCCCACGTTACGGATCGCCTTACCCGAAAGTGACGAAATCAGGTTGTGGATCTTGCTCAGCTTCTGGTCGTGGCTGAGCACCTCCGGCAGCTTGTCCAGCAGCAGCCGGTCGATGTCCTCGCGCGATACGGGCTGATGCGCGCGGACCAGCGCAACGATCATGTCTCGGTAGTACCGGCTGTCGAAGCCGCGGTTGCGAATGTGCTGAGCCTTTTGTCCCGCCGCTGCCGCTACCGGGCCCGCCACGATCAGATTGGGGTATCGCCCCTCCACGAGCCCGACCGCTCGTAACCGCTTGCCATCCTCGGCCGCGATGCGCACGCCCTTCTGTACCTTGTCCAGCAGGATGATCGTCGCCAGATCGAGGCCGCTGCGCGCCATCAGCAAGCGTGTGTACCGCTCGTCGACGATGCGCCCGCGCAGCATCACCATCACGCGATCCGGCTGCGACAGGTCGTAGTCCGGCATCGGAAAGAAGCGCTCGCGCTGCCTGATGAACATGCGCTTGATGCCGCCCCCCTGCGTGTCGATCATGTTTAGGTTGACCATCGCCTCCGCGAGAAACGGATTGCGGTAGAACTCCAGCGGCGCATCCTGCTCGATCACCGTCTCCACCCTCCCGGGAAGGAATCCACCCACATTCGTCAGCAGCAGCGCATCCGGCGTTTCAACCACCTGGATGCGGCCGCGAAGCCCATAGTCCTGATGAGCGATGCAGTTGTGCAGTGCCTCACGGATCACCCACGGGTCGTACTGGGTCAGCTCCACCGGAAACAGCGTGCCGCCTGGAAGTTCACGCACCGTGAGGTTGCGGATGCGCGCCAGCACCTTGTCCACGTTCAGCAGGAACGGCGGGCTGAAATGCTCGTAGTCCAGTTCCTCGTTGCGATCGTTCTTCAGCAGCCAGCTGATCTGCGCCCGCGCCGGCGCCAGCAGCGTGGATGACTCGGGGCGACCCAACAGCAGCAACGCGGCATACGTGACGCCACCGCGGATCGTCAGCTTGGCCTTGTTCAGAAACGTAGCGTCGTCCCATGCAGTAACCGTCATCGCCTGCGTCGCGTACTTGGCCGTAAACTCGCGCCTAGCCTTGACAATTGCATCGGGGTCGAGATCCTGCAGCGTTGCCTGCTCGCAGACCTGCGCACTCCAGTCCACGCGGCGGCTCCAAAGCGCGCGCTCTTTCTCCGGGTACTTCGACAACTCCGTCTTGCTCGTGCCGTCTCGCACGTAGGCTGTGCCGTAGAACTCCACCGGCCGATCGAATGCCGGTTGCACCTCGAACAGCACAACGCGTGCGCCCTGGTACGTGAAGGCGTGGATCTCGAAGCCGACGTTGGGCCGAAGCCCCAGCGACAGCCAGAGCGGAAGCAGCTGCTCGCCCTTGCCCTTTTCGGCTTGCGGATCGAACGCCGTGCCCACGACGGCATGGCTGCCGTCCTCGATGCCGAAGACTAGGTAGCCGCGCGGCCTGGCCAGCAGGCATGCCGAATTGGACAGCGCCGACAGATACTCGCCCAACACCTGAGGGTCATAGCGGTTGGACTTGAACTCAAGCCACTCCGCTTCGCGAGGTTCGGCGCGCAGACGGTCCAGCAGCGCAGTGAGTTCGGCGGCGTTCATCTAAACAATCTCACATCGATAATGGATCATTGGAACCGGGCGACGTGAGCGAAGATGAGGGCCGGGTTACGGCGAAAACGTGCGAAGGTGCGCCGCAGGGCAGTGTCGCGTTCAGTGGTCGTCTGGT
>JBFWUN010000085.1:0-12917 GCA_050247235.1 Gammaproteobacteria bacterium
GCATCGCTGTCGACGGCAGCACGTGTGTTGTAGGCGGTAGCTGGCGTGATCGGGAATCGGTGCGGCCGTGCGTTGCGCCATGTCTTATGCTAACACAGGTCCTCGCTTAGCATAAGAACCGGCCGCGCCTGGGCCTGGTTAGCATAAGACACCGGCAGGCAGGGGTCCCCCGGCCCCCCTCGCACCGGACACACGCAGCGGCGCATCGGCAACAGTGGAGGGAGACGCGGAGACCGACGAGTAGATCACCGTCGCGATCCGCGCGCAAGCGGCCGACCACGATCCAGGTGTTCAGTGTCGATCCCTGTAGCGTTTTGCGGCAGGTCGAATCCTTGCCGGCGCGATCGGGTCGGCCGATGGTCGGGCTACCCCCGAAAAGAGTTGAGGCCGGAAGGGGTGATGTCCTCCCGGCCTCGGCGTCCCCGCGAATGACCCGCGAAGACCAACCAACCCTAGCAGTACCCTCCGACGATCGCGAGAGCGCCGAGCAGCTCTCCATGTTCGCGCTGCGCGGCCAGCTCGCGCTACCGGGCGCAGGCGCACAGCTCGGGCTCGATCGCGTCGCCTACGCCACGCCAGCGACGCAGGAGTGCGATCCGCTCGACTCCGACCGAAGCCCCGAAAGGGCGAGTCCTTCCCTAGGTAGCTACACGGAGTTTTGCGAGGAACGCGGTCTCCCGCTTACAGAGGGTCCCCTCGGGGGCCAACTTCCCCTCCCGCTCGACCTCGACCGCTTCGACAAGGCACCCCAGCTCAGCCTGTTCGGGCGGCAACAAGTCGTGCGCGCGCTGTTCCCGCGAGGCAGCGAATACGAGCGCGATGCCAAATGCGGGTGGACGCGCTTCGCTACCGACACTGACGTCACGCTCCACCGGAGCAACCTCGGCCGCTTCTCGACCGGCAACCTCATCCGCTGCAACCAGTTCCAATCGTGCCCCGCGTGCGGTCAGCGAAAGTGTCGCGAGGCGGCGAGCAAGCTCGCGGTCTGCATCGAGCGACATCTGCGCCGCTCCGACGTCGACGCCGACGTGTGGATGCTGACGCTCACGATCCCGCACTACGTCGACACCTCGACGATCGATGTAGTCGATCAGCTCTATGCGGCGTCGGCGCTGTTCTACCGTGACCGCGACGTGCGGCGCTTCCTCGATCGCTGGGGCATCGAAGCGCGCGTGCGCGTACTCGACAACGTGCAGGGCGCGACGAACGGCGCGCATCCTCACTTCCACGTGTTGCTGTTCCCGACGGCGGCGGGACTGCCGACGACGCACGCGTGGTTGCTCGGCGTCGACGAGAAAGGCAAAGCGTCGAGTACGTGGGTCGTTGACGAGCGCGGCGCCGAATCGCGCGAAGGCGTGCGCGTGCTGCCGGTCTCGTTGCGTGACGCGCTCGACGAGCATGGGCCATGGACCAAGCTCTCGTCGTGCAGCAAGGTCGTACGGGAGAAGTTCCTCGACGAGATACGCGGGCCGCTCGTCGATGCGTGGGAGCGAGCGTTGCTCGCAGCAGGCACACGAATTTCGGACCGCGAGACCCATCGCGCGATCGGCGTGCGCCTTACCCCCTCGGAGAAAGCAGCGTCCTACGTCGTCAAGTGGGGCCTGGGCGATGAAGTCGGCGCACCGACGGCGAAGCGTCGGAACCATCTGCGTCTTCTCGATGCGGTCGCGGCCGATGTTCCCGGCGCTGCGTACAACTTCAAGCTGTGGCGACGAGCGACGGCGGGCCGCACGCTCGTTACCGGACTGACAGACACGTGCCGGCGAATCGGCGTGACCGACGAGGATGCACTCGCTTACGTCGAAGAAATGCAGCGACGGCGAGAGCGCGAGGCCGAGCGCGAAGGGAAACCGATCGTCAAGGTGCCCGAGCTGCGCCTCATCATTCGCTCGCACGTGTACGCAGCCGCGCAGGCGCTCGGCTTTGATGCGGTGTGCGCGTTCGTGAACGAGGTAGCGGAACGCGGCCGAGGCGAGGCGCCCGATTGGGTACAGCGCGAGCTGGACGCTTTTCTGTGGCGGCATATGGGACTTGTCCGCAACTCGGACACGAGTTGACGAGCGCGACACGAGGAAACGGCGACGCTGCGCAGCCTTCCTCGTGTGTTGTCGTCGGTCGCGCGTTTTTCTTCGCATCGCGAACGCGTCGCGCTCGTCGGCGCGCGTGCGTTTCGTCGTCGGCGCGTGGAGAATTCGCGCGTGGGTTCACAACAGGGTGATGACCTCCAGCTCAATGGCGATCTCGCATGCGAGAACGCCGAAATTCGCGGCGAGCTGATTGTCGCCGGAACGCCGATCACACCGGGTGCCGTCGCCGATGGCAACTACGGAGACGTGACGGTTTCCGTCGGCGGAACGGTGTGGACCATCAACAATGGTGTTGTCACGCTCGCGAAGATGGCGAACCTCGCGCAAGCGACCGTCATCGGTCGCGCGTCGGGCGCAGGCACGGGTGCCCCCACCGCGCTGTCGCAAGCGCAATTGACCAGCCTCATCACGTCGATGCTTCTCGCGCAGCTCGCGCCCATGGGACAAGCAACGATCGTCGGCCGCATCGCAGGCGGAGGCACGGGCACGCCTACTGCGCTGACAGCGACGCAAACCGGCCAGGTGCTCAGCGGCTTCGGCGGTTTGCTTCTCAACGTGCAGCGCTTCACCGCGAATGGAACGTATACGCCGACCGCGAACACGCGACGAGTGATCGCGATTCTTCAAGGTGGAGGAGGCAGCGGCGCGGGTGGAAGTCAAACGGCGACGAACGCGAGCGCGGGCGGCGGCGGCGGCTCGGGCGGAACGCTCGTTGTCTTCATGCCTGACAGCGGCTCGAATCTCACAGGCGGTGCGGTCGTCGTCGGTGCAGGCGGCGCAGCTCCCGCAGCGGGTCTCAACGCCGGCAACGATGGAGCAATCTCGACGATCGTGCTCAACGGAGCGACGCAACAAGCGGGATTCGGCACCGGAGGCAACGCCGGGATCAACAGTTCGACGGCGCGGCCGGGCGGGCTCGGCGGCGACCTCGGAAGCGCGAACGCATCATCGGGTCCCGCGATCGTGTTGCTCGACTCCCGCGCTCGTCCTGGCTACGCCGGCCAGGTCTACAGCGGCGCGCTCGGCGGCGTCGCTGGTAACGGCGGCGATCCTGTCTTCGGTCAAGGTGGCCGAGGCGCGTATGCGGTCGGCGGCATCATCAACGGTTCGCAAGGATTCTTCGGTGGCGGCGGCGGCGGCGGCGCGACGATCGCAGCCGGCGCCGATGCAGCAGGCGGCGCGGGTGGTTCGGGCTATGTGGCCGTCCTCGAATTCTCATGAGCTGCTTAGACAAGACTTTTCGGCGCGCGCGCGCGACGCGGAAAATCCTCGTCGGTAATCGCGTCGCCGGCGAGCTCGAGCTCGCGCGCATTCTTATCCAAGGGAGCATCGCGTGAAGTGGCTCGAAGCAATCGCGCAGGTCGCGGACAAATCGAACCTGACGAACCGCGACGCGGCCGGACTGATTCAGTTCGCGCGCCTCGTCTACAACAAGTACGTAAAGAAGCAAAACGTAGCTCTCACTCCGTACGACTGGTATCGCTTCGCGGTCGCTGCGCTCGGTTGGTTCAAGCGTGGCGACAAGTTCAAGATCGACGTGAAGCAACAGCTGCTCCCGTATCCGAAGGAAGCGGCGGACCCGCTGAAGCTTTCGCTTGCGACGATGGCGCGTGAACTCGACGAAGCGGGCGTGCCCTTCGAGATGGTCACGGACCCGCGCGGCAACGACGCATCGTTTCGCAAGCTCGCAAAGGACGCATGGGCCGCGATGCAAGCGCTCGACAAGGCGCGGCCAACGGAAGCGACCGATGCGACGATTCAACCCGTCGACGAGCGCATCCCGATCAAACCACCGAAGGGAAAGCCGACGGACAAGAACACGGCGATCGAGCTGGAAGTGCCGGCGACGATCGAGCCGAAGAAAAAGACACCGGAGCCGGAGCCGGAACCAACACCGGAGCCGACGAAGAAATCAGGAAGCGGCATCGGCCTGCTCCTGCTCGTCGTCGCGCTCGGCTCTAAAAAACGTTCGCGCGGCCGTCGCTGAACTCGCCGCGAAGAAACCAAACCCAAGACAGAGAGAGAGGATCGAATGGCTCGAAAAGGTCAGTTCAAAAAAGGCGGCGGACGCGTCGGTGATGGCCGTGGTCGTCGGTCGTCGTCGTCGAAGGCGCTCACGGTCTACCGTCCGCGTCCCGTCGTCGTGACGCGCACGCGAACCAAGACGGTGAAGGTTCGCAGCAAGAGCGGCGGCGGTCGCTCGGTGATGAAGCGCGAGCACGGCGTCGGCGACATGGTGCCCGGTCCGTTTCGTCAAAAGTCGATGGCCGTCGCTGCTGCGCTCGGCTACGCCGAAGGTGGCCACGGTCTGACGTTCGTCACCGACGTGCTCAACAAGATTCCGGCGATCGGCAAGGCTCCGAAGGAAGCCATCGCGGGACTCATCCTCAATTACTTCGGCGATCGCGGCGACTGGTACGACGCGGGCGCGCAAGCGTTTCTCGACGTCGGCGCGTACAAGCTAGGCCAACAGAAGTTCGCGATGTCCGGCGAGGACGACGACGACTGAAACAGACGGCGCGCGCGTCGCGCGTTCGCGGAACGCGTCTCGAGGTTCGAGGCGCGCTGCGCGAGCTCGCGACGTCCGACGTTCGGACATTCTGTCCGGCCGCCGGACACCACCGAGAGCCACGCAACGGAAAGAGAGGCCAACATGGCCGGCATGGATCTGGAGATTCTCTCAGGGCTGCAGCAGATGGAGGACGAAGGCGGTTTCGACCCGTCGATGATGGGCTCGATGATGGGTCTCGACGCGTTCAACTACCTCGCGGGTGGTGACGACGACTACGAGACGCAGCAGATGCTCGGCGTGATCGCCGGGTACAACCCCGAGCTGGCGATGATGATGGGGTGGAACCCCTTCTCGACGCTGTGGAAGGGTGCGAAGGCCGTCGGTCGCGGTCTGAAGAAAGTTGGCGGCGCCGTTCTGCCCGGCGCCGTCGGTAACCTGCTCGGGCTCAACGCGCGCAAGCAAGCGATCCGCCGCTTGGCTGCGCAGTCGCCGCTCGCGCAGCAAACGCCGCTGTCGGCTGTGCAGCCGCAACTCCCCGGCGTCCCCGATCGCGGCGGTCGCGTGCAGCCGCTCGGCTTCGAGAACGGCGCGTTTACGGCAGCGGGTCCCGCTGTCGTGACGATTCGTGCTCGTCCTCAGCGTCCGCTGCGCGGCGGTCGTCTCGTCGCCGACTTCACGCGCACGGGCGCGACGGCGACCGGGCTCCTGACGCTCGTGCAGCTCGTCGTGGCAACGGACGGTCAGCTGCTCTCCGGCGATCCGATCTCGTTCGCGGCGCTGTCGCCCAACGCGTTCGGCGTCGGCGTCAACCTGTCGCCCGCTGCCGTCGGTAACGAGATCTTCGCGACGGTGGCGATCTCGGCGCTGCCGGCGATGACCGATCGCGTGGACTTCAACCTCACGCTGTTCGGCCTGACGGTCGGGTGACGTGATGGGCGAGAAGGAGACCAACACGGAGACGGCGATCGCGGCGCGCGCGGAAGACGCGCGCGACGAGGCGCCGGTCTACGAGGGGCCGCGCCTCGGGCTCGTGGAGGTGATGGAGGTCTTCGCAGCGATGCAGAACGTTGCGAGGGCCGAACTCTCCAAGGGTCCGGGTGTGGCGTCGAACGCGTGGCGCGAGTTGTACGACTCGATCGCGCGCGCGTTCGACGATGACGAACTCGCGCACGCAACGCCCCAGGGTCGTCAGCCGATGATGATTCCGCCCGGCTTCAAGCACCCGATCCCGGCCAAGCGCGGCGCCACGCCGACGCGACCGGACCAGGGCACGCAGCCGACGCCGGGAGACATCCGCGCGCGTGACGACGTGAAGGCAGAGCTGGAGCGCATTCGACAACGAGGAGGCCGCTAGCGATGCGTTTGACGATGGTGGTGCCCGATCTTCCCGAGGCGCTGAACGAAGCGCTTGAAGGTCTCGTGCGCGTCAACACGAAGCTCCTGCTCGCTCTCATCAAGGCAGGCAAGCCGGCGCCACCGCTGTACACGATCGGCATTCGATACAAGAGAGAGCCGGTCCCCCGCGAGTGGTGGCAGACGGTCAGCGACAACCTGATCGAGAAGCATCTCGACTGCGAAGACGCTGCCGGCCATCGTGCGGCCGAGCTGCGCGTCGGCGGCATGCTCGCGGGCATTCCCTATCCAGCGCGCGCGGTGTGCAAACGCACCGGGCCGCGCTCCTACCACGCGGTCGTCGAACATCCCGACGGCCGCATCGAAGATCCATCACGCGTGCTCGGGATGCCTGGTCCCAAGCGACGCCCCTGAATGGCTCGGAGGAAGCAATGGCAAAGAAAGGTCTGCATCTGAACATCTACCGACTGCCCGGACCCGATGCGGTGTGGCGCGCGGAGCTGAAGCTCGTCACCGACAAGCACGGCGAAGGCTTCGTGTGGAAAGGCACGTCGCACAACGAGGACACGCAGATGTCCGGCTGGTGGGACTCCATCAAAGAGAAGCTGTCGAAGGCGGGTCAGGCGCTGCGCCGCGCGCTCGAAATCGCAAAGGCGTCGCTGAAAAACCCCGCTGTCGTCGCGGCGGTTCCGCAGTACGCGCTCCCGGCGCTCGCGGTGACCGAACTCATCAGCCGCGCGCAGGAGAAGGGCAAGCTGCCCGAGATTCGAAAGCAGCTCGAAGACAAGACGCTGAAGCTGCTCGCGCGTGAACTCGACGAGATGGACAAGGGCCAGCGCTCGGCGATGTCGGGCGGCGGCATCTGCCTCGCGTGCGATTCGTCGCTGCCGGCGCGGCGTAGCGGAAACGGCGCACGCATGCGCGGTGCTCGCATGCGCGGCAACGGCACGTTTCCGTCGACGGCGCGGCCGTCGCCGTTCGGTCTCGACTCCGACGGCTCCGGCCCGTTCGGTTTGCCGCAAGGCAACCCGCATCCGTTCGCCGAGATGATTCGCCGGCAGATCGCGAAGGGCGCGCGCGATCCGATCGAGATGCAAAAGCTCGCCGCGATGCACGACCTCCAACGACGCATGGCGCGCAACTCGCGCTGAGAGAGGAAACACGATGTCGATGGCCGACGACTGGAAGCGACTCGCAGATCTCGACGCCAAAAAGGGCGGCGTGCAGTACGGGCAGTATCTCGACGTGTTCCCGTCGGCATCGAATCCCGACCTCGTGCTCGTGTCGAAGGACCTCGTGCGCCTGGAGGGCGAGAAGACCGACGTAAACGCGTGGCGCATCTACCTTGGTCCGTGGCAGCCGCGCGCGGGCATCGTCACCGAGCCACTGATCGCGACGGCCGAGTACGCGGACCCGACGCCGTGGGCTCCGCCGCAGCCGCGCTCGTTCGATTCGCTCGTCGACTTTCCTTGCTACGCGCGCGTGCTGTGGGGTTCGGGAGGATTCCAGCACTACGCGTACATCGATTGGCCGCGTCGCGGGTGCCTCTTTCAAGTCAGCGGCTCGTACGTGCAGGTCAACGCGTTCATCAACACGATGGGCTCGGGGCCTGCGCTGACAACGCAGCTGCCGATCCTGCACGCGACGATCGGACCCGAGCCGGGCGGCGGCGATGTCGCGTCGCCGGGCACGTTCACCTATCCGATCGCAGCGATGCAGCTCGACGCGGGTCCTCCCGCGCTGTCGTTTCAGAATTTCCAGATACCGCCGTTCGCGCGCGCGTTCGTGCCGATCATGCGCTACTCGGAGATCGCGGCCGGCATGGGCACCGTGAACATCGCGACGCAGCGTCTCCCGCTCGCAATCTCGGCGAGCTTGACCAACTGCATTCAGACGTGGGTGACACCGCTGTCCGGCGTCTACGATCCTGACTTCGTGCGCGACGCGTTTCCGATCAGCGGGCAGAACGCGGGCACGGTTCGCATCGAAACCGATCTCATCCCTCCCGGCAACGCGGGCGAGATCGGGTGCATGTTCCTGCTCGACCTATGACGGCACTCTTAGACAAGACAGCCGCGCGATCGCGCGGCGATCGCGGGCAACCGTCTCGCGTCCTCGTCGGTAACGAGCTGCTCGCCGGCGGCCGCGGCCGCGCTCGAGCTCGGCGCCGTCTTATCCAATGGAGCGGTGCGTGATGGGCGTCCGAAAACCGGACAAGCGACCGCGCGAGACGATCGTGATCGAGCAAACGCCGACGGGATGGCGAAAGGTTCGCGCTCGCGTTCCCGCGCGCAGCGCGTCCGAAGGGGTCCCCCGGCCCCCCTTGCGGCCGGTTCCACGTACGCGCGCGGAGGCGCATCTCGTCGCGGCGCTGCGCGACGTCGTGCAGTTCACGAGCGTACTCGCGGAGCGACTCGATGCGGTCGCCGAGCTGCTCGGCAACGCGAAGCGAAGGAGGAAGCGATGAGCGATGACGACAAGAAGCCCCCGGCGCAGTCGGTTCCGCTGCCGCTGCGTCAAGAGATGCTGCGCAAAGACATCGCGGTGTGGCCGGTGTCGCGCTTCAACGTCGGCAAGTACGGTGCGTATGGAGCCGTTCGCTCCGACAAGAGCCGGGGCTGGTGTCCTCCCGACAAGTACCCTTGCACGCACTACGGGGCCGATCTGTCGGCGCCCGAGGGAACCGAAGTTGTCGCGCCTCATGATGGCTGGATTCTCTACGACGGACCCGCGAACGCGGCGCCGTTCTCGGGATACGGCCCGTGGTGCGTTCTGATCGCGCACTACGATGTCAGCGATTCGCTCTGGTCGCGGACGTGGAAGTTTCTCAACAAACCACTGTGGGACTGGGACGACTTCCCGGATAACGGCGTCGCTGCTCGCTACACGCTGATTGGTCACCTCGCGCACAAGCAACAGCCTCCCGCCGAGCCGACGCGGGAGCAGCTGCTCGATATCGAGGACCCGAAGAAGCTGAAGGAAGCACCGAAGGACCCGCAGGCGAAAGCGCTCGTCGAGCTGCCGAGTGACATCTGGGACTCGACGATTCCGAAGGGCGCGAAGCAAGTCGACGCGACGACCGGCAAGCTCAAGAACGCGAAGGACACGGCGGCGTGGCGAAAGTTCGGTGATGGAACCGTCGTGATGACCAACGAGGCAAAGGGCTACGACCCCGCGCGCATCGTGTACGCCGGCAACAAGATCGGCAACGTGTCGGCCGCGAACCATGTGCATTGGGAGCTGCGCACGTCGCCGCTCGCGGGCCGCGCTGGTCGCATCGATCCAATCGCGGCGTGGATTCAGGGCTACGGGCTGAAGCTGCCCGAGGGCGTCACGATCGCCGAGCCGGCGCGCGGCGGCGGCGGCGGCGACGCTGGGTTGCTTCTCCTGCTCCTGGCGCTCGGTCAGCGCAAGAAGAAACGGCGCTGAGGCTCGAGCCTCTTGCGCTCGAATGTCCGCGCGGCGGACAGTCGGCGATGGAGGTGACGAATGCGTCCTGAACGAGTGGTGAGAGGCTACGGCCTGTACGAACAACTCCGCGAGCACAAGCCCGCGATGGTGATCGCCGTCGACGCCGACGGAGACGAAACGAAAATCAACGTGCCCGACGTGCGCCAGAAGCACGCGCGCGTGATGACGACGCTAAAAGAGCTGGCGTGGGTGCGCTGCGACTTGCTCGACAAGAAGGGCGGTCTGCTCTACCGGCATCATCGCAACGCCGACGATCGCGAAACCGCTGCCGGCGACCTCGAAGAACTGCCATCGCAGACGCGGCACTCGGCCGAGCTGTCGAACCTTCTGAAGCTGATGCTGCACGCGCAGGAGACGGTGCTGATCCGTCACGAGCGATCGATGCAGCCGGTCCTGGACGCGCACATCAAGATTTTGGAGCAAGCGATGCGGCGTCTCGAATTGCAGGAAACGCAGTACGAGCGCGCGATGCAGCTGAACCACCAGCTATCGACCGACCTCGTGCAAGTGCAGCTCGCGCAGCTCGGCGCGGGCGATGGCGGCGGCGAAGATGGTCGGCCGCGCTCCGATCGCGCGGTCGATGCGTTGCTCCCGGCGATTCTCAAAGCCGCCATGTCGAAGGACAAGGACGAGACCGCAGCAGCGACGAAGAAGAAGAACGGCGTTAGCGAGAAGGCGAAGGAGCAACGTCCAGTACCTGCATCGTCTGCTCCGAGCGAGTGACCAGGCGCTGTAACGCTTCGATCAGCTCGCGCGCTCCTTGCGGCGTCGCTTCGAGCGCGAGCAAGTGCTCCTGTGCGAGCTGCGATGACGGCACGCGCACGCGAATCGTGATGATGTCGTCGTCGGCGCGATACGCGAGACCTTGGAGCCAGTGCGGGAGGCCCTGCACGATTTCGCGTTGCGGCTCGGGTCGCGTGTTGATGGGTCGTCCCTGCGCGTCGTAGAGGTCCACGGCTACATCCCTCCCGTGCGCATCTTCATCATCTCCTCCAGGACGATCTGCGCGGCGTCCACGTTGTCGGCCGCTGCGCCGATCGTCGTGCCGTTCGGGACCGGCGCGATCGGCATCGTGACCGCGCCGTGCGGCGTCGGCTGGTTCGTCACCAGCTCGGCCGCTGGCGTGCCGGTGACGACCTCCATCGCACGAGCAAGCTCGTGCAGGTCGCGCTTTGCCGCTTCGAGCTGTCGCTGCGCGTCGGCGAAGACGTCGGCGATCTGCTCGTACTCGCGCGTAGCCTTGTGCCAGTTCGCGACCGCGCGCGCGAGGGCTGTTTGCATGTCGGGTGCGAGGGACATGCAAACACGCTAACACCGAAACAGCGACGCGGCGCGCTCGCTCGTCGGGCGGGGAAAAACTACTGCGCCGTCTGCGTCTACCGTGGGGTAACGGCGGCGCCGCGTCGCCTCGATTCTATCAGTCGTCGAACGCGTCGGCCTGGCACAAATCGAACGTGCCGCGCACGCGGTCGAGGAACACCGCGCGCTGCTCGCCGTTCTTCTCCAGTAGCAGCGCGTGGACGAGTCCGCCGTCCTTCGGTTCGATGCGTACGCGGCCGATGACGGTCGCGCCGTCGATCCACTCGCAGTCACCGGGTACCCACGGGACGCGCTTCGCGCTCTTGATGTTCATCGCAGCCCGCCGGTTTCCAGTGCGCTCTTTCCGCCTGCGATGAACGCGGCGCGCAGTGTGCGGCTCAGCAGCTCGCGCAGCACGCCGCGATCGGCGTCGAGGGTGACGCTCGTGGTCGACGCCGCCTCCGCGAACGTGTCGACGAGTTCATCGAGCAACGCGCGAGACACCGTGTCAGCGTGCCGTGAAGCCTCGGCGCCGAATTGCTCGTGGGTCTTCATCATGGGGCACCTTCCACGCACGCAGCCCACGCGGTCGACGCGTCGAGGTACGACGCGACCGCTTGCCAGTCTGCCGGCGAGAGCAGCGCGCGCGGCGAGCCGTTCACGTCCTCGAAGGACACGCCATAGCCGGGACGCGTCGGCGCGTCGCCGCATTCGCTCGGCGCGCTCGGCGTCGGCGACGATGCGCATGTCATCGCGCACGCGACGAGGAGGAGGATGGTCGCGGTGGTCTTCATCATCGTTCGTTCCTTTCGTTGGTTGTGTTCGTCGACTCGGACTCTACGAGAATTTGAATCGCTGTCGCCCACGAGCGGAGTTTGCTCGCGAGCTGTTCTTGGTCGCGCGTGCGTCCCATCGGTCGGCGAGAGAGCATCTCGTCGAGCGTAAGCACTTCGGCGGCGGTCAGGTGGAAGTGGTCAGCGATCATCGGCGCCTCGCATCATGCCGTCGGCGATTTCGCTGATGCGCGGCTCGTTCTTGCCGACGTACTTCGCGCTCGTCTTGCCCGTCTTCGGGTTCCACATGATCGCGTACCAGTACGGACCGTGACTCGGCGTGCCGCTCGCGCATCCCTTGCGGCATCGGTCCTTGCCGCACGAGACGAAGCGTCGTTGGTAGGTGATTCCCTCGATGTGCATCGTGGAGACGATCGCGGGCGTCGCCAGCGGAACCGGAGCGGGTGTCTTCTTCTTGGTTCGTGTTGCCATTCCTTAGACAAGACAGAACGTGAAACCTTAGTCAAGACAGATCCCGTCTTATCTAAGAACGTGCATTTTTCTTAGCTAAGACCTTGACGCCGGCGCGTCCTCGAGGATGACGAGCTCGCGACGCGTCTTATCTACGGTAGGATGCGCGGCGTGCATGGTGTCGAGCTTTCGCCTGCGTCCGCGTTCGTCCGTCCGTGGCGGCGCGCGATGTTCTCCTCGTCGTACTTGAGCGGTCGTCTCGCAGGCGTGCTCGTCGGCGCGCGGCGCTCGTCGGTCGACGCATGGAGGCCGGCGATCGATTCAGTGACCGTCGAGTCCGTCGTGGTGCATGGCGTCTCGCTCGCGATCGGTCCGTGGGCTGACCTCATCGTAGACGGTGACATCGGGTGGCCGCTGTTCGGCAACGCGCGCGGCGGAACGTTCGTTGTCTACGTTCGCAACGACGCGCCCGAGCTGCGCGAGCTGCGCGTGGTGGTCGCGCTGCACGGCGACATCGAGCGCGGACATCGCCGGCTAAGAAATTTCAGCGACCGAAAACGCTAGCCGGCGCTCTTTCGGCGCCGCTTGAACATGTCGAGCTGTGGACCGCGCACCACGCGCGGATCGCGGAGCTGCTTGCGTGCTCGCTCGGCCTCCTCGCCGATGCCTTCGGCGATTCGCTTCGCAACGTCGAGCGGAAGCAGCGCGCCGACGTAGCGCGTACGGATCACCGGCCGACCTCGGCCGCGTTGTCGCTTGCGCTCGTCGAGCCACTCCGCGTACCAATAGGGACCGTGCGTGTAGTCGGTTCCTCGGCAAACCTTGCATCGCTGTCGACGGCAGCACGTGTGTTGTAGGCGGTAGCTGGCGTGATCGGGAATCGGTGCGGCCGTGCGTTGCGCCATGTCTTATGCTAACACAGGTCCTCGCTTAGCATAAGAACCGGCCGCG
>JBFWUN010000086.1:0-10542 GCA_050247235.1 Gammaproteobacteria bacterium
GCGAAACACGCGGGCTCCGCGCGCGGCGCCGCCGCGTGGGCGGCGTTCGACGGATCGCCTGACGCCGGGGTGCCGGCGCCAGGCGATCGTGGAAGTCGCACCTGCATCCGCCCCTCCGGGGCAGGATGCAGGCACGCGTTGCGGAAGATCAGGCGCGGCGGCGGCGGCCGATCATCCCCATGCCAGCGAGGGCCGAGCCGAGCAGCGGCAGCGCGGCCGGGACCGGCACCGGGGCCGTCGTGATCTCGAACATGCGATCCACCCCGCTGGTCGGGTGCTGGATGTTCACCCATGCGCGGTTCGGGTTGAACGGATCGAAGTACAGGCCGGAGAACTCCGAACCCGCGACGCCGTTCGTCGCCCAGCGGGCGAGACCTTCGCCCAGGTCGAGCAGGTCGCCGTCCTTGTTGAGGTCGTTCGCGAACCAGATGTCATCGTCCACGCCACCATTGCGGTCTTCGATGATGTAGATGTTGCCGTCAGCATCGATCGCCAGGTTGTCGGGGCTGCGCAACGCGGCACCGACAGCGAGACCGGTGGCGAGGTCGATCGTGTTCTGATCAGCGAACACGCTGATCGAACCATCGGTCAGGTTGACCGTGTACACCTCGTTGGTGGTCGTGGTCGCCATGTAGAGCAGTTCGTCACCGCCTGCGGACATCGCAATCTGCAGGTCCTCCGGACGCTGGTAGTCCGTGCCCTTCAGCGCGGCGACATCCGCGCTGGCGCGGCCGTCCACGGAGGTCACGAAGTTCGGGTCCGTGATCACCACGCTGTCCGCCAGCGGATCACCGTTCACGTCCGTGATCGCCACCCAGCTGTAGGCACCAGTGGCGTTCGGGGTGAAGCCGTCACCCACGCGCAGCACCGAGGTCTGGCCGGCAGCGAAGTAGTTGTCCCCGGCGCCCGCCACCGACGTGTACTTGTACAGCACGCCGCCGTTCAGCTCGTCGATGAAATACATGTTGAGTGCGGCATCGAACTGGATGCCCTCGTGCGAGGTGCGCGGAATCACGTTGCGATGAACGATGTCCACGGTGCCGGTGGCCTTCAGCGGGTTCGTCACTTCGAACAGGCGGCCGTACGGCTGCGGCTGCACGCCCCAGCTCTCTTCGGCCGTGATGTAGCTGCCCCACGGCGTCCAGTAGGAGGCATCGAACGCGACATGCGCGTTGATCGCCGGTGCAGCGGCCGGGCTCTGCCAGATCGTGCGCGTGGTGCCGGTCGAAAGATCGGTGCGCTGAATGCCGGACTGGCCAGTCTCGAACACGGTGAAGAGGTAACGGCCGGCGTCCGGACCGTTCTCGTTGGTGGTGATCATGTCCCAGTTGCCAGAGTTGAACTCGCCTGCGGCAAGCTGGTCGGTCCTGTTGGCAATCTCGCTGAAAGAGAAGTGCGGTGCGGAGAGCACGATACCCTCCGCTTCATTGGCGATGACGCCCGAAGAGCTCGCGAGCGGTGTGAATTCGTCGAAACGCGTCGCGTTGGCGAGCGCGCAGGTGCTGGAGATCGCGAGGCCGATCGCGATGGCAAGTTTGGTACGCACGGGGGGAACCCTCCTGATAGTTTTTCCATTGACGTCGACGACCTCGCCGCATGAGCCTTGCGCATGGATTCGCACGTGGCCCCGACGAGTGCCTGACAGGAAAGGATCCTCCGGTAAATATGTGTCCACGGTTTGACAGGTTCGAGTTGTCCGAAGATTCTTCTCGCGGTGTGTCACGCGGATGTCGTAAACTCCTCGTGCACGCGCGGTGGCTTGCGCCGGTGAGTCGATGCGCGGATCGGAGGCCGGACAATGCCGCCTTTCCCGGTGCACGAGTTCCGCGTTTCCTGTAATCGATCCGATCCTCCGTTGCCTCTACCTCATGCGCGATCTGAATCCCCCGCAACGCGACGCCGTTCGTCATGTCGATGGCCCGCTGCTCGTCCTGGCTGGCGCCGGCAGCGGCAAGACGCGCGTGATCGCGCACAAGATCGCGCACCTCGTCGCCGCGCACGACGTGACGCCGGATTCCATCGCGGCGATCACGTTCACCAACAAGGCCGCCAGGGAGATGCAGACGCGCGTGGCGGCGCTGCTGAAGAACACGCGGCGCGACAAGCCGTGGATCTCCACGTTCCACACGCTCGGACTGCGCATCCTGCGCGAGGAATTCGCAGCGGCGGGGCTGCGGCCGCGCTTCACCATCTTCGACGCGCGCGACAGCGAAGCTGCACTCGCGGATATCGCGCGCCGGCAGCTTGGTTCCAACACCTTCGAAGTGGGCCCGCTGCAGGCACGTGTGTCAGCCTGGAAGAGTGCGCTGGTCGCACCAGACGCGGTGCCGCTGGAGGAGACCGCCGATCCGATCGGTCGCGCCGCGCTCGCCTGCTACGCGGAGTACCTGCGTACGTTGCAGGCCTACAACGCGGTAGACTTCGATGACCTGATCCGCCTGCCCACGCTGCTGCTCCGCGATTCCGCCCACCTGCTGCTGAAGTGGCAGGCCCGGATCTGCTGGTTGCTGGTGGACGAGTACCAGGACACCAATGCCGCGCAGTACGACCTGGTGCGGCTGCTCGTGGGCAACCGTGGTCGGCTGACGGCGGTCGGTGATGACGACCAGTCGATCTACGCGTGGCGCGGCGCGCGCCCTGAGAACCTCGCCGCACTGACGCGCGACTTTCCGGATCTCAGGATCATCAAGCTCGAACAGAACTACCGCTCGATGGGTGTGATCCTGAAGGCCGCCAACCAGCTCATCGCGCACAACCCGCACGTGTTCGACAAGCGGCTGTGGAGCGAACGGGGCTTCGGCGAGAAGATCCGCGTGCTGGCTGCGGCCGACGAGTTCTCGGAAGCGGAACAGGTGGTGAACCTCGTCAACCACCAGCGCCTGCTGTCCGGCGCCGCGTGGCATGACTTCGCGATCCTGTTCCGCAGCAACCACCAGGCGCGCGTGTTCGAGAGCGCGCTGCGTGAACGCGGGATCCCGTACGTGCTGTCCGGCAGCCGCTCGTTCTTCGACGCCTCCGAGGTCAAGGATGTGCTGTGCTACCTGCGCGCGATCACGAACCCGGCGGACGACAACGCGCTGCTGCGAATCGTCAACACGCCGCGACGCGGACTCGGCGCGGCGACGATCGAAACGCTCGTGCAGGTGGCGGCAACGCTCGGCCGCAGCCTGCGCGAGACCCTGGGCACGGAAGCATTTGCCACACGCGTGAGCCCGCGCGTGGCAAAGGTCGCGCGCGAGTTCGGCGAGTGGCTGGCGCATTGCGAGCGTGAGAGCGAGTCCGGCGCCCCGGCGGCGCTCGCGCGACAGGTCGTCGCCGACATCGGCTACGCGGACTGGCTGGAGTCCAGCAGCGACGGCCCCGAGGATGCGACCCGCCGGCAGAACAACGTCAACGAACTCGTCGACTGGATCGCGCGAATCGGGAAACAGGAACCTGAGCGCCGCCTCGCAGACATCGTGGCGCAGCTCACGTTGATCGACATGCTCGACCGCAAGGACGACGAGGAGGCACGCGACGCACTGGCGCTGATGACCCTGCACGCGGCCAAGGGCCTGGAGTTTCCGCAGGTGTTCCTGGTCGGATTCGAGGAAAGCATCCTGCCCCACCGCAGCAGCGTGGAGGCCGACACCGTGGAAGAGGAGCGGCGCCTCGCTTACGTGGGCATCACGCGTGCGCAGCAGCGCCTGACCTTGAGCTATGCGAAAACGCGCCGGCGCTACGGCAAGACGGAAGAGTGCCAGCCGAGCCGCTTCCTGGAGGAGCTGCCGAAGGAGGACCTGGCATTCGACGGCGCGAATTCCGGCACCACGGACCGAGCTGCCGGGCGTGCGACACTCGCGGGCCTGAAAGGATTGCTCGGGGCGTGAGGGGCCGATTCGTCGTCAAAAGGTGACGCACAGGGCCGGCCCGGCCGCAGATCCACGTTTCCCGGGGATGCCGCAGGGTTCGCGGCACGGCGCCAGCCGTCTCGCACACGCCGTGCGTCGGTATGGGCAGATCGCTGCGCGAACAAGCAGTTACCGCGCTGGCCGCGGGCGCGCCGCGGACCGCCGCCGGGCGTTTGCGCGAACCCGTTCACAGAGTTCGATCCGGTGGCACAGTCCATGCTCCCTTCGGGAAAAAGCATCCGGAGGAATGGTCATGCAGGTTGCGTCCGAAGGTCTCCCGGCCACGCCCACCCACAGTCTCGCGAACCTGGTCCAGCTCTACGCGGAACGCATCGAGGACCGCAAGCAGCGTCTGCGGGAAGACCTCGCGTTCTACCGCGCGAAGCTCGAGGAACTCGACGTGTTCGACCCCCAGGATTGCACCGGCCTGCGGCGCATCTACGTCGGCCACATCGAACGGACCGAGGCGCTGCTGCGCGGCGTCGCGGCCTGAGCGCCGGCGCCGGCGTCGCCGTCCCTGCCGCGGGCCCCGGCCATCGCGCGCGGGTGCGTCCCGACATGACGTCGCGCCGTTAGACGAACGGGGCGGCGGGAACTATGCTCCCCCGCCAAGATGCAATTTCCCTGGCTTGCGGCCTACCCGGCCGATGTCCCCCCTGAGATCGACCCGGGCGCGTTCCCGTCGCTGGTTGCGCTCCTCGACGACGCCTGCGCGCGCCACGCCGCGCAACGCGCGTTCGGCAGCTTCGGGACCTACCTGACCTTCGAGGCGCTCGATCGCCAGGCCACCGCGTTCGCGGCCTACCTGCAGCGCCGCCTGCACGTGCGGCCGGGCGACCGGGTCGCGCTGATGCTCCCCAACCTACTGCAATACCCGGTGGCGATGCTCGGGGTCCTGCGCTGCGGCGCGACCGTCGTCAACGTGAACCCGCTCTACACGCCGCGTGAACTCAAGCATCAGCTGGCTGACGCGGGTGCGCGCGCCATCGTGATCTTCGACCGCATGCTGGCGACGCTCGCGGAGGTCATTGCCGACACGCCGGTGCGCGCGATCATCGCCACGGCCGCCGGCGACCTGTTCCCCACGCCCAAGCGGATCGCGGCCCGGCTGCTCGGCGGCAAATCCGGCCGGCGACCGCGCCTGTCCCGCGTGATCCCGTTCACGCGGGCGCTTGCCCGCGGCGCCACGCTGCCCTTCGAAGCGCCGCCGATCGGTCCCCAGGATCTTGCGTTCCTGCAATACACCGGCGGCACCACCGGGGTGGCGAAGGGCGCGATGCTCACCCACCGGAACATGGTGGCGAACGTACTGCAGGCACATGCCTGGACCCGCGGCCTGGCGCAGCCCGGCGAGGAGATCATCATCACCGCGCTGCCGCTCTACCACATCTTCGCGCTGACGATGAACTGCTTCACGTTCATGCACCACGGCGGCCTCAACTACCTGATCGCCAATCCGCGCGACCTGAAGCAGATGATCCGCGAGCTGAAACGCGTGCCGTTCACCGCGATGACCGGCGTCAACACGCTGTTCAACGCGCTGCTCCAGCAGCCGTCGTTCCGCGCGCTGGACTTCTCGCGGCTGCGCTTCGTCGCCGGCGGCGGCAGCGCGGTCCAGCGGCCGGTCGCGGAGCGCTGGCGGGAGGTGACCGGCTGCGTGATCGTGGAAGGCTTCGGGCTGACCGAGGCGAGCCCGCTGGTGTGCCTCAACTCGCCCTACGCGGAGGAGTTCTCGGGCGGTATCGGCGTGCCCGCGCCGTCGACCGAGTGCCGGGTGGTGGACGAAGAGGGTCGCCCCCAGCCGCCGGACACGCCGGGCGAACTGTGGGTGCGCGGTCCCCAGGTGATGCGTGGCTACTGGCAGCGGCCGGAGGATACCGCGGCGGTGCTGACCCCGGACGGCTGGCTGAAGACCGGCGACATCGCGGTGATGCGTGCGGACGGGCATTTCCGGATCGTCGATCGCAAGAAGGATCTCATCCTCGTGTCCGGTTTCAACGTGTATCCGAACGAGATCGAGGAAGTCGCAATGACCCATCCTGGTGTGCGGGAAGTGGCCGCGATCGGCGTGCCGGACCCGCGGACCGGCGAGGCCGTGCGGCTCGTCGCGGTACGCACGGATCCGGCGCTCACCGAGGGAGCGCTGATCGCCCACTGCCGCACGGCACTGACCAACTACAAGGTGCCGCGCGCGGTGACGTTCGTGGACGAACTGCCGAAGAGCAACATCGGCAAGATCCTGCGGCGCGAAGTCCGCGCCCGGTTCGCCGACGGCGCGTGACCGCCGCGCGCTGATCACCGCGTCCGGCGAACCGTCACACCGGCCTGCTACACTGCGCGCGCCACGCCGCCGGACACCGGCCGTCGCGGCCCCATCAAACTTACGACCCCGGAGGGCATTCCCATGATCGGATACGTCACGATTGGCACCAACGATCTCGCACGCACTGCAAAGTTCTACGATGACCTGCTGGCCGGCCTCGGCGCCAAGCGCGCGATGGAGTCCGACCGCTTCGTCGCGTGGTCCACGGGCGCGGGCGCGCCGATGCTGCTCATCATCAAGCCGTTCAACGGCCAGGCGGCCGAGCCGGGCAACGGCAACATGGTCGCCATCCATGCCGGCAGCAACGCGAAGGTCGACGAGATGTACAAGAAGGCAATGGCGCTCGGCGCCAAGGACGAAGGACCGGCCGGCCCGCGCGGCGACGGCTTCTACGCGGGCTATTTCCGCGATCCGGACGGCAACAAGATCGCGTTCTTCAACATGTAATCACTGGCGGCGCGCCGCGGGACCGCGCGGCGCGCCCCTTTTTCCGCGCGGAGATCAGGCGTCCGCGCGATGCGCGTAGGGGTTGTTCGACGCGCGGTCTCCCGCCAGCCACCGCTGCAGTTCACGATGCGCCTTCTGCCGCTGGTCGGCATTGATGGCTTCCACGTTGTCCGGGTCGCACGTGAACTCGATCAGCATGCCGTTCGGATCCTCCGCGTAGATCGATCGGCAGTAGCCGTGGTCGAGCATGAAGATGCGCGGTTCCTGGTACCCGGCGTCCACCAGCCGCTGCCACATCGCGTCCTGCGTCTCGCGGTCCGTCTTCAGCGCGAGGTGCCGGAACGGCGTCTTCGGTGTGTCCGGGACGAATTCGCGCTCGGACGCCGCGTCCGCGAACTGGAAGAACGCGAGCGCGCCACCGTCGCCGATGCCGAAGAACACGTGGCAATATTCCCGATCGGCGCCGAACAGGAAGTCTTTCTCACACCAGGTGGCAACCAGCGGCAGTCCGAGCAGGTCCTCGTAGAAATGGCGCGTGGCCTCCAGGTCCTTGCTCGGGTACGCGGAGTGATGCAGCCGCAGCGGCAGCCGGGCGGATGTTGCAGTCATGGAAATGTCCTCCTGTCCTCGGAATCCTCGCGCTCGCCGCCGTCGATCAGCCATTCGTTGAGGCTGAGCCGCCGGTCGTCCCGCGCCCCGAGTCCCGCGAAATCGAACAGCGCGGGGTCGGCGAGGTGCGAGGCGGTCACGTTCTGCAGGCTGCGGAACACGTTCTCCACGCGTCCGGGTTGCTCGCGCTCCCACGCGGCGAGCATCTGCTTGATGTGCTTGCGCTGCAGGTTTTCCTGCGAACCGCACAGGTTGCACGGGATGATCGGAAACGCGCGCGCCTCGGCGTAGCGTTCGATATCGGTCTCGCGGCAGTAGGCGAGCGGACGGATCACGATGTTGTCGCCGTCGTCCGAGCGCAACTTCGGCGGCATCGCTTTCAGCCGCGAACCGAAGAACATGTTCAGGAACAGCGTCTCGACGATGTCGTCCCGGTGATGCCCGAGCGCGATCTTGGTGATGCCGTGGTTGCGCGCGAACGTGTACAGGATCCCGCGCCGCAGGCGCGAACAGAGTCCGCAGGTGGTCTTGCCCGCCGGCACCACCCGCTGCACGACGCTGTAGGTGTCCTGTTCGAGGATGTGGTACTCGAGCCCGAGCGTGCGCAGGTACTCTGGCAGCACCTCGGGCGGGTACCCCGGCTGCTTCTGGTCGAGATGCACCGGGATGAGCTCGAACCGCACCGGCGCCTTCTTCTGCAGCGCGAGCAGCAGGTCGAGCATCGTGTACGAATCCTTGCCGCCGGACAGGCACACCATGACGCGATCGCCCGCCTCGATCATGTTGAAGTCCGCGATCGCACGACCGACCTGCCGGCGCAGCCGCTGCTGCAGGATGCCGCGCGCGTGGCGCTGGCGCTCGGGTTCGGCGCGGGATGGCCGGGCGGCGGGTCTGAAAACGAGTGGCGTGACGTCCATCGGCGGGCGGGTGCGGGGTGATCGGGAACGGCCGCCTACGTTACAGGAGCGGTCGGGGTGTATAAAGCCGGCGGGCCCGGTGGCATGGCTGCGCGTGAGTCCATGCGGGTCGAAGCCGAGACGTTCGGGTGTCGGCGCCGGAACTCCCCGCGGCGACCGTGCGCGCACAGGACGTGCGCGCTCGAGCGATACAGGGAAGTACTCGAGCGAGTTGCCACGGGGAGTTCCGGTGCCGGCACCCGGGGATGGCACCCACCCGGTGACCCGAATGAGATCTCAATGATTCAGGGTGCCGCTGACTCGGGCAGCGCCATCAACCGGGCACGGATCGCCGCCGCCTTGGCCGGATCGCCGCCGAGGAATCCGGGGGCATCCGCGTAGTAGCGGGCGAGATCCGCCAGCGCGGCGTGGTTGTCGGGATTCAGTTCGACCGCGCGTTCGAGCGCACTGCGGGTGCGGCGCGCGAGCTTCACGGCACTGAGCCAGTTGGCGCGTTCGGCGAGCCGGCCGCAGGCCTTGCCCAGCCAGTGGACGTACTCGTCGCTGGTCGGCACGGCCGCGGCCGCGCGTTCGAACAGCTGCCGGGCGGTGCCGAAATCGCCGCCTTCGTAGGCGGCACGCCCATCGCGGAACCAGTCCGCGGCCGGCTCGTCGGCGAACGCCGCGGAGGCCAGCGACAGGCTCAGGAAGAGGAACAGTCGGGTCATCGGGTCTGCGCGCGAGATATGGCCAGCCGACGGTCGGGGCGCGCGGAATTCAGAAGGCTTTGGACGGCCAGTGTCGCGCCTTCCACGCGTCCGGGGAGGGGAGTCGGACACACCCCGAGCGTCGGCTGGTGCACGCAGCCTGCGCCCGCGTGCTTGAACTTGCGCTGAACGTTCAAGCGACCAGCAGGTTCCGCAGGTGGCGCCGGCTGTCCGTGTCGAGCCCGAGGCCCGCCGAGAGATAGGTATCGATCGTGCCGAACTCCGCGACCATCGCGTCCAGGGCGGCTTCCAGGTAACGCGGGTCGGCTGCCAGCACCCGCTCCACCGCCGGTGTCGGCGGCCCCTGGAACGCGTCCACCGGCGGGCGCTGAAAGTCCGAGATCACGTAATCCTCGATCACTGACGCGCGCGGCACATCCACCGCGAGCAGTACGATGGCGGCGGCGATGCCGGTGCGATCCTTGCCGCTCGCGCAATGGAACAGCAGCGGCGGCCGCCCGGCGTCCAGCAGCGCGGATACCAGCACGCGGAATTCCGCGAGGTGCTCCAGCGCGAGCAGGCGATACTGCCGGATCATGGATGCGACCGTTTCCTCGGCGTCGTAAGAGCCGTCGATGACCCGCGCGAACATCTCGTGATTGCCACGCGGCACGAAACCGGGGTTGTGCAACGTGAGGTCGTGCCCGGCCGGCAGCCGGTCCGGCGCCCGCGCACATTCCTCGGGCGTGCGCAGGTCGACGACGGTCCGCACCGCGAGTGCCGCCAGCCGCGCGAGATCCGCCTCCGACAGCCGCGCCAGCGAGTCGGCCCGGTAGGCGACTCCGTGACGCGTGCGCCGGCCGTCCGTGGTGGGCAGCCCGCCCAGGTCACGCACGTTGCATGCGCCGTCGAAGCGCAGGTGGCGGTGTGCGTGGGCGTTCAGCAGGGTGTCGCGGTCGAAGGCAGGTATCGCGGAGTTCATCGTTGCGCCGCAGTGTAATCGATCGCCCGTGACGCGCGAATCGCACGCGGTGGCAAATTTCCGCGCGCCCCATTAGTGTTCGGCTCTCCATCCACGACACTCCAGGCGAGGCGCCATGGCGAAAACGAAGAATCAGCTCGAGGCATTGCTGGATCGCGAAGCCATCCGGGATCTGCCGGTGCGGTACTGCGATCGGGTCTGGCACGACGATATCGGCGGGCTCGTCGACCTGTTCGCGAAGGACGGGGAATTCGTCATCGTGATCGACGGCAAGGAAACGGCGGCCAAGGGACCCAAGGCACTGAAGGCGCTGTACGAGCAGGGCCTGTCGATCAAGCCGCGCCCCTACATCCACAACCACGTGGTGGAGCTCGTGGACGGCAAGCGCGCGATCGGCCGCTGCTACCTCGCGCTGCACAGCGCGAAGCAGCACATGGCGTACATCGGCGCGGGGTATTACGCGGACGAGTACGTGAAGGTCAAGGGTGAGTGGAAGTTCGCGCGCCGGCACTTCACCGCGCTGCGCATCGACGACAGCCCGGTGACCGCGGCGCCGCCGCGGAAGGCCGCGACGCCGAAGCCGCGCCGGACCCGGCCGACCAAGCGTTACGACGCCCCGCCCATCGACTGATCGGCGCGCCCCGGCCGCGCATGCGCCGGGTTCGCCACCTGTCCGGGCCGCGTGCCG
>JBFWUN010000086.1:10642-12432 GCA_050247235.1 Gammaproteobacteria bacterium
CGCGTGCCGCGCGGCTGTCATCGAGGATTCACACCGCGCGCGTAGCCTGCGGGCCTCGTGGATATGCGCACGCCCACTCCGAGCGGCCCCCTGCGGATCGCGATCGTCACTGACGCGTGGCATCCGCAGGTCAATGGCGTCGTCCGTACCTTGTCGACCACCCGCGACACGTTGTGCGGCATGGGGCACGAAGTGCTCACGATCACGCCGGAAGCGTTCCGCACGGTGCCCTGTCCCACCTACCCGAGCATCCGCCTCGCCGTGCTGCCGGGGCGCGGCGTGGCGCGCGCGCTCGATCGGTTCCTGCCCGATGCCATCCACATCGCAACCGAGGGACCGATTGGACATGCGGCGCGTCGCCATTGCCTCGCCCGGCACTGGCCGTTCACGACGTCCTTCCACACGCAGTTCCCGGAGTACATCCGCCTGCGGGCACCCGTGCCGGTGGCGTGGAGCTACGCCTACCTGCGCCGTTTCCATGCCGCGGCGGTCCGCACGTTCGTGCCGACGCCGACCCAGCGCGACAAGCTGCTCGCACGCGGCTTCGCGCACCTGTGCCTGTGGGCCCGCGGCGTGGACCTGCAGGTGTTCCGAACCGACGACCCGGTGGATTACCCGTGGCCCCGGCCCATTGCGGTCTACATGGGCCGCGTGGCGGTGGAGAAGAACATTGAAGCGTTTCTCGACCTGCCCGCGACCGCCGCCGGGGTGGCGACCAAGGTGGTGATCGGCGAGGGGCCCGATCTCGAGCGCCTGCGCGCGCGTTACCCGGATTGCCATTTCCTGGGCCCGAAGTTCGGGCGTGATCTCGCGCGACATCTCGCCGGCGGCGATGTCTTCGTGTTTCCGAGCCGGACGGATACCTTCGGACTGGTGCTGCTGGAGGCAATGGCCTGCGGCCTGCCGGTCGCAGCGTTCCCGGTGCAGGGTCCGATCGACGTGATCGCGCACGGGGACAGCGGTGTGCTGGACGAGGACCTCGCGCGCGCCGTGAAGGGTGCGCTGGCGATGTCCCCGACGCGCTGCCGCGCGCACGCGGAGCGCTACTCGTGGGCGGCGTGCACCGCGGATTTCGCGTCGTACCTGGCACCGATGACGCGGGTGGACTCCAGGTAAGGCAGCCGCCGCCGCGACGCGTCCGTGAACTCGAGGCACGGGGACAGCGCGTCCGCGAGCGCGGTGACGAGCGTCGCCGGGCTGTCGTGAATGCACGGGGGCGGCACCTCGCCACGGTCCACGAGCCGCTCGCGCGTGTCGAACCCGTAGCTGCCGATCAGGCATTCGTACCCGAGCGCGCTCCCGGCGCGGTAGTCGCCGATCTCGTCGGCCCCGAGAATGGCGGTGTAGTAGCGGCTCGCGCGCATCGCGGCCAGCACGTCGGTCTTGTGCGCCCCCACCGGGATCGGCACCACGAAATCGAGATCGGACTCGTGGACCCCGCTCCGCGCGAGCACCCGGCGCATCGTCGGGCCCGGTTCCAGGGTGAAGTTGCGGCTCAGGATCCCGCAGTGAATGTTCGGATGCGCGATGAGTGCGTTCAGCATGGGGACGAACTCGGGGTACACGACACCGCGTTCGCGGTAGCACTCGGTCAGCGACTGCCGGAGCCTGCGCGTCCTGGGCAAGGTGAAGCGGACGACATTCCGCAGCAGCTCCCGGCCGCCGCCGAAATACTTCAGGAACTTGCGTCGGTTGCGGAAGCGTTCCTCGTCACCGACATCGAGACCGAACGCGGCCATGGTGTCGCGGATGAGCGCATAGGAATTGACGAGGAACCCGTCGAAGTCGAG
>JBFWUN010000087.1:0-5500 GCA_050247235.1 Gammaproteobacteria bacterium
GTCGCGCCGCTGTCGGCCCACGCGCGGAAGCGTTCCAGGATGCGGGCCTTCGGGCCCACCAGGCTCTTCTGATCCACCCAGTCGTCCGGGACTGCTGCGGCGGCTTCGTCCTTGCGGCCGGCAAGGTACAGTTCCTGGATGCGCGCGGCGGCTTCGCCGAAGCCGCGACGGGTCATCAGGTCCTTGTGATAATTCTTGCCGCGCGCGCCCATGCCGCCCACGTAGAGTGCAACCTCGGGCTTCAACGCCGCCAGTGCAGCCTTGACGTCCGCGTGCACGCGCACGTGCACCCCGGCAACGATGTCCAGGTCCTTCAGTGATTTTCCTCCGCCGGCGCGCGCGAACCCCTGCTCCAGCCAGGGCAGGTACTCCGGCAGCGAACCCGGCACGAAGCCGAGCGGCAGCCAGCCATCCGCGATCTCGCCGGTGAGCCGCACGCTCGCCGCGGCGCCGGTGCCGAGGTAGATGGGGATCCGCGGGTTCATGTGCAGGATGGATTTCAGCGGCTTGGCGAGGCCGAGCGCGCCGGGTCCGTGGTACGGCAACGCGATCTCCGGGCCCGCGTGCGTGACCGGGGCCTCGCGCGCGAGGATCTTGCGGATGATCGCCACGTAGTCCCGCATGCGCGGCACCGGGTGACCCCACGGCTGGCCGTACCAGCCTTCGACGATCTGCGGCCCGGACACGCCGATCCCGAGCAGCATGCGATCGCCACCGGCGAGCGCGTCGATCGTCGCCGCGGTCATCGCGGCGTTCGCGGGCGTGCGGGCGGCGAGCTGGATGATGCCCGTGCCGAGCCGGATGCGCTTCGTCACGGCCGCGAGATACGCGAGCGGCGAGAACGCGTCCGAGCCGTAGGCCTCGGCGGTCCACACCGAGTCGTACCCCAGCGCCTCGGCGCGCTGCACCCTGGCCACCGGGTTCTCGAGGTGGGCACCGGAGTAACCGATCGACAGCGCGAGCTTCATCATCGCCCCCTTCAATCCTGGCTCGGCATGAACGCGGCCTGCTGCGCGAGCTTCGCGCGGGTGCCTTCCGGATCGAGCGCCGAGGCGCGATCGAGATCCGCGATCTCCGGCGGCACGAACCAGTGCAGGCGCGCGGGCTCATCGTGGTACGCGGCCCACACGGCATTCGCCACTTCGACCGGCGAGACCAGCCGGAACATGCCGCTCGGCGCAGCGTTGTCCCGCAGTGCGGGCGGGATGAGGGGGGTGTCGATGAGTCCGGGCAGGGTGTCCGCGGCGCGCACGCCGAAGCGCGCGAACTCGGTGGACAGCGCCTCGGTCAGTCCTTTCACCGCGTGCTTGGTGGCCGAGTAGACCGCGATCCCGGGAAAGCCGAACGTCGCCGACGAGGATGACGTGGTGAAGCACAGCGAGTTCGGCGTCGCCTTCAGCAGCGGCAGCGCGAGGTGGATGCCATGCAGCACGCCGATGAAGTTGACGTTGACCACCGCCATGATGTCCTCGAAGGACTGCGTGTCGAACGTGCCGCCGCGGCCGATGCCGGCGTTGTTGAACAGCAGGTCGAGCCGGCCGCCGGTGGCGCGCGCGAATTCCTCCAGCGCCGCGGCGTACGCGCCGCGATCCGTCACGTCGAGCCGGCGCGCGAGGCACTGCCCGGCGCCGAGCTCGGCTGCGAGCGTCTGCAGCCCGGCCTCGTTCACGTCGTACGCGCCGACGAACCAGCCGCGTGACGCGAACAGTCGCGCGGTCTCGCGGCCCATGCCGCTGGCGGCGCCGGTGATGAAGATGCAGCGCGGGGAAGACGTTTGCGACATGGCGGAATCCGTGGGGAGGGTGGCCGCGGCAAAGTAGCGCAAACCCCCGCGCACGTCATCCGGACCGAGGGTGAGTTCGTGCGGGCTCGTGCGAAGTCCGAGAGGTTCCCGCCTGTACGGGGATGACGCGGACCATCCGCCGCCGTCCCCGCACTGCCCCGCGATCAGTGGGCTGCGATCGGCGCTTACGCCGCGCGCTTCGTCGGTGCGAGGCGTGACATGGATTCCGGCGGAACCCAGCCCGCGAGCCCCTCCAGGAGGTCGTCCGCGCTTGCGAAGCGCGCCTTGGGATCCTTCGCAAGCAGCAGGTCAACGAGCGGCTGCAACGCTGCGCGGTCCGCCGGCAGTCGCGGCACGGGCGCATGCAGATGCTGGTACACCACGCCTTCCGCGGTGTCCGCGCGGTACGGCTTGTGCCCGGTCAGCAGTTCGAAGAACACCACGCCCGCGCTGTACAGATCACTGCGGCCGTCCACCGCGCGTCCGCAGGCCTGCTCGGGGCTGATGTAGCTGGGGGTCCCGACAGCGCCCGTGTGCCGGGTGAGCTCGCTCGACTCCGCGAGCCGGCACGAGATCCCGAAGTCCGCGAGCACCAGGCTGTCGTCGTCGCGGAACATCAGGTTGGCCGGCTTGACGTCGCGATGGATCACGCCGCGCCGGTGAATCGCCCGCAGTGCGCACGCGATGCCGCGCAGGAGTTCCACGCTCCGCGCCGGCGACACGCCATGCTCGAGCCGGCGTTTCAGATCGCCCCGCCGGAAGAACTCCAT
The DNA here is from genome assembly GCA_050247235.1 of Gammaproteobacteria bacterium. GTDB lineage: Bacteria > Pseudomonadota > Gammaproteobacteria > CAIKBL01. The sequence goes on from JBFWUN010000087.1 coordinate 2,554, forward strand.
CGAGATGTAACCATAAGTCTCCGTGAAGCCCTGGTCGAACACGCGCACCACGTGGGGATCGTCGATGTCCGCCATGATCTCGGCCTCGCGCACGAAGCGGCGCACGATCGCCGGATCGGCCACGCGCTGGGTATCGATCACTTTCATGACCAGCGGGGTGGCATCGTCGCGTCGCTCGGCGAGGTATACCCGGGAGAAGCCGCCCTGTCCGATCAGGCGCACGAAGCGGTGGCCGGTGGCGTCGAGCAATGCAACGGGCGCATCGCCGGGCGCTGCGTGAAGCACGTGGGTGGCATCGCCGGCGGACCGCGCCGGCAGTGCGCGGAGGGTCTCGACCAGGCGGTCGCCGATAGTATCCGCGCGACGGAAATACTCCAGTGCGCCTGCCTTGATCGCCGCCGCGGCAAGGTACTCATCGCCGCCTTCTGCAATGAACGCAAGCGGGGGCAGGCCCGGTGTCCGCCCATGCGTGCGCAACCAGTCCAGCCCGCGCACGCCGTTCCCGAGATCATGTCCGAGCACCGCAAAGTCATAGTGGCACCAGTCGAAGTCGGCCGCGGGCGGCCCCTGCTGTTCGGCGTCGTACTCGGTGATCTCGCTGGCCGGAAACGCCGCCGCCACGTGCTGCCGCAGGGCCGCCATGAAGGTCCGGGAGGTGTCGACGATGATGAGCCTCATGCGCCGGAGCAGCGGCGTGCCGGCGGGAAAGTTGAGCGATCGCGGCAGGCGAGCCCGCGGCCGGGTTTGTCCACCGGTCCGTCCGGCCATCGGTGGAGATGCCGGCCGCCGGAGGTCGCTCCGCGCGGATCGCGCGCCCGTTCCGGCCCGGCCCCCGGCGGCGCGGCTGGGCGCGAGCGCTGGCACCGGAACGCCTGCCCTGGCGGCGGACATTGACGCGCGGGTCGAACCGGCGCGCGGCGAACGTGGCATCATCGTGTCCGCCGACGGGTCCGTGCAGCCGCCATCGCACCCGCGGCGCGTACCGTACAGAGTCTGCCGGAGACAGTCACCGTGAGCGATCCCCACGACACCGAACCACCGGTCCTGGATTGGGAACGACTCGATTCCCGCATCGACGAGTCCGCCGGGCTGATCCTGTTCCAGAAACGGATCGATCGCCTGCGCAACCCGCGCAACGACCAGGTGTTCGAATGCCTGGTGCTGGAATCCGTCGACTGGGTCAACCTGGTCGCGCTCGATCGTGAACGCCGGTGCGTGATGATTCGCCAGTACCGCTTCGGCGTCGGCTACACCACCTTGGAGACGCCGGGAGGCATGGTCGATCCCGGGGAGGATTCCCGTACGGCAGCAGCCCGCGAACTCCTGGAGGAGACCGGCTACGCGTCCGAGAAATGGACCTACCTCGGCGCGGTGGAGCCGAATCCCGCGTTCCACAACCACTTGTGTCATCACTGGCTCGCGGAGGACGCCGAGCAGGTGCGTGCGCAGGACCTGGGCGAGGGAGAACTGATCGCGGTGGAGCTGATGGACGAGGAACGCGTGCGCGCCGCCGTCCAGTCCGGCGAACTCCGGCACGCGCTGGCACTCTCCGCGCTGGCACGCGTGTACGCGCTGTGGCCGCTGCCGTTTCGCCACGGATAACGGCCAGCCGTCGGCGGATGCGATGGGCACGCCGCTCGGTGTCGGCGAAGGTTTCCGCTGGCAGGCCGCGCCGTTCGTAATGGCGGCGTTCATGCGCAGCGCGCGCGGCCGCGCGCCGGCGTGACTCCGCGGCGGGAGATCGCGCCGGCCGCGTGAAGCTACCGCGCGGCGGCGGCGTGCCGGCCCCGCGCGAGCAGCGCAAGCCACGCGACGCCGAGCAGACCGCCCAGCGCAGACGCAACGAGCACGCCGGTCTTCGCCATCACCAGCAGTGCCGGGTCATTGCCGAACCCGAGTTCGGCGATGAAGATCGACATCGTGAACCCGATGCCGGCCAGCAGCGACACGGCCGCGATATGCGCGAAGCGCACGCCGGTCGGAAGTTGTGCGAGCCCGAGCCACAGCGCGAGCGCGCTCGCGCCGGTGATGCCGATGAACTTGCCCGCCACGAGCCCCGCCGTGATCCCGAGCGTGACCGGGTGTGCGAGCGTCGTCGCCAGCGCATCGATCCGCAGCGGGATCCCGGCGTTGAAGAGCGCGAAGACCGGGATGACCAGGAACGCTACCGGCAGGTGCCACAGGTGCTCCAGGCGTTGCAGCGGAGTCTGCACGGCCAGCACGCCGTTGCCGAGCGTCTGCACCGTGGTGCGCAGATCATCGTTGGTCAGGATGTTCGCATCGCGCGTGTTGCTCTCGTCGAACCGTGCGAGGAGTTTCCGGACGTGCGCACTGAACAGCGGCGGGTCGTACTTCGGCCGCGCCGGCACAGTGAATGCTCCCAGCACCCCCGCGAGCGTCGCGTGCACGCCGGATTGCAGCAGCGCATACCAGAGCAGCACCGCGATCACGAAGTACGGAACGGTCCGGCGGATCCCCCCGAGGTTCAGCACGACGAGCGCGCCGAGCAGCAGCGCCGCGAGCGCGAGCCACGGCATCGCGAGCGCATCCGTGTAGAACAGCGCGATCACCAGCACCGCGCCGAGATCGTCGACAATCGCGAGTGCGACCAGGAACGTGATCAGTGCACGCGGCACCCGTGCGGCGAGCAGCACCAGCGCACCCACCGCGAACGCGATGTCGGTCGCCATCGGAATGCCCCAGCCGCGGAGTGCGGCCCCGGAAGGATTCAGCGCGACGTAGATCAGCGCCGGCGCCGCCATGCCGCCGATTGCCGCGCAGATCGGCAACGCCGCCTGGCGCAGGTCGGCCAGCTCACCGACGAGGATCTCGCGCTTGAGCTCCATGCCGACCACGAAGAAGAACAGCGCCATCAGCCCGTCGTTGACCCAGTGGTGCAGCGACATCCGGAGCCGCCAGTCGCCGAGCTCGATGCCGAACGGCACGT
>JBFWUN010000087.1:5600-12060 GCA_050247235.1 Gammaproteobacteria bacterium
ACGAGGATCTCGCGCTTGAGCTCCATGCCGACCACGAAGAAGAACAGCGCCATCAGCCCGTCGTTGACCCAGTGGTGCAGCGACATCCGGAGCCGCCAGTCGCCGAGCTCGATGCCGAACGGCACGTACAGGACGTGCGCGTAGGTGTCGGCGAGCGGGCTGTTGGCGAGCACGAGCGCCACGGCGGCGGTCGCCATCAGCAGCAGTCCGCTCGTGGTCTGGCGATGGACGAACTCCTCGAACGGGGTCAGGAACCGTTCGAAGGTGCGTTCCCAGGGCGCGTAGCGCAACCCTTCCGGCGGCGTCTTCATCGTGCTGGGCTCGTGGTTCCGTTGGCGAAGTTGCGGACACCGGATTCTGGCGACCGGCCAGTCTCGCAGGCAAGGTCTTCGTCGTGGCCCTGGCCACGTGCCCTATCGTTCGCACGCCGATCCGCCCGCTGATGCCCGCGCAGAGCGCCCGGGGACTCAGCAGGATGCACCGGATGAAGCGCGCCACTGGAATCGACGATGAAGTCCGTGCAACCGGTGTGAGGGGGCCCATGCAACGCCAGGCGCGCCGCACCGAAAAGCCACGCGGCCGGCGGAAGCGGGGCAGGTGCCACGGAGGTCTGGAACGAAAGTTCAGACCGGTTCCCCGGCGGGTCCGCAACCCACTGCCCGAAGGATTGCGGAAACCAGCCCCATCCACTCAGGATGCGAAGCGCGTTCGCGCGTGCATGTGCCTGTCGAGACACCTGCACGCGCACCTTCATCATCCAAACCAGGAGACCCGCATGGACCTTTCCGGCAGCATTTTCGTGATCACGCGGGCCAGCATCCGTGCATCTTGCGCGCGCCGACGCGCTCGAGGCGAACGTCGGCGCCTGCCCGCCGTGCGCATCGTGGTCGCGCTGCGATGATCCCGTCGCTCGTCGGGACCTGGCGCCTGGTGCGCGCGGAAGCGTGGGACGGTGACGGACGACCGCTGCCGCCGCCCTACGGGGGAGCACAGGCCATGGGTCACCTGGTCTTCACCGCGAGTGGCCGCATGATGGCAGTGCTGTGCGACGGCCGCCCTGCACTGCCCGCCGGAGTCGTGCGCGAATACAACTCCTACTGCGGCAATTACACGTTCGACGGCACCCGGCTCTCGACGACCGTGGACGCCGCCGCGACGGGCATTCCGGTGGGTTCGGTGCAGGTCCGCGCCGTCTCGATGGAAGGAGATCTCCTGGTGCTGCGGCCGCCGCCGCGTCGCGACGGCAACGGGACGGTGCAGCGCATGCTCGTGTGGGAAAGGCTGCCGATACCCTGACCGCGAGAGATTCTGAACGCCGCTGCTGCCGCCAACGCCCGCGCGAGGCGCCCGACATGCGGGGTCTGGATGCGCCGCGCATGGATGACGCAATTCGACAACCGGGGCGCCCGCGCCGGGGTCCCCGGTGCGTGAGCGTCAATTGACGGTTTCCTCGCCGCCGCCGAGCAATGACAATGACGGCTCCGCGGCCACGCGCCGCCCCTCAACCAAAGGAAACCCGACCCTCATGAGTGACCCCATCATTGCGGCCAGCAAGACCGGCTGGATCGCCCAGCACCGCGAAAAGTACCTGAAGGACGGCGCCGCCGGCCACCTGTGGGACTCGACCTTCGCCGGCGGCCCGGGTCCCCTCCCCACCTTGCTGCTGACGACCCTCGGCGCCCGATCCGGCGTGGAATCCGTGATGCCGCTGCTGTACGGCAAGGTCGCGGGCGGCTACGCGATCATCGCCTCCAAGGGTGGCGATCCCAAGCATCCCGGCTGGTACCACAATCTCCGGAAACAGCCCGAGTGCACGGTGCAGGTGGCGACCGATGTCTTCAAGGCCCGTGCCCGCACCGCGACCGGCGCGGAACGTACGGCAATCTGGGACCAGATGGCAGCCATGTATCCGCCGTTCACGGCCTACCAGGCCAAGACCGAGCGTGAAATTCCCGTGATCGTGCTCGAACCGGTCGGTTGAACCCACGCGGCTGGCGCGGGGCGGCTGTCACTGCGGGCGGCCGCTCCCGCGCGCAGACGCGGCGTCCACTGAGACTTGCGGAGGAGGACGGCGATGAAACTGGGCTTTTTCAACTTCAATACCACGCACTCCATCCGGCCCGACGACCTCGCCCGGGCCCTCGAAGAACGCGGGTACGACTCGCTGTGGCTGGGCGAGCACACGCATATCCCGGTCGACCAGCGCACGCCTTACATCATCGACGGCGACACCATCCCGATGCCCTACGCCCACATCATGGATCCGTTCGTGTCCCTGATGGCCGCAGCCGGCGCCACCACCAGGCTCAAGCTCGCGACCGGGATCTGTCTCCTGATCCAGCGTGATCCGATCGTCACCGCGAAGGAAGTCGCGACCCTCGACGTGCTGTCGAACGGCCGCGTGATTTTCGGCATCGGCGCCGGCTGGAATGCCGCGGAGATCGAGAACCACGGAACCCCGTTCAACGCCCGCTGGAAAATCCTGCGCGAACGCGTCGAGGCGATGAAGTGCATGTGGACCCAGGAGCACGCGGCGTATGCGGGCAAGTACGTGAATTTCGGTCCGCTGCTGTCCTATCCGAAACCCGTACAGAAACCGTACCCGCCAATCGTCATCGGCACGATCACGCCCGGCGGCCTGCAGCACGTGGTGGACTATTGCGACGGCTGGTGTCCGCTCGATGCCAAGATCAGCGACTTTCCCGCGATGATCGCCGAACTCCACCGCCGCTGTGACCGCGCCGGGCGCGATCCCGCGACGATCAGCCTCATGATTTTCGCCTGGGGAGATCCCGACGAATCGCGCCTCTACGAGTACCGCGACATGGGGATCGACACCGTGATCCTGGGCGCGGGGATGGCGAATCCGGATACACAAGACGCGGTCCTGCCGTTTCTCGATCGCTACGCGAAGACAATCCCGCGCCTGGGATAGCGACGCCCCGCGACCTGCCGACGGACGCGGTCGCGCGGGCGCATTCCCGGACCGGCCGCGCGTTATGGACCCGTGCTTCGTTTTTCGAGGATCCGCGCCGCCACGTGCTCGGCCCACGCCGCGATCGTCAGCGACGGCGGCCCGCCGACGGGCTTGGGCAGCGCGGCGGCATCCGCGACGAACAGCCCGGGATGACCATGGACTTCACCATCGCCGTTGACGACACCCTGCGCGGGATCGTCGTGGATGCACGCGCCACCGGTGGGATGCACGGTCAGCGGCCGCTGGAAATGGTAGAAGCGACGGCCGGTCGCGTCGGCGAGCCGACGGAACGCGGCCCTGATCGTGTCGAAGATCGCGCTGTCCTGCGGTGCATAGCGGATCCGCAGGCGTCCCCGCGCATAGCTGACCGAACCGTTCTGCGCATCCGCGCCCATGCCGGCAACGAGCGTGCCGTGGCAGAGCTTCCGCGCGAGCCAGCCGCCGAACGGCAGCATGCGCGGCGGCGGTGGCGAAATCTCGCCGATCAGCGGCCACGCGCGCTCGGGTCCGAGCGGCGCTTCCTCGCGCATTCGAAGCATGCCGCGCGCGGGCATGCCGACGCTGAGATCGCGCGCGTCATCCGCGAGGTTCCAGTACGCGAGGTAGTCCCCGTTGCCGCCGAAACGCTCACCAAGCCGTGGCATGCCGGGCAGCAGTCCCGCCGCGCGGCTCGCGAGCAGGATCTGCAGGGTGTTCAGCGTGCCCGCGGCAACGATCACGCACGGCGCGGTGAAATCCCGCGTGGTGCCAGCGTACAGGTCACGCGCGGTCACGCGATACCGCGGCGGCTCACCGGGCAGGCGTTCGATCGAGGCGACTTCGTGCAGGTCACGCACGTCGAGACCCCGCCCGAGTGCACGCGCGAGATACGCGAAGTCGAGCGTGGTCTTGCCGCCGGAGAATGATCCCAGGTTGCCGTCCTCGCCGGGCGTGGTCTCGAAGCGCTCCACGCCGTCCTCGGTCACGACCTTGCGCGGCTGGCCCGGCGTCTCCGGGAACAGGAAGCCCATCGCGAGTTCATGGTCGGCACCCGCAGTGGCGAGGTGCGGATGCCCGCGGAAACGTTCGTCCAGCGTGTTCGGCAGCTGATCGTCCGCGGCCGGGACCCGTGATCCCATGCGCGCGAGGACCTTTGCGTAGCACCCGGCCATACCGGCCGCGGAGACACCGCGCGCGACCCCGTCCCAGTAGGCGGGATCAGGGGGTGGCACGTGCAGCCCGGCATACACGTGACTGCCGCCGCCGACTCCCGAGGAGCACACCACGTTGAGTCCCGGGCCGACATGGATGTCGAACAGACCATGGCGATTCAAGGTCACCCGTCCGCCGGGCAGCCAAGCGTTGCGCAAGGTGCGCAGCAGCGAGGTCAGCGCGCGACGGCCCTGCGGCAGCGGACTGCGTCGCGCGATCCCCATCGAGCGGACCGGCACGGTGTCGCGCCACGGACCGCGTTCGAGCACCACGACGGCGAGCCCGGCCTCCGCGAGACGCGCCGCCGTGACCGCACCGCCGAAACCGCTGCCGATGACGAGCACGTCCGGCGCATGGGGAGATTCAATCATCGGCACCTCATGGGAAGCACCTGTGTGGGGTGCCATCGAGATGCATTCTAGACAGGATTGCCGCGCGCAGGTGGTCACACGCACAGAGTTTGTCGACAACCTTGGTTAGACGACTTTGAGCCGAGCTTCCATACCCGCAAGCCGCCCCTGTACAGCGCGCACACCGTAATGGAACGCCAACGCCGCGGCCGGCCACTGACGGATCTCGGCCGCATCTATCCGCTGTGTGCGCACCGCGGCCCGGGTTGTCGCCCAAGCCTGCGGCAGGCGGTTACCGCGCACGAATTTCATCAGGCCCTTGAGCGCCTCAGGCCGGTCCGCGTACTTGTCGCTCCACTTGATCTCCAGTGCAGCAACTGGGGTGAGCGACTGTGATGATTCAACCAGGTCCACTTCGCAATCGTCGCTACCCCAGCGCGCGTAGTTGAGTCGCGCATCCTCATGAAAGCGCTGCGCGAACAACGCAGTTTCGACCAGGTGACCGAACTCCGATTCATCCGGTGATCTTGCGCCGAATAATCCCGTGTACATGGCCGAATTGGTCAGATAAACCTTGAAGTGGCGTTCGCGCTGGTAACGCCTGCCGTCCTGGTCCACGCGGAATACACGCTTGATCAGAAACGCCGCCTCCAGATACTCGATGTACTTCTGGATGGTCTGCTTGCCGACACCGCTGCGCTGCGAAAGCTGCTCGAACGACACTTCCTCCGCGGTATTGAATGCCAGCAGGGTGAACAGCGAATTCAGTTCCTGGATGTCCTTGATTCCGTACAACTGCGGCAAGTCCCGCAGCAACACCTTGTCCACGATGTCGGACTTGACGAAGCGCTCCGGATTGCCACGTACCAACGGCGACAACGCGAGCTCCGGATAGCCACCAAAATTGACGTAGTCCACGAATTGCCCATTCAGTCGAACGATGTCCTCGATAACGTAGGCGCCTGGCGATTCTTCACGGATGGCCGGCTGCTCGGGACGAAGGTCCAGATACTCGGAGAAAGTCAGCGGCGGCAGCAGGAAATCGGTGAAGCGCCCCGCACCCGACTCCGTGCTCTGGCGCTTGAGAGCCGCCGCGGCCGAACCAGACACGAGGATTCGCAGATCGGGGCGATGATCGACCAGTGCCTTGAGATGTTTTTCCCAATCCTTGTGTGATTGGATTTCGTCGAAGAAGAAGTAACGCGCACCTTCTCCGCCGGGAGCCGTGTCCTCGACTTGCCGAATCAGTGCCTCCAGCGACTGACCGTGCAATAGCGGGTGGTCCATCTCCACGTAAGCGAGACGCTGCGCGGGCGCACCCTGACCGAGCAGATCAGCAATCAGGTGTCGGATCAGGATCGTCTTGCCCACCCGTCGTGGGCCCAGCAATACCACAGCGCGGCGCAGGTTGACCTGTTGCAGGAGTTGCCGCACCGGACCAAGGTAGGCGCGCGGGCGCAGGCCAAGGGTCTGTTCGTCCATCGCAGCACCCTGCCACCACGGGTTCAGGCGCTTAAGATGTCCCGCAATTTGCTGATTCGAAACATCTTTCATGCGAAATTCACGTTAAGCATAGTTTTCTGTGCTTAACTCTACCACGCGGGACACGGCATCGGACGCGGATTCCCGGAACGTACTAGCCGGTTGGCGATACCGACCAGCAACAGGTCGCGCGCGACCCCGCTGCCGTGATCGTCCTGCGCCCCGCCCATCGGGCTGTCCTGGCAGACGTGCCAGTCGCCAGATCGGTACGCGACCCGTGCCGGGAAGCGCCGTCAGCGCCCGCGCACGGTCAGACGCACGTAGTCGTCCGCTTCGCCGGCGCGGCACTGCTGGCGATAGTTCTCGAGCCCGCCCAGGTAGGACAGCAGCGCGCGCGGCTTGCCCGGGATGTTGGCGCCCATGTACCAGCTGTTCGCTTCGTACAGCAGGCTGCCCTTCG
>JBFWUN010000088.1:0-11885 GCA_050247235.1 Gammaproteobacteria bacterium
GCGTGAGATCGCACATCACCGGCAGCACGTAGCCGGTTTCATGCAGATCGAAGCGGCCCAGGCTGCACATCGGCGGCGTGCTGTAACGGTCCCACCACGGATGGGGTTCGCCTTCGATGCTCCAGTCGTCCGCGGTGGTGGCCTTGTCCCAGATGAAGCGCAGCCAGCCGCGGGCGCGCGCGTCGAGCCGCGGGAAATCATTGACCATCAGCGTCCCCTCGCACGGTCCCTACCAGAGCCTGACGGCGTCACCGGCGGAACCGCGCGGCATCACCATCTTCGCGCGCTGCGCGTGCGCGCCAACCCACGCCGGGTCCAATGCGTGCGTGACGGGCTCACGCACGATCCGCCCGGCCACGCGACCGTGCGGATCCGGTGCGACATAGGCAGCGGGGGGCGGATCCCGGAGCGGCGCGGTGCGACCGATCGGCAGGACGAAACGCGTGAGACCGAAGAACCACAACACCAGCACGGCGTTGCCCTCGTACTCCGCCGTCTCGTCGAGCAGCGCGTGGACGATGCCGCCCACCGCGCGCGGCGACAGCAGCGTGACCAGCCCGCGCCCGGCACTGTCGAAGCAGACGCCGACATCCGGATTCGCCACGCGGCCGGGAAACGAGGCGACGGCGCGCGGCGTGAAGCGGTAATGTCGGAACACGCCGTCCGCGCTGCCGACCTGGACGACGCGGGGGTGCGCGACCTGGGCGCGGAAGCGGGCGCTCGCGAGGTACGCAAGCCGCAGCCCCACGCCGAGGCCGGCAAGCGCGCACCGGAACGCGGCGCGGGCGAGCGGGCCACCTGGCTTACCGCGCGTCATGACGTCGGGCCCGGTAGTGCGCGAGCATCGCATCGTTGCTCGCCAGCATGCGGTCGAGTGGTCATGCCGGTTCCTTTCGCGCGTGGTTTCGCGGGTGTGATCCACGGGGGCTCACAGGTTCGCGCAGCGGAGGGTCCGCCAGTTCGTTGCAGGTCCATCGTCCAAGGTCGCGCGGGACGCGTCAATCGGGCGCGCGTCGGGCGGGTCGACCGGTTCAGACGTTCAGTGTTGCGCCGGTTTGCATCGCGGCACGCGCAACCTCCAGGAACGCGCTGACCTTGGGCGCGATGTAACGGTTGCCGGGCAGCACCGCGTGCACAGTCACCGGGTCCAGGGTCCAGTCGGCGTAGATTTCGTGCAGTTCGCCGCGCGCGACGTAGGGATCGGCCAGCGGGCGCGGCAGGCGGGCGATGCCGAACCCGGCGCGCGCGGCCTCGGCCAGCGCATAGACGTTGTTGATCGTCGCGCGTCCCGCTGCGGTCATCTGCACGGCGTCGTCCCCGCGGACCAGCCGCCAGCCGGGCCCGTGACTGCCGGCAGAAAAGCGCAGGATCTCGGTGGCCGGCAACGCGGCGGGATGCGCGGGCGGCGCCGCGCGCGCCGGGCTCGCGTACAGCCCGTACGGGAGGACCCCGAGCGTCACCGATACGAGCTCGGGCTGGACGACGGGGCCGAGCCGGATCACGAGATCGAACCCCTCCTCGATGAGGTCCACCACGCGGTTGCTGAAATCCGCGTCCACGCTGACTGTCAGGTGACGTGCGAGGTACTGCGCGATCCAGCCGCTGACCGCGAGCATGCCAAACTCGACGCCGCACCCGAGGCGCAGGGTGCCGGACGGTGTGCCGCGGGATGTCGCGGCGAAATCCTCGATCGCGTACAGCCCGGCCAGCACCTCGCGGGCGCGCGCGCAGATCTCGGTGCCCACCGCCGTGGGACGCAACTTGCGCGTCGATCGCTCGAACAGCCGGACGCCGAGGCGGCGCTCGACGCGGGCGACGGTGCGGCTGACCTGTGACTTGTCGATGTCGAGTGCCGCGGCGGCCGCCGTGAAACTGCGGGTGTCGAGCAGCTTGAGCAACGTGCGGAGGTCGGCAGGCGTGATTGTTGTCATCTGGATCAACACGATGTTGGCAGTGTTGCGCTCGATGATTATAGGGTGCCGGTGTAGCGTCCCGCGCAGGCAAGTTCGTCCAGAACCGCCCCACAGGAGCGAACACGCATGAACGACTCGTCGGACCGGCGCACCCCCGCGGTGGAGATCGCACCGGGCATCGGGATGCCGCGCATCGGGTTCGGACTGTTCCGGCTACCGCCGGGCGCACCGGCACGCGACGCGGCGACCGCCGCACTCGCCGCGGGTTATCGGCTGCTCGACACCGCCGCGGTCTATCGCAACGAGGCGGAGGTCGGCGCCGCAGTGGCGGCGTGCGGGCTGCCGCGCACGAGCCTGTTCCTCACGTCCAAGGTCTGGAACGACGACCAGGGTTACGACACGACACGTGCCGCGTTCGAACGCGCGCGCCGCGCGCTGGGCGCCATCGATCTGTACCTGCTGCACTGGCCGGTGGCCGGGCGTCGCCTGGACGCCTGGCGCGCGCTCGAGGATCTGCATGCCGAGGGACAGGTGCGGGCAATCGGGGTCAGCAATTTCATGCCCCGGCATCTGGTGGAACTGCTCGCCGCGGCGCGCGTGAAGCCGATGGTGAACCAGGTGGAGCTGAGCCCGTTTCTGCAGCAGCGTGAACTGGTAGCCCTGTGTCGCGCCGAGGGCATCACGCTGACCGCGTACAGCCCGCTGACCAAGGGCCAGCGGCTGCAGCATCCGCTGCTGCAAGCCACCGCCGCGCGCCTTGGCTGCACACCCGCGCAGCTGCTGCTCGGGTGGGTGCTCGACCAGGGGCACACGCTGGTCGTGAAGTCCGCCGACCCGGCGCGCATGCGCGAGAACCTGGCGGCGCTCGATGTCGTGCTCGACGATGCCGCGCGCGACGCGCTGAACAGCCTGGACGAAGGCCTCGTCACCGGCTGGGATCCGCGCCAGCAGCCATGACGATGCGGCGCGCAGAGGCGGCGCGCATCGGGATCGTCGGCGGCTCGCTCGCGGGGCTCGCCACCGCGCGCGTGCTGCACGCTGCGGGTCATCAGGTCACGGTGTGCGAGCGCGCCGGTCACGGGTTCGCGGAGCGGGGTGGCGGGCTTGGTATCGATCTGCGCCTGGTCACCGCGGTGGGCGGCACCCCGCCGCCGCCGCACCTGCGGCTGCCGCAACGCGTGCTGTGGCGCGACGCGCAGCATTTCGCAGAGCCGGCCGCCGAAGACGTCACCGCGTACGGCGCACTCTGGCGCTGGCTCGCCGACGGTCTGCCGGCCGGGGTCCTGCGGCATGACGCGCGCGTGGTGGGACTGTCGGCCGTTGCCGATGCGGTGCGCGTGAGGCTGGCCGACGGCACGCAGGAAGATTTCGATCTCGTGGTGTGTGCCGACGGCGGGCGCGGCGCCGGCCGTGAATGGGTGGAAACCCAGCCGCGACCGCCGCGCTACGCGGGCTACGTGCTGTGGCGGGGGTTGTGTCCGCGCGCGGAGCTGGCAGGTGAACTGCGATCGTTGAACGCGCTGTCGATCAACAGCCTGCCGGGTCAGCATTTCGTCGCATACCCGATCCCGACCTACGATGGCGTGTGCGACTTCGCGCGCCAGTTCATCAACTGGGGCTGGTACGTGCCGACGCCGCGGGAGAGCGCCGAGGCGCTGTTCGCCGGGTTCACGCGCGAGGTCGTCCCTCATGCGTTTACGGCCGGGCCACCGCCCGCCGAATGGAACGCGCTGCTCGCCTCGTCACTCGCGCACTGGCCTCCCGGCGTCCGCGCGCTCGTCGACTCGACGCTCGCCACGGGGCGCGTGGTGCCGCATCCCGTGTACGAGGTGCTGCCCGGGCCGCTCGCGCGTGAGCGCGTCGCACTGGTCGGCGACGTCGCGCACCAGGCGAGCCCGATCACCGGCGCAGGCGCCCGGATGGCGATGCTGGACGCGCTCGCGCTCGCGGATGCACTGGATGCCGAGCCCGACCCCGTCGCGGCGCTCGCGCGGTACGCACGCCAGCGCGCGCACGACGCCGCGGCGGTGGTCATCGCGGGCCAGCGCGCCGGGCGCGCGTTTGCGTACGACGACTGAGCGGCGGCCGGCGACCGCTGAATCCGGACCCCCCGATGGGTCGACCCCTCGGAGAAACTCTGCGAGAGTTCATCCTGGACTTCCTGGAGCCGCGCAGGCCGGCGTGCGCAGTTCGCTCCGCGCGCAAAGTCGACGGACCGCGTCGGTCGATTTCGCCGGCACGACCGGACGCCGCGAGGCGGCCTTGTTCTCGCGGCGCTTCGTTGGAATCGATTGGACGCCGTCCGTGATCGGCGGCGCCGTGCCTGATGACGTTCGCCGCCCCGCCCGGCGCGGCGTTCGGGAGAACCCGGATGACTTTGTTCACCCCGCTGAGACTCCGCACCGTCGAGATTCCGAACAGGGTGGTGGTATCACCGATGAGCCAGTACCGCGCGCAGAACGGTTACGCGAATGACTGGCATCTCGTGCACCTCGGGCGGTTTGCGCTCGGCGGCGCAGGCCTGGTGTTCTGCGAAGCCACCGCGGTGGAGGCGCGCGGACGTCGCACGCACGGCGATCTCGGGCTGTGGTGTGACAGCCAGGTCCCGCCGCTGGCGCGCGTGACACAATTCCTCGCGCGGGAAGGTGCCGTACCGGGCATCCAGCTGGCGCACGCCGGCCGCAAGGCGAGCGAGCGACGGCCATGGCACGGCGAGACACCCGTCGATGCCGAGGATCTCGATACGCGCGGCGAGGCGCCGTGGGAAGCGATCGCCCCCAGTCCGCTTCCTTACGCGGATGGCTGGCCGGCACCCTCGGCAATGAGCGTGCAGGACATCGCGGACGTGCTGCAGGCGTTTCGTGACGCGGCCACGCGCGCACTCGCGGCAGGGTTTCAGGTGATAGAAGTCTACGCGGCGCACGGCTTCCTGGTGCACCAGTTCTGCTCCCCGCTCGCCAATCGCCGCGCGGACACCTACGGCGGCGACTTCCCTAGACGCGTCCGCTTCGCGCGCGAAGTTGCACGGGCGATCCGCGAGACGTGGCCGGCGGAGCTTCCCTTGATGTTTCGGCTCTCGATCACGGACTGGCACCCGGACGGGTGGCAGCTCGACGACACGGTGGCCCTCGCGCGCCTGCTTCGAAAGGACGGCGTCGACGCGATAGATTGCTCGAGCGGAGGAATTTCAGGCCGCGAACGACCGCAGGGGATGGTGCTGGCGCATGGCTACCAGCTCGAGCTTGCGCGCCGCGTACGCGAAGGTGCGGATATCCCGACCATCGGCGTCGGGTTCCTGTGGGATCCCGTCCGAATGGAGGCCGCCTTGCAGGGAGGACAGGCCGACCTTCTCGCGATCGCGCGCGAACTGCTGGACGATCCGAACTGGCCATTGCATGCCGCGCGCTCCCTCGGTGTGGATGCGGCCCACGCACGCTGGAAGCCGGAGTTCGGCTGGTGGCTGGAGAAGCGGGCGCGGGCGCGGCGCAAACTCGGCCTGGATTAGGACCCTGGTCAGAATTGTCTCGTCTGTACCGACGGTGCGCCTGCGTGGTCGCCGCAAGGGGCGATTCGCAGGTAATCGCGCGCTATTGCCAGGAGCCGCAACGCCGCCGGGGCCACGCGGGCGCGACCGGATGTTGAGATAGTTCTGACCAGGACCCTGAGTGTGCGGTCCCGCTGCGGACCGCTGCGCGCTGCCCCGATGGCCGGCACGCAGGGCGAGGGACGGGCGGTGTTATTCCGCCGCCGCGAACGGCTGGACGAGCGTCTCCACCACGCCGACGCCGACGTTCGCCGCACCGGTGACGAGCTGGCCGGCGGCGCGCACGCCACCCTTCACGCTGCCGGTGACGACACCGACCGGGCCGTACGCCTGCGCGTCCTGCGAGACGCCTTCCACCACCTTGCCGGGCGACGTGATCGCGTCCGCCACGCCGTTCGCCGCACGGTCGATGCCGCGCGAATCGTCTGCCAGCACCGGGCTGACGCCCAGCATCGACACCACCGCCGCCGCCGCCACGTTCGAAATGAGCTTGTTCATGCTTCGACTCCCTGAGAGTTGTTGTTGAGGGCACGAACGCTAACGTCGCCGCAGTTGCGCACCTCGTGGCCCATTCCACGATATTGAGACCGGGTCGACGGATTCAGCCCGCCGCCCTTGCTTCGCTGTTCCTGCCTGCGTCGACGCGTTATCGTCGATTCACATCAACCACGCGGACCGAGGAGAAAGCTCATGTCGCTCGAACTCAGCCAGTACGATGCCGTGGCGCTGGCCGCGCTGCTCAAGCGCAAGGAACTCAAGGCCGTCGAAGTTCTGCAATGGACCTTGCAGCAGATCGACCGGCTGAATCCGCAACTGAACGCCGTCATTCATCGCTTCGACGCGATGGCGCTCGCTGCCGCTGAGCAGTGCCAGCAGGCGCTCGATCGCGGTACGGCGACGGCGCCGTTCACCGGGGTTCCGCTGCTGCTGAAGGATCTGCTGGCCGAGTGCGAAGGCACGCCGTTCAACGAGGGCTCACGCGCCTGCCAGGGTTACGTCTCGAAGCTCGATACGGAACTGGTGCGTCGCTACAAGGCCGGCGGCGTGGTGATCTGCGGCAAGACCAACACGCCGGAGTTCGGCGGTTCGCCCGCCACGGAGCCCATGCTGCACGGTCCCACCCGCAATCCGTGGGATCTCACGCGCATTCCGGGCGGATCGAGCGGCGGCTCGGCTGCGGCGGTGGCGGCCGGCATCGCGCCGCTCGGGCACGCGAATGACGGTGGCGGATCGATCCGGGTGCCGGCCTCCTGCTGCGGACTGTTCGGGCTGAAGGCGACGCGCGGACGCAACCCTTTGGGCCCGCTGTTCGGGGACATGGGGAATGGCATCATCCACGAGCACGTGGTCACCCGCAGCGTGCGCGACTCGGCGGTGATGCTCGATATCTCGGCCGGACCGATGCCGGGCGACCCGTACTATCCGCCGCCACCGGCACGACCGTTCGCCGAGGAGCTCGCGCGACCACCCGGCAAGCTGCGGATCGGCTTCCTGACCTCCATCCCCGACGGCTGGCATCGCCACACGGCCCTGCATCCGGACTGCCTGGCCGCCGTGCAGGACGCCGCCGCGCTATGCGCGAGCCTGGGCCACGAAGTCGAAGAGATCCCCGCGGCGCGACTCGCCTATCCCGGCGTGCTGGACATTTTCACCGTGGTGTTCTCGAGCTTCGTCGCGCACGTGGTGAAGTACTGGGAGCGCGAGCTCGGCAAGTCCATCACGGCCGACGAACTGGAGCCCGCGACCTGGGGCTGGTACCAGTCGGTCGCGCACAAGTCTCCGGGCGAGTACCTGCAGGCGGTGGAGGACATGCAGCGCTTCGCGCGTTTCCTCGGACGTTGGCATGCGGAAGGCCACTATGACTGCCTGCTCACGCCCACGATGACCGTGCCACCCCCGGCGATCGGCGCGCTCACGCCGACTTCCGCGGAAGACACCGGCTGGCTCGACGGCGTGATGTCCTGCGCGTGCTTCACGTGCATCGAGAACCTGACCGGGCAGCCGGCGATGTCGGTGCCGTTGTTCTGGAACGCGCAGCACGTGCCGATCGGCGTGCAGTTCGCCGGACGATACGGCGACGAGGCGACCTTGCTGCGTCTGGCCGCGCAGCTGGAGACGGCGCGGCCGTGGGTCCAGCGCATCCCGTCGGTGCACGCGTCGCGGGGTTAGCCGAAAGCGAGACAGGATTTTCCGACGCCGACAGGTTCTCGTCAGACGGCGATCTGCACCGGGACACGACATGGAGGTGGCGCAAGGTGGGCAGGCAGGACAACGGCTTGCCAACCATGGGCAGTGCGGTACACGATGGCCCTAACCCGGGTTCCCTGGCAGCAGCCCATACAGGCACTCATCGACCGTCTCGCCACCGACGACCGCATCGCCTATGCGCTGGTATTCGGTTCCCGCGCGCGGGGTACGGCGCGCGACGACAGTGACGTTGATCTGGCCATCGGTCTGCAGCCGGATCGGAGACTCGATGCCGGTGCATCCGGCGCGCTCGTCACGGAACTGGAGGAAGCCAGCGGCCTGACGGTCGATCTCGTGTTCGCTTCCTGCCGGCTCCAAGATCTCCTGACCTATTGCGACGAAGTCGTCGCGTGGAATGCACGCACGCACGGATGACAATCAGCGTTGCCCGGCACAGCTGCTCCCAGGCGCCCGGCTTTCGCAGGCGCGCGGCGCGCGCGTGGGATCAGGCCACTTCTTCATCAATTGGGGATGGTACGTCCCGACGCCGCGCGCAAGCGCGAAGGCGCTGTTCGCCGGGTTCACGCGCGAAGTCGTCCCACATGCATTCAACTCGGATCCGCTACCCGCCGAATGGACCGCGCTGCTCGCCTCGTCACGCGATCGCTGGCCGCCCGGTGTGCGCGCCCTCGTCGAATCGACGCTCGCCGTGGGGCGCGTGGTACCGCATCCCGTGTACGAAGTGATGCCCGGGCCGCTGGCCCGTGGGCGTATCGCGCTCGTCGGTGATGTCGCGCACCAGGCCAGTCCGATCACCGGTGCCGGTGCACGCATGGCGATGCTGGACGCGCTCGCGCTTGCGGAGGCGTTGAATACCGAACCCGAGCCGGTCGCCGCGCTGGCGCGATATGCCCGGCAGCGGGCGCGCGATGCCGCGGCGGTGGTTATGGCGGGCCATCAGGCCGGGCGCGCGTTCGCGTGCGACGACTGAACGGTTGCGGGCACGACGGTTGCGCGAACGACGGGACCTGCGCGGACTTCGACGGGTCCGCCCTCGGCGGGATACCCCGGGTAATCCGCGCAGCTACCACCCTACGTGGGTCCAATCGTGAAACAGTGTGTCCGGTCATCGCCGCGTCATCGTGGGAAACCATACCGTCGAACAGAAAGTGAAATTGCGAGGGATCGGCGGCGCGGACTGCGTGCCATCGGCGACTCCATGATCCCCGAGACGCGCTAATGCTTCATCGCGAGGTAAGTATGCTTTCCGAACAATGGAATTTTCGGATCGGCGCGGCAGTGACGGCACTTCTGCTTGGCATGGCACTCCCGCTTTCGGCACTGGCCGTGGAAGTCATTTTTTCGAACTTCGATCCCGCTGCGCCGCTGCCGGAGAACGCGAACCACTTCCTGCCGTTGAAGCCCAACAGCGCCGACGGCTCAGGATTCGTCACCACTGCGATCGGCTTCAAGCCTACCCTCGGACCGGTGTCACTCTCGACCTTGAGCACGCTCGTGTGGCGTTTTGCCGAGATTGCGACAGACGTACGTGTCGAGTTCAGCTTTCATCGGGACGGCGGCGAGCAGCCGGGCGAGGTCCTCGAAATGTGGACGTTCGATATCCTGGCGGCCGACACATCCCCCTGGGCGCCCTACCTGCTCACACTCACCTCCAGCGCCGCCCTGGTTCTTCAGCCGGGTGCTTTGTACTGGCTGAACTTTGCATCCGATCAGGAGGATATCTACTACCTGGGAGGAAGTGATTCGATCGCGCCGGGCGTTTACCGCTCCATTTATGCAGGACCACCAACCTACGTGGAGGAAGGCTGGTTCACCTCGGCCCCTGCCGCGTTTGAATGGATAGCGTCGGGAGAC
This sequence comes from Gammaproteobacteria bacterium, assembly GCA_050247235.1. Lineage (GTDB taxonomy): Bacteria > Pseudomonadota > Gammaproteobacteria > CAIKBL01. Next base: position 9,520 of record JBFWUN010000088.1, read on the forward strand.
GCGCAGATCCTGTCCGGAGGAGGCTCGTTTGCACACCTTCACGTCACCGGAAACCCGGTGCCGGTTCCCTCCGCATTGGCGCTCCTTCTGCCCATGATCATGGGATGGGGGACTGCGCTCGCCGGATTGGACCTCAGGGTGCGCCGATCCTGAGCGGACCGAACCGCGCGCGCCACTGTCGCAGGAAGCGTCGAGGATCAGCGAGGCAGTGCGGCTCACGGTGCGCCAGTACGGCAACCTGGGCGATGGCATATTGATCGAACGTGGCGTTGGGATCGTTCAGCCACTTCTCAACCTCCGAGAAGTCGGCCTGTCCTGACCGACAGCGAATCCGTTCCCGCTGAATCGTCGGCCCGATCCCTCGCAGTCCTGCGAGGGTCGCCAAGGCGTCGCTGTACTGACCTTCGTTCATCAGTTCCGTCGCGCGCAGCGCGAGTGCCCGCGGCGAACGGGGATGAATCTCGAGCATGTCGGCCAGCAGTGAGTCCTTGGTGCGCCAGGCCTCGACGCGCTGAACCAGCAAGGCGCACAACACCAGAGGAATTGCGAAACTCGCGGCCGCGATCGCCCAGCGTCGCGGACCAACCCGGGCCACGACATCGACGACCGTGATGAAGATGCCCACGCTCGGCAGGTAGCAGCGATGCTCGAACATGAACTCGAGCGACAGCACGCTGGATTACATGGCGTGGCCAGCGTAGAAGAAGGCCACGCCGAAGGACGCGAGCGGCGCGTGCGTGCGCAGGCCGAAACTGATTGCCAGGCACAGTGCGACCCCAAGCACGCTGGGTAGCGTGGTGAGCGGTGAAAGAAGATCCGTCGAAGGGGTCACATCATCGTGCACGAATCCCATGAAGCCCGGCCAGGGCGCGACGAGCATCACCAGGTACCGCATCAGGACGCGGCACTGTGTCATGGCGCGTTCCACCAATGTCGTGCCGTGCGTACCGAACGCCTGTGAGCTTTCCGGCGCCATCAGCAGTGCGCCCAGCGCAGCGAGTATCGTCGGCACCGAGAGGATCAGCAGCAGCCGGCGTACCGTACGTTGAGAGACCTCCGACCAGGTCGAAGTCGAGAGCATCCACCATTCGATGAGGGCTACGTACAGTACGAGCAGGAGTCCGTTCTCCTTGCTCATGATCGCGAGCGGCCAGCACAACAGCCAGGTGACGGCACGCCACCTCCGACCATCCTCACCGCGTCGATCAGCCGCCCGGCCTTCGAGATAGGCCAGGAGTCCGAGCAGGCAGAACAACGCTGAAAGCTGCGTCATGCGCTGCACGGCGTACAGCACTGTCCCGGTATGCAGCGGATGCAGCAGCCAGATCGAGGCAACTGCAGCGCCTTCCATGGTTGGCAGATGGCGCCGGCCCGGATGGAAAAGTTTCGCGAGGGAGGTCGTGACCAGCCCTGCCAGCACACCGCAGACAAGATGCAGCGCGAGGTTGGTTGCTTTGACGGCCCACGCTTCCGGCCCGGTTGTCGCAGCGTTGACCAGGAAGCTCAGCGTGGAGAGCGGTCTCCCGAGCGGTCCACTCGCGCTGAACAGAAATGTTCGCCAGTGTTGTCCCCGGTCCTCCAGCAGGTAGACGAGTTCCGAGAAATCGTCGAGGACGAACGGCCCACCCAGCGCGGGCAGGTAAACGAGCGCGGTTGCGACCAGCGCGGCCACCCCCGATGCCATTCCGAGACAGCGCCCCGACTTTGTCCGGTAGCGGTTTCCCATTCGAGCCTTTCCAGCGTCGCCCATCCGCATCAGGCCGATTCAGATGTCGGGTCACGCTCCAGGCAACCGCAAGGATGGCAGGCAAGCCGACGGCTTGCCAACAGCGGGCGCGGAAGTATGCGACGGCCTTTCCCGGATTCCCTGGCCGCTGTACATGCAGGCACTCATCGACCGTGTCGCCGCCAACGATCGCATCGGCTGTGCATCGCCCTGACGGCTCAGGCAATCGCATCCTGCGTGCCCGCCGGAGCCGGCACGCAGGACTGAGGAATGCAGGCTTATTCCGCCGCAGCGAACGGCTGTACCAGCGTTTCCACCACGCCGACACCGACATTCGCCGCGCCGGTGACCAGCTGACCGGCGGCGCGCACGCCCCCCTTCACACTGCCCGTAACGACGCCCACCGGACCGTAAGCCTGTGCGTCCTGCGCGACGCCTTCGACCACCTGGCCGGGCGAGGTGATTGCGTCCGTCACGCCATTGGCAGCGCGATCGATGCCGCGTGCATCGTCTGCGAGCACCGGGCACACACCCAGCATCGTCACCACCGTCGCGGCCGCCACGTTCGAAATGAGTTTGTTCATGCTTCGACTCCCTGAGAGTTGTTGTTGAGGGCACGAACGCTAACGGCGATGCGGGA
>JBFWUN010000089.1:0-7297 GCA_050247235.1 Gammaproteobacteria bacterium
ATGCGCGCCCGCGGGCAGCGGCTGCAGGCGATCGCACTGCTCGCGCGCTATCCGCTGATCGTGCTCGCAGTCTCGCCGTCGCTGGCCAAGGCCTACCGCGCGCCCGCGGATCTCATCGGGCACCCGGTGGGGATCACCGCCCCGGGGTCCTCCACGCACCTGTTCCTGAACAGCGTGCTGGCGCGTGCCGGGGTGTCCCCGACCGCGGTGCCGGTGCTCGGTGTCGGCGCGGGCGCGGGCGCAGTCGCGGCGATGCGACGGGGTGAGATCGACGCACTGGTGCATCTCGATCCGGTGATTCACCTGCTCGAATCGACGGGCGCCGCCAGGGCCGTGATCGACACCCGCACCCCGGAGGGCGCGCGGGCCGTCTACGGCGGCGAATACCACGCGGCATGCCTGTACGCGAAGGAGACGTTCCTCGCCGCCCATCCGCGGACCGCCATGGCGCTGGTGGCTGCGCAGGACCGCGCACTTGCATGGCTCGCAAGTGCGCGTGAGGACGCGATCCTCGCCGTGCTGCCGGAGGCATTCATCGCCGGCGATCCGGCGGAATACCGGGCAGCGCTCGCGAAGAATCGCGCGGCGTGGCCGCCCGACGCCAGGTTGAGCCGCGCGGGCGCCGAGAACGTGGTGCGTGCACTGGCGGCGTTCGAACCGTTCGTGCGTGACGCGCAGATCGAGGTCGATGCACTGATCGACCCGCGGTTCGCCGCGGCCGCGCGAGGTGGCAGGTGACGGTACCGGCCGTCGCGCTGACCGATGTCGCCGTCGCGTTCGACACGGGCGCGGCCCGTGTGGACGTTCTCGCGGGATTCGATCTCACGGTGACGGCCGGCGAGTTCCTGTGCGTGGTGGGCCCGACCGGCTGCGGCAAGTCGACCATCCTGAACGTCATCTCGGGACTGCTGCCGCCGACCGGCGGCGAGGTGCGCGTGTTCGGCGCGCCGCTCGCGGGGCGCAACCGGGAAGCCGGCTATCTCTTCCAGGCCGACGCGCTGCTGCCCTGGCGCACGGCGCGCGACAACGTCGCGCTCGGGCTCGCGTTCCGCGGATGGCCGCGACGCGAGGCAGAGGCGCGCGCGGACGAATGGCTCGCCCGGGTTGGCCTGGCGCAGGCCGCGCAGCGCTACCCGCACCAGCTCTCGGGCGGCATGAAGAAGCGCGTGGCGCTCGCGCAGGTCCTGGCGCCGGATCCCCGCATCCTGCTGATGGACGAACCGTTCTCGGCGCTCGACGTGCAGACCCGCGCGCTCATGGAGAACGAACTGCTCTCGCTGTGGTCGGCTGATCGGAAATCAGTGGTGTTCATCACGCACGATCTCGACGAGGCGATCGCGCTCGGGGATCGCGTCGTCGTGCTGTCCGCCGGTCCCGCGAGTCGCCCGGTTGGTGAGTACGTGATCGATCTGCCGCGACCGCGTGACGTGCAGGAGATCCGGATGACGCCGCGCTTCGTCGAACTCCAGCGCCAGGTCTGGCAGGCCCTGCGGACGCAGGTGCACGCGCGACGCGACGTGGCATGACGATGCGCAGACCCTGGTTCTGGCAGTGTGTCCTGCTTGCCGGCCTGCTCGGCGCGTGGCACGCGCTGACGCGCGCAGACATCCTGTCACCGTTTTTCTTCGGAGAGCCGTGGCGGGTTTTCGCGCAACTCCGGGCGTGGGGCGTGTCCGGCGAGATATTCCGGCATCTCGGCGTGACCCTCGTGGAGACGCTGCTCGCGTTTGGCGGCGGCACCCTGCTCGGGATCGCGTTCGGCCTGTGGCTCGCGCTGAGTCCGCTCGCGGCCATCCTGCTCGATCCCTACATCAAGGCCGCCAACGCCATGCCGCGGGTGGTGCTGGCGCCGATATTCGCGATGTGGTTCGGCCTCGGTATCGCGTCCAAGGTCGCCCTCGGCATCACGCTCGTGTTCTTCATCGTGTTCTTCAACGTGTACCAGGGCGTGCGCGACGTCAGTCCCGTGGTCCTCGACAACGCGCGCATGCTCGGGGCCACGCGCGCGCAGCTGATCCGGTTCGTGTACTGGCCGGCTGCCACGAGCTGGGTGTTCTCGAGCCTGCACGCCGCGGTCGGCATGGCGTTCGTCGGCGCGGTGGTCGGGGAGTACCTCGGGTCCGCACGCGGCGTCGGTTACCTCATCCTGCAGGCGGAGGGGGTGTTCGACATCAACGCCGTGATCGCGGGGATCGTCGTGCTGACCGGCTGCGCGCTGACGCTCGATGCCATGGTCACGCTCGCCGAACGGCGCCTGCTCCGCTGGCGCCCGGCCGCGCGCGGTGGAGACGTACTGACGTGACGCGCCGTGCGGGCGGGTGGCTCGTGCTCACGGCGAACGTGCTGTGCGGGTGTGCGACGCCGCTCGCGCCGCCGGCGGCCTGTGCACCCGGCGCCGCGCCGTACGTGCGCGAGACGCTTTATTTCGGACTCGGGCGACCCGACGGTTCGCGCGTGAGCGCCGCGGACTGGCGTGCCTTCGTTGCCGACAGCATTCTCCCCCGGTTCCCGGACGGCTTCACCGTGTCCGATGCCGCAGGGCAGTGGCGCGGGGACGCCGGGCCCGTCGCGGAAAGCACGAAAGTGCTCGTGGTTCTCCATCGCGGCGCGTCGACGTCGCGGGTGCGTGAGATCGCCGCCGAGTACCGGCAGCGGTTCCGGCAGGAGGCCGTGCTGCGCGAGACCTCGTCCGCCTGCGTGGAATTCTGACGGCTCGCGCGCCGCGGCAGGTGTTCGTTGGCGCAGCGGGGCACGACAGTGGCGGAATCCAACCCGGCTCATTACAGTGCCGGTACCCGCCGAGAGGAATTCCAATGAACGATGCCCTGCCCCGGGTCGAGCACCACTACCGCAACACGTTCATGGACAGCGCGCGCTGGCAGCGTTTCGAGCCACGCGACGGCGACATCCTGGTATGCACGTCCTACAAGTCCGGCACCACCTGGACGCAGATGATCTGCGCGCTGCTGGTGTTCCAGGCGACGGATCTGCCGGCGCCGCTCGCGGAGCTGTCACCGTGGTTCGACCTGCGGCCTTACCCGTTCGAGGAGATCCTTGCGCGCTACGCAGCGCAGACCCATCGTCGCTTCATCAAGACGCACACCCCGCTGGACGGGTTGCCCTACTATCCGCAGGTCACGTACCTCGTCTGCGGGCGCGACCCGCGCGATGCGTTCATCTCCATGCAGCATCACAAGGCCAACCAGAACATCGGCCGCGTGGTCGAGCTGCTCGCCGCGCGCGGCGAGGAGCTGGTCGCGCCGTCCGATGTCCCGCAGGACCTGAACGAGGCCTTTCGCCTGTGGATGACGCGGGGCAGTTTTCCGTGGGAGCAGGACGGTTATCCGTTCTGGTCGGTGTTCCATCACATGGAGACGTTCTGGCGCTTTCGCCACCTGCCCAACGTGCAATTCCTGCACTACGCCGATCTGCAGGCGGATCTGGCCGGCGAGATGCGCCGGATCGCGGCGCTGCTCGGCATCGTCGTGCCAGAGGACCGCTGGCCCGCGCTCGTGCGTGCCGCGACGTTCAGCGAGATGAAGCGCAACGCCGATCGCACCGCCCCCGACACCGATCTCGACATGTGGCGCGAGAACGCGCGCTTCTTCCACAGCGGCACCAGCGGCAAGTGGCGTGACGATCTCTCCGCGGAGAGCCTGGCGTGCTACGCGGACGTGGTGCGCGGGCGTGAACCGCACGCGATGATCGAGTGGCTCGAACGCGGGGCGCGCGCCACCGGAGATCCCAAGGCACGCTGAAAACCGGGTGCATACCGCGGAACGCCCCCCGCGTTGTTTCGACTTGCGCGCAGGATGCCGATCGCGCATCCGGTCGCGCGACGGTCACGGCACGGGCGCCGGGACGGCGTGCCAGTGGTGCGCCGCGGCGGATGGCGCGATGATCGTGGCCCATCGAAGCCTGTCCCACGGAGTACGCTGATGACGGACGCCTACCTGGTCGGCGTGTACTGCACGCCATTCGGCAAGTATCCCCACCTGTCGGTCAAGGACCTGACCCGCGAAGCGTACCTGGGCGCCCTCGCGGACGCCGGCCTTGCCGATGGCGAAGGCATCGACACCGCGTGGTTCGGCAACTGCGGGATGTGGACCGAGGGACAGGGCAGCATTCGTGGCCAGGTATGCATGACGCCGCTCGTGCGCGAGGGCCGGTTCCCGGAAAGAGTGCCGCTGGTGAACGTTGAAGGAGGCTGTGCCACCGCCTCGCTGGCGCTGCAGGGTGCATGGAAGGACATCCTGGCGGGGCAGGCGGACATGTGCGTCGCGCTCGGGGTGGAGAAAACGTTCTACCCGGGCGCGCCGGAGAAGACCGTCGCACTGTTCGACGGCGGCATCGATCGTTATGACCCGGCCGAATGGGAGGCTTACTACCGGCAGGCGGGCGATGCCGCCGGCAAGCCGTTCGAGCCTGGGCCCGATCGCACGATCTTCATGGACACCTACGCGATGCAGGCCTGCTATCACATGCGGCAGTTTGGCACCACGCAGGCGCAGATCGCGGCGGGCGCCGCCAAGAATCACAACCTCGGCGCGCTGAACCCGAAGGCGCAGTACCGCTTCCGCATGACCGTGGAAGAAGTGCTCGCCGATCGCCCGGTGTCCTACCCGCTGACCCGGGCGATGTGCGCCCCGATTGGCGACGGCGCCGCGGCGGCCATCGTGGTCTCCGCGCGCCGGCTCGCGGCACTGCCGGGCGCGGTGCGCGAACGCGCGGTCAGGATCCGCGGCTGGGGCACGTCGGGCGGCAAGTACCGGCGGCTCGACGAACCGGGCCTGAGCCAGGCCGCGGCGCAGAAGGCCTACCGGATGGCGGGGTGTACGCCCGCCGACATCGATGTCGCCGAGGTTCACGACGCGACATCGTTCTGCGAGATCTACCAGGTCGAGATGATGGGGTTCTGCGCGCCGGGCCAGGGGGGGCCGTTCGTCGCGGCCGGTGCGACGGCGCTCGGCGGCCGGATCCCGGTCAACACCTCCGGCGGCCTCGTGTCGAAGGGGCACCCCGTCGGCGCCACCGGGCTGTCGATGGTCTACGAGCTCTGCCAGCAGCTGCGGGGCGAAGCCGGCGAGCGGCAGGTCTCCGGTGCGCGGCGCGCGCTCGCCGAAAACGGCGGGGGCGTGATCGGGTTCGACGAGGCGGCGTGTTCGGTGCTGATCCTCGAAAAGGCCTGAATCACAGGCCCGGTGCTTGATCGAAATCACGCCGGGCGCGGTTGGTGCGCTGCGATAGCACGGGAAGGCACTTGCGTTGCCGCCCCGGCGGAAACTACATTCGTTCAATCAGATGTCCGTCCGCGCGTACCAAGGAGCGAACCGATGAGCAGCGTGATCCCGTCCCGAGAAGCCCAGGTCGGCGCACCGGCCGCCGCCCGGACCCGACCCATCGTGAACCTGAAGCCGGCGCTGTTCACGATGGCAGGCGTGCTGCTCATCATGGTCGCCTACCGTATCTACCAGCAGGTGTTCGCATTCTCCGCCGGGCTCGATTCCACCGACCCCATGTTCGACACCTACTGGATGACGTTGCTGAAGGTCGAACTGGTAATACTGGTGTGCGCATGGGCCGGGTTGTGGACCTACCTGTGGGTAACCCGTGACCGCAACCTCGCCGCGCTCAAGCCGCGCGAAGAGATGCGGCGATACTTCAACCTCGTGTTCTTCATCCTGGTGTACGCATTCTGCGTGTACTTCACCGGCAGCTTCTTCGCCGAAATGGACGCCTCCTGGCACCAGACCGTGGTGCGGGACACGAGTTTCACGCCAAGCCACATCATCCTTTTCTACGGCACGATCCCGCTGTACATCCTGTTCGGGGTGGGATCATTCCTGTATGCGGTCACGCGCCTCCCGCGCTTCGCCGACCGGATTTCCGTCCCCTTCGCGCTCGCGGTGGCGGGCCCGTTCCTGATCCTGCCCAACCTCGGCTACAACGAGTGGGGGCACGCGTTCTGGATGATGGAGGAGTTCTTCTCCGCGCCGCTGCACTGGGGTTTCGTCGTGCTCGGCTGGTCGGTGCTCGCCCTCGGTGGGCTGCTGCTGCAGATCGCGCAGCACATCTACGAAACGATGGGTCGCCTCGAGCGCGAAGCCGCGGCCTGACCACACGGCGGCCGCCACGCGGCACGCCGGGCGCACGGGCAACGGGCACAGACCCGCCGGGCGCCGAACGATGCAGGAGGGGAGGGCGCCGCGCGCCGCCGTTGCAGGCCGTGCGGCAGAGTCTCGCCTCCGCCTCCGTGTAACACCTGCACAATCGCCCCGCGCGGGCTGGTGAGGAATTCGCATGTCGGCGCAGATGCAAGAAGACTCCAAGGTGATGATCTACGGCCGCAAGTGGTCGGCGGAGAACGCGGCGCTCTCGCGCACGTTCGACCTGGTCGTCGTCGTGATCATGTTCATCGCCATCACGGCGGCGTTCCACCTGCACTTCATGCTGACGGTCGGCGACTGGGACTTCTGGGTCGACTGGAAGGACCGCCAGTACTGGGTGACGGCAACGCCCATCCTGCTCGTCATGTTCCCGGCGGCGCTGCAGTACGTGTTCTGGGAGAAGTTCCGGCTGCCGATTGCCGCCACCGTCTGCATGCTCGCACTGACCGTCGGCATCTGGCTGGCGCGCACGTTCGGATTCCAGATGTGGTCGTACTTCCCGCTGTCCATGGTGTGGCCGGCCACGATGATCGCCGGGGGGCTCATCCTCGACGCGGTGCTGCTGCTGACCGGCAATGCGCTGCTCACTGCGATCATCGGCGGCATGGCCTTCGGGCTCGTGTTCTACCCCGTGAACTGGCCGCTGCTCGCGCCGTACCGGCTGCCCATCGAGGTCATGAATTCGCTCGTCTCCGTCGGTGACTACATCGGCTACGCGTATACGCGCACGTCGACCCCCGAGTACCTGCGCTTCATCGAGCGGGGCACCCTGCGCACGTTCGGCGGGCATTCGGCGGTGGTGTCGGCGTTCTTCTCCGGCTTCGTCTGCACGCTGATGTACCTGCTCTGGTGGTTCATCGGCAGCCTGCTGTCGCGCGTGCTGACGGTGCCCAACCGGATGAAGTCCGCGATGGGGCTTGGCGAACAGGTCGACGCCCGTCCCGGCGTCGTCGGCTGATGTGGCGCGCGGTCGGAGAATTGTCCATGCAGAGCACGTTTTTCCGCGGCGCGTTCCGCCGTTCCCGCGGTGTCCCGGTGCTGGTCGCGCTGTGTCTCTCCCTGCTCGGCGCGGACCTGCAGGCGCACGGAGAACGCAACCAGGAACCCTTCCTCCGCATGCGCACGGCGCA
>JBFWUN010000089.1:7397-11482 GCA_050247235.1 Gammaproteobacteria bacterium
GCGGCCGGTGCAGTTCGGGGAATTCGCCACGTCGAACCTGCGTTTCGTCAACCACGACCTGCCAGTCGCCGCGGCGTCGGTGACGCCGGACTACCCGAAGGACCTGGTGCCGCGCAACGGGCTGAAGGTCTCGGATGCCGCGCCGCTCGGACCCGGCGAATCGCGGGTGATCGAATTCGAGATGACCGATGCGGCGTGGGAGGTCGAGCGCCTGACGAGCCTGCTCAACGATCCGGACAATCGGGTCGGCGGCCTGCTGTTCTGCTACGACGACCGCAACGAGCGCATCATCGCGAACGTCTCCGGATCCATCGTGCCGGTCTTCATGGAGCTGGCCAGCGCCCCGATGTCCCATTGATCGGCGACGCATGGCCACGCGCGCACGGGCCGCTGTCGCCGCGCTGGCCATGCTGCTCATCGGCTGTGGCGCGGATCCCGAACTGACGCCGCGCGACCACGCGTATGCGGACGATGCCGTGCGTTGCATGTCGCCGCCGGCGGAGGCGGTTCCGGCCGATGGCCGGCTCGAGACCCCGGATCGGCTGGACGTGCAGGTGCGGGTGCCGTCGAATCACCGGCCCGACATCGCTCACCCGCTGCTCGTGGTGTACGCGGCGGCCGGCATGACGCCGACCGCCAGTGAACGCTTCACGCACTTCACGGCGGCCGCCACGGCTGCCGGCTACGTGGTCGCATACGTGCGGCACATCCGGCCCTCGCCCGCCGCGGTCCGCAAACTCGGCGCGGTGCCGGCCACGGTTGCACGGCATTACTGCATTGACCCGCGCCGCGTCCATGCCACCGGGCACTCGGACGGCGGGACTACCACGACAGCGCTCGCGGTGCAGCCGGAAAGCGCCGGGATGTTCAGCGCGATCGCGCCGAGCGCCGCCGGCTTTGCCGGGCGCGATCTCGCGGACTTCGCGTGCCCCGCACCGCGTCCGGTTCTCGTCTGGCACGGCGCACGTGACCGGTTGTTTCCGGGCTGGGGACGCGAGGCGGCGGCGTGGTGGGCCCGCTGCAACGGGTGCGCGCTGCAGCCCGAGCCGTGGCCCGGCGGTTGCGTACGCTATGCGGGCTGCACGCGCCCGGTGCATTATTGCGAGGGTGATTCCGGTCACGCCACGTGGCCGTCCGCGGCGACGACATCCACGCTCGCGTTTTTTTCGGAGACGATGCAGGCACCATGAACTTCGACAGGATTGGCATGGCCCGCGCACTCGGCGCGGCGCTCTGCGCAGCTGCACTGCTCCGCGTGGTGCCCGCGCCCGCGCACAGCGACGAATACTTCGATACCCGGGCGTCCGCGCATGGTGGTCGTACCCGCATGGCGGGACCCATCCACGTCGAACTCGTGACCGACGCGAGCTCAGCGACGCTCTACATCACCGATCACGCCGATCGACCACAGTCCACGGTCGGCGGGCGGGCGCTGCTGCGGGTGCCCGCGCGCGAACTCCGGCTGGAACTCGTTCCGGCTGGGGACAATGGCTTTACTGCCCGGCTGCCGTCGGCGCTGCCGCGCGATGTCACGGTGATCGCGTTCGTGAAGCTCGCGAATCTCGATGCCCAGGTCGTCCGTTTCACCCCGGCGGCCGCCGCGCCCGCCAGGGACCAGGAGAATCCGTACGATGGCCCGCACGCGCACCACTGAGGTTGCAATGCGCCGATGCGCGCGACGCGCGATGCTGGCCTGCTGCTGGCTCGTCGCGACGATTCCCGCCGCGTGGGCGCACGGCGGCGTCAGCATCGAGGACGACAAGTGCGTGCTGCGCCTCGGCGGCTACCTGATGCATTTCACGGGCTACCAGCCGGAGCAGACCGGTGCACAGGAGTTCTGCGAGGACATTCCGATCACCGGCCTCGCGGTGATCGTCCTCGATGCGATCGACGACGCGTTGCGCGACATGCCGATCGAGGTCCGCGTACTGCGCGACGCCAACGATCTCGGTAACGACGCACGCGTGGAGGAGCTCGGAGGCGAGGCCGCGATCGAGGCTGCGACGCTCGCGCGACTGCCCGCGGCCCTGCACCCCACCGGGTCACTCACGCTCAAGTACGCGTTCGCGGAGCCCGGCCGGTACATCGGCTACGTGCGGGCACGCCCGGCGGTCGGTGACGAAGTGATCGCGGTCTTTCCTTTTGCCGTCGGCGGGGGCAGCCGGCAATGGCAGCTCTACGCGGCGGTGATCGTCGGCACCGTGCTGCTGGCCGCCGCACTGTTCGCCGTCGCCAACCGTGCGCGCCACGCACCCACGGCCTGAAGGGTCACCGAGGAGCCTGTCGATGACATCACTTCGCACCCTCGGGATCCTCGCCCTGGCCGTGCTGCTCGGCTGGAGCGGAACTGCCGGCGCGCACGCGCAGCTGACACGCGCGCGGCCGCCGGCGGGCGGCGTGACGAGCGTGTCGCCGCGTGCCGTCACGTTGTGGTTCAACGAGCAGCCCGAAGTCGATTTCTCCGCGATCCAGGTGCTCGATGCGGGCGGTCGCGTGGTTGGTGACGGCGCGCTTGCGCGGACCCGGAAGCCCAACGGTCTCAAGCTTGCATTGCCGGCAGCGCTTCCCCCGGGCCGCTATGTCGTGCGCTACCGGGTGCTGTCGGTGGACGGACATATCGTCGCGGACGAGTACACGTTCGACGTAGGGCCGGGTGCCGCACCCTGACGGCGGCGGGGCCCGCTACCCGGCGCGATGAGTGTTGCGGCGTTCCTGTGGCAGGGTGGCCTCGCCTGCGCGCTGGGTGGCACGTGCTTCATCGCGCGCGCGGCCCCGGTACCGCCGGCACTCGCGCACTGGGCGCGCGGGGTCGACCGTTTCGTCGCGGCCGCGACGGCAATCGCGTGGGGCGCCGGGATTGCGGTGCTCGCGCTCGAAGCCGCGCGCATCGTCGGCCGGTGGCCGTCGCCGGGGGCCGCGGAATGGCATCTCCTGCTCACGCGCACGCGTTTCGGCCAGGTGTGGTGCCTCAAGCAGGCACTGCTGACCGTGCTGTGCCTGCTGGCCTGGCGCGCTGCGCGCGGCCGTGCCGGGCGTGGCGGCGTGATGGTGCTGGCCGCGAGCGCGCTGCTCGTCGGCCTGTGGTCGGGGCACGGCGGCGCCACGGCGCCGGTCGCGCTCGGGCTTCCGCTGCACGCCGTGCACCTGCTCGCCGCTGCGCTGTGGTTCGGCGCACTGCCATGCTGGGCGTCGCTCGTGCGCGCGGTGCCCGAGGATCCGGCCGCGCTGCGCTGCGTGGATCGTGCCATCAGGCGTTTCTCGCAGGCCGCCACGGTGGCGATGGGCGTGCTCGTCGCGACCGGGGTGATCATGGCTGCGCGACAATTCGAACGCTGGCCCGCGGTATTCGGCACGCCGGCCGGGGCGCTGCTGGGCGGAAAGCTGGTGCTGCTCGGCGTTGCGCTCGCGATGGCCTGGCGGCTGCGGCGGGATTTCCTCGCGCGCGTCGCCGCGCCGGGCGCCGCGGAGATCCGGCGCACGGCGTTGCGGGTGATCGGCGTCGAGCTCCTCGCGGCGACCGGCGTGTTCGCGCTCGCGGTCGCGCTCGCACGCACCACCCCCGGCGCGCACGATCCGGTCACCTGGGTCTGGCCGTTCCGCTTCGCCCCCGGCCCCGCGTGGACCGAAGCGTCCGCCCGCTGGCAGACGGTGGCGGGTGTCGCGCTGGCGCTGTCGGCATTGCCGGCGTGGCGCTGGCGGCGACCGCGCAACGCGCTCGCACTCGCGGGTGGCGGCCTCGCGATCGCCTGCTGGGCGGTGGCGATCCCCGCGTTCCCGGACACCTACCGGCGCCCTGATGTCCCGTACTCGGCGGCTGCGATCCGCGCGGGCGCAACGCAGTTCTCCACCACGTGTGCGGGCTGTCACGGGCCGGGCGCGCGCGGCGACGGGCCGGGTGCGGTGCCGGCCGGTGGTGCCGCCGCCGCCGATCTGAGCGAACACACGGCGCTGCACACCGCCGGCGACATGTTCTGGTGGCTGACGCATGGGACGCCGACCGGCAACATGCCCGGGTTCGGCGCCCAACTCGATGACGACGCGCGCTGGTCGCTCGTGAATTTCCTGCGCGCGTTCGCCGACGGCCA
>JBFWUN010000090.1:0-11282 GCA_050247235.1 Gammaproteobacteria bacterium
GGCTGCCGTCGATGAGCGTGCCGGCCGGACTGACCGACGATGGACTGCCGGTAGGACTGGAATTCGTCACCCGCCCGTACGCCGAGCCGCTGCTGTTCCGCCTGGGCTACGCGTTCGAGCAGGCCACGGGATTCCGCCAGGCACCCCGTCTCGCCGGCTAGGCCGGTTCGTCGCCCCGGGGCGCGGCGGGCTGCGCGGCACCGGCCGCCGGCCTGGCCGGGAGGTCAGCGCGGACGCGCGGCGGCGCGCCGACGCGCCCACCAGCGGAACACCACGCTGTCCGGGAGATCCACGCCGAATTGCAGGTAGGCGAGTATCCGCGGGCTGCCGAGGCTCCACTCCATCCGGCGCGCGATCCCGGGCCCGGACGCGAACAGGATCCGCGTGCCGCGCGCCAGCGCGTAATCATCGGCGGGAAGCAAGGTCGGCGTGCCATTGCGCACCGCGAGCAATGCGAGGCATGGCAAGGTGGAGTCCCGCGCCTTCGGATCGCGCTGGAGATCGCCCAGCACGCACGGTTGCCCCTCGGCGAGCGCGGCGACCACCGCCGGCGCCTGCGCCTGGTCGATCGTCACCCGCCACAGGTCCGGCGTGGTGTTGCCGGTCAGGTCGCACAGCCGCTCCACCAGCTCCGCAGCCCACCGGGCATCCTGCCGATCCGCGAGCGACAGGAACTCGCGCAGCAGCGGGTTGGTCAGTTCGACCACGATCCGGCTCACCACCATGCGGCTCGTTTCCATCACCAGATTCACCGGCGCGGCCGTGAACAGTTCCTGGTTGAGATCGAGGTTCTGACGGACCGCGGTGAATATCCGGGGATTGAGTTCGCGCGCGTTCAGGGTGATGCCGAGGTTCGCGATATCGGAGTCGGTCCCGGCGACGATTCCGGTCGCCTGTTCGATGTGCGCCGCGGCGAGCGTGGCGGCGTCGGTGCCCGCGCCCGTGATCACGTGACCATCGCTCAGGCTCGGGTTGGCCTCGATGACGGTAGTCGTGATGCCCTGCGCGCACAGGTGCCGCTCGACCGCGTGCCCGAACCGGCCGTAGCCGCACAACACCCACGCGCCCCGCGGCGGCTGGATGCCCGGCGGCGCCCGCTGGCCCGGCAGGTCGCTCAGCAGGTTGTACAGGCGGTAGTTCTCGGGCTGCTGGATCGCGAGCGCGAGCAGCGCGCCGAAGGTTTCGAACGGATCGATCAGGATCACCGGGTGCGAGGTCGGCAGCTTGACGCGCGCGACGTCCTGCTGGGTGGCGCACACGATCTTCGCCTGCGGGGCCAGCAGCATGGCGGCGAGCGCGACGTCCACGTTCACGTGATCGTCCCCCGTCACCGCGATGACCCCCTGGCACCGGTAATGCCGCAGGCCGGCGCGCAGCAGCGCCGCCGGGTCGTGCACGTCGGCGGTCAACCCGGGCACGTCCCCGAACTTCTCATCCAGGCCGAGACGGGTCACCGCCTCCGGATCCGAGTCGATGACCACCGAGCCGAGGCGGTGCATCGCGAGCAGCCGCACCACCATCTCTCCCGTCTCGCCGTAACCGCACACGATGTAGAAGTCGTGCGGGATCCGGCGCACGCGGCGCACGAACACCCGGTGCGCCACCGCGCGCCTGAACGCCGGATCCTGCAGCAGCCCGAGGATCGTCCCGAACGCGTACAGCCAGCCGATCACGGTGAGGTAGATGGTCCCCGACACCCACAGGCGCTGGGCGGGACTGAAGGCGTACGGGATCTCGCCGAACCCGATCGTGGAGGCGGTGTAGGTCACGAAATAGAACGCGTGGAGAAAATCGAAATGCCACGGGCGGCCCGCGCCGTCCACGCCGGGAATCAGCACCAGGCCCCCGATCGCGATCGCGTACGCCGTGATGAGCAACAGCAGCGGCGCGCGCATTCGACGCAGGACGAGAAAGAGGATGTCGTCCATGGTCGCTTCCGCGGCGGTCAGCGGCGGACGTTGGCGGTTTCGATGATGAGCAGCACCGTGGACGCGAAGTTCGCAAGCAGCGCGCCACCCGCGAGCGACACCACGCTCGCGATGGTGCCGGGCGCGGTCGCCGCGTTGAGCACCTGCGCCTGCACCCCCCAGGTCACCGCGGCGGCGATGAGCAGCAGGTCGGCGACGAGGCTCGTCGACAGCAGCACCGCGCCGAGGTGCGAGCGATCCCCCACCTTGAGCACCGTCGCGACCAGGTTCACCACGAGCGCGGCGAAGAGCTCGTACACGGGATGGTGCGTCGGTTCGTCCACGTCGCCCCACACGAAGCTCAGGTTCAGTGCCGCCGCCAGCAGCACGAAGAACGCGAAGATGACTTTCTCGGTGTTCATGCAGACCTCGTCCTTTACGCCGGATTGTGACACTTCGGGACGTGACTCACAGCCCCGGCGAGCGGCCGCGTCGCGCGGAGCGCGCCCGCGCCACCCGGCAGCGCGCGGATCACCTCCGGGGCGTCGGCCGGCTGCCTGTGCGCGGCCGGCCGGCGGGCGCCGTCGCGTCCCCGGCCGGACAGGGATAGCGGGCGCGCAGGATTGCCTCGATGCGCGGCCTGGCGGACACGGCGGGATCCGCCACGCGCCTGAGCTCCGCGACGAGCGTTGCCGCGAGGGCCTCGGCGGAAATCTCCGCGGGCACGCACCAGGCGGGCGATGCGTCGACCCCACAGACACCGCAGGGACGCACGAACCAGTCGCATGCGGCCGCGTCCAGGCCGGCGTAGCCTGCGGCGAGCGCGCGCTCGCACGTGGCGATCACCTGCGCGACGCGCGTCTCCTCGCCGCCGGCGGCGGTCCCCGCCCACAGCGCCAGCAGGAGCGCGACCGGATGCCGCATGCCGGGCTCAGGCCTCGCCGGCCATCAGCTTTGCGAAGTACTCATCCATCGTGATCACGCCGCCCGCCTTCTCGGGCCTGCCGGCATCCTTCGGCGGCAGCACGTCCTGCATCACGTCGAGGCGCTTCCATACCGCGAGCGGGGTCTCGCACGCCGCGCGCGGCACGTAACGCGAGGATGCGACCCGCTGCATGCGATGGACGTAACGCGGGCAGTTGACCCACGCCTTGGTGAGTTTCACGCGCACCACCAGTTCCGCTTCGGGGTACCCGGCGAGCAGCGGATCGTCTGGCGCGACGGTCGCCTCGCCGTGCAGGCGAAAGCGGTGCGGGTTCTCGAAATCGATGAACAGGATCCCGACCTTGGGGTTGCCCGCGAGATTGCCCATCGAGAAGAACATGCCGTTGCCGTCGTAGCTCGGGAACGCGATGGTCTGCGGGTCCACCACGCGCACGAAACCCGGGTCACCACCCTTGTACGAGACGGTGGGATGTCCGTGCTGATCGACCGTCGACAGGAAGAAATAGTCACGTGATTCAATGAATGCCTTGTCCATGTCATCCAGCGTGGACTTGACGATCAGCTCCTCCAGTCGGTCGGCGAGCTTGCGGGTGGAAAAGCGTTCCTGCAGTCGGCGATGTTCCTCGCTGTACACGTTGCTCATGGCTGTGACCTCCGGTGATTTCAGGGACCCGGGCGCCGCGCCTGAGACGCTTCGACCCGTGCGGACGAGTTGGCTATGATGGCCGAACGATCCCTGGGCGAGAAGGCATTCCGCGATGAAGCTGGCAGGCAAGGTGGCGGTGGTCACGGGCGCGAGCCGCGGGCTTGGCCGATCGATCGCGGAAGAGCTCGCGCGTGCCGGTGCCGACGTGGCCTGTGTCGCGACCCGCGCGGAGAACGCCGCGGAGACGGCTGCGATGGTCACCGCGCTCGGCCGGCGTGCGCTCGCGCTCGGGTGCCGGGTGGAGCGCGCCGACGAAGTGGCGGCGCTGTTCGAGGACGTCCGGCGCACCTGGGGCCCGGTGGACCTGCTGGTGAACAATGCCGGGATCTCCGAGCCGATGCCGTTCGTGACGATGACGGAAGAGAACTGGGATCGGCACATGGACATCAACGTGAAATCCGTGTTCCTGTGCACGCAGGCGGCAGTGCGGCAGATGAAGGACGCGGGACGCGGTGGCGGCATCGTCAACATCGGGTCGATCCTCGGACGCAACGCTGCGCCGCAGACCTTGGGCTACTGCACGTCCAAGGCGGCGGTCGATCACCTGACGCGGGTGCTCGCGGTCGAACTCGCGAAGTCCCGCATCCGGGTCAACTGCATCGCGCCCGGCTACGTGCAGACCGACCTGATCGACACCCTCGTGCACGATGGCAAGCTGACGATCGAGGCGCTGGAGAAGCGCACGCCGCTGCGCCGGCTCGGCACGGGCAGCGAGATCGGCCGCGCGGTGGTCTACGTCGCCAGCGACGACGCGGCGTTCATGACCGGCCACGTGATGGTGCTGGACGGCGGCTGGACCGCGTACGGGTACCTGTGAGCCGCCTGCCGCCTCTGCTGGCGTGGCTGCTCGGCCTGGCGGTCGCGCTGCCGTGCGCGGCGGACATCCGGCAGTTCCCCCCGGAGACGATCGAGGCGCTCGGTCGCACGCTGTTCGAAGTCGAGCGGCGGACCGACATCGCGATCGAACTCGCCAACGAGCATCACGCGCCGGACGAACTGGGGGTCGAATCCTGGGTTACCGAGGGCGATCCGGCGCACCTGCTGGTGCGCTTTCTCGGCACTCGCGACGGGACGCCCGTCCCGGTGCTGGACGCGCGCTTCGATGAACTCCTGCTGCCGGACATCGCGCCGCCGGCGGGCCCCGCGCTGACCCCGTTCCAGCGCGCGCAGATCGCGGCGCGGACAGCCGTGCAGCCTTACCTGGAGAATCCTTGCTCTGCGCGCTACGGCAGCCTCGCGGTCCCCGATCCCGAAAGTGACGGGCTGCTGCTGTACGCCATCGCGCTGGATCCCGACGAGGAACTGGTTCTGCTGGGCGGACACCATCGGTTCTCGTTGTCCGCTGACGGCACGGAGGTTCGCCATGCCGACGCGCTCTCCACCTCCTGCGTGCGCGCCCCGCGCGAGGAACTCGCCCGCGCGGACGGCGTGCGCGGCACGGCGGTGCGCACCTCGCTCGGCGACACCCCGCTCGAGATCCATGTCTACCTCAGCCTGCGCCATCGCCTGACGCTCTACGTGGTGACCCGCGACCTGCGCATGTGGGAGGTGCGTGACGGCCACATGCGCGTGATCCGTGAAAGGCCGGGTGAGCTGTCCTCTGCCGCGCGCTGACGCGGCTTCACCGCGCGCCCGCCAACCTGCTAGGCTCGCGCCATTCATCCGCCGGGGCACCGCCCATGAATTTCGATCTGCCACCTGAACTGACCGCGTACCTGGCCGAGCTCGATGATTTCATCGCGCGCGAGATCAGGCCGCTCGAGGCCCAGGACGACAACCTCCGCTTTTTCGATCATCGCCGCGAGCATGCGCGCACGGACTGGGATCGGGGTGGCCTGCCGCGGCCGGAATGGGAAGCCCTGCTGGCGGAGGCCAAGCGCCGCGCGGATCGCGCCGGGCACTTCCGGTATCCGTTTCCGCGTGCGTACGGCGGCCGCGACGGCACCAACCTCGGCATGGCGGTCATCCGCGAGCACCTGACGGGGCTCGGTCTGGGCCTGCACTGCGACCTGCAGAACGAGCACGCGATCGTCGGCAACAACATCAGCTTCCTGCTGATGCTGGAGTACGGCTCCGACACCCAGAAGGCGCGCTGGGTCGAACCGCTCGCCGCCGGCGAGAAGTCGTTCGCATTCGGCATCACCGAGCCGGACCATGGCTCGGACGCCACGCACATGGAGACCACGGCCGTGCGCGACGGCGACGGCTGGCGGATCAACGGCGAGAAGACCTGGAACACCGGCATCCACACCGCGGAGGCAGACCTGGTGTTCGCGCGCACCAGCGGCAAGGCCGGCGACGCCACGGGCATCACGGCGTTCCTGGTGCCCACGGACGCACCCGGCTTCCGCGTGGAGGAGATGTTGTGGACGTTCAACATGCCGACCGATCACGGCCGCATCTCGCTGACCGACGTCCGCGTCGGCGACGATGCCATCTTCGGCGGCGAGGGTCGCGGCCTGCAGGTGGTCCAGCACTTCTTCAATGAGAACCGCATCCGCCAGGCCGCCTCCAGCCTGGGTGCCGCGCAGTACTGCATCAACGAGGCGGTGGCGTACGCCCGCGCGCGCAAGACATTCGGCCGCGCGCTCGCGAGCAACCAGGGCATCCAGTTTCCGCTGGTGGAACTCCACACGCAGTGCGAGATGCTGCGCGCGCTGATTCACAAGACGGCGTGGATGATGGACACCTACGGTGCGTTCTCGGTCTCGGACAAGGTCTCCATGTGCAACTTCTGGGCGAATCGCCTGTGCTGCGAAGCCGCCGACCGGGCGATGCAGGTGCACGGCGGCATGGGCTATTCGCGTCACAAGCCGTTCGAACACATCTACCGCCACCATCGCCGGTACCGCATCACGGAGGGCGCGGAGGAGATCCAGATGCGGCGGGTCGCCGGCTACCTGTTCGGCTACATGCAGCAGCGCGCGCCGAAGGGCGTCGCGGAAGCCTGAGCGCGTCGGCGCGACGGCGCGGCGTGCGCACGCGACGCGAGCGATGAGCGACACGGACTTCACCGCCCGGCTGGAGACCTTTCTCGCGCGCGCGCTGCCGGGCTTCGCCGCACTGACGGCGTGCCGGCGGTTGTCGGGCGGCGCAAGCCAGGAAACCTACCGGCTCGACCTGCGGACCACCACGGGCCCGCGCACCTGCGCGCTGCGGCGGACCGCCGAGGGTCAGCCGGTCGTCCGCACCTCCGGCCAGTCCGGGCTGCGCAACGAGGCGCGGCTGCTGCAGATGGCGCAGGCGGGCAATGTCCCGGTGCCCCCGGTGCTCGCCGTGCTCGCCGCCGGTGATGGCCTCGGCGACGGCTTCCTGATGCCGTGGCTCGACGGCGAAACACTCGGCCACCGGATCGTGCGCGACCCGGTCATCGCGGCACTCGCGCCTTCGCTTGCGTGGCGCTGCGGACAGGTACTCGCGCGCATTCATGCGCTCGACGTGCCGCCCGCGCGGCTCGACGAGCCGCTCGCGGACACGCCGCCCGCGGCGCTCGTCGAGCAGACCTGGGCGCGCTACCGCGCGCTCGGCACGCCGCAACCGATGATCGACTACACCGCGCGCTGGCTGCTGGCGAACCTGCCGCCATCACCACGCCACACGCTCGTGCACGGGGACTTCCGCAACGGCAACCTGATGGTGGGGGAGCAAGGCATCGTCGCGGTGCTGGACTGGGAGCTCGCGCATTTCGGTGATCCGCTGCGCGATCTCGGCTGGCTGTGCACGCCGTCGTGGCGCTTCGGCCGCGCGGACCTGCCCGTCGGCGGCTTCGGCACGCACGCCGAGCTGTTCGCCGGCTATACCGCGGAGTCCGGATTCGCAGTGGACCCCGCGGCGGTCCGCTTCTGGGAGATCTTCGGCGCGTTCTGGTGGGCGGTGGGCTGCCTGCAGATGGCCGACCAGTACCGTCACGGCCCGGATCGCACGGTCGAGCGCCCGGCCATCGGTCGTCGCTCGTCCGAGTGCCAGGTCGATTGCGTGAACTACCTCATCCCGGGACCGGTCCACGCCGTGCCGGCGCACGCGGCGGAAGACACCGCGCTTCCCGGCATCGACGAACTGCTCGTCAGCGTGCAGGATTTCCTGCGCCGGGAGGTCGTGGCATCGCAGGACGCGCGCGTTCAGTACCTGGCGCGGGTGGCCGCTAACTCGCTGGAGATCGTGCGGCGCGATCGCGCGCTGGGCGACGCGGCGCGTGCCGCCGAAGAAGTGCGCCTGCGCGCGCTGCTGACATCGGCACCCGGCTCGTCACTCGCGGAACTGCGCCGCGGGCTCTGCACGGCGTTGCGCGCCGGCGCGTTCGCGCTGGACGATCCGATGCTCACGGGTCACCTGCGCGCGACCGTCGCGAACGAGGTGCTGATTGATCAACCCCGATATCCAGGCGCGGACCTTGCGTGCCGCGACACCAATGGCCGATCTGCCCCAGCCCCACGCAACGACGCCGGTTCCGCCTGAACCGGTGACCGTCGGCGCGCGGGTGCTCGACGCGCTCGCGGCACTGGGCGGCCTGCCGCCTGACGACCGCGCATTGACCGCGCTGGCAGATCTCGTGAGGCAGGGGCTCGGCGCGCAGTGGGTAGGTGTCGCGCGGCGTGCCGGCGGCATTGCCGAACACGTGGCCGTGGCGAGCGACGGGCAGTGCACGTGGCCCTCTCGCTGTGCGGCGGATTTCGCGCCGTGCCGGCTGCTCGATCCCGCGCTCGGAGCGGTGATCCTCGCGGATACGCGGCGCGCGGCCACGCCAGAGGCGCAGCGCATGGCCGCCGATGGCGTGCGCGGATTCCAGGGTATTGGGCTGCCGGGTCCGGACGGCTCGGTGGCGGGCTACCTGTGCGCGGTGCACGCCGCGCCGTGCGCGGACGATCCCGGCGCACGCGTACTGCTCGCCGCCGCCGCGTCCCGCGCCGCGCTCGAACTGCAACGCCGCCACGACCGCGCGGCGCTGCGCGACCAGGCAGACCGTCTCGCGCTGATGCAGGAAGTCTCGGGCTTCTCGGAGTGCGTGTGGGACCTGGAGCACGATCACCTGGCGATCACGCCGAACTGGCGGGTGCGACTTGGTCATCCCGCGGAGGAACCGGACACGTCGAATGCGCAACGGCTGCAGTTGCTGGAGCCGACGCACCTCCCACGGCTGCGCGCATTCCTGGTGGATCACCTCAAGGACCGCGCGACCACCGACGCGATCCGCTTCCAGCTCCGCGCGGCGGATGGCACCTGCCGCTGGTTCGAGTTGCGGGCGCGCGTCGTCGCGCGCAACGCGGACGGCCGCGCCACGCGCATGCTGGGCATCCTGCTCGATGTGCACGACGCGATGCAGGCCGCTGAGACCCAGCGGGAACGCGCCGAGTTCCTGGAAGCCGCGGTACGTGGCTCGATGGACGGCCTGTGGGATTGGGATATCCATACCGATCGCGCCTACTTCTCGCCGCGCTTCCACGAACTCCTGGGGTATGCGGACGGCGAACTGCCGACGAGCTTCGCGCGATTCGTGCAGCTCGCGTACCATCCCGATGACGCCCCTGCGCGCACCCGCCTGCTCGCCCGCGTGCTCACGCATGACACCTACCTCGACCGCGATATCCGCATGCGGACCCGGCAGGGCCAGTGGCGCTGGTTCCATTCACGCGCGTACATCGTGCGCGACGCGCACGGGGTCGCGCGACGCATGGTCGGGTCCGCGTCCGACGTCACCGAGCGCCGGCAGCGCGAGAACGAACTTGCGGAGGCCCGCCGGCTGCTGCACGACGCGATCGATCACATGGATGCCGGGTTGCTCGTGTCCGACACCGAGGACCGTGTCGTGCTCGCCAACCGGCGCTACGCGGAGATGTACGGTTTCCGCGCGGAACAGCTCACGCCGGGAACTCCCCTGGCCGATCTCGCACGCGATCTCCACCGCCGTGTGCCGGCGTACCTGGCCGGCCGTGATCTCGAAGCCGCGGTCCGCGAACGCATCGCGCAGCTGCATGCCCGCCGCGGCACCTGGGAACTCAAGGTCGGCGACGACTGGCATCGCATCAGCGATTATCCCGGCACGGATGGCGGTACGGTCAGCCTGCGCACCGACATCACCACGCTCAAGCGCACCGAGCAGGCGCTGCGCGAGAGCGAAGCGCGGCTGCGCAGCGTGGTCGATCACACCCCGATCGGGATCTTCCTGAGCGATCTCGAAGGTCGCAGCGTGTTCGGCAACGCCCGCTATCTTCGGATGCTGCAGCAGAGCGCGTCCGAACTCGCCGCGGACGGCTGGCAGGACCGTGTCCACCCGGACGATCGCGCGCGGCTGGTCGACCACTGGTTCGACTTCGTGCGGCGCGGTGACGGCGAATTCCAGCACGAGTACCGCAGTGAGCGGGACGGCGAATTCCGCCAGTTCTTCACGCGCGCCACGGCCATCCGCGAGGGCGCGCGCCTGCTCGGCTTCGTCGGTGCGGTGGAGGACATCACGGCGCGGCGCGCACTCGAGCAGCAGCAGCAGCAATCCCAGAAGATGGAGGCGATCGGCCATCTCACCGGCGGCATTGCGCATGACTTCAACAACATCCTGGCAAGCGTACTCGGCTATACGCGCCTTGCGCAGGATCTCAACCGCGCGCTGGGCAATGACGCGCTGACCCGTTACCTGTGTGCGATCCAGGAGGCCGGCGAGCTTGCGCGCGATCTCGTTGCGAAGATGCTCGCATTCAGCCGCGACACGCCTGCCGGCGAAATCGCGCCGATCGCGCCGCTACCGGTACTGAACGATGCCGTCCGGTTCCTGCAGCCGCTGATCCCGGCGAATGTCCGCATCCATACCGATTTTGATCCGCTGGCTGGCGGGATCATCGTCGACACCGTGAACCTTTACCAGGCGATGGTCAATCTCGCGCTGAATGCACGCGACGCGATCGCTGGCCACGGCTGCATTTCGGTGAGGCTGGGCGCACCGCGTGAATATCGCGGTCATTGCGCGAGCTGCCGAGCCCGCTTCGAAGGGGTGTTCGCCGAGATCACCGTCAGCGACGACGGGTGCGGGATCCCGCCCGAACACCTCGATCGCCTGTTCGAGCCGTTCTTCACGACGAAAGACATCGGCAAGGGCTCGGGAATGGGACTGGCGGTGACGCATGGCGTGGTACACCACGCTGGCGGGCACCTGCGGGTGCGTTCCAGGCCCGGCAGGGGGACGACCGTCAGTCTGTTGTTCCGCGCGGCGAGCGTGGTCGAACAGGCGGCAGCCCCTGTGCCGACGGCCCACACGAGCGCGGGCCCGGACCGCGCGACGATCCTCGTCGTCGACGACGAACCGATGCTCGCGAGCTTCTGGCAGGAACTGTTCGAAGGGCACGGCTACCAGGTGCAGAAATTCACCGACAGCCTCGCCGCGCAGGCGTGGGCGAGCGATCCCGCGTCCACCTGCGACGCGGTGCTGACCGACCAGACGATGCCAGGCATGACCGGCCTCGAACTGTCCGCGGCGCTGCGCCCGCTGCGCCCGTCGATCCCCATAGTGCTGTGCAGCGGGTACAGCGAGCATGTCGACCCGGCACGTCTGGCGGCCGCCGGTGTCGATCGCTTTTTCACGAAGCCAGTTCCTCACGACGAGCTGCTGCGAACGTTCGAATCCCTGCTGTCGCGGACCGTCGCGCCGGGCTGATCTGCAACCTCCCAAGCGGCCTTTCAGCGCGCGACGTCCTCCGCGTACGCCACCCCGACGTTCCGCCAGCCCCCGGCAAGCCCCT
>JBFWUN010000091.1:0-11196 GCA_050247235.1 Gammaproteobacteria bacterium
TGGGATTCCTCGGACTTGGATCGGCTCTCGCGATGTTGCGGATCCCGTATGGCAGTCCGCCCGCGGTGGAGTTCTCGCGCGAAGTGAGCCGTGAACTCGCGCTGACGGGATGGCGGGTCGGCCTCGCGCTTGCGCGAGAGAAGGGGCCGGCGCCCATCATGGAAGAATGCTTCACGTTGACCGCGCACCATTTCGCGGCACGTCCGGAGCTGGCCGCCGACGGGTACAAGGTGGGGGACGCGGTGCCGGGCCGCATCCTGCATGCGCGCTACAGCGGTTACATGCGTCAGATCGCAGCGATCGATCCCGCGCTGGTGGACGCGCTCGCGGATACGGGTGCCCGCTTCACGCACCACAGCTCGATCGCTCCCACCGGGACGATCGCGCTGTCGCTGGGGAACAACGTGAGCAACGGCATCGAACCGAGCTTCGCGCACCACTACGTGCGCAACGTGATCCGGCCGGGCCGCAAGACCAAGGAGAAAGTGGACGTCGATTCCTACGAGGCACTCGCCTACCGTGAGTTTTTGCGCCGCAAGGGGTTGAGCGACGACGACGCGCGTAATGCCGCGCTGCCAGAGTACTTCCGCACCAGTGACGACGTCCCGCCGCGCGCGCACGTGGACATGCAGGCCGCGGCGCAGGCGTGGGTGGATTCGTCGATTTCCAAGACGATCAACGTGCCCGCGGATTTCCCTTTCGATGCGTTCAAGGACATTTACCTGTACGCCTACGAGCAAGGTCTGAAGGGCTGCACGACGTTTCGTTTCAACCCCGGGATGTTCCAGGGGGTGCTGGTCAAGCCGCGGGATCTCGCCGAGACGCGCTACCGCTTCACGTTGGCGGACGGCAGCACGATGGAGGTGCGTGGCGATGAGGAGATCGAGTATGAAGGCGCGCGGCATACCGCCGCCAACCTGTTCGACGCGCTGAAGGAAGGGTATTACGGGGCACTGTAAGTGCCGGGAGAATCCGATGACGATCAAGATCGAGCAGAAAATCACCGGGGTCGAGGTCGTGCCGCCCGGGACCCCGGCGGGCGCCGAGATCATCCAGATGCACGAGAAGCTCGAGCGTCCGGAAATGCTCGAAGGGGCGACCTACAAGCTGAAGACCCCGCTGTCCGCGCACGCCCTGTACGTGACGATCAATGACATCGTGCTCAATCCCGGCACCGCGTATGAACTGCGGCGCCCGTTCGAGGTGTTCATCAATTCCAAGAACATGGATCACTTCCAGTGGATCGTCGCGCTCACGCGAATCATCTCGGCGGTGTTTCGCAAGGGTGGCGACGTGACGTTCCTGGTGGATGAACTGCGCAGCGTGTTCGATCCGCGCGGCGGTTATTTCAAGAAGGGCGGCAAGTACATGCCGTCACTGGTGGCCGAGATAGGGGATGTGATCGAAGCGCATCTCCGCGCCATCGGCATGCTCGAGGCAACCCTGGACCCCGCGCGCACGGCGCACATCGAGGCGACGCGCGCAGCGTACGCCGAACGGAATGCCCGGACCGACGGGGACGGGAGTTTCCCGCCGACCGCAACCCTGTGCACCCAATGTCACACCAAGGCCGTGGTGTCGCTCGACAATTGCATGACATGCCTCAACTGCGGGGATTCGAAGTGCAGCTGAGCGCGGAAGGGAAGAGAGCGCACGTCCTTGTGCGGCGCTGAAGGAATCGGTGATCGCGCACGGACCGGCGGCAGCGCCGCCGGTCCGTGCGGGGATCAGGTGCCAAGACGCCGGATGGCGGCCTCGGTGCAGTACTGTTCGAACATGGATTCGTCGTTGACCCGCATCCGGTAGCCACCACCAACCGCCTGCACCTGTTCGAGGCGCGTCATGCGGTTGCTCTGGATGTCGTGCGCGTGCACGTTGCACCATGACCAGTACGCCTGCTTGCCGCCGTAGTCGTCCACCCGCTTGCCGTCCGCCTCGTACATCGAGTAGCAGCCGTCAAACGACTTGAACGGCTCGCCCCGGCGGTCGTACGTCACCATGTTCACCGGCAGCAGGGTCCGTGCATCGAACCACACGCGCTTCTTCGCGATCGGCGCGCGCGGGTAGCCCGTCGGTTCGGTCTCGACCACGATGACTTCCGGGATCAGCTCCACCTTGGTGTCCCAGAACGTGATGCCCTTCGGCCCACCGTGCACCGTGCCTTCCCAGTTCTCGTGCTCGTGGTGCCAGTTCTGCGACAGCCCGGACAGGAACGGTCCGCGGCCGATGATCTTGTAGTTGCCCCAGGTCAGGTACGGATCCCCCGCCGCCCAGGCGTCCGACAGGTACAACGTGGTGCCCGGGATCAGCGGCTCGAAGCGCTGGCTGGACGGGAACCGCCGCACCCGCTTGAACGCCGGCAGGAAGCCCATCAGCTCCGGGAACTTCGATTGATCGTATTCCCAGATGTTCAGGAAAGATGTGCCCTTCGCATCGTTCGGGAACGTGAAGAACACTGACTGGTAGCGCAGCTTGTCCTCGGACCCCGGCAGGTACGGCTTGGGGTCGATGCTGACCCGACCGACCGAGGCATATTCACACCAGCACACCTCGTAGTGGTGTGTCTGCTCGCCGGTGTCCGCGATCTCGTAGTCCTTGATCGCGTAGAACGAGATGTCGTGCCGGCCCCACGACAACGTGATCGGAATGAACACTTCCTGGCCCGTGGTCGGCTCCGGGAACGGGTTGCCGCCGATCCACGGCTTGCCGTCCTGCGTGTACACGTTGCCCTTCTCGTCGAGCTTCGCCTGCCCCTTGTTCCGCAACGTCGCCTCGATGTAGTCCACCGGCGAGAGCTTCGTCATGTCCTTGACCGACTCGACCACGTCCAGCTTGCGGCCCATCTGCTTGATCTGCGTGTAGCGGATCGGATCCAGCAGGTCCTGCACCAGGTCCACGTTGTTCGCGTCGATCACGTCACCCGGCTTGATCTGGCCCTTGGTGTACATGTCGATCGACAGCAGCTCGTCCGGGTACACCTTCTCGAACGTCCCGTTCTGGGCCACCGCGTCCCACACGCTGCCGAACACCCCGGCACCCAGGATCCCGGCCGCCGTCTGCTTCATGAAGTGCCGGCGGCTGTAATCAAAATCGTACTTGCGGATGCGCATTGGTAAGAATCTCCCGGTGTTTTCAGCATCAGACGCAGAGCGCCTCGAATCGTTCCCTCAATCGTGTCGCGTCCAGGTCTCGCCCGATGAAAACCAGCCTGCAGCTCTGGTCATCGTCGGGCCATTCTGCGAGCCATTGTAGCGGGTAAAACTTGTTCTGCACCGCGTGCACGAGCACCGGTTGCCCGCCCCTCTCGCGCGCGCCCGCGATGCCCTTGATGCGCAGGAGATGTTCCCGCTCCCGGTTCACGAGCTGATTCAGGAACACGGTCAACCCGGCGAGACTGACCGGCCCCGGATGCCGGATCACGCATTGGCGATACACGTGATCATGATGCACGGCCGAGGCACCTTCGTGATGCGCCAGCCAATCCGCGACCTGGCAGGCGCGGCCCGTGGGATTGAAAAGCCCGCGACCGAACAGCTGCTGCGGGGCAACATCCGCGCTGTCGAAGCACGGTGCCTGGCTGTTCAGAGCGGCGACGCAGTGCATGGTCGCCGCGCGTTCCGCGGGTGTCGCGAGATCCTGCTTGCTGATCACGATCACATCGGCAACGGCCACCTGATCGGCGGCTGTCTGATGCGCGGCAACGGTCGCCGGCGCATTCAGCGCATCGACAACCGTCACCACGGCATCAATATCGTAGGCCTGCTGCAGCGGCGCGTTCGTCAGCACGGTGTGCAGCAGCGGCACCGGGTCGGCGAGCCCGCTGGTCTCCACGAGCACGCGATCGAAGCGTCTGAGCTCGCCCAGCTGGCGCTGGCGGAACAGGTCGCGGAGCGTCATCACCAGGTCGCCCCGCACGGTGCAGCAGAGACAACCGTTGCGCAGTTCGACGATCGTTTCCGCAAGGTTCGCGACGACGAGATGATCGATGCTGACTTCGCCGAACTCGTTGATGACGACCACGGTGTTGGTGAACGCCGGGTCGGCGAGCAATCTCGACAGCAGCGTGGTCTTGCCGCTGCCCAGGAAGCCGGTCAGGACACCAACGGGGATTCTGGCCATGGGAACGCGGTCAGTTGACCGCGCGCTCGGCGTTGGCCCAGAACTTCTTCCGGATCTCGGTCTTCAGGACCTTGCCGACCGGCGAACGTGGCAGTTCCGGCCAGAACTCGACGCGCTTCGGCGCCTTGACGCTGCCGAGTCGCTGCTTGGCGAACTCGACGATCTCCACAGCGTCAGCCCGCCCGCCGGGACGGAGCAGCACGATCGCCGTGACCATTTCACCCCACTTTGCATCGGGGACTCCGATCACCGCGCAGTTCTCCACCGCCGGGTGGCCGTTGATCGCGGCTTCGACTTCGGCCGAGAAGACATTGAATCCGCCGGTAATGATCATGTCCTTCTTGCGATCGACGATGTACACATAGCCGTCGTCGTCCTGGTACGCGACATCGCCGGTGTGATGCCACCCCCCGTGGTGCGCCTCCGCGGTGCCCTCCGGGTTGCGGTAATAGCACGGCGCGACCAGGTCGCCGCGGGCAACCACCTCACCGCGCTCGCCGCGCGCCACGAGCCGGCCATCGTCGTCCATGACGCCCATCAGGGTCAGTGCGCAAGGTCTGCCGCAGCTCTTCAGGCGGTGACGCAGGGCCGGTTCACGCACGGCCTCGGCGAGTTCCTCGGGTGGCAGGTAGGTGATCAGCATCGGCGCCTCGACCTGCCCGTAGCATTGGCACATGCAAGGTCCGAACACGTCTACCGCTTCGGCGAGCTTGTCCGGCGCCACGGGCGATGCCGCGATCAGGAAATGTGTCAGTGACGAATAGTCGAATTCGCGCACGCGCGGGTGGGCGAGCATCGCGTACAGCGCAGTGGGCGGGAGGAACAGGTGCGTGACGCGGTGATCCTGGATGGCTTGCATGATCTCGAGCGGTTCGATCCTGTCCAGCACCACGTTCGTCGGACACTGCGGCGTCAGCATGAAGGTCAGGATGCCTGCCGCGTGGGTCATCGGCGCGACGCAGAGATGCACCGGTGGACACTTCCCGGGAGGGATCATGATGCTTGTCTCGGCGATCAGGGTGGACCAGGTCAGGTTGTCCCACATGATGCCCTTGGAGCGTCCGGTGGTACCGCCGGTGCCGAGGATCGTGGTCATGCGGTGCGTGTCGTACGGGATGTCGGGAATCTCGTCGCGGGTGGTTGCCTGGACAAAGTTGGCGAGGGACTCCGTGTCACCATCCTCGCGGTCGATGCACACCAGGTGTCGCAATGTCGGCACCTGACGGCGCACTTCCTTGACGTTGTCTGCGAACGAGCCGTGGTAGAACAGCCATTCGCACTCCGTGAGGTTCATGAAATCGATGTTGGCATCGAGCGCGTTGCGCGCATTGATCGGCACCCAGGTACCGTTGGCGCGGAAGGTTGCCAGCACGCACGCGAATGCCTGCACGTCGTTCGGCGAATACACCGCGATCCGCCCGGCGTCCGACAGTCCCCGCTGCTGGATGCCACACGCGATGCGTCGCGAGAATGCCTGCATCTCGCGGTAGGTGTATCGCCGTTCACCGGCCACAAATGCCGTGCGTTCGGGCGCCTTTGCCACCGCCTTGTCGAAAAAGTCGATCACTCTCACCTTGAAATCCCCATCACGCCTCTGCAATCCCGCTATTTCAATGAGAGTGGATCCGGATCGTCAAGCGAACCGACCGGAGGCGTCACCGCCGCGGCGTCGCCGAAGACGCGCATTGGTCAGCCGCCCGGGCAGGTAACGCGCTGACGCAGTGTCGCGAAGCGGCTGGAGTATTCGGGTTTTGGTGCCGGCAGGCGCTTGCTGACGGTCGCTACCAGCTCGCATGCGGCCTCGGGTCGCGTCGATCCGGCGCGGATGTCGATGCGTGCGAGCATGCCTTCCCACCAGATGTCCTGCTTCGGCGGGACCTTTTCGGTGATGATGCGCCAGGCATTGTCGGCTTCGATCAGTCGCCGCGTTTCCTGCGCAGCCCGCGCAAGCATGCGGTAGGCGTCGCCAGCGCGCGGGTAGTCCTTGACGAGCGCCTGAGCAGCCGCGTAGGCGTCATCCCCGCGGCCGACGACGAGCAGGTCGTCAATCTTCTGCAGCCGGATGCGGCGCTCCATCTCGGGTTGCTTGTCGAGCTGAGGTTCGAGGGCTTCGGCGAGCTGCAGCCGGAGGTTCACATCGTTCTGCCTGCGCAGGAACGGGTAATACTGCTCCAGCACCCAGCTCTCCGCCGGCGCGCTGCCACGTGCCTGGATGTCGGCCAGCAGACGCTCGGGCTGCCCGATGCGTTCGTAGATCTTGAGGCGACTCCACAGGTACGAGCGCTTGATCGAGATGCCGCTCGTCGCGTTCTTCTGCTCCGCCACTTCAAGCCGCTTCAGCAGCCCCTCGGGATTCGGATCGGTGACGGCGAGCAGCTGGAAGAAGAACGCCTGGTTCGCCGCGGGCTTCTTCTCGTCCGCCGGCAGCTCCTCCCAGGCCGAAAGCGCCTGGCGCGCCAGTAAATCGATGCTCGAGCCTTTCTGGGCCGCCTCGGCGAAGTCCTTCGCAATCACGTAGAACCGCGTCCGCTGAACCCCGCCGGCGAATCGCCCGGAGGACTTGACGCCGTCCAGGTAGCGCATCGCCGCGCCGGACTCCCCACTCTGCTGCGCGAGCAGCAGGCGCGCGCCGTCGGCATCTGCGTCGTTGGGACTTCGAGCGAGAAAGCGCTTCGCCGCGGTTGCGAGCGCGGCACGACTCGCGTCGTTCGTCTGGACTTCGGCATTCCGCGCGCGCGCGATGTAGGCGAGCTTCGTTGCGGCCTGCTGAACTTCGGCATCCACACCCGCGCGCAACAGCTTCTCCGCCTCGCGCGCCGCATCCCCATTGACGTCGCTCTTCAGCAACGCCACCGCGTAACGGTAACGGAAGCGATCGAAATTCATGTCCCGGCCCTGCGGCAGCTGCTGGAAGAAGGCCCGGTACTTCTGAACGGCCGTGAACCACTGCTGGTTGTTGAAGTTGTACTCGGCCAGCAGCAGATCGGTATACGTGCTGAGACCTTCACGGGCGAGTTCGGCCTGGTACTGCAGCACGTCGCCGAGAATGGCCATTGTCATGTTGCCGGCGTCGATGATACGCCGCAACCGCTCGGCCGCTTCGCGCGCGCCGCTGCCGGTATCGCGCCCCTTGGTCTCCGCTCGATGCTTTGCGAGCAGCATCATCGCTTCCGCGTGCAGGTTCGCGGTGACCGAATCACCTCCGGTGTTCTGCACGATGGCCCCTTCCGGGGGCTTCTCGCCGCGCATCAGGCTCATCTCGGCTTCCACCATCTTGTAGACCGGATGCGCCGGATCGGCCGCGAGCGCCTTTTTCAGAGCCTCGAAAATCTGCATCGCGCGTGACGTCTGGCCATCGGCCTTGGATACATACCCCATGCCGAGCCAGCCCCCGTAGACGAGGCTGGGCTGGAAGATCTGCATCGATGCCGCGCGGAAGCCGCGCCGGGCCTGCCACAGGCGCTTGTCACGCTGCTCCTTCTGGGCCGGTCGCTCGGCAAGCGTGAGATCGATCCACGCGCGCCAGTAAGGAAACGCGGACAGCGCAAAGCTGAGGTTGTCCCAGGTGGCCGACTCGTAGATCTGTTCGAGCGCGCCCTCGTCGTCGCCCGCCTCTGCTTCCGCGGCACGCAGCCGCGCCTGCGCCCGGTCGCGCATCTGGTCAGCAATCTTGCGGAGCTCGAGCAGCAGCAGGTCCGGAGATCCGCCTTGCCGGACCGCGTCGACGACATTGCCAAACTCACGGGCAACGACGGCGAACTCGCCCGTTGAGGCATCGTTGGACAGGCGACCGAGCATCGATCGGGCATCCGCGAGCGGATCCGCCGCAGTCACGGCTGCGCTCCACCACGTGACCACGAGCGCAATCAGTGCCGCGACGAGGGGCCGGGAAGCACAGGCCGTGGAGCCGTGTCCTGCAGATGAGGGCGGTTGCATGTCAGATCAGCTCCAGCAGCGCGCTCATTTCCTGCGCGAACTGGTCTCCCATGATCAGCGTGATGAGCCGCCGCGTGATGCTGATCTCGCCTTCGAGCGTGGCCGAATCCCCGCCGCCGGCATCGGCGATGATGCGGTAGTTCAGCATGGAGTCGTTGCGATACATCGCGCGGTTGACCTTGCGACCGACCTTGGCCTCGACTACCGCGGGATTTGACTGGTCGCTGACGTCGAGCGTGGACACCACACCACCGGAACTGCTGAACCGCCGCACGTCGGCGACGATGCCGTTGAGCTTGTTGTCTGCGGGCGGGTAGTCTCCAATCAGGATGATGATCCGGCGGGCGCCGAGCCTCCAGTCGGATCCTTCGATCGCTTTCTCGATTCCCTGGTCGACCGCCTCGTAGATGTCACCGCCCCCCTTGGCTTCGAGCCCGTCGATGAACGCCTGGATCTTCAACGTGCTGTAGGTCAGCGGCTGGTCGCGCGTGACCCAATCCGATTCGTCCTTGTCACGGAACGCGACGATGCCGAAGCGGGCAATCGGCACCAGCGAGCGGATCACCGCCACGATGTCGCGGATGCGATCCTTCACTTCGTCGATCACCCATCCCATCGTGCCCGTGGCATCGACGACGAACACGACGTCGAGCCCCGACTCACGCATCCCTGCAATGTACGCGGCGAACTGGTTGGACGAACCACCCAGTGCGTTGCCGATGCCGACACCGAATCCCGCCGTGCCGCCGCCACTGCCGCCGCCCGTCCCTCCCGTGGTGCGCGGTCCCAGAATGCCCACTGTCGGCACGTTTGCGCGCTTGATGAGCCCCGCCACGTCGGGGGTCGCAACCGCGATCTGCACCGGGTCGCTCTCCTCCCCCGCGCCGCCCGCCTGTGCCTTCAACGACAGCGCGACATCCGGCGGCGGCGGCGCGACCGCCTGCGGCGCGATCAGCACTTCCGGCGGATCGAGTTCAAACTCCTCCTCGAAATCGAGCGGCTCGTCGAGCTTGGCCTCCGCCTCTTCCTCGGGGGTGGTCGGCGGTTTCTGGGCTTCCGGAGGGATCTCGATGACGACCTGCTTGCCGCTCGACTGCGCGTTCCGACGCGCCACGTCGGCGGTCGCCTGCTGTATCTCTTCGCCGACCCGCCGTGCGGACATGCCGTGGATCAGGATTGACACCACGAGCAGGCACAGCCAGAGAAGGACTCGCGCAGTAGATCCCATGCGTTACTTGCCGATCTGATCTTCGTCGGTGCGGGAAAGCGTGACGATCACGAGCTTGACGATCCCGGCAGCCGACACTTCCTGGATGATCTCGGCCACTTTGACCGCTTCGAGCTTGGCGTCAGCGGCGAGCTTGAGCTCGGCGCCCTTTCCCAACGCCTTGATCTCCCGGGTAAGCTCTTTGCGATCGATCACTTCCCCGTTCAGATACAGCACGCCCTCCTCGTTGACGGTCAGCTGCATCGCGTCTGGCGGAAGTTCGCCCATCGCGGACGATTTTGGTGGAAATATCTGCAGCTGCACGTCGAAATTGGCCGCGACAATGAAGAACAGGATCAGCAGGAAGATGACGTTCAACATGAAGAACGTGTTTTCCCAGCGGCGCTCGCGGGCCTCTTCCGCAGCGTTGGAGTTGCTGAGATCCATTGTCGACTTGGAGTCGAGCACGTGCGTGTCTCCTGCGTTCCGCTACTTGAACTGTTGGGCTTCGCGCAGGCTGATCTTGGTGTAGCCGTGCGCATTTGCCACGTCGATGACGTCTACCGCACGCTGCAGCTTGACCCCCGGGTCGCTCGCGACGATCACGGGTTTGGCGTCTCCCCGGATTCTCGGAAGCTTGGCACCGAGTTCGGCCAGGCGAACCTGTTCGCCGTCGAGCCACACGGTGCCGTCCTTGTGCAGTTCGATAAATACCAGGGTGGATTCCGCCGTGGTGGTTCCCACCTGCTTGTCGTTGTCTTCCTTTTTCGAACTGGCGAGTTCAATCCCGTGCGGCACCACGAAGCTGCTCTGAAGCATGAAGAAGATGAGCAGGATGATGAAACAGTCCACCAAGGGCACGAATGTGATCTTGATGGGGTGCTTCTTGCGCCTCCCCATCGTCAAGGTTATCCGCTGAACCTCAGCCACGGTGCACGTCGATCGTCAGCACGCGCGTCAGGATGTCCGAGACTTCCTCGGAAATCCGCTCCAGGCGAGTCTGGAGCATGGCGTGGAGCGTGGTGAACACGATCGCGATCACCAGACCGACCGCGGTGCATACCAGTGCCTGCCAGATTCCGTTCGCGAGCGCGCTGGATCCCTTCTCGGTACCGGCCACTGCGGCCAGGCCCTGGAAGGCATCGATCATGCCGATGACCGTGCCGAGCAACCCGAGCACCGGCGACAGGTAATACACGAGTTCGAGGGTGCGCAACAGCATCCCGTAGGGCCGCAGAAACTGCATCCCGCGACGCGCCAGTTCGTCACGCAGGATCTCCCGATCCGCCGTGCCCAGCCGTTCGAGACCGAACCTGACGTCCTTTGCGATCCTGAGCCAGGACCGGTCGAGCGCCTTGGTTGCCTGTTCGTGATCGCCCGCGCTCCAGCGGTCGATGGCTTTGCGGACGGCGTCGAAACGGCCACCCGTCACCGTGGTGAACTGCAATACCTTGTAGAAGACCATCGCGAGGCCGATGACCGAGATTGTCAGCTGGACCGCGACCACGGATCCGCCCAGTTCGACCAGCGTCTTTGCCGAACCCAGGACAAATGCCGGCAAATCGCCGAGATTATTGATTTCCATGGAATGCCATTCTCGTTGGGGGTTACAACGCCGGGGCGTTCTGCGATGCGCCGGGGGAGACGCGGGGAGCGCGGACGCGGGTAGCGATATCTGGGCCGGGACTCTCGAATCTGTGGATCGTTAGGAATCTTCCGTCGACCGAGTGTAATGAGTCTGCAGCGCAAAAAAAAAGGCCGACTTTCGTCGGCCTTTGGAAAAATTTTGTCGCTCGAGATTTAGAAGTAGTACGTCGCGCGGACGAACACTTCGTCCATGTCGTCGAAGCTCTCCAGCATGTCGTCGGTCTTGCCGCCGACATCCGCCGCGATGTTCGCGTACAGGTCGAACTGCCACTCACCCGACGGCTTGT
>JBFWUN010000092.1:0-11136 GCA_050247235.1 Gammaproteobacteria bacterium
ATGAACCCGGGACACACTGCGTTCACACGAATGTTGCGCGCGGCGTACTCGAGCGCGATGGTCTTGGTCATGCCAACGACGCCGTGCTTCGCCGAGTTGTAGCTGACGGCGCCCGGCAGCCCCACCAGGCCCGCGGCCGACGCGGTGCTGACGATCGCGCCGCCGCGGCCCTGTTTGAGCATCTGTTCGATCTCGCACTTCATGCAGTAGAAGACGCCCGTCAGGTTGACGCGGATGACCCGGTCCCAGTCCGCGAGCGAGAGGGATTCGATCTTCGCCGTCGGGCCTTCGATGCCCGCGTTGTTGAACGCGCCGTCCAGGCCGCCGTGGCGCGCCGCGATATCGGCGATGAGCGCCTGCACCTGGGCGAAGTCCGCGACGTCCGTCCGGTGGTACTCGGCCGTGCCGCCCGCGCCGCGGATGCTCTCCACGGTGGTCGCACCTTCCCGGTCCTGGATGTCCGCGATCACGACGACGGCGCCCTCGCGCGCCAGGATCTGTGACGTCGCGCGACCAATCCCCGTACTGCCGCCGGTGACCAGGATCACCTTGCCGTCCAAGGTCCCCGCCATGTGCGTTCTCCTTCTGGTGACTGCATCGAGCGGAGCACGCTACACGAAGCGGGGTCCCGGACGCCACCCTCGGCGTCAGTCCGTGAAGCGCGGCATGACCTTGCGGGCGAAGAGCTCCAGCGAATCGCAGACCTGGTCCGCGGGCTGCAGTCCTTGCGGGATGATCAGGAAGCATTCGCGCGGGTTGAAGCGCTGCCGGGCGGCTTCGATCTTGCGCGAAATCGTGTCCGGACTGCCCACCAGGGTTTCCGGCATCGGGTTGCCGAACGGCACCGACCACTTGTTCCAGAACCACGCGTAGTCCTCGAACCGGCGCATCGCCTCCGCATCCGTCGGCGCACACTGCAGCAGGCCGCCCCAGGCCACCTGGGCACCGTCCACGATCGTGTGCCCCCACCGCTCGGCCTCTTCCTTGTACTTCGCCCACAGCACGGAGCAGAAGTCGAGATTGCTGCTCATCACGATCGGCCGGCCGAGGTAACGCGCCCAGAACAGTGCAGTGCGCATCGAGGCGCCGAATCCCGCGTACAGCTGCGGGTACGGCTGCTGGTACGGGCGCGGAGCGATCCCGACCTGCTCGATCCGCATGTCATCCGTGACGCCGCGGCCGAACTGGGTGTACACGTCGTGCACGTGCGGATTCTTCATGCCGACCGCCGGGAACTGCCAGAACTCGCCGCGATGCGCGAAGGTCTCATGCGTCAGTGCCTTCAGGATCACCTCCACCGTCTCCGCGAAGTACGCGCGGTTGCGGAGATCGTCGGCGCTGTCCTTGTTCCACGGCCCCACGGCCGCGAGATCCGGTTGCACCCGGAAATTCTCCACCCAGCGATACTGGTAGCCGCGCACCAGCCCGAACGCGAACCGGCCGCGCAGCATGTGGTCGAGCGTCGCGATGGTCTCCGCCGCGCGCAGCGGGTTGTGGGTGGTCGCGACCCAGCCGCACGGGATGATCTTCAGGCGCCGCGTCTGGGCCCCGAGGTACATCGCCATCGCGGCGAGATCGTTCGATGCTTCGCAGCCTTCGATCTGCAGGTGGTGTTCGGGATGGCCGAAGCCAGCGAAGCCCGCCGTATCCGCGAAGCGGGCAATCTCCGCGACTTCTTCCAGCATGCGCTGGTACAGCTCGCCCTTGAGGCCGGCGAGCCCGGCCTCGAGTTCGTGCCGGCGACCCATCGTGAAGTAGGCGAACAGGTTGAAATCCATGCGGGCGTTCCGTTGCGCGGGGGGATGGGGATCAGCCGGCCTTCGCGACCTCGTAGGCGTCGGGATCCGCGGTGGACATCTGCGCCGCGAAGGCATCCATCGTGTCCGGGTAGTTGGTCACGAAGCGGCCGGTGGGCGAGCGGTAGTAGAAATCGTTGCCGCATGCCGCCTGCCAGACATCGATCTTCCTGACGTCCTCCTGCAGCTGCGCGTTGAACTTCGCCATCACCTCGGCGCGCACATCCAGCCACGCGAGCCGCTCGCGATCCATGCGCTCGATCTGCCGCATCACGTAACCCACCTGCTGCTCGAGCATGAACAGGATGGAGCCCTGGTTCGTGTTCGGGCCGTAGAGCATGAAGAGGTTCGGAAAGCCCGCGGTGGCCACGCCCTTGAACGCCTGTGCGCCGTCGTGCCATGCGGCGTTGACATCGAGCCCATTACGTCCCGTGACCTTCATCGACGCGATGTACTGCGTGGTCCTGAACCCGGTGGAGAAGATGATGGTGTCGAGCTCCCGGTGTCCGCCGTCGCGGGTCTCGATGCCGGTGGGCGTGATGCGCGCGATGCCCTCAGTGATGAGCTCCACGTTGTCGCGATTGAACACC
This sequence comes from Gammaproteobacteria bacterium, assembly GCA_050247235.1. Classification (GTDB taxonomy): domain Bacteria; phylum Pseudomonadota; class Gammaproteobacteria; genus CAIKBL01. The sequence goes on from JBFWUN010000092.1 coordinate 2,387, forward strand.
GGGTAGTAGACGTCCGAGAACAGCGGCCGCTTGCAGCCGAACGGATGCGTGGGCGTGAGCTGCCGGCGGGTCTCCGGATCCTTGACCACTTGCAGCCGTTCCAGGCCCGCCCGTTCGATCTCGGCCATCTTGTCCTTGTCCAGGAACGTCGCGAGCGAGTTCCACACGTCGTAGATGTCCTGGCGGTTCTTCGCCACCACTTCGGGATGCGCGCGGAAATAGGCGAGCTGTTCCTCGGAGTAGGGTTCGTTGCCTTTCGGGACGACCCAGTTGGCGGTGCGCTGGTAGAGATGCAGCCGGCCGCACTTCGGTGCGATCTCCGGCACGAACTGGATCGCGCTCGCGGCGATGCCGATCACGCCGACTCTCTCGCCGGTGAGATCGTGCGCGTGGTTCCAGCGCGCGGAATGGAACTTCGTGCCACGGAAGTCATCGATGCCCGGGATATCGGGCCACACCAACTCGTTGAACATGCCGAGCGCGCTCACCACGACCTGGGCCGCCAGCGTGTCGCCGCCGGCGGCCTCGATCTGCCAGCGGCCGGCTGCCTCCTGCCACGTGAGTCCGGTCACCTGGGTATGCAGGCGCACGTGCCGGCGCACGTCGTACTTGTCCACGCAGTGATTGAGGTACTCGAGGATTTCGGCCTGGCCCGCGAACGGGCGCGACCAGTCGAGCTTCGGTTCGAACGAGTACGAGTACAGGTGCGACTGCACGTCGCACTCCGCGCCGGGATACTGGTTGTGCCACCACGTACCGCCGATGCCGCCGGATTTCTCCAGCATCACGAAATCGTGAATGCCGGCGCGCTTCAGGTTGATCGCCATGCAGATCGCGCCGCCGCCGGCGCCGATGATGACGATGCGATGGGCACTGGACGCAGACTTTGCCATGAGAACTCTCCTACACCGATTTCGAGGCCTGGACGTCGAGCCGACGACGTGGGAATCGAGCGTAGCGGTGAAGGCACCGTCCTGCAATTCGCGCGCCGCCGCCGGTTGGGCGTGATCGCGTCCTGCCCGCTGCGCGTGCTGCCGCGTCGTTGTCGATCGCCCGAAAAATGACTGAGTCCTGCGATGACCCGCCAGCCGAATCCGAGGGGGCAGGGTGCCGGTGCCGGAACTCCCCGCGTCGACCGTGCGCGCACAGGACGAGCGCGCTCGAGTGATACACGGAAGTACCCGAGCGCGTCGACGCGGGGAATTCCGGCGCCGGCGCCCGGGGGCAGGCACCCACCCACTGACCGACATTCTGCGCTCGGAGATCCAGGGAGATCTGAATTCGCTCGGGGCTTCCTTAGGAAGAATCCGCGCTGCACCGCGCGGTCGACGACCACGTGCCGCCCGGTTCCGTCGTTCCCGGGCGCAGGCTACAGTCGCCACCTGTCAGCTCATACGACCGGAGGGTCCCATGCAACGCCAGACCATCGTGCCGCCGACGATGCAGAACATCTTTCAGCGCTTTCACTACGCGCCGGCCGTGCGCATCGGCCCGTGGATCACCTGTGCGGGACAGGTGGGCCGCGACGCCAACCTGAAGGTCGTGGAAGGACTCGAAGCGCAGATCGTCCAGGCCTGGGAGAACGTGCGCATGGTGCTCGCGGAAGCCGGCGCCGGGTTCGAACACGTGTACGCGATGGTTACCTACCACGTGGACATCCAGGCTCAGCTGCAGACCTTCATCGACGTCAAGGATCGTTACATTCTGCGCAGCAACCCGCCGCCGGCCTGGACCGGCATCGGTGTGACCGCGCTGACGTTTCCGGGACAGGTGGTCGAGATCCAGGTCAACGCGTACGTGCCGGAGTAGGCGGGCCCCGCGGGTCGTTGTCGTCCCCGGGCGCATCCCGCCAACCGGGAGCGTGAGGCGCCGGGCGGCGTCCCGCGCGACGGCGCGGGCTCAGTACGGTGATTGCCCGGGCTTGCGGCCGAGCGCGTGGGCCTTCTCGATGTTGCCGAGAAACAGTTCGTAGAAATCGCGCAGCAGTCCGTCCATCTGCGCGGCGGGCAGATCGTGCTCCGTATAATGGCCCTCCCACGTGATCTCCGTGCGCTGCGCGTCCACCGGCGCAAACGTCACGACGGCCACGTAGTCCCGCATCGGCAGCGGGTACTGTTCGACGATGGAGTAGGCGAGCACGTGCGGCGCGTGCTTCACGTCCAGCCGTTCGATGATCTGGCCTTCGATCTGCATCTCCGGCTTGAAGCGCGCGAAGCGGCGCGCGCCCACGTGATTCCCCTCGCACCGGAACTCGGTGAGGTTGCCGGGCGGGTGGAGCTGGTCGAGCGCGCCGAAATCGGCGAGCCAATCCCAGCAGTACGCGTGCGGCGCGTTCACGATGCGCTTGAGCGTGGCGATGGGCATGATGCGAACTCCGGGTGACGTCGGACTGCGCCGGACCCTATCGCAAAGCTGCGCGGGGTGCCAGGCGGGGTGTAGGGTGGCGGGTCACCGCGAGTGTCGCTCGCGCGCCGGGCCGCGCATCCGCAAGACCCGGGTCAGGCGCCCGAGGTCGGACGCCTCAGGTCAGACGCCTCAGGTCAGACGTTGTAGCTCGCGGACTTCCCGGTGTAGGCCATGTTGATCGGCGCATGCCCGCTGCCCATCGACGCCTTGTCCATGATCACCGCGCCGGTGAATTTCTTCTCGATGGGCGCGTCCGCCGGCGTGTCGCCGAGCGGCAGGCCTTTGCGGGCGCACAGTTCGCCCCAGGTGGCGAGTGTCTCGTGGAGCTTCAGCATGACTTCGACGGTCTGTCCGTTCTGGGGGCAGTAGTAATCGAACGTGGGCATGGGCGATCTCCGGGCAACGGGCCGAATGTCCGGCCGCTCAGTGGATGTCGGACGCGCCTGACGGCGCGGGGTGCGCGGAATTATTCGCACGCGCGACGGGGCATTCAAGCCCTTCCCGTGGGTTCCCCGGCCTGGCCGTGGCGTTCAGCCCGATCCGCGCTCAGTGTCCGTGCCCGGCCTTGGCATCCGGGCGCTTGACCCGCGTGAGCAGCGACACGTAGCTGATGCCGGGCCGGTTGTCGGTGGTGGACATCAGGCCGCGCGCCTGCCAGGCGTCGTAGCCACCCTTCAGCAGCCTGAGCCGGGAATAGCCGGCCGCCGCCAGCGCTTCGGCGGCGCGCCGCGCGCGGCCCCCGGCCTTGCAGCCCACCACGAACGGCGTGTCCTTCGGGTACAGCGCTTCCAGCACGGCCAGGAAACTGTCGTTCGGGTGTTCCTCGCGGGTGCCCGGGTAATAGAAAACCCACGGCACGTTGATGGCAGGGCCCTTGGGCCGACCCGTTGCAAACTCGGCCACGGTGCGCACGTCCAGGTACACGGCCGGCGGCGCGTCCGCCCACGCCGCGGCCAGGGCTTCGGGTTCGATCTCTTCGATGCCCATCGCGTCAGAACTCCGAGACCAGGGGCGGAATAATCCGACAGCGCGCGTGCTGCGCCGCTGGCGGGCCGTCCTTCAGAATGTAACGGGTGGTGTCCGCGGACGACTCGACCGTGACGTCATCCACGTGGTGGTGGTGAATCGGGCCATTCGGCTGCAGCGCGAACACGCAGTTGAGCACGCGGCGTGCCCGCAGCTCGCCCAAGCGCGGATGCAGCAGGATCTCGCGTGGTTTTTCTCGTGACATGCCTCTCCCCCGGGAACACCCCTATTGTCGACCGAAGCGCCCGGTTTGCCCATCCCCGCGCATGGCCCGGCGTCCACCGGCCGCGCCGATCCGCGGGCAGGCAAATCCCCTGCACGATGCACGCTTGACATGGCTTGCCGGGGTGGCTGAACTACGTGCCGGCGCACGCCCAGGAGCACCCCCCGATGGCGACGACAGGACGACTCCCGCAGAAGGAACTCGTGACCGGCGAACAATGGTTCGACAAGGGGACCGAGATCCCGGACGTCGAGCAGAAGCTCTTCGCGCTGACCAACCAGTGCACCGACTGCAACGTCTGCGAGATCGCCTGCTCGCTGGTGCATTCGCCGGACGGGGAACTGAACCCGCTCCTGTCGCGCATCCGCATCGACCACGCGCCGGCCGTGAACTCGCGCAAGGCCGTGCATGATTTCGGTTTCGCGTCGGCCATCTGTCATCACTGCGGCAACCCGCCGCCGTGTGCGGAAGTCTGTCCGACGGACGCGTTCTACTACGATCCCAAGACCCTCGCCGCGATCATCGACCAGGACAAGTGCATCCAGTGCATGGAGTGCGTGCCGGCGTGTCCGTTCGACGTGGTGTTCGTCGCGCCGCACGGCGAACTCCTGAAATGCGACCTGTGCGGCGGGGAGCCCGCCTGCGTGAAAGCCTGTGCGACGCGCCCGGAGATGAACAACGCCGGCCGGCAGTACACCCGCGCGCCCGTGCTGTTCTACGCGGACCCCAAGTCGTTCCGCGCCGTCATGCAGCAGAAGCCGGAGAAGCGCGACGAAGTGGGCATGATGCAGGCGATGCTCGAGCGCGGTGAAATCAGCAGTTCGGCCTGATCCCAGGCAACGTACCGGAGGTCGATCATGGAGAGCACACTTCTCAGGGTGGACCTGACCACCGGCGAGATGCGTTCGGAAATCCTGCCGCACGCGCTGTTCGAGCGCTGGATCGGCGGCTCCGGCATCAACAACTGGATCATGTGGGAGCATTTCCTGACCCACGATATCCACTGCGACCCGCGCAGCCCGGACAACATCTTCGTGTTCGGCGTGGGCCCGCTCGCGGGCAGCGGGGCGGGCAGCGGCGTGAAGGGACGCATCACGTTCAAGAGTCCGTGCTACGGCATCTTTGGCGATTCCGCCGCCGGCGGAAAGTTTCCGTACATGGTGCGCTTCGCGGGATTCGATCACATCGCGATCACCGGCCGCGCGCCGCGGCCCGTCTACCTGTACATCTGCGACGGCAACGCGCTGCTGTGCGACGCCAGCCACCTGTGGGGCAAGAGCGCCGCGGAGGCGCACGCGCTGCTGCGCGCCGAGCACGGCGACTACCCGTCACAGGCGCACACGCTGACAATCGGCGTGGCGGGCGAACACCAGGTCGGCATCGCGTCCGTGGTGTCCGACGCCTCCCGCATCCATGCACGCGGCGGCGGCGGCACGGTGCTCGGTTCCAAGAACCTGAAGGCGATCTGCGTACAGGGCAGCGGCGGCATCAAGGTGCACAACCCGCACGGAATCCTGCAGTGGTCCGACAAGTTCCGCCAGATGATCGACAGGAACGAAGCGATCTACGGCTTCAAGCGCCGCGGCACGCTTGGCGCGGTGGAGATGTACCAGCACATCGGCAGCCACTTCTGGCGCAACAACCAGGGCTGCCTGTTCCGCGGCGACGAAGTACGCTCGGACAACTGGGTCAGGAAGTTCCACAAGTATTCCGAGGTCTGCTCGGCGGACTGCTTCATCGCCTGCGACGGGCGCTACAAGATCGACGGCAGCGAATCCGAGAAGGCGAAAAAGTACGTCGGCGAGACGTTCCGGCGGCCTGAATACCTGACCACCGCGAGCGCCGCCGGTGCGCTGGACGTGCGCGACTGGGCCGAGGTGGCGCACTGGGGCAAGATCACGAACGACTACGGTATCGACAACCAGGATCTCAGCTGTGCCATCAGCTTCGTGATGGAGCTGAAGGAGAAGGGCGAGATCTCCGACCGCGACGTCGAGGAACTGTTCGGCCGCCGCCAGCGGCTCGAATGGGGCAACATGGAGGACATCGAGGCGCTGGTGCACGACATCGCGACGCGCGGCAACCTGTTCGGGGAACTCTTCCACGACGGCCCGTACTGGGGCGCGCTGCGCTATTCCGAGCGCCAGGGTCGCAACTTCATGAAGTATTCGATCTATGGCAAGGGCGGCGCGGCGTTCACCGAGGAGATGCGGCCGTTCCCGACCTGGATGAACAACATGGCGGTGGCCTCGCGCGGGGCCGATCACCTGAAGGGCATCGGGCTCATCGAGAAATTCCAGCGGCGGGATCTCTCCAAGCGCTACTTCAACGGGCGCACCGAGGCAGCGGATCTCACGATCCCGGATCTCAAGGGTGCGTCCACCGCGCTGATCGAGAACCAGGTCGCGCTGATCAATTCCTACGGCGTGTGCCTGTTCCACTGGATGCTGGATCCGGCGGGCTTCGCGCCGGAGGAACACTATGGACCGGCCTACGGGGAGATCACCGGCATCCATCGCACGCCGGAAGAGCTGATGAAGGACGGCGAACGCATCTGCAATCTCGAGAAGGCGTTCAATTCCCGGCTGGGCCTGCGCCGCGAGCACGACACGATCTGCGAACGCTGGATGTACGAACCCACCACCGAAGGCATGTACCCCGGGTCGGTGGCCGCCAACATGTTCGAGACCGTGCTGGACGAGTACTACGACTGGCGCGGCTGGGACCGGACCACCAGCCTGCAGAAGGAATCCCGGCTCGCGGAACTCGGCATGGAGGACGTGGCGGCGGTGCTCGCGCAGGACGGCGCGCTCGCGCGGGGCTGAGCGATGATCACGGTCCATACCCAGTACCAGTCCCGCTTCCGCGAGATCACGCGGGTTCCGGGTGAGACGTTCCAGCTCAGCGAGCCGCTGGTGGCGGAGCTTGCCAACACGCTCGCGGAAAAGTACGGCCCGCAGATGGAGGCCCTGCTGATCGACCGGGAGACGAACGAACTCAACACGCGCGGCACGATGTACCTGGATTCGAAGGGACGCCGCGTGTACATGGAAGATCGGCTCGCCGACGGCGAGACGATCGCGTTCCTGGTGGGGATCGCGGGCGGCTGACCCCGCGACGCGGTCCGTTCCCCGTGACCCCCGCGCGCGCATGAGCTCCGCGGCGCCGGATCCGCTGCGGTTCACCGGGCTGCATATTGACGTGGCGCGCTTCGCCACCGATGACTTCAACCCGTTCCACGATCGCAACAAGTGGCAGCGCATCGCCGGCAACCCGTTCGGTGGACCGATCGTGCTCGGCTTCCAGCTCACCACGCACCTCGTGCACGCCGTGTCGGCGCTGCACGCCGTGCCGCCAAAACAACGTTACCTGCACGCACGCTTCACGTTTGCCGACGCGGTGGGGGTGGACGACGAAGTCACCACGATCGTCAAGCCGGCACAGCAGACCGGTCCCGGCACGCTCAGCCATCGCGTCGCGCTGCGGACGCCGCGGGGACTGGCGCTGACCGGGCACGTTCGTTACGTCGACGACAGCCCCGTGAATCCGCCCAACCCGGTGCAGCCCATTGGCCTCGCGCGACTGCGCGACCGTACCGACGTCCCGGGCACCGGGTTCTTTCTCAAACGCAAGTTCATGACGACGGCCAACGCGAAGAATTTCCTGCTGGGCGCGATCGTCGATCCGGCGCTCTACTTCGACGAGATGGAGGAACGGGTCCGCTTCCCGGAGCTGTTTCCCGTGAGCCTGGTGTCGTGCGCGCTGCTGGAACGCGGCATGCGGCGTGGTGACGACTTTCTGCAGACGCCGATGGTGTACTCGTACCATGACCTCGTCGTCGCGCGCGACGTTGCCGCGCGGCTGCGTTCGAACGACATGGTGAACATTCTCGTATCCGCCGACCACCTGCCGGGCGACGCGATTACCGCCACCTTGCGACGAGGTCAGCGGACCCACCTGTGCCTGGGGTACACGGGGGCCGGGGAACGGCTGTTCGTCGCCGACATCGGGCTCGTGCCGCTCGCGTCCATCCCGCGGGTGACCGAATGAAGGCGCTGACCCCCGCGGATGCGCACGCGTTCGTGCTGGGGCAGGTGGATCACGCGTTCGCGCGCGACCCTTACGCGACATACGCGGTGCTGCGCGAGCACGCGCCGGTGTGCCGCCAGCCGGACGGCTCGTACCTGCTGACCCGCTACGATGACATCCGCGAGGTGATGTCCGATCCCGTGCGCTACAGCTCTGACAAGCGGGTGGACTTCAAGCCGCGCTTCGGCGATTCCCCGCTGTACGAACACCACACCACGTCGCTGGTGTTCAACGATCCGCCGTACCACACCCGCGTGCGGCGGCTGCTCGGGCCGTTCTTCGCGGCCCGCACGCTCCGCCAGATGGAGGCTTCGATCGGTGCGATGGTCGACCGCCTGCTCGAACGTGCGGCGCGCCAGGGCAGCTTCGATGTCGTCCGGGAGTTCGCGCTGGTGATCCCGCTGAACCTGATCGGCGACCTGCTCGGCGTTCCGTACGACGAGCGCGAACCGCTGCAGCGCTGGGCGAACCTGATCCTGGGCGCGCTCGAACCGGTGCGCACCGCCGAACAGCTGGCAGACGGCAACCGCGCGGTGGAGGAGTTCAAGAAGTACCTGCGCAGCCTGATCGCGCGCAAGCGCGCGCATCCTCCCGGACCCGACGACGTCGACGTTCTATGGGCATTGATCCAGGCGAGTGAAGCGGGCGAAGGACTGACGGAACTCGAAATCCTGCACAATTCCATCTTCATGCTGAACGCCGGGCACGACACCACCGGCAGCCTGATCGCGAACGGCGTGGACCTGCTGTTCCGGCACCCGGAGCAGCGCGCACGCCTGCAACGCGACGCGACCTTGGTGAAGAGCGCCGTCGAGGAGATGCTCCGCATGGAGAGCCCGCTGCAGATCGGCAATCGCCGCGCCACCCGGGATTCGGTGATCGGCGGTGTGCCGATCCCGGCCGGCACGTACCTGCATCTCGTGATCGCGGCGGCCAATCGCGACCCGCGCCAGTTTCCCGCTTCCGAAGTCTTCGATATCGCGCGCGAACCCAATCGCCATCTCGC
>JBFWUN010000093.1:0-10964 GCA_050247235.1 Gammaproteobacteria bacterium
TGACTTGGGCGCGGCCTTGGCCGACAATCCCGCGCCCTCAAAAGCCGCTTCCCCGATAGCTCAGTTGGTAGAGCAACGGACTGTTAATCCGTGTGTCGTTGGTTCGAGTCCAACTCGGGGAGCCAATCCTCTCAACGACTTAGCGCTGCTGACCACCGGCCACTTTCTGAGTCGCAGCCATTTCGCAGCCTGCCTCTGCGTCGATGAGCGCTTGCAGGCGGTCTCCGAGGCCTGTGGTGCTGCGCTGCGCGAAGGCGTGACCGTACACAGACAGCGTCACGGCGATCGTGGCGTGCCCCATCTGACGGCTGATCGTCGCGATGTCCGCGCCGGTCGCGATCAGCATGGACGCGCAGGTGTGGCGCAGGTCGTGAATCCGGATGCGGCGCAGCCCTGCCCTACGCAATGCCGGGTGGAACACTCGGCCGCGCAAATTGCCGCCGTCCATCGGCTCGCCGTTGCGGGCCGGGAAGCAAAGCCCATGCGGGCCATGCGGGCAGCGCAGCTTCCAGCGTCGTAGTTCCGACACGACACTCGCGGGCAGTTCCACGATCCGGGTGCCCGCTGCGGTCTTTGGCTCGCGCAGTTCGCCGGTCACGCCCTCCAGCTGCCGCCGCACGAAGATGCGCTGCCGGTCCAGTTCCACGTCGCCCCATTGCAGCCCGAGTGATTCGCCGAGCCGCAAGCCGCCGAAGCACATGACCCCGGCCCACGCCTTCCACTCCGGCTCCATGTGGTCGATCAGCAGTTGCGCTTCGGCGGGCGACAGGCAGTTCAGGTCCAGCGATCCTGCCGTCTTGGCCGGTGCCTTCAGCATACGGACGAAGCTGGCAACATTGCGGGAGACGTAGCCCCGGCCGACCGCGAACTTCAGAATGGTACGCAAGGTGCCGAGCGCCTTGTTGATCGTCCGGACTCCCCGCTCCTGCCTTTGCAATTCAGCGACAAACGCCTCCACATCGCGCGGCGTGATCGAGCGCAGGGTCATCTGGCCGAAGTTGTCGATGAGCCGTTTGCGGTGAATCTCATAGTCCAGGACGCTACTGGGCCGCAGGTTGTTGGCGCGCGCCAAATGCGCCACGCGCCATTCCTCTGCGAGCATCGCGAACGGCAGGTCCGCGTTGATCGGCGTGCCGCTGTCGCGCTGCGCTTCGATCTCGCGCAGCCGTTTCTCGGCCTGCTTTGCCGTGGGAAAGGTTTCATAGCGCATCGCGCCATGCGCGTCACGATAGCGCGCCTGCCAGCGGATGCCGCCCTTGCGTTGGATTTTGTCGGGTCGTCGCATTGTCATCTCCGTTATGCGAGGCCGTTGCCTCGACTTAATCCTCGCTCGATTCCAAGTGCTTGCGGACAACATGCATGCGGCACATGGACTTCCGTGTGTCGCGCCGCCCCGGGGCAAGTGCTCAGTGCGCCGGGCCGAGGGGCGGGCCACTCAGCGTCGGATTGATCAGCAGCAGAAACGGCTCACGCATGGCCGCGATCTCCTCCCGTGTCATGTCTTGCGCGGGCGGCACGTACCGCTCGCAGAACGCGAGCAACTCGTCAAACGTTCGCGGTGGCTTTTGGCCACGAGGCGTCAGCAGGATCGCGGCGGCAGTGTCGAAGTCCTTGAGCACGTGCACGTCGCCGTCGTAGTCGGATCGGATCTGCTGGAGCCGAAGCGCGACGGGCGGCGTCATTCGCGACTGCCCTTCACGATCAGCCTCCACGACGGCGAGCCGCCCGGTTTGCCGTCGCCGTCCTCGATGCACAGCCATAAGCTGCCCGCGTGGCTGCACAGCGCGCCGCGCTCGTAGCGGCCGGGAAGCCAGCTTCCCTTGTAGCCATCGGCAAGCGACTTCGCCTCGCGCGCTTCCAGCGCCGCGATGCGTTCGGCGAGCGGGCGCACCTCGCGCTCGATGAGTTCGCGCACGCCCGCCGCGAACTTGACTGCATTGAATGGCTTGGGATTGCCCGTCATGATGCAGGCTCGTAATTCGCGCCGGTGAGTACGGCGCTGGCGGTTGCAAACAACTTCTGCCAGCCGCAGTACCGCTCGACACGCCATGCGGTCGAGGAGGTCTGGAACATTGAGACCTGGGTGCTAGCTTCCGCAGCAGGCGCGTCGTCCATCTTGAGCGACGCAGCGCGCGACGCGGCCACGGTGATCGGGTCGGCTCCAAGCGCCAGCTGCTCAGCGTCATAGACGATCAGCGTGCTGCCGCTGGAATCGCTCGGCACGGCGGTAGTCGGGATGAACTGCACGCCCGCGATGACGCCGCCCTGCGGCGTGACGCCCGGGAACCGCTGCTCGCCACCGGCACCGGGCAAGGTCGCCAGTTGCGTCATACCGAGCGGTGAAATCGCGGCGAGCAACCTACCGCGACCGACTACAGAGATGAAGGCCAGCACGGTGCGCAGATCGGTCAGGATGTCGCCGCTGCTCGGCATCGCGTTGGAATCTGCGGCGAGGAAGCCGAGGAACTCAACATTGGTCGCTTCCGCGACCGCTGCCCGCAACTCGCGGTCCAGCAGCGCGAGGCCCGCCATGTGTGCGAAGCGCAGCAGCGCGTCGCTCGCGATGATGAAGGCGGCGATTTTCTCAGGGTCCAGCGTGTCGGCAGAGAAGGTGAGACGACGAACCGCCTTGACAGCGGCCTCGTTCGCTACCGCAGCGGCGATCCCGCCCGAGGCGACGGCCAGTTGGCTGTGCAACGGCAGCTGACGGGAGAAGGGCAGCGCCGCGTCGAGATGGCTGATGCTGCGCAGACTGTCCACGAATCCGGCGTCGAGTTGCCGGTAGTCCGCGAGCGAGCCCGCCCATGCCGGGTCCAGCGTCGTGCCGCTGTTGACCGCCGAGCGCAGCACCGGCTCGATGTGCGACCATGCGCGGAAGTGCGTCTTGGCAAGCTCGACGGCTTGCAAGGCATCACCGCCAGCACGGGCGAGCACCATGGCGTAGGCGGCGAATTCAAGATTGCGGTTCTGGACGAGATTCATGCGTGGCTCCCGGTTAATGCGATGGCCTAATCCTCGCCGGGAACATCGCGGGGTGACGCGGGCTTGCGCGGGCTTGCGCGGGCTTATCCATGACGCTTGGTGCGCGCCGGGAACGCGCGCAGGAAATCGTCGATGTCTGATTCCAAATAGAATGGCCGCGCCAGCGGTGGCCTGAAGAATTGCGGTCCGCGTCGCTCGCGCCGCCACGCTTCCAGCGTCCGCTCACTAACGCCGAGCCGCGCAGCAGCTTCGCGGCAGGACAGCCGAATCGCGCGCGGTTCCATTGCCGTGTTCACGCGCGCGCCCCACCGACGAAGAACATTTCGTAATGCGGCTCAGGCTTGGTCAACGGCTGGACGGCGACAGCCATCGCCAGCGCCACCAGCGCGTCGATGCGACCCGCGCTGCGCGCCTTGTTGAACTTGCGGCTGCCTGCCGGGTCCGTGTCAATGCGCGCGGCGGCGGCGCATGAAGCGAGCACCGGATGATTGCCGTGCTTCAGCTGCCCCTGCAGCAATCGGGTCTCCAACTCGCGCACTGCCGGTCCCATGGAGTAAAAGCCTTGCCCGAAAGGCTGGAACAGCGCGATCTCTGCCGCCGTGAACCCGGCGCGCGTGAGGGCAGGCATGAAGTAGGCCATCAGCGCCCGGTCGAACGCGACCGCCCGCGCGTCACACTTGCGGAACAGCATGCGCATGAACGCGGCGACGTGGTCGTAATCCACCGCCTTGCCGGGCGTCGTCAGCAAAGTGCCGTCTGCGGCCCAGCGATCCCACGGCACGCGATCCCGCCGACTCTTTTCCGCGAGACCTTCCTGCGGCAACCACGCGTAGGTATGGACGTCGCCAGCGAGCGTGACGCCGACCAGCGCGGTGAGGTCATGCACCGAGGCCAGGTCGAGGCCGAAGTAGACCGTCTGCCCGTCAATCGGCGCAGGCCGCGCGCTGCATGCCTCCCACACTTCGCGCGCCACGAATGGAATGGCGGCAGTATCCACTGGCTGGTTGAGGTGCAAATTGCGGAACGACGCCTCACTCGCGGGCATCCGCTGCGCGTGCTTCGCGGCGGTCCGCAACTGTTCGATGTTGAGGAAGTCGCCGAGCGCCGGGTTGGCAAGTTTCCAGTTGGTCTCGTCGAAGATGTCGGCGTCCGCTGGCACCCGGTAGATGTGCGCGACGAAAGTCTTGTCGGCGATCTCGCCCGCGTTCACCTTCTCGCCGTGCTCCGTGAGGGCGGTCAGAACGTGCTCCGGGTCGGAGGCTGCCGTGCTGATGACAAGAAATAGCGGCTCGGCACGCGCGCCGGAGCCTGTCACCAGTGCGTCGTAGAGCGCGCGCGACTTCCACTGCGCCAATTCATCACAGATAACAAAAGAAGGACCAAGGCCATGCGCACTACGAGCGTCCGAGGCGAGCGCGGCATAGACGGAGCCTGCGCCCTTGCCGCGCAAAACCTGCAAGTGGCGGCTGAAGCTCTTCACGTTAATGCGAGCGGACATTTCCGGATCGGCGCGGATGAAGGCTTCCATTTCGTGGAAGATTCTCGACGCCTGATCGCGATCACTAGCCGCCGAGTAGACTTCGCCGCGTGGCTCCGCTTCCGGACCGGCGAGATGCGCCAAGGCGAGCGCGGAAGCCAATTGCGATTTTCCATTCTTGCGGCCGACCGTGAGCAGGCCGGTTCTGACAGTGCGCCGTCCTTTCCTGTCGGTGCGGTACACATCGCGAATGAACTTGATCTGCCATGGACGCAGCCTGAACGGCTGACCGGCCCACACCCCGCTCGTCAGCTTCAACGACTGGACGAATTTGATGACGCGCTCGGCGCGTGACAGCTTCGGGTCATAGCGCCTCTCGCGTGTCTTGGTTTTCGTGATCGGCTTCGCGCCGGGGCCTCGTAATCCCATCTACTTACTCACCCAAAAGTGAGGGGCGCGCTAACCGCAGCACGCAGTTTCAGAAAACAAACTCCCGCCCCCTTATTCATCGACCGGCCATCCGTCAGGTCCGATTGTCGGCCAGCGATGCTTGCCGAAATCCTCGGCAGTCTTGCGCTTGTGGCAATCAGCGCAGAGCGGTTGCAGGTTGAGCTCATCCTCGGTACCGCCTTTGCAGAGCGGCCGGATGTGGTCCACCTCCGTGGCGGCTGTGACCCGGTCCTTGGCACGGCAGAGTCGGCACAACGGCTCGCGGCGCAGCAGCCGGGCGTTGCGCTCCGTGGCGGCGCGACCGAGAAAGCGCTCAGTCATGAGCGACCCCGCTGCCGTTGGCGGCGATCGCGGCGAGCACTTCGGACAGGCGGAACCGCAAATAGCGGCCGGGCCTATGGCACGGCCACTCGCCGCTCGCGGCTTTCTGTTCGCAAAAGGTGCTCGTCAGGGCGAGACGCTCGCCCAACTGGGCCGAGGTCAGCAATCCCTCGGCGGCCACAGGAGCGGCCACAGGGTGGCCGCTCGGGCCGGGGTCGAGGCCACGGCCCATCATCACGGCGAATTCCTCGGTGGACGCCCGAAGGAAGGCGGACCCAAACGGGATCAGCACCCAGCCGCTCATGGACTTGCACCATGGTCGGGCGTGTCGGGCGTGTCGGGCCCACTTCCCCGTAAATCTCTCGCGAGAAGAACATAGGGAAAAGTTACGGCGAAATGCGACTGAGACGCCCCTGACGCCCGAAGGTCACATGGCATCGTCATCGTGGAACTCCCATGCGACGAGGGCGCAGTCAATGTAAAGCCGGTCGCCACCAGTGCCGCGTACCAAGCCGTGATCCCGTTCCAGCTTGGCGTGAAAATCACGAGCCGGGTTCGGGCGACCCTTCAGCCCGGTCGCCCTCCACCAGCGCACGAAGCGCCGATAGATTTCCGCAGACTTGGTATTCACCCCACGGGTCGGCCGCACCTGCTCCTCCACGAAGTTAGCGATGCGGTTCATGTCGGCCTGGTACGCGCCGGTCGCCGCGCGCACTTCATCCGGTGGTTGCAGACCGATGCGTTTCCATGCGCGGTAGCCCTCCAGCAGCCAACGGAAGATGCCGCTCCGTTCTGCCGCTAGCTTCATGCGCAGTTTCGGATCACACGGCGGGTCGCTTGTCTCTGTGAACCGCACTTCATACGGGATCACGAGTATCCGTCTCCAGATCGCAAAGTCGCTGCCGCGAATCTCTGGCCGGTTGTTGCTGCTGATCCAGAACTTCGCGACCGGGCGAAAGTTGATGTGCTCCTGATAGAGAAAGCGGGCAGAGATCTCGTCCTCGCCCGTCAGGCGCTTGAACAGATTCTCAGCAAGAGTCTGTCCCTCTTCGATCTCGCTCGTGGAGATAAGGCGCGCGCCGCGCATCTGCGCTAACTCGTTGCTCGATCCTGTGCGCCGGTCCTTGGTCATCAGCACTTCGGGCGCGATGGCCAAACCGTAGTCGCCCCACGTGTCCTGAATTGTCTCCTGCTCTACGCCCTTGCCGTTTGCGCCGCCGCCGTACTTGAAGAAGGCGACCTGTTCGCTGGTATCGCCGGAAAGGGAGTACCCCAACGCGCGCTGCTTGAAGCTGACGATCTCCGGTTTCCCCGGATGAATGTCGTGCTGGAATTTCTCCCACTGCGGACACGTGGCCGAAGGATCGTAGTGCACGTCCATCGCCATGGTGATGCGATCTTCGCGGCGACCCTCGCGAAATTCATCGCGCTGCAGGTCGTAGATTCCATTTTGCAGTCCTATCAGCCACGGATTGCTATCAAAGTCCTCCAGCACATCGACCACATCCGGATGCGACTGCGCCAGCGCAACGGCGTTGCCGATGCGCCCGTGGGATTCGGAGTCCTTCGCCCACTTGCCGATCAGCTTGCGCCGGTCGGCATCGTCGGAGTTGTAGGCCTCGGCGTAGATTCCGCGTGCCACATCGGCCATCAGGACGATGATCTTGCTTTTCCGATCCAACTCGAACCGATGGCCGGTCCATGTGTGCCAGCCACCACCGACCAGATAGCGGATGTCGTCGCCGTGCGCGGCAATGAGCCGGTCGCGATTGCCGAGGTCAGTGAGTGCAAAGCCCGGCGGGTATCGCAGCACGTTGGCGTGAATCTGCTGGAGTTCATCGTCCGTCATCGGCGGATCGCAGTCTAGGAGATTGCGTGATTGCAGCGCGTTCCAGATTTCCTCTGGCGGTACAGAGCGCGCCCGCAACGCGCACCCGTAGCTGTGCATGGACTTGTTGCGCTGACCTTCGGGGAACTTCCTGACGCGGCGCACGCCGGAACGCTGCACAATTTCTGCCGTTAGCCAGTCTGGCGGCACCGCAATTGCTGCCGTGGCGTCTTCATACCGATAGGTGCCCGACTCGATCTGGCTTGGCGGCACGAGGACGTAGCCGCGCTTGCTCCGGATGTCGATGCCCGGCGCGACCTTGCCGACTGAATTGTCCAGCGCACGACCGAAACGGAAGAACCGATGCTGGCCGCCAGCAGGCGTGTGGCTCGTCAGCGTCGTTGGCAGGTCGCCATGTTCGGCCAGCATCGCGGCGAGCGAATCGAAACCATTGCGACCCGGCTTCACGTCAATGTCGAGCGCGCCGATCTCGGGAGTCATGGCCGCACCCCACGCGCAGCCCCGGTGCATCCTTGCCCAGTCCGCAATCTGCTTGCGGTCTGTGCTCGCGTCGTCCAGACCGTGCTGGGTCAGCGGCGACTTGGCTTTGTGCTTGTCGTCCAGCGTCTTCGCGCGACAGGGGAAAACGCCGATCCCATGGTCCAGCATCACGTCGAGTCCAGCGGGGATGGAGGCACTCATGGCCGCGCTTCCGCCGCCGCGCAAACTTCGCGCAGCCGCGCAAAATCTTCGGGGCGCACGTCGGGCAGGCGACCGCGCAGCGGCAACCCGTTGCTGCGCCGGTAGCGCCACCACTGCAGGCGCACCCACGCATGCGCACATCCGGAGCAGAGGACCAGCGGCCCGACGCGAAATGACTTAATGCGACCGTGCCTGCGTCTGCATCGGTAGCAAGCGCGTAATTCAGGCTCTGGCACCGGCGCAGCCATGCCGGGCGGTGGGCAGAGGTCGCGCATCGAGCGTCAGGCCTTGCGCGGCCGCGACCGCAGCACCACATAGCGGGCTGTGTCACGGACCGTCAGGTGCTGCCGGTTGGAATTGTTCGGGTGCAGCGTCAGGCCTTGACGAGCGACCGTGCCGTCCAGCGCGTCAACCCCGGTGCCGCCCAGCTTGGCGGCCATCGGCCGCGCCACGATCGGCTCGTCAATCAGCCGCCGCAGTTCTGCATCGACTGCCGGGTCCTCGTCCAGAACCGGCGATTTTGAGAATCCCACTTTCGAGCCCATACTTGTCTCCCGCGCAACGCCGGTTTTGAGTATCCGGTCCGCCACTGCGGAAAGGCACGCGGCAAAGTGATGATCGGTTGGCTTCGGCAGACCAAAAGGGATGATCGGTTGAATGACGCGCGCTTGATGGCCCGGTTGATCGGCACGCTCGCTGTCAAGAACAGCCCGTGGCATGTCGAGCACGGTGAGGTCTACGTTAACTGCGACAAGCGCGTGCGTGGCCAGAAGGCCATCGCGGAACTGATGGGCATCCGCAAGCCGCAACTCGGCCTTCTGTGCAGACGCGATCCGTTCCTCCAGAACTTGCTACGGCCGGATGGAAAGTGGGCAACAACCGTTGACAGGATTTTCTGCGCTCGCGTCCGCCACGAGCGCTACTTGAGCGCGCAGAATAGTCTGAAGCGCCGGACGTCTCTCAAACAGCGCTAACTAGTCCGCATGGAACTGCCGCGCCTCGCAGACATGAAAGGCAAGTGGGTGCCGGCAATCGGCTGGGTGATATTCATTGGCCTTGTCGTCGCGATGCTGGCTGACCATTACATCTTCGACCCGTTCATCTTCGGCTTCGCGTACTACATCGTCTTCGTGCTCAAGAATTCGCTGAGTGAGGACGAGCAGACTGACCCAAGTACGATGAGACACCGGCTGATGCTGCTAGGCATCATCGCCCTGCTCTACATGTGGTTTCACTTCAACAACGGTGTGCAGCAGCGCAACTTCGTGCGGCAGTTCGAGCGGACCTGTTACGCCAACAACTATGCGAGAACGCCTGCCGGGCAACGTGTATGCGAGGAAATTCAATCGCACATCGACAATGTTCTACACAAGCCGGATGACGACTCCGACAACAGGGATTTCTAGTCGCACTGCAAAACGGCAAATTTTGGGCGAGCGCGAGCCCGCTGTCACAACAATGGTTGTTTCAGCGGTGATCGAGCGCGGGCCGCTTAGTCGGTCGCGAGGATCGTGCGCACGAGCTCGACCAGCTTGGTGGCCAGGCCAACCAAGGCGGTCCAGTCAGCGACGCGCAGTTTCCTCAACGAACGGACCAGCGCCCGCCAGTGGCGGCGCATGGGTTCGCATTGGCTCCGTGGATGGAAATAAAAAGGCCCGCCGGGTGGCGGGCCTCTCGCGGGCGCAACTTCGCCCGCTGTAATTCTGCGAATTTTCAGCCTTCGCGCCTAGTCACCTATCCACTTTTGCTAAACAAATCAATGCTGAATCACTGCACAGAAACCATTCTCATCAAAGCCGCTCGGCCTCTTTACCCGGCACCAGTCGCAACAGCGCGTCGTTGAGATCGTAGAAGTACCTGCGCTCGCTAATGCGGAACTGCCGCGCCTTGCGCGCTGCTGGCAACGGCAGCACATAGTGCGCAGCTAGCACAAGCCTTCGGCACTCTTCGCGGTGTGCTGCGCGTTTCCGATATTCCTCGTATTGGTCGTCGTCACGTTGCAGCCAAGGTGGATCCGGCTCCTTGGACCAATGATATTCGTCAGCTTGCTCATATTGGCCCTGAGCCACGCGGAACAGAAAACCTTTGCGTGTACCTCGATGAAGCAATGTCCGTAGCCGCGCGCGGGTGATGTCCGGTTGCTCCGCGCGAAACTTCCGCTCGATGTCGTCGATGCTGAGGCGCTGTGGCAGTTCAATCTTGAGACGCGGGTCGCGAACAATGGGGCGTGGTCGAACGCAGCGCAGCAGCCGTTGCATCCACTTGTCTAACGCCACCACGTCTTTGGTTCCGGTCAGCACCTGCCACGAGTAGTCCGACCTGAGCTGTTCGATGTGACGACGAAAGCGATCCACCGACCACGAATCGTCAATCTGCCACGCCCTCCGCCGCTCAACTCCCCACTGCACCAGCTTCGGCCCGAATCGTTTGGACAGGCGCCACTTGGAAAGCGTGGCGCGCCTTTTGGCTTCGTAGTTCACAGACGAGGCTCAGTGTATTTCTTGAGCTCAATGGCAATTTGCGATTCGGCCACTCCGCTCTTACGAAGATGCCTTTCATACTCGTCGAGAGTTCCATATGGCGTCATGATTCCGAGCTTCGGATTTTCTTTGGCTGCACGTTTGTGCCGCTGTAATTCACGGCGTCTCTTCGCATGTGCGCGAAGGCGAGGAAACCTTGCAACTAGAATTCCGGCGCCAATGCCTGCCGCAAGTGCCACCAAGCCGAGAGGACTCCTCTTGACACCGCCATGCCATGAACAAGCGCCCCGAGTCCCAATAGATCCAGACATCCACCCGTCGGCACACGTCGGCTTCGGAACGACCCAAATGCTCAGGGCTGCAAAGGTAGCAATCCCAACGATCCACGCTAGCAGCAGTCTTGGCATCGCTGTACCGCGTCACCCGTGACTTGTGGCGTTGACGCATCCTAGCGGGGAAAGACTTCGGCGGTCGCAGCCAATTCGCAGCCACCCCGAGCCGACTGGAGCGAACTCCAGCCGACTCAGGGCAGGTGCAGTTGCAGGAAAAACAGGCGTTTACGATCCGAGCGAACCTGAGCCGACCACGGAAATGCGCCTGTTAATCCGTGTGTCGTTGGTTCGAGTCCAACTCGGGGAGCCAATTTACTCACGCCGTATCGCCGGCGATCACGCCCCCCGCCTGCCATTTCGCCTTCAGCCAGCGATGCACCAGTGCCATGTTG
>JBFWUN010000094.1:0-10961 GCA_050247235.1 Gammaproteobacteria bacterium
CGCGGCCTGCGGCACCACCGGCAGCGGCAGCACGCCGGCCCACACGGGGAACGCAAGATCGTCGCCGTCATCACCAGGTGGACCCTGGCGGATTTTCGCGGAGGCTTCCTCGATATCGAGCGCGACGATGGTCGTCGCCATCAGTTCTTTCTCGTTCGGCGGTCTGGCATCGGCCCAGCGGCCGCGGCAGACGTGTTCGGTGAGGTGGTGGAGCGCGGCGAGCTTGGCGTCGCGGTCCTCGATCGCGCGCCCCCGTCCGTAGAGCACCACCGAACGGTAGTTCATCGAGTGATTGAACACCGTGCGTGCGAGCACCAGGCCATCGAGCAAGGTCACCGCGAGCGCGATGGGATTGCCGTCATCGATATACTTCAGCAGCCGTCCGCCCTTCAATCCGTGCAGCAGCACCTGGTCTCCCATCCGCGCGTGGATGGTCGGGATCAGGAACGGCTGGCCGTCGACCGCGAAGCTCACGTGGCAGACCAGGCCTTCGTCCAGGATGCGGTAGACGGTGTCGCGGTCGTAGGCGCCGCGCTTCGGATAGCGCATCACGCGGCTGCGGTCGGTGATCGGAAAATCGCTCATGGGCCACCTCGCTGGAATCCTGGCTCCGCATGGTACTGGAAGCCGGTGGCCGTGACCCGCGCGGTGACGGGCGGGCCGCGTTGACCGCCGCCGGAGGCATCCACTAGAGTCCGGCGGATTCCCTGCTGCCGTGGCGAGGCCCCCTGCCGATGACCGGTTCACGACCCATCACCCGCATCCTGATCGCGAACCGCGGCGAAATCGCCTGCCGGATCCAGCGCACCGCCCGCCGTCTCGGCCTGAAGACCACCGCGGTGTATCACTTCGCGGACCGCGACGCGCCCCACGTGGTGGACGCGGACACGGCGGTGGAACTGCACGCGGAGGTGCCGACCGCCGCGTATCTCGACGTCGCGCAGCTGATCGACGCCGCCCGCCGCACCGGCGCGGACGCCGTCCATCCGGGTTACGGGTTCCTCGCGGAGAACGCGCGCTTCGCCGCGGCCGTGGAAGCCGCCGGATTGCGCTTCATCGGCCCGCAGCCGGACGTCATCGAGCTGATGGGCGACAAGCTCCGTGCGCGCGAGTTCGCCGCCGCGCACGGCGTCCCGGTGGCGCCGAGCTGCACGCAGGACGGCTCGATGGCGGCGTTCGTAGCCGGCGCCGCGGCGATCGGCTTCCCGCTGCTGATCAAGGCCGCGGCGGGCGGCGGCGGCAAAGGCATGAGCATCGTGCGCAGTGCGGATGAACTCGCCGCGCGTGCGGAGCTCGCGGCCAGCGAGGCGGCGCGGTACTTTGCCGATGGTCGCGTGTACGCGGAGCGCTACGTGGAGCGGCCCCGCCACATCGAGGTGCAGGTGCTGGGCGATGGCAGCGGGAACGTCATCCATCTCTTCGAGCGCGAATGCTCCATCCAGCGTCGCTTCCAGAAGATCATCGAGGAAAGCCCTGCGCCCAACCTGCCGGCGGCGCTGCGTGACCGGATCTGCGACGCGGCGTCAAGGCTCGCCGGCGCCGCGCGCTACCGCAACGCCGGCACCGTGGAATTCATCCTCGCGCCGGACGGCGAGTTCTATTTCCTGGAGATGAACACGCGGCTGCAGGTGGAGCACCCGGTCACCGAGTACGTCACCGGACTTGATCTCGTGGAGGCGCAGGTCCGGATCGCGAACGGTGAGCCGCTGTGGTTCACGCAGCGCGACGTGCGCACGCAGGGGCACGCGATCGAATGCCGCGTGTGCGCCGAGCAGCCGGCGCTCGACTTCCGGCCTGCGACGGGCACGGTGCGGCGGCTGCGCGTGCCGGCCGGCGCCGACCTGCGGTTCGACAGCGGCATCCGCGAAGGCCTGCCGGTGACCGCCGCGTTCGACTCCATGCTCGCCA
This sequence comes from Gammaproteobacteria bacterium, assembly GCA_050247235.1. Taxonomy (GTDB): domain Bacteria; phylum Pseudomonadota; class Gammaproteobacteria; genus CAIKBL01. Next base: position 1,909 of record JBFWUN010000094.1, read on the forward strand.
AGCTGGTCTGTCACGGCGAGTCCAGGGCGCACGCGATCGCACGCATGCGCGAAGCGCTGGAGGCGCTGGTGCTGCTGGGCGTGGACACCAACCTGGATTACCTGGCGGCAATCTTCGCGCACCCGGCGTTCGCCGCCGGCACCTTGCACACGGGGTTCGTCGTGGAACATGCGGCGACGCTCGCGCCGCCGCCGCTCGATGCCACGGATCGCGCCGCCGTACTGCTCGCCGCGGCGCTCGCGGACGACGACTTCCGGCGCATGGCCTACGCGATCCCTGAACCCTATGCCTCCATCGGCGCGTGGCGGAACTGAATTATGACTCTGACCCTGAATCTCGATGGGGCGGCGGTGGACGTGGACATCGTGGGCCGCCGGCCGGCGCTGCGGTGTCGGGTGGGCGGCACCGTGCACGAGGTGCGCGAGACCGCCTCCGGTGACGACTGCTTCCTGCTCACCGTGGACGGCCGCGAATACACCGTGTGGCGCACGCACGAAGGCGAACGCGTGCACCTGCGCGTGGGCACGCGGACATTCTCCGTGGGCGTCACGGACCCGCTCGACAGCACCCGCCACGGCGCCAGCGGTGACGAGCTACGCGCGGACATGCCCGGCGTGGTGGTGACCCTGCGCTGTACGGCAGGCGACGCGGTCGCGGCCGGCGACGCCCTGCTGACGATCGAATCGATGAAGATGCAGATCACCCTGCACGCGCCACGCGACGGTGTGATCGCCGAGGTGCACGTCGCCGCCAACCAGCCGTTCCAGAAGGGCGCGCTGCTCGTCGCGCTCGAGAAGCACGCCGGGGAATCCGCATGAGCCGCATCCGTTCAAGCCTCAACACCGGCGCCGCCGAGTACCGCGAGAACTACGCGGCCAGCCTCGCCCGCCTCGCGACGTTCCGCGAGCGCCAGGAAGCGGCGCGGCACCGCCGCCCGGCGCGCGATATCGACCGCCTGCGCAAGCAGGGCAAGATGCTGCCGCGCGAACGGCTGGAAAAGCTGCTCGATCCCGGCACCCCGTTCCTGGAGCTGTCCTCGCTGGCAGCGAACATGGCCTACGACGGTGAAGCGCCGGGGGCGAGCTGCATCACCGGCATCGGCATGATCAGCGGCCGCGAGGTGATGATCCACGCGGACGACTCGTCGATCAAAGGCGGCGCGTGGTACCCGCTGACGATCAAGAAGATCGTGCGCTGCCTGGACATCGCGATCGAGAACCGCCTGCCGGTGGTGCACCTGTGCGACAGCGCCGGCGGCTTCCTGCCGCTGCAGCACGAACTATTCCCGGATCGCTACGCGGCGGGCCGCATCTTTCGCAACCAGTCCATCCTGAGCAAGCTCGGCGTCAAGCAGCTGTCGCTCGTGTTCGGACACTGCACCGCGGGCGGCGCGTACATCCCGGGACTGTCCGACTACTCCGTGATCGTGCGCGGCACAGGTGCCGTGTTCCTCGGCGGTCCGCCGCTCGTGAAGGCCGCGACGGGCGAAGTGGTGACGGTGGACGAACTCGGCGGGTGCGACCTGCACACGCAGGTCAGCGGCACCTGCGACTACCCCGCGGATTCCGAGGCGCATGCCATTGCGCTCGGCCGCGAGATCGTCGCGCAGTGGGATTCGCCACCCAAGTGGGCCGTGCAGCGCGACGCCGTGGAGGACCCGTATTACCCCGCCGAGGAGCTTTACGGCATCGTGCCGGAAGACATCAAGCGCGGCTTCGACATGCGCGAGGTCATCGCGCGCATCGTGGACGGCAGCCGCTTCCACGAGTACCAGCCCGCCTATGGCACCACGCTCATCTGCGGATACGCCAACCTGTGGGGCTACAAGGTGGGCATCCTCGCCAACAACGGCGTGCTGTTCAACGACAGCGCGCTGAAGGGCGCGCACTTCATCGAGCTCTGCAACCAGAACGCGACGCCGCTCGTGTTCCTGCAGAACATCACGGGCTACATGGTAGGTCGCGAGTACGAATCGCGCGGCATCACCAAGGACGGCGCCAAGATGATCATGGCGCAGTCGTGCAGCCGCGTACCCAAGTTCACGGTCATGTGTCACGGCTCGTTCGGCGCGGGGAACTACGGCATGTGCGGCCGCGCGTACGACGCACGCTATCTCTTCGCGTGGCCCAACCACCAGATCGGCGTGATGGGCGGTGAGCAGGCCGCGCGCACGCTCGCGGAGGTCAAGCTGCGCCAGCTCGAGCGCGACGGCCACGGCGAGGACAAGGCGCTGATCGAGGCCGTCTACCAGGACACCTTGAAGGCCTACCAGGAGCAGCTGTCAGCGTATTTCTCCACCTCCAACCTGTGGGACGACGGCCTGATCGACCCGGTGGACACGCGCAACGCGCTTGGCATCGCCATCAGCACCTCGCTGAACGCACCGCTCGAACCGGTCGGCTACGGCGTGTTCCGGTTCTGATCCGGTGCGTTGCGCCGCGCATTCCGGGTGGCGCGCGCTGACGGCGGCGTGCGTGATCGCCTGGAGCGCCTGCGCCGGGGCAATCGATCCCGGCACCGTCAGCGGCACGTACGTGCGCGAAGGGCGCGCCGTGCGGCTCACGCACGCGCAGTCCTTCCGGTTCCGCGATCTCGCGGGGCTCGGCGCGCACGCCGACCGGGGGGCCGAGCTGCGGATCCTGCTGGCAGCGGGCGATGTCCCGGCGACCCTGCTCTCCGAAGTGGAAATCAAAAGCCTGGAATACCATCTGCAGCGGGAAGCGCTCGACGCCGTGCTGATCAGCGTACCGGTGGATGCCGCAGGCAAGGTGAAAGGCACCTTGACGGCGCTGCCGTCAGCGCCCGGGATCCCGCTGTTCGTGGTGCATCCGATTGCGGGCGCGGACATCGCCACGCGCGATCACCGCGTGACAGGACGTCTCCGGTTCGACGATGCCCACGCCGGTCTCACCCTGGACGTGACGTTCAGCACGCCGGACTTCCACGAGACACCCCCGCAGGCACACCTGCACGGCGAGGCCGCGCGCGCGAGCGCACCGGCCGCAGCCTACCTCGCGTTCGAAGAACTGCTGCACGCGGGAGATTTCGTCGCCGCGCGGCGGCATGTCACGCCAGGGTTGCTGCCGCAGATCCTGGATCTGGAGGCGCGCGCCGCGGCGCCGGAGTTCCTGGCGCAGTTCACCACGCGCCTGCCGGCGACGGCGGCCCGCCGCCGGCAGATCGAGGCCGCCGTCCTGTACGAGGACCGCGCCTATCTCGTGCTGCGCCAGCGCCGCACTTCGCTGATGACGCTGCGGCGGCAGGACGGCACCTGGCGCGTGGACGACTGACCGCCCACGCGCCCGGTTTCGTCATGGCGTGATCGTCACGCTGACCGTCGCGGAAGCGCTGCCGCCCCGGCCATCGTTCACGGTGTACGTGAAGGTGTCGTCCCCGGTGGTGGAATTCGAGGTGTAGAAGACCGATCCCCCGAAAACCGTGGCCCGGCCGCGCGCGCCCTGGGTGACGGCGCTGATCCGGAGCGCATCGCGATCGGGATCCGAATCGTTGGCCAGCACGCGGATCACCACGGAGCGCTGTCGCTTGACCGTTGCGCTGTCGGCCACGGCAACGGGCGGACGGTTGGGCGCCGCCGGGGTGGTCACCGCGAACTCGGCCGACGGGGCCGTCTCGTTGCCGGCGGCATCGCGTGCCCGCACGCGGAAACGATACTGCGTGACCGGTGCGAGTCCGCCCGCGACGTAATCGCGCGCGGTCTGCCACGCGCTCGTGACGCATCCCGCGCCGCCCAGCACACATTCGAAGCGGTACTCCACCGCGCTGCCCGTATCGTCGATCGCCGTGGTCGCACGCATCGATACACGCGCCGTGTCGAGCACCACGGGCGCAATCTCGAACGCCATCGGGCTGGGGCTCGGCGGCACGGTGTTCGCCACGCTGACCGGCAGTTTTCCGGACAGGTAGAACTGGCCGACGCTCGCGTAGTCGCTGTACGGCACCGCCGGATCGCCGACGCCGGAAACATGCAGGAACATGCGGCCGGCCGGCACCGTGGTGGACAAGGTCGCGACGGTCGCGCCGTTCGGGCTTGCGGTGCCGAGCAGCGCCCCACCCTCGCTGAACAGCTGCAGCTGAAGATCCACGTTGCCGCCGGCCGTGTTCACCGGCATCACGTGCGGACGCGCGGTCAGGGTCAGCGGACCTGCCGCGGCGCTGAACACGAACACGTCCACGTCGCCGGCCGTGCCGAGCACACCGCGGTTCTGCGGCTGCGCATTGGTCCAGTCCGCGTCCAGGGTGGCCGAAGTCACGTTGCCGGAGGCATCCGAGATCAGCGGCGTGGCACCGACGGCGGCATTGGCGTGGTCGTCGGCGCGCACGGCGAGCTTGCCGGCGATGATCGCCATGTCGTCCTGCGTGTTGTTGGCGCCCGCGTACTCTCCCCTGCTCCACTGCGTGACCGCGCGGTTGTAACCGATGCCCATGATCGGCGCCCAGGACGTGGCCCCCGCGCCGTGCCCGCCGTAATAGGAAGCGCCGGACGTGCCATCGTGCGTGAGGCCGAGGTTGTGCCCCATCTCGTGGGACGCCGCTTCGGCCACGTAGTCTTCGCGACCGCCGCCGAGGCGGTTGTAGTAGACGAACGCCGGCTGGTACTTCGCGTAGTCGGAACGCCCGAACACATCGATGTACGCCACGCCGCCCGCGCCCTGCCACGGCATCGCGCGGCCGCTGGCATCGCTGTCACGCGTGATCAGTACGCGCGCAGTGCGTGCCCCGAACGCAGCGGGCAGCTGCGTGGTGACGTCCACGTTGAAGCTTGCGAAATCCTCGCTGACCCGTCGCCAGATGTTGATGATGTTGTTGAGTTCCGCCGTGCTGAAACCAGCGACTCCATCGACGTCGTAGGCGACGGCGTTCAACGTGCCGCCGGTCCCGTTCCACGCCGTGTTGCTGACGGCCTGTCCGTCAAAGTCCAGGTAGACGACGTTCGCGGCGCCGGGCCGGCTGTGCAGCAGGAACGCTGACGCGGTCGGGATCGCGGCCGCCACCGTGGGCGTGCCGGCGGTGCCCGCCGCCGGCGCGGGTTCCACCGTGGCGGGCGGCGGATCCACGAACAGCACGCCACCCTCGGCGTCGGTGCGGAGGTTGGGTACGTCGGTGACGGGGAAATTGAAGCGGTGCAGCCACTTCATTGCGCGTTGGCGCTTGACCGCGGGCAGGCGCTCGAGCTGCGCACGCAACTGGCTCAGCGGCAGCTCGGCGGTCGCGAACGGCCGATCCCTGCCGAACGTCCTGGCCGGCGGCGCCGCCGTCGCCGGTATCGCGAGAATGAGAAGAAGCAGGCCATGGACGAGGGAATTGGATCGTGCAGTCATCTGTCGCTCCGCAAGTCTGGATGGAATGCGCAGCGCTGGGCGCGCTGGCCGCGCACAGGTATATGAGATTAAACTTTGTGCGCACGTGACGGATCTCCCAAACTTCGGCCTTCCCGCGCGTGATCCGTCACAGAGATTTGCGTCGCGATCGTGGCCCGTCCACCTGGCGGACCGGGCGCGGGAAAAAGGCGCGATCGCTGCGCCAGGCACGCGGCCGCATTCCGTCAAACGGAAGTCCCTATCGACCACGCGATGACGATCACGCCCACCCAGCCCCCACGCACGCTCGCGCTCCCCGCGGGCTACCGGTTCTTCTGGTACGAGATCCGCGCGGTGCTCGGCCAGGGCGGGTTCGGCATCACGTACCTCGCACAGGACACCAACCTCGATCAGCCCGTTGCGATCAAGGAATACCTGCCGATGCTGTGCGCGATGCGCGGGACGGATCTGAACGTCGCGCCGTCGAGCGATGCCACGGCCGGCGACTACCGCTGGGGCCTGTCACGCTTCCTGGAGGAAGGGCGACTGCTCGCGCGCTTCGATCATCCCGCGGTGGTACGCGTGCACTCGGTGTTCGAAGCGCTCGGCACCGCGTACCTCGTGATGCGCTACGAACAGGGGGAGACGCTGGACGCCCGCCTGCGTCGCGAGAAAACGCTGGACGAGCCGAGCGTGCGCCGGATCCTCGGTCACGTGATGGAAGGACTGGAAGTGATCCACGGCGCGGGGTTCATCCATCGTGACGTCAAGCCCGCGAACATCTACCTGCGCGCGAACGGACAGGCGCTGCTGATCGACTTCGGCACCGCGCGGCAGGCGCTGAACCACCAGGGACAGACGATGACCTCGCTGGTGTCCCCCGGGTACGCTCCGTTCGAGCAGTACCGCTCGGACGGCGCGGCGCAGGGCCCGTGGACGGACATCTACGGTCTCGGCGCCACGGCGTACCGCGCGATCACGGGCCGTGCCCCGGTGCCGGCCGTCGATCGCAGCCACCGCATCCTCGACGGCGAAGGCGATGCGCAGCCGCGCCTCACCGAGACGGCGCCGCGCGGCTACGGCTGGGATCTTCTCGCGGCCGTCGATCGCGCACTGGCGTTTCGCGTGGCCGAGCGTCCGGCGAGCGTCGCGGCGCTGCGCGCCCTGCTGGACGACCACGCGCCGGTGACCGCGGAGGTGCCACGCGATGCGCCCAGTGCGGCCGGCCCTGCGCCCGCGAACCACGCGCCGGCCGCGGCGGAATCGCTGTCCCGTACGACGCCCGTGGACGTCGCGGCCACCACGGTGCGCACGTTGCTGCTCGACGAGCGGCAGCGTCCACGCCGCGCCGCGACGTTCGGCATGCTGTTCGGCGGCGTGGCCGGTCTTGCCGCGCTCTTCTGGCTCGCAGGGCGTGCGCCATCCCCCGTCACGCCGCTCGCGGTGGCGGACACGCCGGTCACGGAGGTCGTGTCGCTGCCGGCGGCCGCGGCGGATCCGCTCGCCGCGCTGTCCACTCCGGCACTGCTGCAGAAGGCGAACGCGGACATGCAGGCGATGCGGCTCACCGTTCCGGCGGAAGAAAATGCGCTCGCGAAGTACCGTGCCGTACTCATGCGGGAGCCTGACAACGCCGAGGCGAAATCCGGGCTGGATCGGATCGTCGGACGGTACCTGGATCTCGCCGCGGCCGCGGCGCAGCGCCGTGACTTCGCGGCCGCGCGTGGCTTCCTGGAACGCGCGTCCGAAGTGAATCCGCGGGATCCGCGGATCGCGCAGGCGGCGCTCGCACTCGCACGCCAGGAAAATTCCGGCGCGCGGCAGTCAGGCTGAAGCGGCGCGTCAGGCGCCGTGTGGTGGCCGCGCGGCTGCCAGCAATGCCGCTCCGCGGCTTCCAGCAACGCGTCGCACTGCACGTCATGAGAGACCTGTGCCAGCGCGCCACATGCGCTGACCGACGCCGTGCGTGACGGCACGGCGGCGCCTCCACTGACCGGGCGCACCACGCTCGTCGTCTCCAGGATCTGGCGTGTCGCGGCCGGCGAAAGCTGCGGCTGCCGCTCCTTCAGCAGGGCCACGATCCCTGCCACATGCGCCGCGGCGTAAGAGCTGCCGCTCACGAAGCTGTACGCGCCGCGCGGGTAGGTGGTGAGCACGCGTGTCCCCGGTGCGCCCAGCACGGCGGCGGCGCGCGGCACGTCCTGCGGATTCACGCGGATCACCTCCGGGACATCGGTGGGAAAGCCCGTGCCCGCGGGGACGGACTCAGGCGGTTCCGCGGCGATCACGATGGTGCCCTGGGCAATCACGAGCTTGAGCAGCGCCGACAGCAGCGGGTCGTGCGGTCCTCCGAGGCTCAGGTTCAGCACCTGCGGTTTCATCGTCAGCACTGCAGACAGGGCCCGGGCGAGCGTGAGGCTGTTGCATTCGGCCGCTGCGTGGTCGGTGGCCAGCGGCCAGCACGCACGCAGCGCGTGCACACTCGCCCCCGGCGCCACGCCGACGATCCCTTCCCCGTTGTCCGCCGCGGCCGCGATCACGCCGGCCACCGCGGTCCCGTGCGATTCCGCCGGCATCTGCGCCGCCGGCGCCTCCGGCACGAGGTCCTGTGCCGAAGCGATCCGCTCGCGCAGTTCCGGGTGCGCGGTGTCGACGCCGGTGTCCACGATCGCCACGTGCACACCGCGTCCTGTCGCGAAGCGATGCGCGCGCCCCACGTCGAGTGACACCAGGCTGCCCTGCAACGCCCGGTAGGGATCGCCGCCCATCGTGCGGAAGGTATGCATGCGTTGCACGCTGGCCACGCGGCGATCGGCCGCGAGCTTGGCGAGGACCGCCTCGACATCCGCACCGGGCGCCACCTCGAACACCACGCAGTGCATCCCGAGCGCCTGGATCGGCCATTCGGTGACGGCGCGCAGGGCGTGCTTCTCGGCGAGGGCGCGCGTGACGTCGCGGCTCCAGGCGCTCGCACCGTAATGCGCGACCGGCGCGTACGGTTGTCCGGGTTCGCCGAACTCCGTCCGCAGCAGCGATCGATCGGCGAAGTTGACGAGGATCCGGGTCGCTTCATCCGCCATGCCGGGCGCGGGCAGCAACCCCAGCGCCACCAGGATCCACGCGACCATGCGGCGTACGTATCTCATCGAGTGTCTCATCGCGCATCTCCCCCAGGCGTCCGTCGTGCTTCGTGCAGATAGGCCGCGCGGACTTCCGGCAGCGCCCGGACCGACGCAAGCGCATCCTCGAGTGAACGCCCGGACGGCGCGGACAGCCGCACCACGTAGACCCCCAGCGCATCCGGCCCGCCCAGGACATCGAAGCCCGCACCGGCGAGGAGTTCCCGGGCGCGGGCGCGTGACAGCGCGGCCTGCAGCACGACGCGGGCATCGCCGCGCGCCCGGTACGCGACGGCTTCCTCCCGCGCCAGGGTACGAAACACCGGATCGCGCGTTTCCTCGGACCGGAACTCCAGCAGCCCGCCCGCGACGAGCGCGAGCAGCGACGCCGCGAGCGCGGACGCGATCCAGGGCTCGGGACGGCGGCGCCGCGCGGGCACGTCGGGCGGCGTACCCGCCGGACCGGCCAGTTGCGCGGAGAGCCGCGCGTACGCGAGCGATGCCATGTTGTCCGCGGGCTCGACGCGCCGGAACGCCTGGTGGGTCAGTTTCTCGTTGGCGAGTTCACGCCGACAGGTGATGCAGACCTGCAGATGCCGTTCCACCCCGGCGCGTT
>JBFWUN010000095.1:0-10843 GCA_050247235.1 Gammaproteobacteria bacterium
GGTCCGATGCACTACGCCGACTCCGTGGGGCTCGACAAGGTTTACGCCGCCATGCAGAAGTACCGTGCGCGTTACGGGGACCTGTACTGGACGCCCGCACCGCTGCTCGAACGCCTTGCGAAATCAGGGCAGACGTTCGCCCAGTGGAGCGCATCCCGCGGGTGAGGCAGGGGGCGATGGAGCCCGGGCATGTTCCCGGTCTCCATCGCGGGTACCCCACGTTCAGGCGGTTTTCTGCACGTCGAGTCCCAGCGACTCGATCATCGCGTCCCGCATCATGAATTTCTGGATCTTCCCGGTGACGGTCATCGGGAAGTCATCCACGAAACGAACGTAGTGCGGGACCTTGTAATGCGCGATCTGCCCCTGGCAGAACGCGCGGACCTCTTCTTCCGTGGCCTGCTGGCCGTCACGGAGTTTCACCCAGGCGGCCACCTGCTCACCAAACCGCGAATCGGGCACGCCGAATACGGCCACGTCCTGGATTTTGGGATGGCGAAACAGGAATTCTTCGATCTCGCGCGGATAGACGTTCTCGCCCCCGCGAATGATCATGTCTTTCACCCGCCCGACGATATTGCAGTATCCCTCGTCATCGACCACGGCAAGGTCCCCGGTGTGCATCCAGCCGGCCTGGTCGATCGCCTCTCGCGTACGGGCCTCGTCGTTCCAATATCCGCGCATCACGCTGTATCCGCGGGTGCAGAGTTCACCTCGGGTCCCGCGCGGGACGACACGTCCGTCGGGATCGACAATCTTGACCTGCACATGGGGGTGAATCCGGCCGATGGTGGACACACGGCGCTCAAGCGGATCATCCGGGTTGCTCTGGAAGCTGACCGGGCTGGTCTCTGTCATGCCGTACGCGATCGTCACCTCGCTCATGTGCATCTCCCCCAGTACGCGCTTCATGATCTCGATGGGGCAGGGCGCCCCGGCCATGATGCCGGTGCGCAGGCTCGTGAGGTCATAGGTACCAAAATCGGGATGATCCAGTTCAGCGATGAACATCGTCGGTACGCCATGCAGCGCGGTGCAGCGTTCCGCCGACACCGCTTCGAGCACCGACTTCGGTTCGAATGCATCCGCCGGAAACACCATCGTGGCGCCGTGCGTCACGCACGTCAGCACGCTCATGACCATCCCGAAACAGTGGTACAGCGGGACTGGGATGCAGAGACGATCCTGGTGGGAAAAGCGCATCGAGCGTCCAACGAAATACCCGTTGTTCACGATGCTGAAGTGGGTGAGCGTTGCGCCCTTGGGCATGCCGGTGGTGCCGCTCGTGAACTGGATGTTGATCGGGTCATCGGGTTGAAGCACGTCCGCCAGCCTGATCAGCTCCGCGCGATTTTCGGCACTTCCGAGCGCAGGAATATCCGAGAAGCGCAGGAATCCCGGTTGATGCTCCCGGGCGAGTGCGATAACGGTTCGCAGGTGCGGCAGCCTGGCGGCGTGCAACTCGCGGGGCAGGCTGGTCGCAAGTTCGGGCGCCAGCGTCCGAATCATGCCGGGATAGTCACTCGACTTGAAACGTTCCGCGGTGATGAGCGCGCTACACTCCACCTTGTTGAGTGCGTACTCGAGTTCGGCGAGTCGATAGGCCGGATTGATATTGACCAGGATGAGTCCCGCCTTGGCCGTTGCGAATTGGGTGATTACCCATTCCACGTTGTTGGGTGACCAGATCCCGATACGGTCACCCGGCTTCAGACCCAGTGCGACCAGGCCGGCGGCAAACGCATCGATTCGCTCGCCCAGCTCCGCGTACGTGAGGCGGATGCCCTGGTGCCGCGAGATGATGGCGACATGGTCGGGCCAGCGGTTCCGTGCGGCATCGAAGGCACCACCGACGGTAGTGTAGATGAGCGGTTCGTCACTCGTCCCACACACGTAACTGGCTGCAGCTTGGCTCATCGTGATGGTCTCCTGGACGCCCGCGGCGTCACGTGGTCGAGGCGGTACATCTCAGGGGCGATCTTCGAGCTTGCGTTCGACGCTCGCGACCTTGTCCTCCATGGTCTGTGCGCGGTCAATGCGCGTGCCGACCTTCATGTTCGTGAATACACGTGGCACTCCAAGTGCGTGGAGCTTCTCATGACAGGCTTTCACACAGCCCATGACATCGTCCCACTCGCCTTCGATCACAGTGCCGTAAGGATGCAACTGGGACTTCAACCCGGCGTCGCGAATGATCCGCTGGCACTCGGCGATCTCGTTCGAGACCGATACGCCCACCCCGATTGGGACCACGCAGAGATCGATCATCACGTGCATGTCAGAACTCCAGGTTTCGCGGCGTTCGCGGGAAAGGAATCACGTCACGGATGTTGCTCACCCCGGTCGCGACCATCAGCATGCGCTCGAAGCCCAGTCCGAAACCCGCATGGGGAACGCTGCCGAACCGACGCGTGTCCAGGTACCACCAATAGTCCTCGCGGCGAAGACCGAGTTCGTCGATGCGATCACCAAGCTTGTCGAGGCGTTCCTCGCGCTGGCTGCCACCGATCAGCTCACCGATGCGGGGGACCAGCAGATCCATTGCCGCCACTGTCCGGCCGTCGTCGTTCTGTCGCATGTAGAAGGCCTTGATTTCGCGCGGCCAGTCATGGACGAACACCGGCCGCCCGAAGTGCTGCTCTGTCAGGTAACGTTCGTGCTCGGACTGCAGGTCTGCGCCCCAGGCAGGTTCGAATTCGAATGCGTGCTTGCGGCCGGCCGTTTGCAGGATATCGATCGCCTCGGAATACGGAACGCGCACGAACTCCGAATCGAGTACGTTCGATAGGCGTGACGCGAGTTCGGGGTCGACGAAACGTTCGAACAGGGCCAGATCTTCCCGGCAATCGGTACGCAGGAATTCGAGCAGCTGGCGCACGAATGATTCCGCGAGATCCATGTCGTCACCGAGATTGGCAAATGCGATTTCGGGTTCGATCATCCAGAACTCCGCGGCATGACGGCTGGTGTTCGAGTTCTCGGAGCGGAAGGTCGGACCGAAGGTGTAGACCTTGCCGAGCGCAAGGCAGCAGGTCTCTACGGCGAGCTGTCCCGAGACGGTCAGGTGCGCCTCCTTGCCGAAGAAGTCGTCACTGAAGTCTCCAGCCGCAAGCCGACGCCCCCCGTCGGGGCCGTGGAACGTCGTTACCCGGAACATCTCACCGGCACCTTCGCAGTCCGCCCCGGTGATGATCGGTGTATGGATATAGTGGAAGCCGTGTCGCTGGAAGTACTCGTGTACCGCCCATGAGAGTCGCGAACGGATGCGCAGCATCGCCCCGTACTTGTTGGTCCGGCTGCGCAGGTGCCCGATCTCGCGCAGGAACTCGTCAGAATGCCGCTTTTTCTGCAGCGGGTAATCTTCCGGGCATCCGCCGATGACTTCGAACTGTCGGGCGCGCAGTTCCCAGCGCTGCCCTTTGCCGAGCGAAGCCACCAGCTCGCCCGCAATTCGCACGGCACTGCCCGTGGAGGCGTCGCGGATCTGCGCATAGCCATCCACCCCCGTGTCCACGATAACCTGCAGGCTTGCGAGACAGGAGCCATCGTTCACCTCGACAAACGAGAACTCCTTGGCATCACGCCGCGTGCGGACCCAGCCCGCGATCTCGACGTGTGCCTGCGCAGTGTCACTTGCCAGGAGAGCGCGGATGGACGTGAGTTCAGCGTGCATGCGATCTACTCGGGTTCGTAGCCAAGATTGGGAGCAAGCCAACGCTCAGCCTCGCGGAGATCCATGCCCTTGCGCTTCGCATAGTCGTAGACCTGGTCCCGGTTGATCTTGCCGACACCAAAATAACGCGATTTCGGGTGCGAGAAGTACCAGCCGCAGACCGCGGCACCAGGATGCATTGCGAAGTTCTCGGTCAGCTCGATGCCGGTGTTGCGGGTCACGTCCAGCAGGCGCCAGATGAGTGGTTTTTCCGTGTGATCGGGGCACGCGGGGTAGCCGGGTGCCGGACGGATACCCTGATAACGTTCTTCGATCAGCGACTCGCCGTCGAGCTGTTCGCCTGCGGCATATCCCCAGAATTCCCGTCGCACGTACGCGTGGAGTCGTTCGGCGAACGCCTCCGCCAGCCGATCGGCCAGGGCCTTCGCAAGGATGACGTGATAGTCATCGTGATCGCGCGTGTAACGCGTGACGAGATCCTCCAGCCCGAATCCGGCCGACACGGCGAACGCGCCGATGTAATCGGCGCGTCCGCTATCCTTCGGTGCGAGAAAATCGGCGAGTGCGAAATTGACCTGGCCACCCGGCTTGCGCTGCTGCTGCCGAAGACTGTGCACGACGCCGAGTTCACCGCGCCGGTGATCGTCCGCGTAGATCTCGATGTCGTCACCGCCCACCGCATTGGCCGCGAACAGCCCGACGACCCCGCGCGCGCTGAGCAGGTGATCGGCGACGATCTCGGCAAGGAGTGTCTGCGCATCGGCGAAAATCCGTCGCGCTTCGTGGCCGACGACTTCGTCGTCCAGGATGCGCGGATATCTTCCCGCGAGTTCCCAGGTCGAGAAGAATGGCGTCCAGTCGATGTAGTCGACCAGATCGGCAAGCGGCCAGTCGTCGAATACGCGGATCCCGAGATCCCTCGGGCGCGGCGGTTCGTAATGCGACCAGTCGCCGTCGAACCGGTTGCGCCGCGCTTCCTCCAATGTCAGCCAGTCGATTCCGGACTGACGCTGGCGATGCCGCTCCCGGATCGTTGCGTATTCGTCGCGCACCTGGGCGGCAAAGCCGCGGCGCAGCTCCCTGCTTTCGAGGCTGGTGGCGACCCCGACCGCGCGCGAAGCGTCCTTCACATGGACGACCGGTCCCGAGTACGCCGGCGCGATCTTGACCGCCGTGTGGGTGCGCGACGTGGTGGCACCCCCGATCAGCAGCGGCAGGTCGAGCTTGCGGCGTTCCATCTCGCTCGCCACGTGCACCATTTCCTCCAGCGAGGGCGTGATCAGCCCGGAGAGTCCGACGAGCGTCGCCCCTTCGCGTACCGCGGCATCCAGGATATCGTTGCAGGCCACCATGACACCGAGGTCGATTACCTCGAAGTTGTTGCACTGGAGCACCACGCCGACAATATTCTTGCCGATGTCGTGCACGTCGCCTTTGACGGTGGCCAGGACCATTTTTCCGGCGCTGCGCGTACTGCCGCCGGCCTTTGCGGCCTCGATGTACGGCAACAGGTGCGCCACTGCCTTCTTCATGACCCGCGCGCTCTTGACCACCTGGGGAAGGAACATCTTCCCCGCACCGAAGAGATCGCCGACGACGTTCATGCCCGCCATCAGCGGGCCCTCGATCACGTCCAGCGGATGGCGGGACGACAGTCGGGCTTCTTCGGTGTCGGCAACAATGAAGTCGGCGATGCCCTTCACGAGGGCGTGCGTCAGCCGCTCCTGGACCGTGCCCTGGCGCCAGGCTTCGACAGTGTCCTTCTCGCGCGTCTCCGTCTTGACCTCTCCGGAGAACGCCACCAGTCGGTCGGTGGCATCCGGTCGTCTGTTCAGCAGCACGTCTTCCACGCGTTCACGCAACGCCGTGGGGATTTCATCGTAAATCCCCAGTTGGCCGGCATTGACGATCGCCATATCGAGGCCGGCCCTGATCGCGTGGTAGAGGAACGCGGAATGCATGGCCTCGCGTACCGGGTTGTTGCCCCGGAAGGAAAAGGACACATTGCTGAGGCCACCACTGACCAGTGCGTAGGGCAGCCGCTGCTTGATCATGCGGGTTGCCTCGAAGAAGGCCACGGCGTAGTCGTTGTGTTCCTCGATGCCGGTCGCGACGGTCAGGATGTTCGGATCGAAGATGATGTCCTCCGGCGGAAAGCCCAGGTCGTCCACGAGCAGCTGGTAGCTCCTCGCGCAGATTTCGAACTTGCGCGCCGCGGTGTCGGCCTGCCCCTTTTCGTCGAATGCCATGACGATGACGGCCGCGCCCATACGCTGCACGACGCGTGCCTGTTCCTTGAACCTCTCCGGACCCTCCTTCAGGCTGATCGAATTCACCACGCCTTTTCCCTGCAGACACTGCAGCCCCGCTTCGAGAACGCTCCACTTGGACGAATCGAGCATGATGGGAACGCGCGCGATGTCGGGGTCCGAGGCGATCCTGTTAAGGAACTCCACCATCAGCGCTTCGGAATCGAGCATCCCCTCGTCCATGTTGATGTCGATGATCTGCGCGCCGTTGTCCACCTGCTGGCGGGCGACGTCGAGCGCGGCTTCGAGCTGTCCGTCACGGACGAGTTGCGCGAACTTGGGAGAACCGGTCACGTTGGTGCGTTCCCCGACGTTCACGAACCCGGTCTCGGGGGTGATGTTGAGCGGCTCCAGGCCGCTCAACCGGCAATGGCGGGGCACCGTGGGCACCCCGCGGGGCGCGAGACCCGACACTGCGCCTGCAATCGCCGCGATATGCGCAGGTGTGGTCCCGCAGCAGCCGCCCACCATGTTCAGGAAGCCTGCTTCGGCGAACTCGCGCAGGACGCTGGCCATGTATTCCGGCGTCTCGTCGTACCCGCCGAATTCGTTCGGCAAGCCGGCATTGGGATGCAGGCTGATAAAGGTATCCGCGATGCGCGACAGTTCCTCGACATAGGGCCTGAGATCGCGCGCACCCAGCGCGCAGTTGAGACCGACGAAGAGCGGGCGCGCGTGGCGGATGGAGTTCCAGAATGCCTCGGTGGTCTGTCCGGTCAGCGTCCGTCCGCTGCGATCCGTGATGGTGCCGGAAATCATCACGGGAACACGACGTCCGCCCGCGTCGAAGTACTCTTCTATGGCACAGATCGCCGCCTTGCAGTTGAGCGTGTCGAAGATCGTCTCGACCAGCAGCAGGTCAGCGCCGCCGTCCAGCAGACCACGAATCGCCTCCGAGTAGCTTGCATGCAGGTCGGTGAACCGCACGTTGCGGTAGCTGGGGTCGTGCACATCCGGGGACACCGAGGCGGTACGATTGGTGGGCCCGAGCACGCCTGCCACGTAGCGCGGATGTTGCGGCGAGGAAGCCGCGTCGGCCTCGCGGCGTGCCAGCCGCGCGCCGGCCAGGTTGAGCTCGTACGCGAGATCCTCCAGCGCGTAATCCGCCTGGGCGATACGCGTGGAGTTGAACGTGTTCGTTTCGATGATGTCAGCGCCGGCGGTGAGAAATTCGCGGTGGATCCCCGCAATCACCTCGGGTCTGACCAGGTTGAGCAGATCGTTGTTGCCCTTCAGGTCAATGGCATGCTGCGCGAACCTGTCTCCCCGGTACTGGGCCTCGGTGAGGCGGTGAGCCTGGATCATCGTGCCCATCGCGCCATCCAGGATCATGATTCGACCTGCGAGCGCTTCTCTGAGCGCGCGTTCCACACCGTCCATCGCGTCGTTCCTCATCTCAGGCGCTGCGCCCGGGCGCGGCGCGCAGGCTGCGCGGCCTGCGCAGCAGCCAGTACAACGCGCCGAGCAGCGCGAGCAGCGCGATCTGCACGAGCCAGGTGCCGAATTCGGGTGCCACCGTCCCTTTGCGCACCAGCGCATTGGCCACCCCGAGCAGGTTGCCGTAGACGAAGTAGCCGGAAATCGCCGTGAGCAACCCGAGATACCAGTTCTCGCCGGTGCTCGCGAGCGCGATCAGTACGGCGAGCAGCGGCAGCAGCAACGCACCGACCGGGCGTGCGATGCGCCAGTGCAGCTCAGCCTTGAACCCCGTTGCGTCGTATTTCACGAGGTCCGATGTACGCATGTAGTTGACCTGGTTGGAGACGTCGGTCGGGGTCCGCGATTCGATGCGCAACGCGTACTTCGCGAAACGCGTGATCACGTAGTCCAGCGCGCCCGGGCGACCGGCGTAGCTGGTGCCATCGATGAACACCGCAAACCTGTCTCCTGACGTGGGATCGGTTTCGACATACGCGTCGTCGGATCGCATCAGGCCGACATCGGAGCCCTCCCGGATCTGGACGAACGCATTCTGCAGGAGCATCTCATCCTGCGAGATCTTCTCTGCGTAGAAGATGCGCTGGCCACCGCTGAGTTCCTTGAAGCGACCGGCCTTGACGCCGGCGATCGTCGCCTCGTTCTCGGTCTGGTCCTTGATCTCCTCGATGACCTCCTCGGCACGCGGTTCGGCGAACAGCGTGAGTGCCCCGACGAAACTTCCCGACAGCACCGCGAGCTTGAACGCGGCAAGGAGCAGGATGCGGGGACTGCCTCCGGCTGCGCGCAGCGCTGTCAGCTCGAAATCACGCTGCAGGCGGATGATGGTGGCGAAAATCCCGATATAGAGGCTCATCGGAACCAGGTCACGCATGGACACGAGCATCTTCAGGCCGAGCAGTGCGGCAATGTGTCCGGGTGCCATCTTGCCATCGGCCGCCTCGCCAAGATACGCCGCGAGGCGCGTGGTGAAGTAGACCACCAGCAGGCCGCCGATGATCATGCCGAACATCCGCAGGTATTCCTTCATCAGGTAGCGCTCGAAAATCACTGTGTGACTCCCGGGCCGCGGCTTCGCTTGAGCAGGCGAAGATTGCGGGCGTACAGGAAGGGCAGGAATGCATAGCCGAGAATGATCGGAAGCTTGTCCACGTGAAACGCGTAGATGAGCGAGATGAGGCTGCCCCAGAAACTCAGGTACCAGAAGACCGGCGGAACGACCAGTTGCTTCTGGCGTTCCGAGTGCAGCCATTGAATCAGGAAGCGCGAACTGAACAGCGCGTTGCCGAGCAGCCCGATGACGGTCCACCACGACGAATCGGCGTACAGCCACGGCAGCAGGCCGCCCAGGAACGGTTCCAGGAACCCGTTCGATGTCTCCATGGTCGTCAGATCTCCTCGACGCGTGACAGCCGGAACCGACGACGGATCAGCCAGCTGACGCCGAACAGATCGACGATCCCGACCCACAGGCGGTTGCCGATGCCATACTTGGAAAACCCATGGAGTCGCGGGCGGTGGTTCACGGGCACGGAGACCGAGCGTCCGCCTGCGCGTTGCACGAGCGCGGGCAGAAAGCGGTGCATGTGGTTGAAGTGCGGCAGGCGCATGAATGTATCGCGACGGAAGACTTTGAGTCCGCACCCGGTATCCGGTGTCGCATCGCCCAGTGCACGCGCACGGACCCCGTTTGCAATCCGGGAGGACAGTCGTCTCACGAAGGTATCCTGCCGGCGTGTCCGATGTCCGCAGACAACCAGGTCCTCGTCTGGCATCGCCAGTCGACGGGCTTCGGCCAGCAGCGCGGGCACATCGGCCGGGTCGTTCTGCCCGTCACCATCGAGCGTCGCGATCCAGCCACCGCGCGCCGCCGCCACGCCGGTGCACAGCGCCGCGCTCTGGCCGCGGTTGACCGCGTGGCGGACGATCCGCAGTGCCGGCTGGCGGGACTTCAGCTGACGCAATGCGTCCAAGGTGTGGTCGGTACTGGCATCATCCACGACGACGATCTCGAAGCGGTCTCCGGGCTCCGCCGCGGCCACCACCTCGCGCACGAGATGTTCGATGTTGTCACCCTCGTTGTAGCAGGGGATGACCACGGAGTAGTCCGGAGAGTCGAGCGCGTCGCTGTTCATCGATTCCTTTGGCGGGATGCCGCCACGCAGCCGCGGGCTGCCGTCGTTCGGCCCGGCATTCTAGCAGTCCGTCGCGCCTCGACCCACCTCGTTTTGACAGCGTCAGGCGGACGCCAGTAGAGTCCGGGCGTGCCACGCACGAGTCATGAACATGGGGCATCGCCTTTCCAGGATCTACACCCGTACCGGCGACGAGGGCACCACCGGCCTGGGTGACGGCTCGCGCGTCGCCAAGACGAGTCGGCGGATACACGCGCTGGGTGACATCGACGAGCTCAATTCACTCGTTGGCGTGCTGCTGTCCACCAGTCTGCCGGCAGCGATGTCGCAGCAGCTGCTGGAGATCCAGCATGACCTGTTCGACCTGGGCGGCGAGGTCTCCATCCCGGGAGCAACCCTGCTGCCGGCGTCCGCGGGCGTGCGGCTGGAAGCCCTGATCGATGCTTACAACGAGGACCTGCCGCCGCTGAAGGAGTTCATCCTGCCGAGCGGCAGCGCCGCAACCGCCCATTGCCACGTGGCGCGCGCGGTGTGCCGGCGCGCGGAACGAAGCCTCGTCGACCTCGCCGCGGCCGAACCCGTGCAGCCGACGGCCCTGCAGTACCTGAACCGCTTGTCCGATTTGCTGTTCGTACTGGCGCGGGTGATTGCCCGTCGCGACGGTGGCTCCGAGGTCATGTGGGATCGCCGGCGTTTTACCGGCCCGTGAGGGTCATTTCTCGATCAGTTCGAGCAGCACACCGTCGCGCTGCATGTTGAAGCGGTTCAGGAACGACTGCCCAAGCAGGGCAATCTTGGGGTAGTCCCCGTCAACCACCACGCCGTCGACGTTGCGCAGTTCGAGCGACCGGATCCTGACCCGGTCGAACTTAAGGTAGTAGGCCGGCACGATTCCCGACGCTGTCTCGATCGCACCCTGTTCGCCGTCGGTACGGTAGAGCAGTCCGATCCCGCGGGCCACGTGCTTGTTGATGGCCACCACGCTCGCACCCGTATCCACCATGAAGGGAACAGGATTGCCGTTGATGGTGCCGTCCACGAAGTAGTGTCCATTTTCCCCGGGCGCGAGCTTCAGCGTGCGGCTCTCGGGCCGATCAGCGAAGGTGCCCCGGATCTGACCGTCGAGCGCGAGCGCGCTGCGGTGACCGTCAATCTCGACAGTCGCCTGCCGCGCGTCGGCGCTGACGAGCAGCACCCCCTCGCGCGAACGTTCACCGACCTGCAGCACGGTGGGGCGACCATCGATGTGCAGCATGGCCTTGCCCGGGAACAACGCGACGACGCTGACC
>JBFWUN010000096.1:0-10818 GCA_050247235.1 Gammaproteobacteria bacterium
CGGCGGCCGCGGGATGGCAGCGCCGCGGTGGCGTGGCCGCGCGCGGAAAGCTCCCCGTCCTGGTTGCGCGCCTCGAGTGCGAAGTCGACGAGGCACCGGCCCGCCTCTTCGCGCTTGCCCGTCACGCGCCCGTCGATCGTCAGCAGATCCCCTTCCGGGTTGTGTCGGCGGACTTCCGTGTACAAGTGCACCAGCTGCCCCTCATCCCCGATCCAGTTGGTGAGCAGGTGCGACATCCACGAGCAGCGCTCCGGGCCATAGTCGTACGCGCGGGGCGCACCGACCTTGCGCGCGAATTCCTCCTCCCAGTGCACACGCTCCGGGCAGTCCGGGATCCCGTACCGGTTCCGGATGCCGGTGGCGGGATGACGGCGCATCAGCTGCCACGCGAGCTTGTGCGCACGGACATACAGTCCTCCCCAACCCTGCACGTAGCAGATGAAGCCCGTGATCGTCATCGGCCCCTTGGCCATGCGAGGCAGCGCAGTCCCCACCTCCACGTCCTCGAACCAGCGCGGGGTGCTGCCCCGGATCTCCTCGGCGGCGTACAGCGCGTTGTGCGCGGCGAGTTCCTCGTCCGTGTAGACGCGCGCGAATTCACGGTCGCGCTGCGTGTACTTGGTGCCCTGTTCGCGCGCGACGTCGCGATCGGTGCGGAAGCACCAGGAATCGGCGCTTGCGAGCTGATCACCCGTCTCGTCGTAGAAATCGACATGGTAGATCTGCTGGATCGAGCGGCCCGCGAAGCGTGTGTCGAATTCCACGAGATCCTTCAGGTGGGCCTCCGTCGAAATCTGCGCATTACGGTGGATTGGCTTCATCCACGTGAAGTCGCAGCCGGCGAACATCGCATGGACGCCGGGCAGTCCGCCGACATAGCCGCTGATGATGCGACTGCACGCGAAGATGAACGATGGCGGGGCGATCACATCACCGTGCCGCGTGGTGCGCGCGTAGTCCGGGTCACACCATAGCGGGTTGTCGTCCCCGATCCCGTGCGCGTAGTGGCGGATGTTGTCGCGCGTGGCCTCGTAGCACCACGGCTCGAGCGTGTCGGTGATGCGCACGCCGATCCGGCGACGGAGATCGTCGAGGGCGGCATCGGTGATGCCGGTGAATTCGCGGGAGATGGGGCTGTTCATGGGGCGTTCCGGGTGTCCTCGTCCTGGGTGCGGGCGGCGAGTGCGCGGTCGCGCAGCGCCTTGCGGTTGACTTTGCCCGCCGGCGTCCTGGGCAGCGCGTCGACGATTTCGATCGCGCGCGGGTACTCGTGACGCGACAGCATTTTCTTAAGGTGCGTCTGCACGGCTGCAGCGTCGATCTGCGCCCCGGCGCGCGGCACGAGGTACGCCTTGGCGATCTGCCCGCGGACCGGGTCGGGCACCCCGATGACGGCGGCTTCGCCGATGCTCGGGTGACTCAACAGCGTGTTCTCGATTTCCACCGCGCTCATCGTCCAGCCAGCGGAGATAATCACGTCGTCCGCGCGGCCCGCGTGGTGGAAGTAGCCGTCAGCATCGCGCCGCCCGAAGTCCTTCACGCGGAACCACTCGCCCTGGCGGCGCACCGCTATCTCGCCGATCTCGTCCACCCCGGCTTCGTGTCCGTCGGCGGTCAGGATCGTCACGTCGTTGCCCGGCGCCGGCTTGCCGAGCGACCCGCGCCTGACCTGGTGGCCTTGCATGCCGGGAAAGTCGACCATGATGACGCCGACCTCGGTGGTGCCATACATGCTGCCGGGCGCGACGCCGAGGGCCCGTTCGATCCAGTCGAAGGTGTCGTCGTCGAGCGGCTCGCCGGTGAACGTGCACTTCCGGAGCCGGATGCGGTAGTGATCCCGCAGGCCTGAATTGCGCAGCATCCGGTAGACGGTGGCGGCAGCCGCGAAGTTGTCGATCTCGAGGGTCTCGAGCGCCTCGAAGAGGCGCGCGGGATCGAAGCGTCCGGCGTAGGTCGCCGTATGGATGCCGAGTGCGAGCGGTGAGATGGTGCCGTGCCAGAGCCCGTGACCCCAGGCAGGCGACGACGGGCAGAAATAGCGATCGCCGGGCCGCAGTCCCACGCCGTACAACGCGGCGATGATCACCGTGACCACCGAGCGGTGGGTGTGCCTGACGGCCTCGGGCAGTTCGCGCGTGGTGCCGGAGGTGTACTGGAACACCGCGAGATCCTGGCCCGCCGTGTCCGGGGTCCACGTGGCGGGCTCACGGGCCAGCTCTGCCCAGAACATGTCATCGGCGGTAACCACCCGCACGTCGGGGAACTGCGCGCGCAGCGCCGCGGTGTCCCCGTTCGCCACGATCACGCGCGGCGCACAGTCGTGGATACGCAGCGCGAGGCCGTCGGGTCCGAACAGGGTGAACAGCGGCACCGCGATGGCCCCGCGCTTGATCGCGCCGAACAGGCAGGTATAGAACGCGCGACCCGGCTCGAGAATCACCGCCACGCGGTCGCCGGGCGCGATGCCTTCGCGTGCCAGCCAGTGCGCAAAGCGGCTGGTCGAATCGGCGAGTTCGTCGAACGTGTAGTGCTCCAGGCGGCCGTCCTCGAACTTCACGCTGACCGCCGTCCCCTGGCCCCGATGCCGGTCGAGACATTCGTGCGCGAGGTTCATGCGCTCGCGGGTGCCGTCGAACAGCTCCCACAGGCGCGCCGGCGCAAATTCCGCGAGCGCGGTGGCGCAGTCGTCGATGTCGGTCAGCTTGGGCGGCATGCGATCGGAGTTCCGGCGGCGCGAGTCGACCGGCATTGTGCCACGGGACAACACGCGACGGACCGGTGCCTGGAACAGAACCACGGCGCCGAATCGTTGTGTCGAGTGCCGCCACAGAGGGTTCCGACGCGGGAGGCGGTTGCGTCCGGTGAGACCGTCGCGCCGCAGGGACGCGGCGCGCGAGCCTCCAGGGATGGATTCACGGCGTGTCTCGCCGGACGCAACCGCCTCCCGCGGACCCACGCGTCCCTCACCGGCGCTCGGCACAACGATTCAGTGACCCGCTGACATCGTGCGTACCCGCGCCGATGGCGGTCCGGATCGCATGCCCGGAAACGATCTGATAGCGTGTCGGTCCCTTCCCACGGCAGGAGTCTCCGATGGCGACGCCGATGAAAACCCTCCACCACGGCGGGTGTCCGCACGACTGTCCTGACACGTGCTCCATGATCTTCGAGGTCGAGAACGGCCGCCTCACCGGGGTACGTGGCAACCCGGCCCATCCCCTGACGCGTGGCGGCCTGTGCGTGAAGGTCCGCGACTACGAGAAGCGGCACTATCACCCGGACCGGCTGCTGCACCCGCTGCGGCGCACGGGCGAAAAGGGATCGCGCAGGTTTGCGCGCATTTCATGGGACGAGGCGCTCGACGAGATCACCACGCGCTGGCGGGACATCATCGCCGTCCACGGCCCGCAGGCGATTGCGCCGTACAGTTATCTCGGTCACCAGGGACTGGTGCACGGGCTGAACGGCGGCGATGCGTTCTTCAACCGGCTCGGCGCGACGGTGACTGAGCGGACGTTCTGCGGGGAGGGTGCTGCGACCGCATGGCTGATGACGTACGGACCGAGCGGCGGCATGGACCCGGAATCGTTCAAGCATTCGAAGTACATCGTGATCTGGGCGTGCAACAGCGTCAGCACGAATCTTCACCACTGGCACATCGTCAAGGACGCGCAGCGCGCAGGGGCGAAGGTGGTCGTGATCGACGCCTACCGTTCAAAGACCGCGAAGGAAGCGGACTGGCACGTCGCGCCGCGCCCGGGCACCGACGGGGCACTCGCGATGGCGCTGATCCACACGCTGATCGCCGAGGATCTCGTCGACCGCGAGTACGTGACGCGCCACACGGTAGGATTCGAGGCGCTCGCCGCGCGCGCCGCGCCGCGCACGCCGGAATGGGCCGAGACCGTCACCGGGATTCCCGCCGCCGACATTCGCCGGCTGGCGCGCGAATACGCCACCACGCCACCGGCCGCGATCCGGATCGGCGTGGCACTGGAGCGGCATCGCGGTGGCGGCCAGACCGTCCGCGCGGTGTGCTGCCTGCCGGCGCTCGTCGGCGCATGGCGCGAGGTTGGAGGCGGGATGCTCGCAATGCCGGTGTGGGAGCACCCGTACCGGTTTGACGAGATCTGCCGGCCGGACTGGATCCCGCCTGGCACCCGCGTCATCAACAACCTCCAGATCGGACGCCACCTGCTCGGCGAGATCCCGATGGACCCGCCGATCATGTCGCTGATGGTCTGGAATTCGAACCCGGTCACGCAGGCGCCGGAGTGCGACAAGATCGTCAAGGGGCTGCAGCGCGAGGACCTGTTCACGGTGGTCGCGGATCATTTCCTGTCGGACACCGCCGCCTACGCGGACATCGTGCTGCCGGCCGCGATGGGCGCCGAGATGGAGGACATCATCCTGTCGTGGGGACACAATTACCTCACGTACAACGCGAAGTGCATCGAGCCCCCGGGAGAGGCACTGTCCAACCACGAGATCTTCCGACGGCTCGCGACCCGCATGGGTTTCACGGAACCGCGGCTGCACTGGTCGGAATCCGAATGCCTCGAGCATTTCGTCGCGTGGGACGCGCCGGCCTGTGCCGGCTTCGATCTCGCCACCCTGAAGCGCGAGGGGTTCGTGCACCTGTCGATCGGCGGTGCCGACGACCGCGCGCCGCACCGGGACGGCAACTTCCCGACCCCCAGCGGCAAGTGCGAGTTCGAGTCGAGCATCGCCGCGCAGGGGAACTTCGTCGCGGGACCGTTCCGCCAGATGTACGCGGACGCACAGGGCGGCGAACCGCTCGATGCGCTGCCGGACTACGTGCCGCCCCGCGAATCGCCGCAGACCAGTCCGGACCTGGCGCGCCGCTACCCGCTGAGCCTCGTATCTCCCAAGAGCCACGGCTTCCTGAATTCGTGCTATGCCAACATCGACGCGAAGATCCGCGCGCAGGGCGATCAGTTCGTGCTGATCCACGCGGATGATGCCCGCGCGCGCGGCCTCCGCGACGGCGACCGTGTCCGCACATTCAACGATCGCGGGGCGTTCGATGCCGTCGCCATCGTCACCGACGACGTCAACCCGGGGGTCGTCGTCGCGACGCTCGGGTACTGGCGTCAGCTCAATCGCGGCACCGTCAACGTGGTGAGTTCCGCCGAGTTCGCCGACATGGGGCATGCGCCGACGTTTTCGGACAACCTCGTGCAGGTCGCGCGTGTGAACGGAGGACAGGCGTGACCGCGGCGCGCCGGGGTCAGGGTGCGGCGCGCCGTTGCAGGCGCACGACTTTCGGTACCGCCGTCGGCAGTGAGGAGTACGCACTCCACACATCGCCGGTGGCGGGGTCGATCGCGAGGTGCCGCATGTAGGCGGGCTCGGTGGGCAGCGGGTAGCGCGTGAACCGCCGCGAGCGCACGTCGAACCGGATGAGCTCCGAGGCAAGCGCCGCGGCGAGCCACACGTCACCGGAACGCGGATCCACTGCCACGTCGTAGATTCCAGCCGCGTCTTCGTCCAGATCGAATGTCTCGAAACGTTCGGTCGCCGGGTCGAAGCTCGTCAGCCGCCCAGTGTTGAACTCCGGGATCCACACCTTGCCATCCAGCCCGATCGCGGTGCGACGCGGGCCGACGTTCGCGTCCGGCATCGCGTAAAGCTTCGATTCACCGGTGTGGATGTCGTAGCGGGCGAGCGTGTTGGCCGCGAGCTGCGTGCTCCACAGCCGGTCCGCAGCGTCGACCTGCAGCCCGTACGACAGCGGCAGGCCGGCACTGGCCGGCAGGTTGGCCGACGGCAGCGGGAACACGGACACCTTGCCGTCCGCCGCCGCCATGCGCGCGATGCGTTCCTGCTTCGCGAAATAGTCGTTGACCCAGATGTCGCCGCGGCTGTCGATCACGAGATCGTGCGGGTACATCCCGACCTCGAACGTCCTGAATTCACGCGTGCGCGGATCGAGCCGGACCACCGATGACGTCCCGCCGTTCACGATCCACAGCCGACCTGCGCGATCGAACTCGAGCGCGCGCACCTGCGCGACGGTGTCCGGGCGATCGTTCACGTCGAAGTGCTCCACGCGCCCGGTGGCCGGATCCATCGCCCACATCGCGCTCGTCCAGAACGCGGTGATCCACACCCGGCCATCGGGACCGAACACGAGATCGTGCGGCAGTTCGGTTGCTTCCGGCACGGGATACTCGGTGATCACCACGTGCTCGCCTGCGAGCGCCGGATCGGCGAACGGTTGAGGCTGACGATCGGCAACGGCCGCCGGCGTGAACTGGCGGGCGAGCCAGCCCGCATAGGTTTCCGTATCGAAGTCCGGCGGGATCACCGCGTAGGCGTCCAGGGCCTTCATCATCGTGATGCCCTCCACCCAGCGCGCGTGATCGCGCAGCTTACCGTCCTTGTAGATCCGGCCGGCGGCGATCTCGTGGCAGGACGCGCAGTTCAGCAGGAACTCGCGCTTCGTGTCGTCGTCCGGGATCGGTGCGAACCACGCGGCGGTGGATGCGCGCAGCAGCGGGTCGCGCGCGGACGCGGGCGCGAGTTCCAGCGGCAGCGGGGTGGTCGTTTCCAAGGTGATGGAGGCGTCTTCGAGCCGCGCGTGATGTGCGCGCACGGTAGTCCCGGCGGGCACGCTCCGCGGCAGCGCGAAGTGACCTTCCGCGTCGCTGTACACCGTGGTCTCGATGCCGGAGGTCGGGTCGCGCGCGGTCACGAACACGCCGCCGAGTGCGTCACCGTCCGCATCGACGACCCGACCATTCAATGCATGACCGGTAGCGGCAGGCAACTGCGCGGTGACGCACGCAAGCGCCAGCGCGATGCCCATCAAGCGGGTGAACCGATTCCTCGAATGCATGATCTTCGTCACTCCACTGACGCGTCAATCGCAATACTGCCGCCGCGCGTCATGGTTGTGCGACAGGGTCTGATGGGATCAGCGAATCGGCGTAATCTTGCCAGCCGGACGCCTGCATGGACGTCAGCAGCGCGCGCGCTTCCTCGATATCACGGACCATCCCGGCCCGATCACCTTTGGATGCCGACAGGCCGGCACGCTCCAGCAGGAGCAGGGGTTTGAGTCCATCACCGTTGACACGCGCAAGTTCTGCGAGCGTCCACGCGATCTCGGCCTGGATTTCTTCTGTTGGCGCTTGCGCCAGCCGCAGCGCCCGCGCGCGCACGGCACCCGTCACCGCCTTCAGCCCGTTGGCCGGGCCGGCGGAACTCCTGCGCGCGAGCGTCCGGCTGCCGGCGTGCTCGCCCATGCCGGCGAGGCACAGCGCCTGGAAGGCATCGATCGATGGTCCCCATTCCGCGCCGGCGCCCGAGGTGACGATCCGCTGCTGCGCGCGTTCGAGGAACGCGTTGCCGGCCGCCCATTGCTGCGCGAGCGCGCTCGCGCAGCCGCATGCCATCAGCGCATACACGACGCCGCGCTCCCCCCCGCAGGATTCGGCGATCCGCAGCGCCTCGTCCGCATGCTGGCGTGCGCGCACCGCGTTTCCGCGCACGAAGCACGGCCACATCCGATCCGATGCCGCTGAGGACAGGTCGGCACCTTCACCGGAAATCCGGAGCAGCGCCGGAAAGCTGTCGACGTACGCAAATGCCTCATCGAGCCGACCGAGTACCGTCAGTGCGTTCGCGCGTATCGCGAGGCATTCGACATACGGCCGGTAACGCAGCACTTCAATCGCTGCGGCAGTGTCTCCACCGCCGATCGCGACCGCGCGATCATACACTTCAACGCCAGCCTCCCACCGCCCCTGCCAGACCAGCGCACGCCCCAGGAAATAATGCGCGAACAGCCGTATCGCGCGGTCGCCGGTGCGGTCCGCCAGCTCTACTGCGCGCGAAGCATGCCCAATCATCCCGTCGAAATCACCGCGGGCGGCGCAGACATTGCTGTACACCGCGTTGACGAGCGCCTCGGTGCCCGGATCAGTCTCCCCCTGGGCCAGCGCGACGGCCTCGCCGAAGACAGCATCGGCAACGTCTGCGTCGGCGCCGAGCAAGTCGAACAGGTTCAGCAAATCCGGATACACCTTCAGCAGTACGCGCGTGCGGTCGGCGGACTGTGGCAGGGCCAGCGCGAGTGTGCGCGCCGCGAGCCAATGGCGCTGTGATGCGGCCAGGTCCGTGAAACTGACCCAGCGCGCGGCGTGCACGTGCGATATGGCAGCACGCAGCGCTTCACCAGCCTCGGTCCAGTGGTGGGCGAGCAGCGCGGCCTGTTCATCCAGGGGGCCGTCCGCGGACTCTGTTATCGCGGCGGCGACGGCTGCATGGCGGCTCCGGCGCGCGCTGCCGAGCTGCGTAAGGAGCGCCACTTCGTGGGTCAGTGGATGTTTGAACGAGTACACGGCAACCGGATAGATGGCCCGCTCGTTAATCAGCTCCGCGCCGAGCAGCGCCGCGAGGGTCGCATCGACATCGAGTACTTCCCGCGCCACCACCGCTTCCAGCAGCGGCCGCGAGAATTCCTTGCCGATGACTGCCGCGGCGAACAGCAGGCGCTTCTCCGGTTCACCCAGCCGATCGATGCGCGCGGCAAGCAGCGATTGCACGGTCGCCGGCACCTCGATCGCATCGATGTCGGTGGTGAGCTCATACGCCCCCCGGCGCCCGACCAGCCGGCCGGTATCGATCAGCGACAGCACGATCTCTTCGGCGAAGAACGGGTTGCCGCCGCAGCGTTCGCCGATCCGTGCGTGCAGCCTGGTCACTGATGGTGAGGAGCCCACCCAGTCCTGCACGAGCTCCGCCAGCGAATCGCCGCCGAGCGGCACCATCGGCAGTTGCAGTACCCAGGACTTCCGCAGCCAGTCAGCGGTGTACTCGGGACGAAAATTGACCAGCAGCATCGTGCGCGTGGTGCTTACCGCCTCGACAATCTGTGCGACGAACAGATCGCTGCCGGGGTCAATCCAGTGCAGGTCGTCGATCAGCAGCACGATGGGTTCGGCCTCGGAGCGGACTTGCAGCAGGCGGCGTATGAACGTGAACAGGCGTCGCTGGCGGACCTCCGGCGAGAACTGCAGCGGGGGTGTGCGGGGATCCGCAACGCCGAGGAAATCGAGCACCAGCGCCCGGTCCTCCACGAATCCTTCGTCGAGCAGCGCGAGAGATCCCGCGATCTTCTGCCGAGCCTCCTCCGGGCTTTCGCGATCCGAGATCCCGAACAGGTTGCGCAGCAGTTCCAGCAGCGGCAGGTACGGAATGGTCCTGCCATGCGCAGGACAGTGAGCAGCGAACACGCGCAGGTTCGAGGCTCGGCAGCGCTCGACGAATTCCGCGCACAGACGGCTCTTGCCGACGCCAGGCTCGCCCACCACCGCGGCCACGCGCCCCATGCCGGCGAGCGAATGCTGCAGGGCCGTCTCCAGGGCATCCGTTTCGGCATTGCGCCCGACAAACCGGGTCAGCTCGCGGGCGCGCGCAGTATCGAGCCGCGTCCGATGCAGTCCCGCGCCCTCCAGCACGTAGACCTCCACCGGCGCGGCGACGCCCTTGACGGACACCGGACCCAGCGAGCGTGCCTCGAAGAAGCCTTCGACGGCGTGATGGGTATGCTGCGAAAGCGCGATGCCGTCGGCGGGGGCCAGCTGCTCCATGCGCTGCGCGAGCCCGACAGTGTGGCCCTGCGCCGTGTAATCCATGCGCAGGTCATCGCCGATTCGCCCGACCACCACCGCGCCGGAGTTCAGACCGAGCCGGAACGAGAAGTTGACACCGGGATCGATCCGCAGTTCATCGCCATACCGGCGCAGCCGATGTTGCAGGTGCAGCGCCGCGTAGCAGGCGCGCTGGGCATGATCCTCGTGGGCGACCGGGGCCCCGAACAGCGCCATGATGCCATCGCCGGTGTACTGGTTGATCGTCCCTTCGAAGCGGTGCACCCCGTCGGCGAGAATCTGGAAGAAGCGATCGAGGATCTGGTGCCACGCCTCGGGGTCGAGCTGCTGCGCGAGGTCCATCGAACCTTTTACGTCCGCGAACAGTACGGTGACCTGTTTGCGTTCGCCTTCGAGGGCCGACTTCGATTGCAGGATCTTGTCGACGAGGTGCTTCGGCGTGTAACTCCGGGGGGCGCGTGCGGGGCGTTCGACATCGGGGGATCGACCGAGGCTCACGCCGGTGCTGGCGCCGCACTCGTCACAGAACTTGGCGGTGGGACGCAGTTCGCTGGAACACTGTACACAGACACGCTTGATCGGCGCCGCGCATTCCTCGCAGAACTTGGCGCCGGCGCGGTTCTCATGCTGGCAGGCGGGACAGCGCATGCCGCCATTCTAGGCGCTAAGGGCGTCGCAATCCTACGACTCGACCGGCCGCTCTGCCGGAATGGTCCGGCGAAAACGCGACCGGTTGAAGATCCCCTACGTGTGCCTGCACGCCAAGGTGGTGCCGCCTTGCCGGTGCAAGTGCCGGACACGTTGCGACGCCGAGCAGGCCCGTGGTCCCGGCGTGCGCCGGTTGTCGGCATGGAAGCTCACTGCGCCACCCACCCGCCGTCCACCGGCAGCGCGATCCCGGTCACGTAACTCGCGCGGTCCGACAGCAGCCATGCGACGGCATCGCCGATCTCGCTCGCGCCAGCAACACGCTTCATCGGCACCGCACGGATCAGCTGCTCGCGGATCTTGACGCTGGCGTCGGTCACGCGGTTCAGCATCGGTGTCTCGATGAACCCGGGACACACTGCGTTCACACGAATGTTGCGCGCGGCGTACTCGAGCGCGATGGTCTTGGTCATGCCAACGACGCCGTGCTTCGCCGAGTTGTAGCTGACGGCGCCCGGCAGCCCCACCA
>JBFWUN010000097.1:0-10700 GCA_050247235.1 Gammaproteobacteria bacterium
CCTCCATCACGGGTACCCGGCTGCAGTCCAAGGTTGCTGCGATATCCACGATCGACAACCAGTCGCCGGGCCCGAGAGTCCCTTCCAGCAGTTCGGTCAGCAGGTAGGCATACGCGTCCTGGGCGCGCGGCGCATTGCCCGCCCGGAGCATGGGTCGCGGCGCGCCGCTGACGCGTGGCATGCATCTCTCCCCCGCAGGTGGTCCGGATTCCATGTTGACATACTAATATATTAGTCTGCAAACTCGCGGCGTCCGCACATCCAGCCGGGAGAGGCGACATGAAGATCAGAATGGGGGCGTTTGTGCTGCCGAGCGCCGCGGCGACTCCCGCGGAGTTCGAACGTGGATATGCCGGGCAGAACCCCGATTACTACCAGCGGGCACTGCGTGAAGTCGCCGCGCTGCTGAAGCAGATCGAGGCGCTGGGATTCGACTTCATCGCGTTCTCCGAACACCACTTCCACCTGGAAGGGCTCGAGATCTCCAACAACCCGGTGCTGCTCGGCAGCTGGGCTGCAATGCTGACGAAGCGGCTGCGGATCGGGCAGATGGGCAACGTGCTGCCCGCGCGCAATCCGCTGCTGCTCGCGGAAGACCTGGCAATGCTCGACCAGTTCTCCGAGGGCCGCATGATGGCCGGCTTCGCCCGCGGTTACCAGGCGCGACACGTTGCGACCATCGGACAGAAGTACAACGCGTTCTGGACGTCCCCGAACGATCCGCAGTTCGCCGAACACGATCGCGTGAACCGGGAGCTCTTCATCGAGCACTTCGAGATCATCCGCAAGGCGTGGCGGGAACCGCTGTTCAGTCACCAGGGCACGCACTGGCAGCTGCCGCCGGCTGGCATCGACTGGAATCATCCGGCCACCCGTGAACTCGCACCCGGCATGGTGGGCGCGGACGGCCGGCTGGAGCGCATCGGAATCGCGCCGCAGACCTTGCAGGATCCCGCGACAATCGAGCTCTACAGCCCGTTCACGATGAGTCCTGCGACGATCGAGTGGGCGGCGCGTGAAGGTGTAATCCCGGTCATCTTCACGCCGATCGAGGCGCATGCCCGGCAGAGCCTCGATCTGTATCACCAGGCGGCGACGGCTGCCGGACGCCCGCTCGCGTGGGGCGAAGGTGTAGGGCACTTTCGCGAGATAGTCGTCGCCGACACCGACGAAGAGGCCCATGCGATCCAGGCGCGGGGCCTTGGCTACATCTGGACGCGCTGGCACGACTGGTTCGGCTTCAACGAGGCACTGCGCTATCCCGGAGAACAAGGGGCAATACCCAATACGCCGGCGGCGGTACGCGAGCGCGGCTACTCGATCTGCGGATCGGTGGACACCGTCGCCCGCAAACTCGAACGCGTGATAGAGACTCTCAAGACCCGGCTGCTGGTGCCCTGGATGTCGGTGGGGCCGGCGCCGCTCGAAGCGTTGTTGAAGAGCAACGAACTGCTCGTCGGGAAAGTCCTGCCGAAAATCGGCGTCACCCTCGAGCAGTACCAGCCAGTGCTGCGCAGCGACTTCACCACCGCACCTTGGCGCAGCTGAGGCCGGTCACCGCATACAGGAGAAATCGAATGGGAATCAGGACGGGTCAGCAATATCTGGACGGGCTCCGTGACGGCCGTGAAGTGTGGTACGACGGCCAACGGGTCGAGGATGTCGCAAGCTTTCCACCGCTGCGGGCGGCCATTCAATCGACCGCGATGCTCTATGACCTGCAGCACGATCCGCGTCACCGCGACATCCTGACGGTCGATTGCCCGGAGTTCGGCGAACGGATCGCACGACCGTTCGAGATTCCCCGCAATCCGGACCAGCTGCGTCTGAAGCGCGAGGCATACCTTGTGTGGGCGGAGGCGACTTGCGGCATGATGGGCCGCAGCCCGGATTTCCTGAACGCGATGCTGATGGCACTCGCCGCCAAGCGCAGCTTCTTCGCCGAATGCGCACCGGAACGGGCGGAGGCGGTGGTGAACTACTACCGCCACGTTGCGAAGCACGACCTGTTCCTCACACATGCGCTGCTCGACCCGCAGCTCGACAAAGGCAAGCCGCGGCACCAGCAGGACGATCCCGGAATCCCGCTGCGGATCGTCGATCGCACCCGGGACGGTCTCGTTCTCCATGGGATCAAGCGGATCGCGACCGCGGCGCCGTACGCGGACGAGATCCTCGTCTGGCCGTTTCCGCCGACCTTCGTGCCCGGCGAAGAAGCCTACGCGAATGTCTTTGCGATCCCATTGAATACGCCGGGGCTGAAGGTGCTGTGTCGTCCGTCGTTCGCCACGGTGGGCGGCGACATCGGTGACCATCCGCTCTCGGCACGCTTCGACGAGCTCGACGCGACGGTGGTGTTCGACGGGGTCCTCGTGCCCTGGGAGCGGGTGTTCCTGCACGAGAACATTCATTTCCTGAACCGTATGTATCGTGACTCGCGCATGCGCGAAATGACCGCGCACCAGACCAACGCGCGACTCGAAGCGAAGCTCGGATTCGTCTACGCTTTGATCCAGCGCATGACGGAAGTTTCCGGATTGGCGCAAAGAAGCGATATGATGGAGATGCTGGGAGAGGCGGTCGCTTGCCTCGAGGTCATTCGCAGCACCACGCGCTCGGCCGAAGAGCAAGCGACCGTCGATCCCGAAAACCTCGTCCTCTACCCGGATCTGTTCGCGCTGCAGGCCGGACGTGCGCTTGGTCCGGTCTATTACCCGAGGTTCGTCGACATGCTCAAGCGGGCAGGCGGCGGCGGTCTCGTCCAGCTTCCAGTGAGCCTTGCCGAGTTCACATCGCCGATCGGCGACGCACTCGAGCGCTCGCTGCGCGGCGCGGGTACGGACGGTCAGACCAAGGCCCGCCTGTTCAAACTCGCGTGGGACGTCTGCGGCAGCGAGTTCGGCGCACGCCACGAGCTCTACGAGCGCAACTATGCCGGCGAGCGTGGCGCGCTCATGATGGGCATCCAGCGCGAGTACTCGCGCAAGCAATACTATGCGGACCAGCTCGATCGCTTCCTCGCGACCACGTGAGCGACGCGGCGTCGAACCGAGGTGAGAGCATGGCCATCCGGGCACTGTGCGCGTCGCACACGCCGCTGAAGGACTTCCACGATCCGGGCGCGGAGGCGTACGCCGAGGTATCCCGCTGCTTCGAAGACGTCAGGGCGTGGGTGCATGACTTCGCGCCCGAACTCGTTGTCGTGTTCGGCCCCGATCACTTCAACGGGTTCTTCTACCGGCTGATGCCGCCGTTCTGCATCGGTGCGGCGGCGGAGTCGGTCGGTGACTGGAACACGCCGTCCGGGCCGTTGCCCGTTGCGAGCGCGATCGCGGAGTCCTGCGCCCGGTACCTCCACGCGAATGATCTCGATGTCGCGATCTCCTACCGCATGGACCTGGACCACGGCCTCACCCAGACCCTCCAGATGACTTTCGACTGGGACGCGCTGCCACCGGTCCTGCCGGTGTTCGTCAACTGCGCGGCGCCGCCGCGCCCGCCGATTCGCCGCGTGATCGCCCTCGGCCGTGCGCTCGGCGCATTTCTGAAGGCTCGTCCGGAGCGCGTGCTCGTGGTCGGCAGCGGCGGGCTGTCGCACGATCCGCCGATGCCAGCCCTGGCGACGGCGCCGCCGCCGGTGCGCGAGCGCATCGTTGCCGGGGGGCTGCTCAGCCCTGAGGCTCGCGCCGCGCGCCAGGAGCGCGTGGTGGACGAAGGTCGCCGGCAGGCCGAGGGCCGCAGTGATGCCGTGCCGCTGAACCCGGCGTGGGATCGTCACGTCCTCGATCTCCTGGTCCGGCGTGATTTCGCCGCGCTCGCGATGCTCGATGACGAGGAGATCAGCCGCGAGGGCGGGTGTGGCGGTCACGAGATCCGCGCCTGGATTGCGACCGCGGCCGCGCTGAGTGTCCTTCCCGCGACGACGTCCCACGTGCGGATGTATCGTCCAATCCCGCAGTGGGTGGCCGGCTTCGGCGTGATGACGATCGACTGACTCTTCGGCGTCCGGCGACGCGCGACCGGTGTTCCTTCCCGCACGCGGTGGTGTCCGGCTGCAGGTCCGCCGTGGCCCCGATCAGCGCGGGCCGATGTCAGGTAAGTTGGGGTAACATTCCGCTGCCTGAACCATTCGAGACACCCATGTTCCGCGCGCACGTCTGCATGTTCGTCACCGATCGCTCCATCCCTCCCGACACGCTCGCGCGTGAAGTCGAAGCGCGGGGACTTGACGGGGTGTTCTTTCCGGAACACACGCACATGCCGGTGAACTCGCGCTCGCCGTTTCTGCCCGGCGGTGTGGTGCCCGAGCATTACTGCCGCACGTACGATCCGTTCATTGCGCTCGCGATGGCGGCTGCGGCCACCACGCGCATCCGTGTCGGCACCGGGATCTGCCTGGTGACCGAACACGATCCGATCGTGCTTGCCAAGACGGTCGCGTCGCTGGATCGCCTGTCGGGCGGGCGCGTGATCCTGGGCATCGGTGCCGGCTGGAACGCGGAGGAGATGGAAAACCACGGCACGCCATACCACCAGCGCTGGCCGATCCTGCGCGAACGTGTGCTCGCGATGAAGCGAATCTGGCGCCAGGAGGAACCGCAGTTCCACGGCAATTACGTCACGTTCGACCCGATGTGGTCCTATCCGAAACCCCTGCAGCCGAACGGCCCCCCGATCTGGCTCGGATCGAATTCACGCTTCGTACCCGATCGGGTCGCCGAATACTGCGATGGCTGGATGCCGATCGTCGGGCGCTCGGGCAGCGGAAACGTGCAGGCCATCCGCGAGGCGTGCGCGCGGATCGGCCGCCGTGCAGAGGAGGTCACGATGGCACTGTTCTATGCACCGCTCGAGGAACCGGCGGCCCACGCACGCCTCCGCGAGGGATATACGGACTTCATCTTCGGTCTTCCCGCCGCCGACGCTGCGGAGGTGCTGACCGTGCTCGATCGCATCGCCGCGCTTGCCGCGCGCCTGCGCGAACTCACCGCTTAACTTCCGGGGACCGCCATGAACCAGTCCGCCCTGCAGGATCGGAACGACGAACTCTCCATGCTCGCGTCGAGCGCACGGTCGTTCTGCGACAAGGACGCCGCGCTGCCGCGCCTGCGCGCCATCCGCGCGCTGCCGGGCGGCTTCGACCGCACCTTGTGGATGCGAACGGCGGAGCTTGGCTGGACGGCGATCCACGTCCCCGAGTCTGCCGGCGGCCTGGGCCTCGGGCTCGCGGCCCTCGCCGCGGTCGCGAAGGAACTGGGCCGGGTGGTCGCACCCGAACCGCTGGTGGACGTGGCGGGTGTCAGTGCGAGTCTGCTTTCGCAGCTGCCGTTGCAGGACGAAGTCGCGTCGTTGCTCGGCGCGATCGCGGGGGGCGAGTGCCTCGCGGTTGTCGCATGGCAGGAACACCCCCGCGAGCCTGAGTCGGGCGAGATCGTTTCGCGGGCGACGCGCATCGAAGGAGGTTTCCGCCTCGCGGGACGCAAGTATTGCGTGCCCCATGCGGGCGCCGCCGACGGCTTGCTCGTGCACGCGCTCCTCGACGGCAGTGACGCGATCCTGTGGGTGCCGGTCGCGACACATGGCCTCGCGATCGAGCCGCAGGTCCTGGCCGACGGCACCCATCATGCGCGCGTCAGCTTCGACGGCGTGCTGCTGCCGGAGGCGTCACTGCTCGCCCGCGGCACCGATGTCGCAACGGCCCTCGCCACCGCGCTCGACGAAGGGGCGCTCGTGGTGTCGGCGTACTTGTGCGGCCTGATGGAACAGGCCTTCGATATCACGTTGAAGTACCTGCAGACCCGGCACCAGTTCGGGCGCCCGATCGGCGGCTTCCAGTCCCTCCAGCACCGTGCCGTGAACCTGTACCTGCAATGTCAGCTCGCGCGAGGTACCGTGGACGAAGCGATCCGCGAATATGCCGCGGGCGGTGACGACCCGCGTGCGGCGGCGCTGCTCGCGAGCCGCGCGAAGTACCGCGCCACCGAAGCCGCGCTCGCGATCGTGCGCGAGGCAATCCAGCTGCACGGGGCGATCGGGTTCACAGATGAATGCGACGTCGGCCTGTTCGTGAACCGCGCGCTGGCGTGCGCGGCCATGCTCGGCAACGCGACCTGGCACTGCCGGCGCATCGCCGAAATCGCGGCCGGCCGCACGTTGCCCGGCGCTGAAATCGATACCCATGCCGAGGAGCCTGCCGATGGGGACTGGAACGCGCTGAGCGATGACGCCTTCCGCGCGGTGGTCCGACGCTGGTTCGAACAGAACTACCCTGCGGACATGCGCTATCCGCCGCGCCGCCTGCGCTGGCATGAGGTCAGGGACTGGTATCTCGTGCTAGGCCGGCGCGGATGGCTCGCACCGGCATGGCCACGCGAGCACGGCGGCATGGGGCTTGAACCCAGCAAGCTGCTCGCATTCATCGAGGAGCAGGAACGCTGGGGTGTCGCGCGCGCACCCGACATGGGACTCGTGATGGTGGGGCCGCTGCTCATCAGGCACGGCACGGAGGCACAGCGGGCGGCGTACCTGCCGAAGATCCTCGCGGGCGAACACATCTGGTGCCAGGGTTATTCGGAACCGAATGCGGGATCCGATCTCGCGAGCCTGCGGACCGAGGCGGTGCTGGACGGCGATCACTTCGTGGTGAACGGACAGAAAACGTGGACCACGCTCGCGCAGGACGCCACGCACATGTTCCTGCTCGCGCGGACCGACAAGCAGGCCAAGAAGCAGGCCGGCATCAGTTTCCTGCTCGTGGACATGCAGACGCCGGGTATCACGGTCCGCCCCATCCGCAACATCGCCGGCCACGAGGAGTTCTGCGAGGTGTTCCTCGACAACGTGCGCGTCCCGCGCGAGAACGTTGTCGGCGGACTGAACCAGGGCTGGACCATTGCCAAGGCGCTGCTGTCCTTCGAGCGGATCTTCCTGGGCAGTCCCAAGCAGTCGCAGTACGCGCTGCAGCGCCTGACCGAAACGGCGCGGCACTGCGGCCTGTTCACGGATCCCGCGTTCCGCGATCGCTACACGCGTCTCAAGTGCGACGTGCTCGACCTGGAAACGCTGTACGGCCGGTACGCGGCGCAGGTGAAGCGGGGTGAAACGCTGGGGCCGGATGTGTCTCTGCTCAAGATCTTCGCGACGGAAACCTACGCGAAGCTGACCGAGCTGCTGATCGAGAGCATCGGCAGCGCCGGCGCGGAACTCGGCGGGCACGCGTACGGCGCCCACAAGGTGGATCCGCTCAGTCTCTTTTACACGGCGCGCCCCGCGACGATCTACGGCGGGTCCAACGAAATCCAGCGAAATATCGTGGCGAAGGCGGTGCTGGGACTCCCTGATTGAACGTCGCCGGAATCTCGAGTCACCCGCATCCGCGTCGCGCCGCGACACCAGGAATCAGGGGACCGGCACCTGCGTGATTTCGACCTGGAGGGTCGGGAAGGGCAGGTGTCGTGCGAGCTGGCAGTACGCCCCGCCCACGACCTTGCCGTCGGCCGACTGGAACTGCCAGCGTTCGTCGTCGCCGGCCGCGGGGTGCGGCAGGGCTTTCTCCAGCTTGCCGCGCACGATCTTCTGCGCCGCCGTGCATTCATCCAGCGCGCGGTACGCGCGGCTCGCCGCGACGCGGGAGACGATCTTCGATGCGGCATCCACGGTGAGCTCCACGTCCGGCAGCACCGGCTGCATCGCGGGATCCACGCTCGGCACCCGCAGGGTGTACTGCCCATCGGAAGCCGGTGCTGCGCCGTAATCGTACGCATGCGGCAGCGGCGCCCCTGGTTCACCGCCGAACGGGATCACGAACAGCGCGTTTTCAGCCGGCGCGGCGCCGGCCCATGCGCAAAGCAGCGCCGGCAGGAGACTCAGGACGTCGCGTCGGGTGCGTTTCACCTGCAGGTCTCAGCGCCGGAAGAACATGCCGAGCACGTCATCGATCGCGCTGCCGTCGCGATCGGCGTCCAGCAGCGAGGTCAGCATGCCGCCGATCGACGCGCCGGCGGGCGCGTTCCCGGCACCGAGGCTGGCGTTCGGCACACCGCCGCCCACCTGCCGGCTCATCGCCCCCATGACCATGGTGGCGACGACGGGCAGCAGCCGCTTGAGTACGGTGCCGTCGATGCCGGTTGCCGTGGCGGCGTGACCGGCGACCTGCCGGCTCACGTCCTTGCTGCCGAGCAGGTGACCGAGGATGGCGTTGCCGTCCACCACGGTGTCGGGTTGTCCGAGCATCGAGGCGTCTTCGACGTAGCGCGCGTGGTTGCCGCGCTGGAGTGCGCCGAGCAGTGCTTCCATCCCGCCGGCCTGGCCGACATTGCGCCGCACGCCGCCCGAGAGCAGCGGCACGAGCTGCTGGAGCGCGGCGTTCACCTGGCGCTCGTCGAGACCGAAATTGCGACCGAGTTGGCCGACGAGCTGCCCGCCCTGGGCATTGAGCAAGGTCTGCAACAGATCCATGGCGTGTTTCCTCCTTGGTAGAGACTCGATTGTCGCGCCCCGCACGGAACTCACTGGAAGACCGGCATCACCTCGCGCGCGAAGAGCTCGACGGAGCGCATGGCGTCCGCCCCCCGGATCCCGGGCATGTGCATCCAGCAGACCATCTCCGTGCAACCCAGGCCGTCGCGGTACTTGCCGATCTCCTGGATCGCGAATTCCGGCGTGCCGACGATGTAGCGCGCCTTGAACGTATCGAAGCTCACCTGGTTGTGGTCCGTGATCGCGCTGCCGTCGTCGTTGCGCAGCACGCGGTCGCCGGCGGCCGACGCACGCCCGTAGACTTCACGGTAAAGGTGCTCGATCGCGGGCGCGGCCACGGACTCGGCCTCGCGCATCGTGGGTGCCACGAACACCTGGCGAATGATCGGTCGCGTGGGAATGGTCCAGCCGATCTCCTTCGCCGCCGCCTCGTAGGGCGCGTAGTGCGCCTGCAGTTCGGCCACCCCATGGCGCGGGGACATGATCTGCACGGCACGCCGCTTGGCCGCGCGCACCAGCGACGACTTGGCCGACACCCCGTACCACAGTTCCGGGTACGGCTTCTGCACCGGCTTCGGTGTCATCACCGTGCGTGGCACCTTGAAATACTTGCCATCGAATTCAAACTCGTCCTGCGTCCACG
Source organism: Gammaproteobacteria bacterium (assembly GCA_050247235.1). Taxonomy (GTDB): domain Bacteria; phylum Pseudomonadota; class Gammaproteobacteria; genus CAIKBL01. The sequence goes on from JBFWUN010000097.1 coordinate 9,122, forward strand.
CAGTGATCATGAGATCGAGCGATTCCTCGAAGCGCCCGACCCGCTCCTCGCGCGGAATGCCGTGCGCGGCAAACTCCTCCGCCACGTAGCCCGGCGCGACACCGACGATGAGGCGTCCTTCGCTGAGGTTGTCGAGGACCGCCAGGTCTTCGGCGAGCTTGAGTGGTGCATACAGCGGCACCAGCATCACCGCGGTGCCGATCTTCATCGTCCGGGTGACCGCGGCTGCGGCGCCGAGCGTCGGCAGCGGTCCGGGGCAGAGACCGTCCGTCTTGGCGTGGTGGGTGGCGAGGTACATGGAGTGATAACCCAACGCTTCCGCGCGCGGCAGGCACTGCAGCATGTCCTGGTAAGGTTCATGCCACGGGATGCCGCAGCCGGGTGGCAGCTGGAACGTGAAGAGCAATCCGAATTTCATGGAGATACCTCGACAGCGATGCTCAGTGCATCACGGGTTGAATCTTGCAGCCGATGCCGTGCAGGGTTTCCTGGATGGCCTTGGCGACCGCCACGGAGTTCGGGCCGTCGCCGTGAATGCACAGGCTCTCGGCGTCGAGTTCCACGAGCGAGCCATCCATCGCCTCCACCTTGCCGGTTTCGACATAGCGCCTGACCTGCGCGCACGCGAATTTCACGTCTGTCTCGTGCTTGTGGCGCTGGATGACGAGCGAGCCGTCCGCGGCATAGTGCAGGTCCGGGTAGATTTCACCGACCACCCGGATGCCGCGCTTCTTGCACGCCGTGGGCAGCGCGGCACTGGTGGGCGCGGGCCAGTAGAGCATCGGGGCATCCGACAGCTTTTCGATGGCCTCCGCCACGGCCTCCGCGAGCTCCATCTGCGCCTTCAGCACCGAGTAGAACGCGCCATGTGGCTTGATGTGATGGAGCTTCATGCCCTGCGTAGCCAGCGATGCCTGCAGCGCGCCGACCTGGTAGACGACGTAGGCGTACGCGTCCTCGGGCGTGATGTTCATCGCACGGCGGCCGAACCCGAGCAGATCCGGCAGGCCGGGATGCGCGCCCACCGCAATCCGGTGGACGCCGGCAAGCTTGCAGGTGTCAATCATCGTCAGCGGATCGCTGGCGTGGAACCCGCAGGCCACGTTGGCCGTGGTGATGTAGGGCATCATGCCTTCGTCGTCGCCCATCTTCCAGTTGCCGAACGACTCGCCCATATCGCAGTTGATGTCGATCTGTTTCAGCATGACGTCTGCTCCTCGAGACCCTGTGTGCGGCCAGTCTACCGCGCCCCCAGCGCCCCGTGCCACGCGCACACCGGGGGCACGGAAAGCCGGTGCGATTGACACTCGCCCCACCCCCTCACGATAATCCGCTCCCTTGACCGTCCGCCCATCGGACGGCCGGCCCGCACAGACACGGGGCCGGTGCCCGCGAAGCATCAAACCCATCGCCGGAACACGCGCCCGTAGCTCAGTTGGATAGAGTACCTGGCTACGAACCAGGGGGTCGGAGGTTCGAATCCTTCCGGGCGCGCCAACTTCCTAAGTTTTTTCAAGCACTCACAGCGGTCCCCGACACCGCGTTTTGCTTCAGCAAAACCATTGTGGGGATTTTGTGG
>JBFWUN010000098.1:0-10251 GCA_050247235.1 Gammaproteobacteria bacterium
GCCTGAACTTCGGCGCCCGGCTGATCATGCCGGACCTGTTCATCCAGGACCTGACGGTGTCCGTGATGGGGGTCAACCGGCGTAACCCGGACGGTGTGTTCAAGTGGGACAACGCGCACGCGGTGCCGATCAACGCGACGAGCGCGAGCCGGCAGGGTCTGAACACGTTCTGTAACGTATCCGCGCAGTTCGGCCTCGGCACGGCGGGTGCCCCGTTATATGGTCAGAACGGTGGCGCGATCGGACCCAACGGGCAACCGTTCGGCGCCCAGCCGGATGGCAGCTTTGCCGGCGGCACGAATGAATCCTGCTCGCAGCCGTTCGAACAGGACGCGTTTGGCACGATGTCGGTACTCGACTGGTGGACGCAGGCGGCGCGTGCGCGCTTCGACCCCGTGGCGGGTGCGACCGCGGCCATCGGCGAGTGGGCGGGTTCGAACGGCTTCACGCAGTTCATCGGCCCAGGCGGCTTCGGTACGACGGGTGGTGGTGTGATCGGCCTGCCGAACTTCATCGGTATCGGCAAGCGTGCGGATGGCAAGTGGGACCTGGTGGACGTGTCGGGCTCGGTGGCGGCGACCGCGGACCACGCGGCACAGCTGGCGGCCCTGCAGGCGTGTACGGCGAGCAACAGCTGCACGCCGGCGACGGGTCGCACGCGCAAGGCGGCGGGCATTGGCCTGGTCAACGGGTTCTTCACGAACTACGGCTCGCTGCGTGGCCACATCTCGCGCGAGTTCAAGCGTGAGAACATCTTCGGCGTCGGCTTCAACTACATCATCACGGCGGAGCCGGGCACCCTGCTCGACCAGCTGATCGTGCGTGGTGAGATGAGCTACACGCCGGACAAGGTGTTCACGTCGATCGACGCGAGCACGTTGTTCACGACGTCCGACGAGATCCTGGCATCGGTGATCCTGGAGAAGTACCACTCGGTGTTCGATGCAATCCCGGCGACGTACTTCGTGTTCCAGTGGATGCACCGCACGGATACGGACCTGGGCGGCCGCCTGCTCGACGGCTACAGCGATGGCAAGGACCTGTTCTTCGAAGACGAGGACGGTTCGCCGGACGGTCAGAGCAGCGCGAACTACCTGGTGTTCGCCTTCCAGCAGCCGTTCCCGAACCTGATCTGGCGCGCGGACTTCGCGATGCTGGCGGACGTGCAGGGCGGCATCTTCTTCCAGCCGGGACTGCGCTACAAGCCGTCGGGTGAGTGGCAGTTCGACCTGTACGCGAACATCGCGGCGGATGTCGGCGGCAAGACCGACGACATGCTGGAGAGCTTCGACGACATGGACGAAGTGTTCGTCCGCGCGACGTACTATTTCTAGTCGCGAGGACTTTGGAAGGACCGGGTAGAGACCGGGACCGGTCTCTACCCGTCCTGCGCGAAACAGAGATTTCGCGCAGGGAAACGATCCCACCCTAGCCCCGGCTCGCCCCTGACAAATCGGCCAGCCACCCGAATCCTCGCGGGGACGAATCGGGGCTCTCTTTCCCTTCGGTGCGACGCACCGATTCCGGTCCTGGTCACACGCTACGATGCAGTGCCCCCTCGCGGAAGCTGTTGCACGTCGTGGTGCCTGGACTCACTGTATTGCCACGCCTTGGTTACGACGTCCTGACCAACGCGTGGCCGGGATGCCGCAAATCTACCCAAGGGTCCGCAGAGTCTACCAGCGAGAAGTCGCGTCTGCACCACTTTGGCTCGGAGTGCGTGGTGCGTATGCCGCGATCCGGACCCTTGCGCCAGACCGACGCGCCACCCCACCTGGCGTCGTCGGAGTGCGCGGCAGAACCCTGCCGCACGCTGCCCGCGACCGGCGCGGACAGATGTGTATCGCGCCTGCGCGGGACCCCCGACCGATTGACGGTCGATTCAACGGCCGGTTCCCCGACGGTCAATCGCTGCGGGCACTGCCTGTCCCGTCACGCCATCGGGCGCCGCACGACGGAGTGTTAGAATCGCGTGGTCTTCCACGAACCGCTTACCATGAATCAGAAATACCGCACATCCCTGCCCGGTACCCGCCTCGACTACTTCGATACACGCCGGGCCGTCGAAGATCTCGTCCCCGGTGCCTACGACCGGTTGCCCTACGTATCGCGCGTCCACGCGGAGAACCTGGTGCGCTGCTGTCCCCCGGAAAAGCTCACGGCCTGTCTCCGGCAGATCATCGACGGCAAGCAGGACCTGGATTTTCCCTGGTTCCCGGCCCGGGTGGTCTGTCACGACATCCTCGGCCAGACCGCGCTCGTTGACCTCGCGGGACTGCGCGATGCCATCGCCGACAAGGGAGGAGACCCGGCGCGCGTGAATCCCGTGGTGCCGGTACAGCTCATCGTCGACCATTCGCTCGCGGTGGAGCACGCCGGCTTCGAGCGGGACGCCTTTCAGAAGAACCGCGCTATCGAAGACCGCCGCAACGAGGACCGGTTCCACTTCATCAACTGGTGCCGGACGGCGTTCGAGAATGTCGAAGTCATTCCACCCGGCAACGGCATCATGCATCAGATCAACCTGGAGAAGATGTCCCCGGTGGTGTTCGTGCGGGACGGTGTGGCGTTTCCGGACACGCTCGTTGGTACCGACAGCCATACCCCTCACGTGGATGCCCTGGGTGTGATCGCGATTGGGGTGGGGGGGCTCGAAGCGGAGAACGTGATGCTCGGGCGCGCGTCGTACATGCGCCTGCCGGACATTGTCGGCGTCGAGCTCACTGGCAGGCGCCAGCCAGGGATCACTGCGACGGACATCGTGCTCGCACTGACAGAGTTCCTCCGCGAACAGCGTGTCGTGTCTGCCTACCTCGAGTTCTACGGCGAAGGAGCGGCCGATCTGACACTCGGCGATCGTGCGACGATCTCCAATATGACTCCCGAATTCGGCGCGACTGCGGCGATGTTCTACATCGACCAGAAAACGCTTGACTACCTCCGCCTGACGGGGCGTGAAGACGCGCAGGTGAAGCTGGTGGAAACCTATGCGAAGACCGCCGGGCTGTGGGCCGACAGTCTGCGCAACGCAGTCTACCCACGCGAGCTGAAGTTCGACCTGTCACGCGTCGTCAGGAATGTTGCCGGCCCCTCCAATCCGCACAAGCGGGTGGCGACCACCGAACTCGCCGCGAAGGGCATCGCCGGTAAGTGGACGCTGGAACCGGGACACATGCCGGATGGCGCGGTCATCATCGCTGCGATCACCAGCTGCACCAACACCAGCAATCCGCGCAATGTGATCGCCGCGGGCCTGCTGGCGCGCAATGCGAATGCCCGCGGACTCACGCGCAAACCGTGGGTGAAGTCGTCCCTCGCACCGGGATCCAAGGTAGTCGAACTGTATTTGAAGGAAGCCGGCCTGCTGGCTGACCTGGAGAAACTCGGCTTTGGCGTTGTGGCATTCGCGTGCACGACCTGCAATGGCATGAGCGGCGCACTGGACCCGGCGATTCAGCAGGAGATCATCGATCGTGACCTGTACGCAACGGCGGTGTTGTCCGGCAACCGCAACTTCGACGGTCGCATTCACCCCTACGCCAAGCAGGCGTTCCTGGCTTCCCCGCCGCTCGTGATTGCGTACGCCATTGCGGGGACGGTGCGTGTCGACATCGAACGCGATCCTCTCGGCGTCGATGCGCAGGGCCAGCCTGTCACGCTCAAGGACATCTGGCCCAGCGACGAGGAGATCGACGCCGTCGTCGCACGCGCGGTCAAGCCTGCGCAGTTCCGTGAAGTCTACGAGCCGATGTTCCGGATCCGGCGGGACACCAGCGGCGCCGTGAGCCCACTCTACCCCTGGCGCCCGCAGAGCACCTACATCCGGCGCCCACCGTACTGGGAAGGCGCGCTCGCGAAGGAGCGCACCTTGAAAGGCATGCGGCCGCTCGCCGTGCTCGGCGACAACATCACGACGGACCACCTGTCTCCCTCGAACGCGATCCTGCCGGACAGTGCGGCGGGGGAGTACCTCGCCAAGATGGGTCTTCCGGAAGAGGACTTCAATTCGTACGCGACTCATCGGGGCGATCACCTTACCGCGCAGCGCGCGACGTTCGCGAACCCGACGTTGTTGAACGAGATGGTCGTCGAGAACGGCAAGGTACGGAAAGGATCGTTCGCGCGGGTCGAGCCGGAAGGCCACATCTCGCGCATGTGGGAAGCCATCGAGACGTACATGGAACGCGGCCAGCCGCTGATCATCATCGCGGGCGCCGACTACGGACAGGGATCGTCTCGGGACTGGGCCGCCAAGGGCGTGCGCCTGGCTGGTGTGGAGGCGATCGTCGCCGAAGGCTTTGAGCGCATCCACCGCACGAACCTCATTGGAATGGGTGTGCTCCCGCTCGAGTTCCGCACGGGCGAGACGCGCAAGACCTACGGCATTGACGGGACGGAGACTTTCGACGTGCGCGGCGACCTCAACCCTCGCGCCACGCTCACCGTGATCATGCATCGATATAATGGCGAGCGAATCGAGATCCCGGTCACGTGCCGGCTCGACACGGCGGAGGAGGTCTCGATCTACTCCGCGGGTGGCGTCCTGCAGCGCTTCGCGCAGGATTTCCTCGAATCATCTTCCGCGGCCGCCTGAGCACGCGAAGCAGGTTCACGCACATGGCACATGTTCCTCAGATCCGCATTCCCGCCACCTATGTCCGCGGCGGCACCAGCAAGGGCGTCTTCTTCAAACTCTCGGATCTGCCGCCGGCGGCGCAGGTGCCGGGTAGCGCGCGTGATCGCCTGCTGATGCGCGTGATCGGCAGTCCCGATCCGTACGCGAAGCACACCGACGGCATGGGCGGGGCCACGTCGAGCACGAGCAAGACCGTCATCCTGTCCGCGAGCAGTCAGCCGGACCACGATGTGGATTACCTGTTCGGCCAGGTCGCGATCGACCAGGCATTCGTGGACTGGACCGGCAACTGCGGCAACCTGTCCGCGGCGGTCGGCCCCCAGGCCATCCTGTACGGCCTCGTCGACCGGACTCGCGTGCCGGACAACGGTACGGCCGTTGTCCGGATCTGGCAGGCGAACATCCGCAAGACCATCATCGCGCACGTGCCGATGACAGACGGCTTGCCGCAGGAGACGGGCGATTTCGAACTCGACGGTGTGACGTTTCCCGCGGCCGAGGTGCAGCTCGATTTCGTCGACCCCGCGGACGAGACCGGTGGTTCGATGTTTCCGACGGGACGGGTGGTCGATACGCTCGAGGTCCCGGGGATTGGAGCCTTGCAGGTGACGATGATCAACGCCGGAATCCCCACCATCTTCATCGACGCCGGAGCCATCGGTTACACCGGAGTCGAACTGCAGGGAGACATCAACAACGATGCAAAGGCGCTCGCGATGTTCGAAACCATCCGCGCGCACGGCGCGGTGCGGATGGGTCTCATCGCCAGGCCCGAGGACGCCGCCGCGCGTCAGCACACGCCGAAGGTCGCGTTCGTCGCGAAGTCGAAACCCTACACCGCGTCCAGCGGCAGGGAGGTCCGCGCGGACGCAATCGACCTGCTCGTGCGGGCGCTGTCGATGGGCAAACTGCACCACGCGATGATGGGCACGGCGGCGGTTGCGATCGGCACCGCCGCGGCGGTGCCCGGCACCCTGGTCAATCTCGCCGCTGGCGGCGGCGAGCGGCATGCGGTGCGGTTCGGACACCCATCCGGCACGTTGCGCGTTGGCGCAGAGGCGCGCCAGGTGGATGGGGAATGGACCGTGACGAAAGCGAGCATGAGCCGCAGCCAGCGGATCCTGATGGAAGGCTGGGTGCGGGTGCCGGGGGATTGCTTCTGAATGCGTCCCCTCAATCGCCGCGCGGCCGCGCCTTTGTGCGGCTCGTGGTGCCTTGGCTGTGTCAATCCTGCACCGGGCAGGCCGCCGAACCCATCGCGGCCAGCGCGTCGCTCGAAGCCCAGCGGCCGACGCCGGTCGTCGGATACCGGGTCAGCTACGAGGGACGGCAGATGGGATACCACTGCGCCGACTGGATCGTCGCGCGCATCGAAGACACGGGCGATGTCATCAGCAGCTGCGGCGATTACGAACTGAAGCTGTCGGCCGCGTACGATTTCAACCCCGTATCCCTGGTCACCCGCGACGGTCGCGCGCTGATGGAATTCTTTCCCTACGCACCGACGATCCGTTTCCCGCTCAAGGTGGATCAGCGTTGGCACGGACAGTACCGGATGAAGGCGCCGGACCTCGGGATCGACGCCGATGTCCGTGCGGCCTGTCGCGTGGCGTCCTACGAGGAAATCGAGATCCCCGCGGGCCGACTGCCCGCGTTTCGGATCGACTGTGTCGATCGTCTGCAGATGGGGCCGCGGGAGATGCGCACGCACACCACGCGCTGGTATGCGCCGGAGGCGGCGGCATTCGTGAAGTCGGAGCAGCTGGAAGATCCGGCGAACTGGGATTTTGTCGTCACACACTTCGGCATGGGATCCCCGGATATCCAGGCCGCGGGTCCGGCACCTTCCGCATCTCCGCCGCCGCCCGTTAACGGGGCGGATCTGGACGCTCTGGCACCCGTGCTGGACCCGGACGCTTACTGAGCGCCGGGTACGCTGCTCCCGCGGCGGGACGTCGAGCCGCTCACCCCCGGCGGCGGGGCGGCGCGAAGCTGTTGCGTGGATCGGGTTTGTCGCCGGACGGAGCCTGCGAGTAGTCACCGAACAGCGCGTCACGCTGCGCGACCGCCGCGGGCACACCGGCCTTCTCCGCAAAGTCAATGAACGCCAGCGCTTCCGGCGTGTTTCGCATCAACCCGTCGAGCACCGAACCGAGCAGCTGCGTGGACTTGAGTCCCATGTTCTCATACGCCTGGTTGACGATGAGCTTCATCGCGGCGAGCTGCGACAGCGGGATCGACGCGAGTTCGCGCGCGAGCGCATAGGTCTGAGCTTCCAGTTCCGCGAACGGCACGGCGCGATTCACGAGTCCGCACGCCACCGCCTCGACACCCGAGAGCGGCCGCCCGGTGAGCGCGAATTCCTTGGCCTTCGCAAGACCGAGGCGATGCACCCACATGCCGGCATGGTGACAACCCCACATGCGGGAATAGGGTGTACCGATGCGGGCGTCCTCGCTCATCAGTACGAGGTCGGCGCACAATGCCATTTCACTGCCGCCACCGAGTGCCCACCCGTGCACCATCGCGATGACGGGCTTGGAACTGTGCCAGAGGCTCATGAACTTCGGCACCCACCCGGTGACGGGCGAACACGTCACCATGAAATCCTTGCCGGCGTCCCAGGTCCCGGCCGTCGTGATCCCGCTGTCCCACTGGTGGAAGCCACCGCTGAAATTGAATCCCGCGCAGAAGGCGCGGCCCGCGCCGCGGAGTACGATGACCTTGATGACGGGATCGCGCACGGCTTGCGCCACCGCAGCTTCCAGTTCGTCGGTCATCGGCGGCACGATGGTGTTGAGGTCGTCCGGACGGTTCAGCCAGATCGACGCGATGGCGCCGTCGGTTTCGTAGAGCAGGGTCTCGAACGTCACGTGGTTTGCTCCTTGCGCGGAATGCGGCGTGCGACCTCGAACACGTCAGTGCACCAGCGGGTTGTGTCCGCGCGGGCGCAATGCCGTGCGGCGGTACCGGGTCGCCGATGAACCCGGCATGCGTGCCCGCCGACCTCGTGCGCAATTCCGGCTGTGCGGACCAGGTCGAACCGATGCGCCGCCGTGCCGGGACAAACAGGCAGTGCGATTTCCGAGCGTCCAGGGGCGCCGCGGCGCGGCGGGGTCGGTGCTGGACTGGCGCGCCCAGAAGGACTCGAACCTCCGACCACCTGGTTCGAAGCCAGGTACTCTATCCAACTGAGCTATGGGCGCGTGGTCGGTATTCTGGCGGGCGGGGACGCGTACGTGCAACCGCCCCGCGCACCCCGGACGAAGCGCCCGCTCCACTGGACGGGAGGATCACGGGATGAACGTGGACTTGGATCGCAATCCGCGCGCCAGGCGTGCACTGGTGCGTGCCTGGTGGATCACGGGGCTGCTGGCTGTCGTCTGCGTGTCGCGACTCGGCATGCTCGACCGCGCGCTGGTATCGCCCGTGTCCCCGCTCGGGATCCTGGACCTGCAGTTCGCCGGTTCCGCCTCCGCGTTGAATGTCATCCGGGACACCTGGCTGGCACGCGGTGTGCTCGACATCGCGCGCGAGAGCCTGCTGACCGATTTCCCGTTCATGGTGTGCTACGGCCTGAACCTGGTGCTGGCGGTCGCACTGTGGGGAACGCGCCCTTCGGCGCACCCCATGATGGGGGTGGCCGCGGCGTGCGTGCCGTTCGACGCGGCCGAGAACCTGCTTCAGATCGGCCTGCTCGAAGACGGTGCGACGACAACAGTGGCGCAGTGGAACATGGTGTTCGTCATCGCCAAGTTCGGCTGCGTGATCGCCACCTTGCTGACCCTCGGCGGCGTGGTGTGGCGTCGCTGGCGCCGCGCCGCGCAGGACTGATACCGGCCTGTCGCAGGGTGGCCAACCGGGACGCAAGTTGCCACAATACCGGGTCGTCCCGGCTGGTCCATACGGCACCGTATGGTGCGGACGCTCCCGGTCGCCTACCCGCGCAGCGGCGCTGCGCGACGCGTCTACCATGCGCGGGCGTCCCTCACTCTCAGGAGATTGAACATTGCGTATCGGAATTCCGCAGGAAGTCCACGAGGGAGAGCGGCGGGTCGCAACGACACCCGAAGTGGCCGCCCGGCTCATCAAGCTCGGATTCACGGTTGCCGTCCAGAAGGGTGCCGGCATCGCGGCCGACCTCAGCGATGACGCGTTCCGCGCCGTCGGTGTCGAGGTCATCGATGACGCACGCAGCCTGTGGGCTGGGGCGGACATCGTGCTCAAGGTCAGGGCACCGGAAGCACACCCGTCGCTCGGGTGCCACGAGATCGACCTGCTGAACGAAAGCGCCACGCTGATCTCGTTCCTGTGGCCGGCGCAGAACCCTGACCTGATGGAACGGCTCGCGGCGCGCAAGGCGACGGCCCTGGCGATGGACAGCGTGCCGCGGATCTCCCGCGCGCAGAAGCTCGATGCGCTGAGCTCGATGGCGAACATCGCGGGTTACCGGGCGGTGATAGAGGCCGCGCAGAACTTCGGTCGTTTCTTCACCGGGCAGGTGACCGCCGCCGGCAAGGTACCACCGGCCAAGGTGTTCATCATCGGGGCCGGCGTGGCCGGACTCGCTGCCATCGGCGCGGCAAACGGACTCGGGGCCATTGTCCGTGCGATGGACACGCGTCCGGAAGTGAAGGACCAGGTCAGGAGTCTCGGTGGGGAGTTCGTCGCGGTCGAGTACCAGGAGGAGGGCTCGGGTACCGGCGGATACGCCAAGGTCATGAGCGAGGGCTATCAGCGGGCCCAGGCCGCGGCGATCGCGAAGCAGTGCCGTGAAGTGGACGTGGTGATCACCACCGCGCTGATTCCGGGCAAGCCGGCGCCCAAGCTCATCACGGCCGAGATGGTGGAGTCGATGCAGGACGGCAGCGTGATTGTCGACCTCGCCTCCGAACAGGGCGGCAACTGCGAGTTGACGGTGCCGGGTGAGGTGGTGGTGCGGCACGGTGTGTCGATCGTCGGCTACACCGACCTGCCGAGCCGCATGGCCCGCCAGTCGAGCCAGCTGTATGCCACCAACCTGCTGCGGCTGCTGGAAGAACTCTGTCCGTCCAAGGACGGCGTGATCAACGTGAACATGGAGGACGAGGTCATTCGCGGCGCCACCGTCGTGAAGGACGGCGCCATCACGTGGCCGCCGCCGCCGCCACGGCTGTCCGCCGCGCCGGCGAGCCCCGCGGCCGCCGCACCGGCGGCGCCCCCCGCTGAGAAGAAGCCGCTGCTGCCAGCCGGTGTGCGCCTGGCGCTCATGATGCTCGTTGCCGGCGCTGCGCTGTACGGCCTGGGCAGCGTCGCGCCGGCGGCGTTCATGTCGCACCTGATGGTGTTCGTGCTCGCGTGCTTTGTCGGGTACATGGTCATCTGGAACGTCACGCCGGCACTGCACACCCCGCTCATGAGCGTCACCAACGCGATCAGCAGCATCATCGCCATCGGCGCACTGATCCAGGTGTCCGCGCCCGGGATCCTGTTGAAGCTCCTGGCCGGTGTGGCCCTCGTGCTGACCACGATCAACATGGCCGGCGGATTCGCCGTCACCCAGCGCATGCTGCGCATGTTCCGCCGTTCGGAGTAGTTTCATGAGCGAAGGCCTGGTCACCGTTTCGTACATCGCT
>JBFWUN010000099.1:0-10070 GCA_050247235.1 Gammaproteobacteria bacterium
CCACCTGTCCAACGGAGGTCCCCATGAACACCCAGCTGATCCAGGAAATGAGCGCCGCGGTCGAGAAGTATTTCGACCTGATGTACGACTGTGACGTCCGGCACTTCGATGCCGTGTTCGCCGGCACCGCGCAGCTGCACGGCTTCCGTGAGGGTGCGATGACCTGCTGGGGTGCCGCGCATTACAAGGAGGTGCTCGCCGGGCGGACGTCACCCAAGGCGCAGGGCGCGCCGCGCGAGTCACAGGTGATCCTGCTGGACTTCACGTCGCCCACGCAGGCACTCGCCAAGGTGCGCGTGCGGATCGGCGACATGACCTTCGTGGATTACCTCTCGTACCACAAGATCGACGGCACCTGGCTCGTGACCTCGAAGGCCTACCACCGCGAGAGCTGAATCCCCGGGGACCCGGGCGGGCGCCAGGGTTGACATACATACCAACTGGTAGGTATGTATGCCACATGAGCGCCCACCCCCTACCGATGTCCCCCTGAACGCCAAGGCAGCGGCGCGCGACACCACGCGCCGCAAGCTGCTCGAGACGGGATTCGGCCTGGTCCGCGAAAAGGGCTACGCGGCGACGCGCGTCGACGACATCTGCGCCGCTGCGGGTGTCACGAAAGGCGCGTTCTTCCACCACTTTCCGACCAAGGAAGCCTGGGGCGAGGCGGTCGCCGAGCACTGGTCCGAGGTCACCGGGCAGATGTTCGCGACGGCGCCCTACCACGCGTTCGCCGATCCGCTCGATCGCGTGCTTGCCTATCTCGACTTCCGGTATGACCTGCTGGGCGGCCGGGCGAGCGAGTATTCGTGCGTGGCAGGTACCTTGGTACAGGAGGTCCACGCGGCGTGTCCGGCCATCCAGGCGGCGGCCGGGCGCGCGATCCTCGACCACGCGGCGACCTTGGTGGCGGATCTCGCGGCGGCCCGCGCGGCGCGCTGCCCGGACGCGGACTTTTCGCCGGAGGGCGTGGCGCGGTTCACCCAGGCGGTACTGCAGGGTGCCTTCATCCTGGCGAAGTCCACTGGCGACGCGCAGGTCGCGCGGGACACCGTCCGGCACCTGCGCCGGCACGTCGAACTGCTGTTCGGCATTCCCGCGGACAGCGGCGGTCTCGTCGGCACTCGTCGTGCACGGTCGCCGGATCCGTCTTCCGCCCCGTCCGCCGCCGGCCCTACCTCAGGAGACACCCCATGAGCAACGACCTGCACGAACTGCGTATCGAACGCATCCTCGACGCCTCGCGGCAGGCCGTCTGGCGCTGCTGGACGGAGCCGGACCTGCTGATGCAATGGTTCTGTCCCGTACCCTGGCGCGTCACCGAAGCCCGGCTCGACCTGCGCCCCGGCGGCGAGTTCCTGGCGCGCATGGCCGGGCCGGACGGCGAGACCGAAGCCGTGCCCGGCGTATTCCTCGAAGTCGTGCCACAGGTCCGCCTGGTGCACACGGATGCGTTTCTGCCGGGCTGGGTGCCCAACCCGGATCCGTTCATGCTCGCGATCATCGAGTTCGCCGATCGCGGCACGCAGACGCATTACGTGGCCCGCGCGCGTCACTGGCACGCGGAGAAGATGCAGCAGCACGCGGCGATGGGTTTCCATGCCGGCTGGAACGCCGCGGCTGACCAGCTCGAAGCCCTTGCGCGCACGCTCTGATGCCCCACCCGCGAGGAGTCCCACGATGGAACCGATCATCTACCTGACGTTCAACGGCCGCTGCCGCGAAGCGATGACCCATTACGCCGAGGTGCTCGGCGGCACTGTCGAGCGCGTGTTCACCAATGCGATGGCGCCGGCGGACGCCTGCCGGATCCCAGGCGGCGACGATCTCGTGATGAACATGGCGATCCGGCTCGGCAACACGCAGGTGATGGCGTCCGACGCACCGGCGGCGTGGTACAGCCCGCCGCAGGGTTTCAGCGTGGCCGTGGCGCCCGCGTCGCGCGCCGAGTTCGACCGGGTGTACGCCGCGCTCGCCGTGGACAGGCAGTCCGAGCCGATGCCGCCCGGCGAGACGTTCTGGGCCGAACGCTTCGCGATGTTCACCGATCGGTTCGGTACCCCGTGGATGCTGCTCTTCGCCGGCAGCAAAGCCACGGATTGAGATCGGAGACGCGGCAGGGCCCCGGCGGCGCACCCGCCATCGTCGGGCGTCGCATGCCCTGTCACCTGACCGGAGGAAAACGCCGATGAGTTACCTCGATGCGATGATCGCGGCAGTGCCGACCGCGAAGAAGGAAGCGTATCTCGCGCACGCCCGCCAGGCGGCGGAACTGTTCCGGCGCCACGGCGCGCTGGAGGTGGCGGAGTGCTGGGGCGCCGACGTGCCGGACGGCAAGCTGACTTCATTCCCGCTCGCCGTGCGCAAGGCGGACGACGAAACCGTCGTGCTGTCCTGGATCCGCTGGCCGTCCAAGCCGGCACGCGACGCCGCCTGGCACGCGATCGAAGCCGATGCCGCGATGGGCGCGCTGTTCGCGGCGATGCCGTTCGACGGTGCGCGCCTGGTCCACGGCGGCTTCGATGTCGTGCTAGACGCCTGACGTGCCGCCGAAGGTCACCCCCTGCGGGGGGTTCGAGGCGCGGGCGCTCAGTCGAAAATTTCCGCCGCGAGTGTTTCCATCTCCTGCAGGATCGCCGCCTCGCTCTGGCCCTGCAGCCACAGCACCACGTTGTCGGCGCCGGCGTCGGCCAGTGTCCGGAGATCGGACTTCCGGCGGAACATGCCGTCAGGGGCGAAGGCGGTGATGTTGATCGATTTCGGGTCGCGCCCGCATTCCTTCGCATGGCGGTTGAGTTCCACGCGGCCGTCGCGCACCTCCTGCGGATTGACGACGAACGGCAGCCAGCCGTCGCCCCACTGGGCGACGCGGCGGTAGACCTTCGGCGAGCCGATGCTGCCGAGCAGGATCGGCGGATGCGGCTTGCGCCACGGCGTCGGGCGGCAGACCGAGGGCGGGAAGTTCGCGTACCTGCCGCTGGTCCCGAAGTACTCGCCGGTCCACAGGCCCTTCATCGCCGCGATGTATTCCTTGACCTGCGTCCAGCGGTGCGCGAAGTCACCGCCCATCATCGTGCACTCGGGCTCGTTCCAGCCGGCGCCGATGCCGTACAGGAAGCGCCCCTTGGAATAGTGATCGAGACTCGCGATCTCCTTCGCCGTCAGCACGGGGTGCCGCTCCGGCACCAGTGCGACGGCGGTGCCCAGCAGGATCGTACTGGTGGTGGCGGCCGCGCGGCTCAGCGCGATGAACGGATCCGGCATCTTGAACAGGTAGTCGGGTACGGCGCCCCCTTCGACCTTGCCGGGGTACACGTCTTCCGACCCCCGCGGGATCGCCGCGTGCTCCGGCAGCCAGTACGAATCGAACCCGAGCGCCTCGGCGCGTCGCGCCACGACAGCCGGATCGCCGGTGAACAGGTCGGCGATGATCTGGAAGACACCGACGCCGATGCCATTGGATTTTTTCGCGCTCATTGGATGCTCCCCTCTCCTTGTCATGCGGATGCGGCCACGTCCAGTTTACGTCATCCGGATACGCTTGGGCACGCCGCATCGGCGCGGCGTCGGAGGATTCCGGGCGCCACCCGGCGTGTACTACCGCCGCCGCCGGACACCTCCGAGCACCACGATCGTGCTCAGCATCAGCCAGGCCGCCGGCGGCAGCGGCACCGGCGCGGCGGCAGTCAGATAAATCGCATCCCGCGCCAGCGGATCCAGCACGAAGTCGAGTTCCCACTGCCACGCGTCGGGCAGCGCGGCGAGCAGCACCAGGTCGAAGGTGCCGAGGATGGTCTCCGCGCTCAGGAGCTCGAAGCGCGCGCCTGCGCCGGGCAGGAAGCCATCCAGCAGGCTGACTTCCAGGCGGCCACCGAGCGTCGCGGTGCCCGCGACGTCCACGGCATCGTATTCGACGCCGCGCGCCAGGCCGGCTATTTCCAGGGCCAGGGTGCCGGCGTCGAACTGGTAATCACCCTCGATCGTGATCAGGCCAGGGGACTGGCCGGGCGCCAAGGTGCCGCCCAGCTGGTGGAGGCTGCCGTCCAGGGTATCCACGGACAGCAGACCGGAATCGAACACGAAATCCTCCGCCACCGCCAGCGCGCCCGCCCGCAAGGTGCCGCCGGCGAGGTCGAGCGAAATCCCCGCGCCAATCTCCAGCACGTGGTCGAACACCAGCGCGCGACCGGCACCCACCGTCTTGTGCGTGTCCCCGACCAGCGCGTTGAGGCGCGTGCTTGCGTCACCGAGTGCGAATTCCGCATCGGAGAAGCGCAGCGTGCCGGTATCGAACACCACGTTGCCCTGGATTGCGGTATCGAATGCATTGGCGGTGGTCGTCAAGGTGCCGCCCGCCACGGTCAATGTACCCTCTGCGCCGGCGCTGCCGTTGGCGCCGTCGGCACCGATCAGGGTGGTACCAAAAATCGTGTGCACGGCGCCGTCGCCGCCTGCGCCCGCGACACCGCCGCGCAGATCGACAAGACCGTCGGTGAGTTGCATCTCCCCGCCGCGCAGCGCGACCTGTCCGCCGCGCCCGCCGTTGCCACCGCGGCCGCCGGGTGACGCGGTAAGCCCGCCGCCAACGCCGTTGCCGCCGCGGCCACCGGCACCGCCCCGGAGATCGAGCAGCCCGTCCACTCGCAGCACGCCGCCGTCGACATTCACGTCCCCGCCGATGCCGCCGTTGCCGCCTCGTCCGCCCGCGGGGTTGCCCGTGCCGCCCGCGCCGCCCGCGCCGCCACGCAGATCGACCCCCGCCGCCGTGCCGGCTTCCCCGCCCGCGATTTCGAGTACGCCACCGCGTCCGCCGTTGCCCCCGTTGCCCACCGCGAAGAGGATCGGATCGGCCACGCCATTGCCGCCTCGTCCGCCTGGCGCGAAGACCGGCAGGTCACCGAGTGTCCCCCCGCGCATGCGCAGGACGCCAGCATCCTCGCCGGCGCGACCGCTCAGGGTTGTGGTCACCAGGAACTGCGTGAAGCCGTTCGCGCCAGGGGAGCCCGACAGTATCAGGCTCGACGCGAGGATTGAGCCGTGGTCCAGCGTGACGTCCTTGGCGGTGATGGCCCCGGCAACGTTCATCACGCCCGCCACCTTCAGCGTTCCGCTTCCCTCGTCACCGCGACCGATACTGCCAGCCTCGAAGTAGCCGCCCGCGCCGATGGCGATCGCGCCCGCGTTCAGTACGTGGCCGCTCGTCGTGCCGCCGATGCGGAACTGGCCGTTCGCCACGTCCAGCAGTGCGCCGGCATGATTGTGAAAGTCGTTGCCCGCGATGACGCTCGAGTCGGCGCGCTCGAACACCGCGCCTCCCAGCAAGGTCAGCGAACCGCGATTGCGCACCAGGTATTCGAGTCCCTCGAAGCGGGCCTCACTGCCGTCGAGCACGACGTCCGCGGCGCTTTCGTGGATCTCGGAAACCCCGGCGGCGAAATTGTTGCCGGGCGCGAGCAGCCCGCCCCGGGTGCGCAACTCGATCAGCCCGGGCACGATGATTTCGCTGCCGGCCTCGCCGGTCACGCTGTCCCTGACCAGCCAGGAATGTCCGGCAAGCAGGTTGAGGCCATTGTTCGACGAGGCGCCCATCAGCGGCTGCGCGCCGAGCCCGAGATGCGCGACGGGACCGAAGTGCAGGGTACCGCCATCAACCACCACCGAGCGTTCCACCAGCGCACCATCCGGCGCTTCGAGCAGCGCGCCCGCCACCGTGAGCCGGCTGTACTTCGGCGTCAGGCTGGCGGCAGTCGTCTGACCGATGCGCACCTCGCCCCCGTTGACGATGAGCGCGCCCGCGACATGCAGTCCGCCCCCGGTGTCCACCACCGTGCTGCCGCCCCGGTTCTCGTAGCCTGACGCGGTGTGAAACTGGTGGCCGTTGGTCAGTGACAGCGTGCCTCGATTGACCTCCACCGTGTTGAAGTAATCGAACTTGACGGCACCGGACAGGAATACCGCGCTGTCGTTGTAGACGAGGCGCGTGTCCAGCGCACCGATGTCCGAGGTCACCGCGACCACTTCGCCGGTGTCCGGATCGACTTCGGCATCGAACGTGAGATCGGTGAAGCGGTCGGCATTGCCGAACACCTCCTTCACGCGCACATCCACCACCGCGACGTCAGCGCGGCGATCGGCAATGTCGACATCACTGGTGTTGTCGAAGAACGCGTGAAAACCGTTGAGCTGCCAGGTGCCGGCCGCGAAGCTGGCGCCACCCTCGGCGTAATCGACGATGTCGACGTCGAACGCGAATCCCGCCCCCGGCTGCACGATCACCGTTCCGGTGTTGACGAGGTCAATCGGCCGTATCGCCGGGGCCGCCGGCGGACAGCCTGGACACAGCGGGCCGGAGGCACGCAACGACGTGATGCCCGACTCGAGGAACAGGACCCCCGCATTCTCGATGCGCACCCGCGCGTTTTCGAACTCTCGCTGCAGCCCGTTCAGCGTGACGGAACCGCCCACCTCCGTGATCAGCTGCAGGTCTCCGGTGCCGAGCACGATCTCGTCCCGGAAATCAACCTTGCCGCCGGAGTCCGCGAGGAAACGCAGCGCGCCGTTCAGTTTCAGATCGGGTGCGCTGCCGTTGGTGAGCTCGATCACGCCGTTGTCGCTGGCGTGGAACTCGCCGTAGCCGGGGGCGTCGCCATCGGCGTCAAGGCTTACACCCTGGATAGTGGGCAGCAGGCTCTGAAATATGGAGCCTGTTCCGCTCACTTCGATCAGGCCCTGGTTGACCAGTCGCGCCGTGGTCGCGCTACCGGAGAACGGGGTAAGGCTCAGCTGGGTGCCCCCTGCGACGGTGACGGTTGCGCCGGCTTCGTTGACGAAGCGTGGCGTGGTGGCGTTGAGCGCGCCGCCCCCGATCGTGCGCAGCACGCCCTGGTTGGTGATCTGGAAACTGCCGATCAGCCTGCGCCTGTTGCCGCCCGGCGCGGCAGCGAAGTTGTTCTGGGCGTAGGTGAGGGTGTGGCCACGACCGTTCAAGATCGAGCCCGCCTCGATCTCGCCGCTGTTGCCGATCAGGATTTCACCGTCGCCCCGGATGGACAGCGGTCCGTCGGTGCCGATGCCGAACAGTTGCAATGTCGCATTCTGGCTCACGCCGAACGGCAGTGCAGTAATGAGGCCGTGGTTCTCGATCGAACTCGTGCGCAACGTCAGGTTCTGTGCAGCGCCGATGCCGGCGACGAGCTGCGATCCCGGTGCCAGGTAGACGCCGGCGACCTGCTGGTCCACCGCGTCGAGGAGGTGATAGCGGACCCCGGCGAGGTCGCTGCGCGCGCGCGTCGCGGGACTGCCGCTCGCAATCGCGAGCACCAGGTCGGTGGTCGCCGTCCCGCTTGCGCTCTGATGGTTCGACAACAGGGTGAACTCGCTCGCGGCGAGCGCGCCGAACGCACTCTCGCCCGGGGCCGCGTGACCGATGTAGGCATCGAGGCTGGGCAGCGCATCGATCAGCGCAACGCCATCGAACAGGCCGTCGATGAGTCCGAGGTCATCCAAGGTCAGCGAGATGTCGTAGACATCCAGGTTGGCGAACTCGCCACCCAGTTCGAGCTTCTGGTAATACAGCGGTCCCACTTCGAGACTGGCGAGGCCGCCCAGCACGCTGGCGCGCGCGGCGAGCGCCTTGAGTTCCATGTAATCGCTCAGGGTCAGCGAGCCCTTCTGCGAGAGCTGGCGTTTCAGACCGGTGAAATCGATCCGCATCTCGACATCCGAGCCGCCGAGGAGCGCGAGATCGGGCAGGTCGTCGAAGCGCCCCGCGAAGTTGCTCCCGATGCTGATCCCGTTGGCGTCCCGCATCATCACGTCCACCAGTTCACCACTCGCGGCGTCGACGAAATCGATGTCCACCTCGAGGAAGGTGTCCACCCGATTCTCGACCTCGTACCCGACCTCGAGCCCGTACTTGACGTCGATGAGATCGTAGGAGAGCGTCGCCAGGCTCACCGTCCCGGGCTTGATGTCGAACTCGAGCCCGGTGAACGACACGCCGGTGGTGGCGAACGTGGCGAGTCCATCCAGGTCGAGCCCGAGGCGCAGCAGATCGCCGCTGGTGCGCGTGACCACGGCGTTGCCGTCCACCACCGGGCCGCTCGACGTCGCGCTCGCCGCGGGGTTGACGAGCACCACTTCACCATAGGAAATCAGCTTGCCCGGCCCGGCAGGCTGGAGGGGATCGACCGCCGGCAGGCGCTTGCGGAAGAGCGCATCGTCCTGCTGGCTGGGCGGGATCAGGTTGGGGATGTCGAGAAAGCTGAAACTCGGCAGCGCCGGCAGATCCAGGTTGATGCCGAGATCGAATACCGGCAGGCGGATATCCGGCAGGTTGAAGTTGAAGCGACCGATGTCGTAGCCAATCAGCGGAAACAGGCCGTACTCGATGGCGCCATTGACGCCGCCCCCCAGCACCACGTCCATGCCGAGGTCGAGCGACGGCAGGCCGACGTCGAGCGCGACCCCGGCGCTGTTGACGAAGGTTTCGCCGCGCGTCGTGAAGAATTCACCGGCACGGACCTGGCTCGGCAATGTCAGCCGGGGGCCGAGCGAATAATGCCCGGTGATGCTGCCGCCCCCCGTGTCGAAGCCGGCCGTGAACTCCACGCCGGCATACGCATCGATCGCCGTGGTGAGCTTGAGCCCGGTGCGCGTGTCGGCCCGCACCTCGGGAATGAGCGTCTGTCCGAGCACCGTGACCTCGGGAAACACCAGCGCGTTCGAAGCACCGGTGATGCCCCCGATCGATGCCCCGGTCCTGACCCGCGCGACCAGCGAGTCGCCGGTCGAGAACTCGAAGCGCGTGTTGTTCTGAGTGCCCAGGATGTCGAAGGAGACACCGCCTGTCGCGCCGAACACCAGCGTGGTGTCGGCGGCTTCCACCGTCACCGCGAGCAGCAGCGCGGCTGCACCCGCGGTGCGTGCCCGCGCGTGATGTCGCGACCGCACATCCATTCTCGTCCGTGGATCTCTGGTGCACGCACTCGCGCTGTTCGTCGTCGTGTATCCGGCTGATGCGTGCATGGCGATATCCAATCTCGTCACGAATGTGGGGCTGCATCGCACGGGTCCGCGACCACGGCGAGGATGCACCGATGATAGGGCGCACGATCAGGAGGCGACATCGTGCGGAAGGCGGGATCGATCCGACGAACGGATTAAGCCGAAAGTCTTAGTCACGCTCGGCAGCGGCGTTTATGCTGGTCGGGTGCTGAAGATACTCATAGCCGATGATCACGCACTCGTGCGCGGCGGCCTGCAGCAGCTGCTGACCCGCCTCGAGGATGACGTGACCTGTTGCGAAGCGGACAGTGCAGCCGCCGCGCTGGCCGTGGTCCGTGACGAGCCCGCGCTCGATCTCGCGCTGCTGGACCTGGATCTGCCGGACTGCCAAGGGCTGGAACTGCTCGGCCAGTTCGTGCGCGATTTCCCGTTGCTGCCGACAGTGGTGGTCTCGGCGACCGCCGAACCGGCGGTGATCCGCGCCGCCATCGATCTCGGCGCGATGGGCTTCATTCCCAAGTCCGCACCGCCCGACGTGACGCTGCAGGCCATCCGCCTGGTGCTCGCGGGCGAAATCTACGTGCCTGCCGTGGCCCTGCGCGCGGCGCGGGTCGTGCAGCCACCCCTGGGGCTCACCGCGCGTCAGCGTGATGTGCTCACGCTGCTGGTGCTCGGGCGAACCAACAAGGCCATCGCGCGCGAACTGGGACTCGCCGAGGCCACCGTGAAAGTGCACGTCACCACGCTGCTGAAGCTCCTCGACGCGCGCAACCGCACCGAGGCCGCGCAGCATGCACGTGAACTCGGCCTGCTCGATCGCAGCGACGGCGCCTGAGTACGCGATCCTCAGTCCGTTGCGACGGCCAACCGCTGCCGCCGCACGCTGCGCAGGAAGCTGCGGATGCGCGGCGGCGGCGCCGGTTTCTGCAGCACGGGAACAGGCGCCTCCCCCGCGGCCAGCGCGACCACCGGGTGCGCCTCGCCGGTCACGATCACCGCGGGCAGCCTGTCGCCGAGGCGCGCACGCAACGCCCGCACGGTGTCCAGTCCGCTGCGGCTGCCGG
>JBFWUN010000100.1:0-9991 GCA_050247235.1 Gammaproteobacteria bacterium
CGATCTCCGTGCCCCCGTTGCCGATCAGCACCTTGTCCTTGAACACCCGCGGCGCGCCGTTGATGTACAGCGGCAGCTTGGGATCCGTGGTCTGCGCGCTCCACACCTCCTGCCCGGTCTTCGCGTCCACCGCGATCAGCCGACCGTCGCCGGTGGCGACGAACACCCTGCCCTTCCAGTACGCCGCGCCGCGGTTGGTGTCCCAGATGACACGCGCGCGGTCCCCGGCGATCTCCAGCACGCGGGGGTCGTAGGTCCAGAGATGCTTGCGCGTGCGCAGGTCCACCGCCTCGATCGTGCTCCAGCTGCCGGTCAGGTACATCACGCCATCGACCACCAGCGGCGTCGAAAGCAGCGAGCGGCGCTGCTTTGGAAACTCCATGTACCAGTCGAGACCGAGCGTCGCGATGTTGCCGTCGTTGATCTGCGTCAGCGGACTGTAGCGCTGTTCGCTGTACGTGCGGCCATAGGACAGCCAGTTCTCACCCTGGGTTTCGTCGGCAATCGCCGCACCGTCCACGTGTGTTTCCGCCTGTCCGGCCCCGGCCAGCGCAAGTGCGCAGGCGGCACCAAGGCACCATCGAGTCTTCGCTCCCATGTGTTCTCCCCTGTCAGTCGTCCGGTTCCCGGATCGGATCGTGGTTTATTGCGCCGTGTTCTCCACGGTCTTGTTGGCCTGCCGCCGGATGTAATGCTGAAGCGCCAGCAAGTCCGCATCCGTCAGTTCCCTGAAGCGGGGCATGCCCGCCTGCACGCGCGCGCCCTCGACGGTGATCTCACGGAAACCATCGAGGTACAGCGGGATCGGGGACGCGCGCAGATCGGGCGCGTAGCCCCCCGACACCGCGCCGCCGCCATGACAGGTCATGCAGTTGCGGACAAACAGGTGGCTGCCCTGTTCGGCGAGCAGCGGATCGACCTTGAAGTCGTCGTTCACGATGGCCTTCGCCAGCTGCGGCGGCGGTGACGGCGGCAAGGTTGCGCCGCCATCCAGGCTGAAGGTCAGCAGCCGGCGCGGATGCACCCGGTACGCCCACCCGTGCTGCTGCGTGATGGAACCCGCCATCGATACGCCGGCGCCGCCCCAGCCGGTGAGGATAGACACGTACTGTTTGCCCGCCACGCTGTACGTGATCGGCGGCGCCGACAGCCCGACACCAGTCTGGAACTCCCACAGCGCCTTGCCATCGGTCGCGCGATACGCGACGAGCGCGCCATCGGTACGTCCCTCGAACACGAGGTTCCCCGCGGTGGTCATCGTGCCCGGATTCCAGGTGCCCGGCAGCTTGACCTCCCAGACCTTCTGCTGCCGCACCGGGTCCCACGCGATCAGCGACGCGGCATCCAAGGTCAGCGGCCGGTCGTCGCGCATCAGGTCGAGCCCGGGATCGAACTGGAACTCGGGCGATTTCCAGCTGACGGCGTTGACGCCCTTGTCGGTGAACAGCGCCGGCACATCGAGGATCGGAATGTAGGTCAGACCGGTCCTGGGATTGAACGACATGGCATGCCAGTTATGGACGCCGAGTGCGCTCGGGTTCAGCACCTCCTCGCCGTCCTCGAAACGCGCGCCCTTGGCTTCCACCGGCCGACCCGTCGCAAGGTCGACATGCGTGGCCCAGGTGACGTTGACGAGCTTCTCCGCCGAAATCAGTTTGCCCGTCGCGCGATCGAGCACGTAGAAGAACCCGTTCTTCGGCGCATGGAGCATCGCTTTGATCGGCTTGCCGTCGATCGTCAGATCCGCCAGCACCATGTCCATGTTCGAGTTGTAGTCCCAGGTTTCGCCGGGGACCGTCTGGTAGTGCCATGCGTATTCGCCGGTGTCCGCATCGAGCGCGACGATTGCGCACAGGAACAGGTTGTCACCCCCGCCGGGACTGCGGATTCGCTGGTTCCACGGCGAGCCGTTGCCGGTGCCGATGTACACGCGGTTGAACTCGGGGTCGTACGTGATCCCGTTCCACACGGTCCCACCGCCCCCGTGCGTCCACCAGTCGCCGTTCCAGGTCCTGGCTGCCATCGCCTGGGTTTCGTCCTCAAAGCCGTCCGCCGGGTTGCCGGGCACCGTGTAGAAACGCCAGGCCTGCTTGCCGGTCGCGGCGTCGTAGGCGGTCACGTAGCCACGCAGCGCGCCCCACTCGGTGCCGCCGTTGCCGATGAGGATCTTGTCGTTGAACGCGCGCGGCGCGCCGTTGATGAAATACGCCTTCTCGGGGTTGACCGTCATCACGCTCCAGACTTCCTGGCCGGTTTTCGCGTCGATGCCTATCAGGCGGCCGTCGGCGGTCGCGACATACACCCGTCCCTTCCAGTAGGCCACCCCGCGATTCGAATCCCACATCACGCGGAGCCGATCGCCCGCCGCTTCGATCACTTTTGGATCGTAGGTCCAGAGCGTCTTGCGCGTCGCGAGGTCGACCGCGATCACGACGCTGTAGCTGCCGGAAAAATACATCACGCCGTCCACGACGAGGGGCGTCGACAGCAGTGACTTGTGCGCGGGGAGATCCATGTACCAGTCGAGTTTCAGCTTGCCCACGTTGCCGTCGTGGATGTCGTCGAGCGGGCTGAAGCGCTGTTCGCTGTACGTACGGCCGTACGACAGCCAGTTGGCACCCTGCACCGGGTCCGCGATGGCCTTGCCGTCGACCACGGTCGGTCCCTCGGCGCGGGCCAGCAGGGCGGCTCCCATCAGCACGCCGGCGACTGCGAATGACTTCATGAACGAACTCTCCCCTCGATATTGCCTGGTTGGATGAAAAAACGGCGGCCGCCACCGCGCGTTACAGCAGCGGCACGCCAATCAGCTTCGCGTGCAGCCAGCCGACGAAGATCGCGTAGATCGCAAGTCCGACCACCACCGCGAGAACGTCGTTGCGCCTTGCGCCCGGTCCGATTGCAACGGTCGTCTGCGGTCTCCGCTTGACCGCAATGCGATCGGCGACCGCCCACGCGAGGAATCCGCCGAACAGCAGCACGTCGGCGAGATTGCCGTTCACGAGCAGGTGCGCCGTCGCCCACAGCTTGGTCGCCAGGAGCATCGGGTGGCGCGCGCGCGCCTTGAGGTGTCCCGGGAGGTACACCGATGCGAACAGCGGGAATACGGGCAGCAGCAGCAGCATCGCCGCGTGGCGGAGAAAGGCCGGCGGCGTGTAGAGCATCACCGGGTCGGCGCGCGAGATGCCGTAGCCGTAGCACAGCAGCGCGAAGCCGGCGAGGCTGACGAGCGAGTAGAGTCCCTTCCAGGGCCCCTCCCCGAGCCGGGTGAGCATCCTGTCGCGCCACGCGCGATTGACGATCGAGATCGAATGCATACCGAGGAACAGTCCGAGACCGATGACGAACAGGATCATGTACGCGTGCTCCGCAGGTGTCGCAGTGGGTGATCGGCCGCTCGCCGCACGGAGGTTCCCGCGCGCGCCGTGCGGCGCGAGCCGAGTGGATGTTCCGATTCGCGAGAGACTGTTAAGGTGCCAGAACTCGCGGCCGCGAGCCACCTTCGAATGTCCCCCAAACCACAGGTCATGCGCATCGTCCCTCTCGGACAAGTTCCGCATTTCGCCGGGCCACTCGCCGCGGCGCACGCGGCTGAATGGCAACACCTGTACGAACACTGGGACACTGGACACGCGCTGCAGGACTTCGCGGTGCAACATTCCGATGGGCGACTGCCTGCCACGCTCGTCGCGCTCGCGGGTGATGACCTGCTCGGGTCCGTCAGTCTGATCTTCGACGACCTGCCCGGATGGGAACACCTGAACCCGTGGCTTGCGAGCTTCTACGTCTTTCCCGCTCACCGTCGGTGCGGCGTCGGCACCGCGCTGCTGGCGGCGGCCGATGCGCTGTTCCGCGCACAGCGCGTGGCCTGTGCGTTCCTCTTCACCGAAACCCGTGCCCGCTATTTCACGCGACGCGGCTGGCGCGCACTCGCCCCGACCGAAGTGCTCGGTCACCATGTGACGATCATGCGTAAGGATTTCCTCGCGCCGGCCCGCCAGGAACCGCGGAATCAGTGACCGCTTTTCCGGGACCGACCCGGTAACGATCCCGGTTTTCGGACATCGCAGGGCGGATGCGCCCGGCGATTCAGAACGGCGTGCAGCCGCGGTCCGTGTATTCCGTCGCGCCGAAGAACCGCACGAGCAGCGGGTTCCGCCAGTGCCGGACGTGCGCGCCGAAGCGGCAGATTTCCAGCATCTCGAGCCGGATCTCCATGCGCCGGGTAAGCGGCAGCTTGATTTCGATCGGCTCACGGGTCACCGCGTTGACGAGCGTCATCCAGCAGAAATCCTCGTCACGCTGGTCGTCGTGCTGGACCCGCTCGCAGAACGCGGGATTGCCGATCGTCGCGCCCCCGAGCCAGACCTCGTGCGTGCCACGCCCCAGTGACCATTCCCCGAACAGTTCGGCCCATGGCGGATCCCAGTGCGGTTTCAGCAGCCGCGCCGACATCTCCGCGGGCGCCGCCACCGGACTCCCCCATTCGCGGACCCGGAACTTCTCAGGAAACGCCACCGGCGGATACGGAAACTGCACGATCATCGGCGGATAGCTCGAATAGCGCTGCATGTCGATCGGATCGAAACGCAGGGTGACACGTGCGGGGCGATCGAAGCGCAGCAGATCGCCTGTCTGTGACAGAGACCACGGCACGTAGCCCGGTCCGCACTTCTGCATCAGTGCCGCGTTGGCCGGATCCTCCGCCGGATCCTGCTCGAGCCCGCGCATCACGTGGTACAGCGCGCAGTCGTCTTCCGCGAATTCCGTGGCGTGCACGGGCTGCCAGCCGTAATGGATGACGAACTGCCGGGCACCCAGCACGAGCACGACGAGCAGTGACAGGACGACGAGGAAAGCGCGCAGCATCGTGATCGAGAGTGCCACACGCAGGCCGGGGAGACCAGAGCCCGCCACGTGCCCTACCGCTCAGATCAGTGCTTTCGCGCGCAGCTCATCCTTCAGGTATGCGTAGTAGATGGGGGCGGCGATCAGGCCCGGGATCCCGAACGCGGCCTCCATCAGCAGCATCGCGGTCAGCAGCTCCCAGGCACGGGCGCGGATATGGCTGCCGATGATGCGGGCATTCAGGAAATACTCCAGCTTGTGGATCACGACCAGGTACGCCAGCGAACCCAGGGCGACGAACAGCGACTGGCTGAGACTCACCGTGAAGATCACCGTGTTCGAGATAAGGTTGCCGAGAATCGGGATCAGCCCGGCGATGAACGTGATCACGATGAGTACCTTCGTGAACGGGAGTTCCACCCCGCAGGCCGGGAGCACCACGGCAAGATAGATGCCAGTGAACAACGTGTTCAGCGTGGAGATCCAGAACTGCGCGAACACCACGCGGCGGAACGCGAGGCCGAGGCGGATCGCCCGGTGGGCGCACGCCGACGTCAATGGGCCTGCGGCACGCACGTGCACGACCGATTCGAGCGACAGCAACGCGCCGATGACCATGCCTATCAGAATGTGCGCGAGCCCGCGGCCGAGGCCGGCACCGGCCACCTGGAATGCGCTGGCGTGCGAACGCAGCCAGTCCACGACCGCCACGCGCAGTTCCGCGGTGTCCGCCGGCACGTACTGCAGCACCCAAGAGGGCAGTCGGTTGCGCGAGGTCTCGATGATCTCCGCCATGCGCTGGATGAGCGCCGGCACGCTTTCGTTGCTGTTGCGCAGGAAAGTGGTGAGGCTGAGCCCAGCCAGCACGATCAACGTCAGCAGCAGCGCCGCGATCAGCGTGACCGCCAGCAGCCGCGGTCCGCCGCGCCCGAGTGCCGGGATCCGCAGCGGCCGCACCAGCGCATTCACCAGCGAGAACACCAGCAGGCCACCGAGCAGCGCGGGCAGCAGGTGCGCGTGCACGAGCCAAAGCAACCCCGCCCCGAAGATTGTCCATGCGGCGTAGTCGTAACGGGTCGTGCGCGATTCGCTCATGTGGCTGTCATTGTGAAGACGGGGGACGGCGCTCTGCAATGGTCGGCGGCCTCACCCGGTTTCCCCATGTCCCGATGTCCAGTGCAGCTGCCAGCCGGGTTCACCCTGCCCCGCCGCGAAGTCCGCGCACACACACAGACCGGCCACGGCGGCGAGCGTATCATCGACATACAGGAACGGGAGCTCGCCGCGCACCCACGCCGGCACGCGTGCCTGCTGCAGCAGATCTTTCACCCGATGATGGTGGGTCCTGCCCGGCAATCGGCAGCGTTCACCGCCGCGGCGGGGACGCACGCGCAGGCACGGAATCGAGGCACTCAGCCCGCTGCCCGTCACCGGGGTCGCGTGGAGGACGCCGCCGGGCAGCCGGAGCGCCGCCGGCGGGGCCCATTCGACATCGAACGCGGGTCCGCGCACCGTCGTGTCGCGCAGGAGGTGGAGCATCCCGTCGTGACGACGCACGCGCACACCCTTCCACGCGCACTCGGGAACGCGATCCGGTCGTGCGCCGATGACACAGGCCTGCACGCGTTCGAGCTGCGTGGCATCAGGCAGCGGCAACCCGGACTGCGCGATCCAGCGGCGCAGCACCGCGCTGCGGGTCGCGGGTGTCAGCGCGCGCAGGGGCGCCACCGGCAGGCGCCCGGTAGGTGCGCCGGCATGCGTGGTGATCCACGCATCGGCCAGCTCCTCGAGCACCCCGACGACATCCCGCTGCCAGGCGGCGTCGCGCGCGAGCGTGCGCGATGCCGCCGGCCAGTGGGCGCGCAATGCCGGCAGCACGCGCGATCGCAGGTACCCGCGCGACAAGGTCGGCCAGTCGTTCATCGGGTCCGTGTGCCACGTGATCCCCGCCGCGTCGGCGTAGGCGGCGATCCGGCCGGCGGTGAAATCGAGCAGCGGCCGGCCGACCCATCCGCGCCCCATGGGCCGCACGGGGGCGATTCCGCGCAGGCCGGCCGGACCGGCGCCGCGCAGCGCCGCCAGCAGGAAGGTTTCCGCCTGGTCATCTTCGTGATGCGCCGTGACGATCAGATCGTCCGCCGTGAGCACGCGCGCGAAGCACGCGTAGCGCGCGTCGCGCGCCCACGCTTCCAGGCTCGCGCCGGGTGGTGGACGCACGGTCAGCCGTTCGACGACGCACGGGACGTGGAGGCGCGCGCAGACCGCTGCGCAGGCAACCGCCCACGCGGCACTGTCATGCTGCAGCCCGTGGTCAAGGTGGATGGCATGCAGCGATGCGCCGTCCGGCAGGTCGAGGCGAGTCAGGGCGTGCAGCAGCACGCTGGAATCACGACCGCCGCTGAATGCGACCCGGATGCGGGTACGCGGCCCGGTGCGGGTGATGAGCGCGGCGAGCGCCGCGGCGAGATCCCGCTCGAACGCCAGGCGGACGGCCGCGGTGTCGCGCGCATTCACGCGTACCTCCCGCGCCGGGGCGGATTACTTGTCGACGAACTCACCAAACTGGTTCAGCCGTGCGTGCCGCTGCTGGACGAGCGAGTCGGCATCGAGCGGTGCGAGCTTCTCCAGCGACTCGTGCAGCGCCGTGCCGACGCGCTCGGCGATCTGTGCGTAGTCGCGATGCGCGCCGCCGAGCGGCTCGTCGATCACGGCGTCCACGAGTTTCAGCTGCTTGAGGCGATCCGAGGTAATCCCCATGGCCTCGGCCGCGTCGGCCGCCCGCTCGGCGCTCTTCCACAGGATGGAGGCACACCCTTCCGGCGAGATCACCGCGTAGGTCGCGTATTGCAGC
Organism: Gammaproteobacteria bacterium; assembly: GCA_050247235.1. GTDB lineage: Bacteria > Pseudomonadota > Gammaproteobacteria > CAIKBL01. The sequence goes on from JBFWUN010000100.1 coordinate 7,700, forward strand.
ATCAGAACCCGGTCCGCCACGCCGATCGCGAGCGCACCGCCGGAACCGCCCTCGCCGATGACCGTCGCGACGATCGGCACGCGCAGGTTCGCCATCACGAGCAGGTTGCGCGCGATCGCCTCGCTCTGTCCCCGTTCCTCGGCGTCGATCCCGGGATAGGCGCCGGGGGTATCGATGAAGGTCAGCACCGGCAACCGGAAACGCTCCGCCAGCTGCATGATGCGCAGCGCCTTGCGATAGCCTTCCGGCTTGGGCATCCCGAAGTTCCGATGCAGGTTCTCCTTGGTGTTGCGCCCCTTCTGGTGGCCGATGAACGCGACCCCGCGACTGCGGAAACGTGCGATCCCGCACACGATCGCCGGATCGTCCGCGAATGCGCGGTCGCCGTGCAGTTCCTCGACATGCTCGAACAGGTGATTGACGTAGTCCAAGGTGAACGGGCGCTGTGGATGCCGCGCCAGCTTCGAGATCTGCCAAGGCGTAAGCGCGCTGAAAATCTGGCGCGTCAGCTCGCGGGACCGTTCCTGGAGGCGTGTGATCTCCTCCGAGATGTTCAGCTCCGAGTCGTTGCCGACCTTGCGCAGCGCTTCGATCTTCGCTTCCAGCTCGGCGATCGGCTGCTCGAAATCCAGGAACTGGTAGTGAATGCCGGCGCTTTCGGTGGGGGCCTCTGCCATGTTCGTTCCAGATGTTTGCTCAGTATTCGACCCTGATCGCGTCGGTCCCTAGATGCACGCGCAATTCCTCGATCAGGGCCTCCGTGGCCTGCACGCGCCACTCGTCACCCAGCCGCAGACGCGCTCGCGCCGACGGCGTGGAATACTCGATCGCGATCGGACAGCCACCGCGCCCGTAGGTTCTGACGGCCTGCTGCAGGGTATCCGCGAATCCGTTCAGCGAGGGGCTCGCGAGCGAGATCACCAGCGCCTTGGCATGCCGCTGGCGCACGTCGTCGATGCCGAGAATCGACTGTGCGTTCAGCGCGGGCTCCCCGCTGAAGTCGTCGACCTGGCACTCGCCGTCGATGATGACGAGCCGGTCCACGGCGAGCTTGTCGACCGTCGCTTCGAGGGTCTCATTGTACACCGTGACTTCGACGCGGGCGGTGTTGTCGTCGAGCGTGAGGATCGCCATGCGGCCGCGCCGGCTCTTCGTGAAGCGAAGCGCCACGATGAGTCCCGCCGCGCGGCGCCTGCCCGGCTTCAGCTCGACGAGCCGGACGGCGCCGATACCGGTGAGTTCGTCGCGGAAGCGATCGATGGGATGCCCGCTGAGGTAGAGCCCGAGAGTCTCTTTCTCCCAGTTCAGGAGCTGGGGCTGCGACCACTCCTCGCTCGCGCAGGCGCGCAACCACGCGGCCTCGTCCAGTGCATCGTGCGTGTTGGTGGCAGCGGGACCGCCGAACAGGTCGGTCTGGCCGAGTGCCTCCGCACGGGCCTGCTGCTCGGCGGCCTGCATCGCCTGCTCCAGCACGGTCATCAGGCCGCGCCGGGTCGCGCCGAACGAATCGAGGGCGCCCGCCTTGATCAGTGCCTCCAGCACCCGACGGTTCATCTTGCGCGCGTCGTTGCGCCGGCACAGGTCGAACAGGTCGCGGTACGCCCCGCCGTTCGCACGTTCTTCGACGATGGCGCCGAGCGCCGCTTCGCCGACACCCTTGATGGCCCCGAGCCCATAGCGGATGGTCCGTTCGTTGGCCACGGTGAAGCGGTACGCGCAGTGGTTCACGTCGGGAGGTTCGACCACGATCCCGATCTGGCGACACTCGTCGATCAGACGCACCACCTTGTCCGTACTGTCCATGTCCGCCGACAGTACCGCGGACATGAACGCCGCGGGATGATGCGCTTTCAGCCAAGCCGTCTGGTACGCGACGAGCGCATAGGCCGCCGAATGCGACTTGTTGAAGCCGTACCCGGCGAACTTCTCCATGAGATCGAAGATCAGTGCCGACACCTCGCCGTCGATCCCGCGGGCGGTCGCGCCGTCGACGAAGGTCTTGCGCTGCTTTGCCATCTCCTCGGGTTTCTTCTTGCCCATCGCGCGCCGGAGCAGGTCGGCGGATCCCAGCGTGTACCCCGCGAGTACCTGTGCGATCTGCATGACCTGCTCCTGGTAGAGAATCACGCCGTAGGTCGGCTTGAGGATCCCCTCGAGTTCCGCGTGCGGGTACTTCACGGCGGCGCGCCCGTGTTTGCGATCGATGAAATCATCGACCATCCCGGACTGCAGCGGACCCGGCCGGAACAGCGCGACGAGCGCGACCAGGTCCTCGAACACGTCCGGGCGCAG
>JBFWUN010000101.1:0-9762 GCA_050247235.1 Gammaproteobacteria bacterium
GCAGCCTTGAAGGCGGCCGAGGGCGGTGCAGCCGTCACCCTGATCGAGAGGGGGACCATCGGCGGGACGTGCGTCAACGTTGGCTGCGTGCCCTCCAAGATCCTGATCCAGGCTGCGCACATTGCGCACCTGCGTCGGGAGAGCCCATTCGATGCGGGCGTGTCGGCCGCGCCCGTCGCAGTGGATCGGCCAGCATTGCTTGCTCAGCAGCAGCGACGCGTCGAGGAACTGCGCCGCGACAAGTACGAGCGTGTGCTCGCACAGAAATCAACTATCACCGTCATCCAGGGCCACGCGCGGTTCCATGACAAGCACAGCCTTACGGTGAGCGCGAGTGACGGCGGGGAGCGTCAGGTGCCGTTCGATCGATGCCTGATTGCGACGGGCGCAAGCCCGGCCGTGCCCCCGATCCCTGGCTTGGCGGACACACCGTACTGGACCTCGACGGACGCGCTGGCGAGCGACCACATCCCGCAACGCCTGGCGGTCATCGGCTCCTCGGTGGTCGCGGTCGAACTCGCGCAGGCCTACGCGCGACTGGGCAGCGCGGTGACCATCCTGGCCCGCAGCACCCTGTTCTTCCGCGAGGACCCGGCGATCGGTGCCGCGATCGAGGAGGCGTTCGGCGCGGAGGGCCTCACGGTGCTGACTCACACCCAGGCCACCCAGGTGTCGTACGAGGGCGGCGAGTTCTTGCTCGTCACCAATCGCGGCCAGGTTCGGGCCGACAGACTGCTCGTCGCGACCGGACGGACGCCGAACACGGGTGACCTCAACCTGGAGACGATCGGCATCACCCGCGACGCTCGCGGGGCGATCATCGTCGACGACCATCTGCGCACCAGCGCCCCCAACGTCTTCGCGGCCGGGGACTGCACCGATCGCCCGCAGTTTGTCTACGTGGCGGCAGCAGCGGGCACTCGAGCCGCGATCAACATGATGGGGGGCGAGGCCATCCTCGACCTGGCCACGATGCCGGCTGTCGTGTTCACCGACCCCCAGGTGGCGACGGTTGGACTGTCGGAGGCCGACGCGCACGGGCGGAACATCGAGACCGACAGCCGCACCGTGCCGCTGGATGTGGTGCCTCGCGCCCTCGTCAACTTCGAAACCCGTGGCTTCATCAAGCTGGTCGCCGAAGCCGGGAGCGGGCGACTGCTTGGCGTGCAGGTTGTGGCCCCGCACGCGGGAGAGATCATCCAGACGGCTGCCCTCGCGATCCGCGCGGGCATGACCGTCCACGAACTCGCCGATCAGCTCTTCCCGTACCTGACGATGGTCGAGGGACTGAAGCTGGCGGCGCAGACGTTCACCAAGGACGTTAGGCAGTTGTCCTGTTGCGCCGGGTGAGGCCCTGCGGCACGTAGGGACTTGAGTCCGTACCCTGGTACGGTGTCTATCCTTGACGCATGTCGAACAGCCGTCTCTCGGTGCGCCACTGGGCCCTGACTCTCATCGCCCCGGCGATGCTCATGGCGGCATCATCGTTCGCGATGCCTCAGGCCGCCTCCAGTCCGCTCGTCTTCCTGACGAGGGATGGATGCGTGAACACGACGACCATGCGTGCGCGGCTGGACGAGGCGTTGGATCGGCTGAAGGTGCCGAAGGACTACGCCGTCATTGACGCCGACACTCTGGCAGAGAGCGACGCTCGGCGTGGGTACGGCACGCCGACCGTGCTCTACGAGAATCGGGACTTGTTCGGGATGCCCGAGCCGACGCCCCCTATGCCAACCCCGACGTGACGGCTCTACCCGGGCGGAGTTCCGTCCACCGACGCGATCGAAAAGGCCCTTCGACGTCAGCTCGAGCGGTAATAGTTGCATCACGACGCCAGCGCCGTTGACGCTCTCGGTAGGTTCATCGACGAAGGTCATCGGCAAAGGCGCCGGCACGATCACGGGCCGCCTGACGGCCGAGGGGCGGTCGGCAGTAGTGGCCAACCTGGTCCATCAATACGACAGCGTGCGCGTCAAGTACGGGGCTTCGGCAGACAAGGGCCCCTCGTGCGGCAGAGATGCGCATCGTCGTGAAGGCCGTCAGGAAGCCGTGACGTCGCGCCGGCACATGCCGGAAGGAAGGCCGGCACGCCCGGTGAGCTATACTCACTGGCCCGTGGCCCAGTATCGGCACACCCGTATCGTCCGCGCTGCCGCATTCGCTTTGATCCTGTGGCTGGGAGTGGACCTCGCCGCGAAGGGCGTCTGCTGCCAAGACGGGCGTGTGCCGGACGCGAGTGCGAGCAACTGGACGACCGACTGCCCAGTGGACTGTTCGACTGAGCCCGTTCAAGCAGATGCGTGTTTCTGCTGCGCCCACGTTGTCGGCCCCTCGGCGCTCCACGTCCCTCCGCCTCGTCAGGCTGCGCTAGTGATTCCTGACGTGCATCCGCCGGGTCGCCCGGGAATACGACCCATCCTGTACCACCCTCCGCAATTCCGCTCGTAGGCCATCTCGCGCGCCCTCTCTCGCGCCGACCTCTTGCCGGCGGCGCCGTTCCGCAGGCGTATCGACACGCCCGTGCGGACTAATGGCTCCGGGTTGCTGAACTGCCAGCGACCTGGACCCAGCGCGATTGATCAGCACAACCGGAGGTTACGAATGCGGAAGTGGTCGATGTCTGTGGCATCGGTGCTGTGTGTGTTGTCAGCTGCGGCGGCATCAGGCCAGACGCCCCCCCCCACGGTGGACGAACTCGTGCAGATTGCGCTCGAGCGCAATCGTGACCTGCTGGCGGCTCGCGAACGTGTCGCCGAAGCGCAGGGGCTCTTGCGCCGTGCCGGCGTTCGTCCGAGTCCGACCTTGGACGTCGATTACGGTGCTGGGGGACCGCTGGGATCGCCAGGCACCGACGAACTCGCCCTGCGCTATGCCCAACCGATCGAGCTCGGGGGCAAGCGGGGCAAGCGTCAGGCCATCGGTCTGAGTGGCGTCGCCGTGGCCGAAGCCGAGTTCGCGGCCCGGGCGCGACAGCTCGTGTTCGACGTGAAGACGCGCGCCGCGGAGGCCCGGGCGGCGCACGCCAAGAGTGCGGCACTCGCCGAGGTCGTAACGGCCGGCCGAGAGGCGCTGCGCCTGACGCGCGCTCGTGTCGCGGAGGGTGATGCTGCGGCGCTCGACGGTCAACTCCTGGCGGTCGAGTTCGCCCGGATGGAAGCGCAACTCGCGACCTATCGCGGACGCGCGACGGCAGCGTTGGCCGACCTCAGGCGAATCGCGGGACTCGATGCGGCGGAATTGCCCTCCGTAGGGCCGAGCCCCGAGCTATCCGCAGCGGTGTCGCTCGCCCTGCCTGACTTGACTGCCCGTGCACTGAAGATGCGCGCCGACCTCAGAGCCGCCAGCGCCGTCGAGCGGCAGAGTGCCGCGGAACTGGAGCTCGCGCGGGCGGAAGGCGTCCCGGACCTAACTGCGTCGGCCACCTACACCCAGGATTCCGATACCACCGACGGCCTCTTCGCGGTCACGTCCTCGGGGCAACCCGCCCCAATCGTCGACAACGACAAACGAATCAGCATCGGTGTCTCGATCCCCCTCTTCTGGCGCGGACGGAACCGCGGGAACACAGACGCAGCGATGGCTCGCGCGACAGGCGCCAGGTTGCACCGGGAGTACCTGGAATCCGCGGTGCCTCGTGATGTGGAAGCGGCCTACGCGCGGTGGACCGCGGCGCGAGACACCGTCTCCGTCTTCAGACAGGACGTCATCAGCCAAGCTGAGCAGAATCTGGTCGTGATGCGGGAAGCCTACACGCTTGGCCAGCTGCGCCTCCTCGATGTGCTCAACGAGCGACGTCGATTGATCGAGACGCGACTGGCCCACATTGACGCCGAAACCGAACTGGCTCAGGCCGCCGCGGATCTCGAGCGTGCGGTCGGAATGGACCTGCCATGAAGATGCATGTGTTGGCTCTCGGATTGATGCTCTCCGTCCTCGTGGTGGCCTGCGGTGGTCGAAAGACGGCCCAGGACGCGGAAGGCGCCGCCCCTGAATCGGCGGAGTCCGCGGCAAAGGCCACGGCTGGCGCGGCGGCGGATGACGACGATGACGACGCCTCGAAGGACCACGTCGAGATCGCTCCAGACATCCAGAAGCGGCTTGGGATCGGCGTGACCGCGGTGACGCCAGAACCACTGGCGGTCTCACTGCGGGTGACCGGTTCGGTGCAGCCGATAGAGGGCCGCCTCGCGCACGTTCGACCGCTGGCGCGAGGACGCATTCTGGACGTCCTGGCACAGGTGGGCGACCACGTGACCCGAGGCCAGGCGCTGGCGCGCTTCGACAACATCGAATCGGGCGAACTGGCTGCTCAGCGGGAGAGCGCCCGGGCGGACCTCGCCCGGCTGCGTGTGCAGTTGGGAACGGCCACGCGCCAGGCTGACCGTGCCCGCCGGCTGGCGGAGATTGGCGCGGTGCCGCAGCGTGAGTATGAGGCCAGCCTCGGCGAGCAACAGCAGGTCGAAGCGTCCATCCGTGCACAGGAGAGTGCGATTGCCGGCTTGGAGCAACGACTGCGACGCTTCGGCACCTCCGAGGCCACAGCAGACGCCTCATCTGTGGCCACGATTGCCTCACCGCTGGCCGGAGTCCTCGTTCGCGCGGACGCTGCGCCCGGCGACGTCGTGGACGCGTCCACGGAACTGTTCGCCGTAGCCGACATCAGTCGCGTGTACGTGCAGGCGCACGTCTTCGAGAAGGACCTGGGCAAGGTCCGGCAGGGCCAAGCGGCTACGGTGACGGTGGACGCGTACCCCGACCAACGGTTCGCAGGGACCGTCGCAGTCATCGGCGGCACCGTCGATCCGCGCACGCGCACCGTGCCTGTTCGTGTGGAGGTCGCGAATGCGGACGCCCGCCTCAAGCTGGATATGTTCGCGCGAATCGACCTGGCCACCGACGTCACGCAGCCGGGTCTCGCGGTTCGGCGCGAGGCAGTGCAGACCCTCGAGGGCCGTCAGGTCGTGTTCGTGAAGTCGGGCGACACCGATTTCATGGTTCGCGAGGTCGACACCGGGCGCCTCTCCGGCGCTCTGGTTGAGATCACGCGAGGGCTGACGGCTGGCGACGTCGTCGTGACGGCGGGCGCCTTTAAGCTAAAGTCGGCGCTACTTGCCGGCACGCTGGCGGACGACGACGATGACGATGCCAAGGAGCCCCAGCGATGATCGCCCGGATCATCGAATGGAGCATCCGCTGGCGGATCCTCGTCATCAGCATGACGCTCGGCATCGCAGTGGTCGGAGTCTACGCCGCGCTGCAGCTCCCGATCGATGCGGTGCCGGACGTCACCAGCAACCAGGTGCAGATCAACAGCGTCGCGCCAGCGTTCACACCGGAGGAGATGGAGCAGTACGTCACGGCGCCGCTCGAAGTGGCCCTGAGCAGCCTTCCCTACAAGCAGGAGATTCGGTCGGTGTCGCAGTTCGGGCTGTCGCAGGTCACAGTCATCTTCAGCGACTCGCTCGACATCTATCTCGCGCGGCAGCTGGTCCTGGAGCGATTGATCGACGCGCAGCGTGATCTCCCTCCTGGCGTGACACCGGAACTGGCGCCGGTTTCCACCGGGCTCGGCGAGATCTATCAGTTCACGGTCGTCAACACGCCCGGCCAGGCACGCCATTCGCTCACCGACCTCAGAACGACGCTGGACTGGTTCATCAAGCCACAGCTTCGTACGGTGCCGGGTGTCATCGAAGTCAACAGCTTCGGCGGCCGTGAGCTGCAATACGAAGTCCTGGTCGACCCAGCTCGCCTGACGGCCTACGGACTGACCGTACGCCATGTCATCGATGCGCTCGCCCGGAACAACGCGAACACCGGCGGGGCCTACATCGAACAGGGTGGCGAGCAGCAACTCGTGCGTGGTGTGGGGCTCATTCGCAACGAGCAGGACATCGAGAACATCGTCCTGACGTCGATCGCTGGCACGCCCGTCCTGATCGGCTCCGTGGGCACGGTCCGGCTCGGCGCGCAGATCAGGCAGGGCGCGGCGACACAGGATGGAACCGGCGAGACGGTGCTCGGCGTGACCATGTTGTTGAAGGGCCAGAACAGTCGCGTCGTGGCCCACCGCGTGGCGGCCAGGCTCGAGGAGATCGAGAAGGCCCTTCCCAGTGGAATGGCGATTGAGCCCTTTTACGACCGCAGCGTCCTCGTGGAACGCACCATACGGACCGCCGCCACCAATCTGGTCGAGGGTGGCGTGGTCGTGGTTGCCGTGCTGTTCCTGTTCCTCCTGCAGCTTCGCGCGGGGCTGATCGTGTCGTCGGCCATCCCTATGTCCATGCTCTTCGCCATTCTGGGCATGTGGTACTTCGACGTGTCGGCCAACCTGATGAGCCTCGGGGCCATCGACTTCGGCCTCATCGTCGATGCGGCGGTCATCATCGTCGAGAACGCCGTCCGGCGATTGGCCGACCGACGGCGCGCGCTCGGCCGCGCGCTGACCGTGCCGGAACGCCATGAAACCATCGCGAAAGCGACCGTCGAGGTGCGGCGCGCCAGCTTCTTCGGCGAGATCATCGTGATGGCGGCCTATCTGCCCATCCTGTCGCTCGCCGGCATCGAGGGCACGATGTTTCGCCCGATGGCGCTGACCGTCATTCTGGCCCTGGTGGGCGCGCTGCTCTTCTCCATGACGCTGATTCCCGCCCTCTGTGGCGTGTTCCTTCGGGAGCCGCGCACGGCACCGGACGTCGCCGCAGACGGACACGCGGGCGACGAGAACCCGCTCGTTCGCCGGCTACAGCGGTGGTACGCCCCGCTCCTCGAACGCACGACGTCACGACCGGTCTGGACGGCGCTCGGGGCAAGCGCGATGGTCGTCGCCTGCATCGCGTTGTTCCCCTTGTTGGGCTCTGAGTTCCTCCCGAAGCTCGACGAGGGCGCGCTCGCAATCAATGCTGTGCGGCTCCCGAGTGTGTCACTGAACGAGGCCGTGCAGATGACGACGGAGCTCGAGCGCCTCGTGAAGGAACTGCCGGAGGTCGAGACGGTGGTGAGCCGAATTGGCCGGCCGGAGATCGCGACGGACCCGATGGGCCCGAACATGGGCGATACCTACGTCATGCTGAAGCCCCGGCACGAGTGGACGACCGCTGACTCTCGCGAAGGGCTGATCGAGGCCATCGAGGAGCGTCTCACGAAGCTTCCTACGCAAGCGTATGCCTTCTCCCAGCCGATCGAGTTCCGCATGCAGGAGCTGATTGAAGGGATTGGGGCCCGGTCGGACGTCGTGATCAAGATCTTCGGTGAGGATCTCGACGCGCTCAAGAAGGCGGCCGACGACACGGCGCGGGTCGTGCGTGGCATCGCCGGCGCCGGTGATGTCCGCGTCCAGCAGATCACGGGCCTGCCAATGCTGCAGATCGTCATCGACCGCGACGCCATCGCGCGGTACGGCATCAACGTTGCTGATGTGCAGGAACTCGTGCAGACCGCCATCGCCGGCACCGAAGCGACGCGAATCATGCAGGGCGTCAGGCGTTTCGAGCTCGTCGTCCGTCTGCCGCCTGAGATTCGGGAAGAGGAGGCGGATTTTGGCGAGTTGCTGGTGAGTGCGCCGAACGGCCAGGCCATTCCGCTCGCGCAGCTCGCACGTATCTCGAGAGTCGAGGGGCCGGTCGAGGTGAGCCGCGAGGAGGGCCAGCGGCGCATTACGGTCGAAACCAACGTGCGCGGGCGCGATATCGGGAGCTTCGTCGAAGACGCACAGGCCGCAGTGGCTGGCGCCGTGACACTTCCCGCCGGGTATGTGATGCGATGGGGCGGGCTCTGGGAGAACTTGGAGAGTGGACGGAACCGGCTCCTGATCGCAGTGCCAATTACCTTCGTCCTGATCTTCTTCCTCCTGTTCGTCACCTTCGAGTCTGCGACGCAGGCGGCCCTGGTGTTCACAGGCATCCCGTTCGCCGTAACGGGTGGGGTGCTCGCCCTGCTGGTGCGTGGCCTCAACTTCTCGATGAGTGCCGGCGTCGGCTTCATCGCCGTGTCCGGCGTGGCCGTGCTGAACGGAGTTGTCATGTTGGCCTTCATCAACGAACGGCGGCACGCCGGAGCCTCCACGATGGCTGCTGTTCGGGACGGTGCCCTCGATCGCCTGCGCCCGGTCCTGATGACGGCGGCTGTGGCCAGCCTGGGGTTCCTGCCCATGGCCCTGTCGACGACGGCCGGAGCCGAAGTGCAGCGCCCACTCGCCACCGTGGTGATCGGGGGCCTCGTGACCTCCACGGCCCTGACGCTGCTCGTCTTACCAGCGCTCTACGTCTGGTGGTTCGGCCGCAGTGATGGTGAGGCGGCACACAAGTGATGGCGCCGCGACAGAAGACCGTCTTCGCGATTCCCAAGATGGACTGTGCCGCCGAAGAGCGGCTCATTCGCATGGCATTGGCCGGGCAGGACGCCGTGAAGGTCATTCACGCCGACCTCGCCGCTCGACGGCTGACGGTTGTTCACGACGGACCGGCCGCTGCCGTCGATGCGGCCTTGCAGTCCCTGAACCTGGGGTCGCGACTGCTCGACACGGTCGACGCGTCTGAGACCGACCTGCCGGCTGGGCCCACCCAGCACGAGGAGGCGCGCACTCTCACGATTGTGTTGGTGATCAACGCCGGCATGTTCGTCGGTGAGGCGGTCGGCGCCGTTCTGGCCGACTCATCGGCGCTGCTCGCCGACTCCCTGGACATGTTCGCGGATGCCGCGGTGTATGGGCTGGCGTTGTTCGGGGTGCATCGTGCCCGTGCGACTCAGCTCAGGGCGGCCCGTCTGAGCGGCGTCTTCCAGTTGCTCCTGGCCGTTGGCGCCCTGGCAGAAGTCATCCGACGCCTCGTGTTCGGCAGCCAACCGGAAGCGCCATTGATGGTCGGCGTCGCCCTCGCCGCCCTGACGGCGAATGCGACGTCGATGTGGTTGCTGGCGCGCCACCGCGAGGGTGGCGCGCACATGAGGGCGAGTTGGATCTTCACGACGAACGACGTCATCGCCAACGTGGGGGTCATCGTTGCGGCCGGACTCGTGCGGCTCCTCGGTACGAATGTCCCGGACCTCGTCGTCGCGACGGGCATTGCGCTGATCGTGCTGAACGGGGCGGTTCGAATACTGCGCTTGAAGGCGTAGGCGGGTGATTACATTGCGTGTCGCCTGAGTGAAGACCGCAGTGGGATCCGTTTACGGATCGCCCCGCAAATGCTGGCGATCGGTTCGCTCTCCGACTAGGAGTCGTACCGAACTCCGCACGAAGTATACGTAGCTACCACTTCTCGGGGAGGCTATGAAGCCAGCTCTAGGGTGAGGACCCCAGAATCGTCTGTAAGGTTTCTGGCCTCTCGTGCGTTCATCCTCTATGTGCAAGGCACTCCGTGTGGTGGGGCCTTCGACGAGTTTTCGTCCACGCAGGCGCTTCAGCGGCCCCTGCGTCCCACCCTTGCTCCTGCGCGCCACAACGGCCCGTAGGGCATAGCCAACGCCGTCGACCCAGCGTCCTCGGCGTTTCATGGAGGCCCGTCATGTCCAAAGGCAACGGCGAAGTGATGTCGGTCACGATCCTTCCGAACACCAAGAGCAGCCCCCAGGGGAAGCTCGCGGACGCGGAGGTGATCTTCGGAGCCGCAAGCGGTCCGCTCAACGGGCTGCGCTTGATCGGCTTCGCGGTGTGGGAACGTCGCGATGGAGGGAGAAACGTGACGTTTCCGGCTCGGCAGTACTCCGTGAACGGAGAACGCCGCAGCTTCGCGCTGCTCCGTCCCGCCAATGGGGACGCCAGCG
>JBFWUN010000102.1:0-5531 GCA_050247235.1 Gammaproteobacteria bacterium
CGGAACCTGCTCTCCCGCCGGAACTACGAGCGGCAGAAGTACCGCCTGCAGGTGGAACTGCTGAAGCTCCAGGCGTGGGTCAAGCAGAGCGGCGAGAAGGTCGTCATCCTGTTCGAGGGGCGCGACGCAGCGGGGAAGGGGGGCACCATCAAGCGCTTCATGGAGCACCTGAACCCGCGCGGCGCGCGCGTCGTCGCGCTGGAGAAGCCGAACGAGGTGGAACGCGGGCAGTGGTATTTCCAGCGCTACGTGCAGCACCTGCCCACGGCGGGGGAGATCGTGATGTTCGACCGCTCCTGGTACAACCGCGCGGGGGTGGAGCGGGTCATGGGGTTCTGCTCGCCGGACGAATACAACGAGTTCATGCGCCAGGCGCCGGAGTTCGAACGCAACCTCGCGCGCAGCGGTGTGCACCTCATCAAGTTCTGGTTCTCGGTCAGCCGCAAGGAGCAGCGACGGCGCTTCAAGGAGCGCGAGGCGCATCCGCTGAAGCAGTGGAAGCTGTCGCCCATCGACATGGCGTCACTCGACAAGTGGGACGATTACACGCGCGCGAAGGAAGCGATGTTCTTCTACACGGACACCGCCGATTCTCCGTGGACGGTGATCAAGTCGGACTGCAAGAAGCGCGCACGGCTGAACGCGATGCGCTACGTGCTGCACAAGCTGCCGTATGCGAACAAGGACGCGGAAGCGATCGGCGCGCTCGATCCGCTGCTGGTCGGGCGCGCGCACGTGGTGTACGAGCGCGGCGAGAAGCAGTTCACGACGCCGCTGCTGTAGCAGCACGCGCGGGCGCGCAGGAACACCCTGGCGCGCCGCCCGGCTTGGCGCTCAGCCGGAGTCGCGCGCGACGACGAAGAATTTCCTGAACCCGTTGCGCAGCTGCCAGCGCGTCCGCGAATGGCGCGACCACGAGCACACGTCGCCGGGCCGGAAGGTCAGCGTTTCGCCGCGATCGAGGAACTCGACCGTGACTTCGCCGGACAGCACCAGGAAGGTCTCGTCCCCGGCCTCCGACGTATAGATCGGTGTCGGGCCATCGGGCGCCCGCCACAGGCCGACCGCGAGACCATTGCCGGCCGACCCCGTCGCGCGGAAGAGCACCATCTCGCCGTAGCTGTGCTGCGCGCCGTCCTGCATGAATGTGAACGGCTCCCACGCCGTGGCATCGATATGTCCGGTGAACACGGCACCGGCCGTGGCCGCGAGCGCGGCGCCCAGTTTCGCGTCGGCGTTGGCGTGGGTCATCAGGTCTCTCCTCGTTCGGCGGATCCGTATTTCCCGCCCCGCGGTCCGCACTGTCAAGCCGTCAGTATCCTGCGCGGGCGTAGGGAGTCTCACCGGCCCGTCGATAGACCAGGAGGTTCCGGCGGTAGCGCGTGACTTCGTCGCCGTGCTGGTTGCGCGCGAAGGTGTCCACCGTCAGCACCCCTTCGTGCGGGCGTGATTTCGATTCACGCACGTCCACGACGGTCGACTCCGCCTCCACGGTGTCGTGCTCGTAGACCGGCGCGAGCTGAATGTCGGTCCAGCCCAGGTTGGCGGACACGCGCCCGAACGTGCGCGTGGTCAGCGCGGTCACGGCCCCCAGCAGCACCGTCTCCGGCACCCGCAGGCGGCCGCCGTGGTGGCGACCCGCGAAGTCCTGGTCGTGGAATGCCGGCAGGAAATCGAATGCGCGGCGCGCATCCTGCACGAGATCGGCGCGGTGGAACGTGCGGCGCGGCGCGTGCACGAAGCTCTCCCCGGCGCGCGCATCCTCGAAGAACAGCCCGCATTGCTCGATGAGCGCGCCGCCTTCCTCGCGGTAGCACGCGAAGCGCGGCTCGTCGGCAGGTTCGCCAGGGTCGGTCACCGCGGCTTCGCGCCAGGCGGCCGACGTGTGCACCTCGACCGTCATCACGATCTTCGCGAACGACATCGGCTCCGCGAGTGGCGCGCCATCGTTGCCGCGATCCTTGCGGCCCGTGATGCACACCTGCACGGTGCCCACCCCGTCCTTGCCCGGCGAGCAGTCGAGGATTTCGCTCTCGGCGTAGATCGTGTCGCCCCCGAACACGGGCGCGGACAGCCCGATCTCCCGGAATCCGCGGATTTCCCGCCGGTAGCCGAACGTGCGTGCCGTCATGCCTACCAGGCGGCGGACGGTCAACGTGCTGACCATCAGCGGCCGCTGCCAGCTGGTGGTGCTGGCGTAGCGTCCGTCGAAGTGGATCTGCGCGCCGTTGTAGCTGTCGAGCGTCTCGTCCGTGTTGTCCTGCTGCGAGAGCGTGACCCCGGGACGATGCACGAAACGCATGCCCGGCGAAAACTCCTCGAAAGTCAGTCCGAACTGCTCGCGGTAACGGCCCGGACCGATCTGGTGGAACGCGGTGAACGGCATGCGGGCGTCAGCCGATCGGATTTCGCTTGACGTACTGTCGTGCGATGATGATGCGCTGCATCTCGTTGGTGCCCTCGCCGATGCAGGTCAGCGGCGAATCGCGGTAGAAGCGTTCGATGTCGAATTCCTTCGAGTAGCCGTAGCCGCCGTGGATGCGCATCGCCTCGGTGCTGTTTTCCAGCGCCGCCTCCGAGGCAAAGTACTTCGCCATGCCGGCCTCCATGTCGCAGCGCTCACCGCGATCGAATGCCGCCGCGGCATCGAGTGTCAGCAGGCGCGCCGCGCGCGCGCGTGTCGCCATCTCGCCCAGCTTGAGCTGGATGGCCTGGTGCTCGCAGATGGGTTTGCCGAACGTCTTGCGGACCTGCGCGTAGTCGGAGGCGAGCCGCAGCGCGCCTTCGGCGAGCCCCACCCCGCGCGAGGCCACGTTGATGCGCCCGAGCTCCAGCCCGCCGGTCGCCTGGAAGAAACCCTGGCCTTCCACGCCGCCGATCAGATGATCCTTCGAGAGCCGGTAGCCATCGAACACCAGTTCGCCGGAATCGATGCACTTGTAGCCGAGCTTCTCGAGCTTGCGGCCCACCGTGAAGCCGTCCATCTTCGGCGCGATGAACAGGCTCATGCCCTTGTAGCGCGGCTCGGCGCTCGGATCGGTCTTGACGAGCAGCGCGACGCAGTTCCCTTCGATCCCGTTCGAGATCCACGTCTTGGTGCCGTTGACGACGTACTCGCTGCCGTTCCATTTCGCGGTGGTGCGGATGCCCTGGAGATCCGTCCCCGCGTCGGGCTCGGTCAGCGCGAGGCCGCCGCGCATTTCGCCGCGCGCGAACTTCGGCAGCCACTCGGCTTTCTGGGCATCGGTGCCGAACTTCTCCACCGCGAGCGCGAGCATCAGGTGGGAGTTGAAGATGCCGGTGATCGACATCCACACCGACGAGATGATCATCACGAGCTTCGCGTAGGTCGTCGCCGGCAGGCCGAGTCCGCCGTACTCGGGCGAGATGGTCGCGCCGAACAGCCCCATCTCCTTCATCTGTTCCACGATCTCGTGCGGATAACGGTCCGCGTGGTCGTATTCCCTGACGATGGGCTTGAGTTCCTTGTCGGTCCAGCGCTGGATGGAGTCGAGCAGCAGGGTTTCGTCTTCCTGGCTGATGCGTTCGGCGGCGTTCATGTGGATTTCCTCTGCGTGGGGGACGGCACGGGGTGCTCCGTCGATGACCCCCGTGATTGTGCCGGCGCCCACCCGGCGCGACAAACGGTTCGGATGTCCTACGCCGGCATCACCGCCCGTGGTACGCGGCCCTGCCGCACGGCGGATGGAAAGGGTTCATTCGCGGGTGATGACCAGGCTCACACGGCCGACGCGCAGCCCCCACCAGCCGACCGTCGCGTGGTTCACCACGCGACCGTCCGGCAGCTTCGCCAGCACGTCGCGGAAACGCAGCCGCGGGCCCGGGCGACCATCCTCCCCCGGCGGCCGCATCACGTACTCCAGCCGGAACATGCCGTCGTCCATGAATCCCCGCGCCTGTCCTTCGACGTCCTCGCGAGTACCGGTGTACGTGCCGTGCGCCGTGCGCGCGAGCCGCCAGGTCTTGCGCTCCTTCACGCCGTCGTCGAACTCGAAATCCTCGACGAGCGTCAGGGTCGTGCCGTCCCACGTGCCGTTGAGCCGCGCGGTGAACGTACGTTCCACGCCGGTGATCGTGCTGAACCGGCCGCGGCCGATCGTGCGGCCGACGAGATCCTGCTCCAGCACGAAGGCATGGCGCACGGCCTCGGCCGGGGGTTCGGGGGCGGTGGCGCAGCCGCCGGCGAGCACGGGCGGGAGCAGGAGCGCAGCAAGACGATTGGGCATGGCGGTGTTCCGGGGTCCGAAGGGTGGCGTGAAAACATTTCCGGCACCACTTACGTCCGAACCCGGCCGCCGGATTGCCCGGCGTGCCGTGCCACCGGGAGGGCGCTTCGCTACACCCCGCCGGAGCGCCGCGATCCGCGCAGCAGTCGCACGACATTGAGCTGCAGGGCGTGCAGCGCGATGCCGAACGCGGCGCCGGCACTCGTGAGGCCACAGCGCAGGCCGCTCGCGCGGGCGTCCGGGAGGAAGCCATGCAGGAGTTCTAGCCCCGTCGCCACCATCACGCAGCCCAGCCACAGACGCAGCGGCGTGCGCGCCGGCCGCCGCGACAACGCGCCGGCGAGCACGTAGCCGAGCGCCGTCAACGCGCCGATCTGCTCGGCAATCCGCAAGGTCATCGGCCGGTGGAACGTCCATTCGGGATACCCGGCAGTGAACGCGAACGACGTCCTGAAGCCGCTGAACGGCAGCAGGACCAGCAGCAACAGGTAGGCGCCGAACCACGGCCACGCCCACGCGAGAACGGTGGCTTCGAAGCGGCGTTCGCGGGGGGTGTCACGCGCGTGTCCCGCGACGGCGGCCAGCACGAGCAGCGCACAAGCGCCGGCGCAGACGGCGAGCGGTGCCTGGCGCACCACCGTCAGGCTACCGAGTGCGAACCAGGCGCCGACGGCGGCGCAGAGGGTTGCCGTGGGATGGCGTGTCAGGGCCACCACGCGGAAGCGCCACAGACCGGCGAACACCAGCGCACCGGTGGCGCCGAGCGGTGCGAGCAGCCATGCGCGTGTGGGCGTGGCGGCGATGTCCAGCCCGCTCAGCCACATCAGCGGCAGCAGCAGGTACAGCACGTTGACCAATGGGTGGTCGAGCAGCAGCGCGTCGGGCAGGCGGCGATCCAGCAGGCTCTGCACGCGCTGACAGAGCAACGCGCCGACGCCGCTGCCGGTGGTGTTGCTCAGCACGTCGAACACGGAGGTCGATCGGTCGGGCAGGAACAGTTGCAGCGATTCGAGGCACAGGCTGAACACCGCGCCGGCCAGGCAGGCCAGGCGGATCGGGGCCGCGCGCGTCGGCGCGATCGCGAGCTGGAACAGGAATCCGATCGGCACGAACAGCGCGATGTTGGCCGGCACGTCCCACAGGTCGGAGAAGAACGTCATGCGGCCATCCCAGGACGCCGCGAAGCGGAACGGCGACAGGGTCAGCAGGCCGATGATGACGCCGAGGTAGGCGAGCAGCAGTCGCGCGATCAGCTGATCACGGCGGCGCCGCGCGGGCCGGGCC
>JBFWUN010000102.1:5631-9431 GCA_050247235.1 Gammaproteobacteria bacterium
GCGTCGTGGTTCCTGTCCAAGCTCGTCGGCGTGCCGCAGGCGCTCGACTGGATGCTGACCGGGCGCGTGTTCGACGCGGAAGAGGCGCGCGCAGCGGGCCTGGTGAAGAGCGTGCACGCACCGGATGACCTGCTGCCCGAGGCGCGGCGGCTGGCGCGCGCGATCGCGGACCACACCGCGCCGCTGTCGGTGGCACTGACCCGGCGGATGATCTGGCACCAGCTGGCGGCGGACCAGCCGTATCGCGCGCACGAGATCGAGAGCCAGGTCATCCCGTTCCTGGTCTC
The DNA here is from genome assembly GCA_050247235.1 of Gammaproteobacteria bacterium. GTDB lineage: Bacteria > Pseudomonadota > Gammaproteobacteria > CAIKBL01. The sequence continues at coordinate 5,919 of JBFWUN010000102.1, forward strand.
GCTGCCGGACGCGCAGGAAGGCGTGGCAGCCTTCCTGGAGAAGCGCGCGGCGCGCTTCACGGGCAAGGTCTCGTGTGATCTGCCGCCCGATCTCCCGCTCGTGTGAGGGCACGCGCGCGTCGCGCCGTGCGGGACACGGCGCCGGCCTGTCACGCAACTGTCATCCCGCCGTCATGCACTCGCCGCAGACTCGCCGCGTCTTACACGTGGATGGCATGCCGGCGGGCATGCGGGCGGAGGGGCGCTTCTTCATCATGCCGGGTTCGAATGCCGAGGCCGAATCGCTGTTCGCGCTGATGCGCGGCACGCGGGCGATCCGCCGCTTCAAACCCGATCCCGTTCCCGCCGCACTGCTCGCGCAGATCCTCGCCGCCGGGGTCACCGCGCCGAGCCAGCGGAACCGGCAGCCCTGGCGGTTCGTGGTCCTGACCACGCCGCCGACCCGCCGGTTCTTCGCCGATCGTTACCTGAGCACGCTGACGAGCCGCGCCGCTCGGACCGGGCGCCCGCGCAGTGCCTCCGAACAGGCCACCCGCCAGCTCGCTGAACGGCTCCACGAGGTGCCTGTCATCCTGCTGGTATGCGGCGAACGCGCGTGGCCGGACGTGCTGCCACGCGGGCGGCGGGTGGGCCGGCCGCCACTTGCGTACGAGTCGCTGTTCCCGTGTGTGCAGAACATCCTGCTCGCTTGCCGGGCGCTGGGGCTCGGCGCGACCATCACGATGCAGCATCACTTCTTCCAGGAAGAACTGTGCCACTACCTCGACATCCCCGCCGAGTTCGGTGTCGCAACGGCGATCCCGCTCGGGTACCCGGACGAAGCGTTCGGCGAGGTGGTGCGCCGACCCGCCGAGACCGTGACCTACTTCGACGGCTGGACGGCGCGCGACTGACGCGTTGCGCCGGCGTGGTGGCCATCTGCGTGGCACTCGGCACGGCGGTGGCAGCCGGCGCGCAGGCCGCGGACTGTGCCGGTAACGCCACGACGCACCTGGATATCAACGTGTCGGCCGGGGTGTACACCGAACGGGCCCAGGTCTCGGCCCCGATGAAGCTGCGGGTGCCGACCGGCGTGGACGCGCGCACGCTGGCCGAATGCCTGCGCCTCGAACGTGGCGGCGCGCCGCCCGCGGTGGGCCTGGAGAAGATCGCTGAGTGCCGGCGCGAGGCCACCTCCGTCCGGATCCGTCACACCGACGGCGTCCACGCACTGACGGAAGCGCTCGACGAGGCAGCCTTCGCGGCGTGCCTGGAAGGCGGGGTGGAAGTCGAGCTGGTGCCGTGAGGGGCACCCGGATTACGCTATCGTCCATCGACGATTGACGATATGGAAAGTCCCCCGTGCCATGAACGCCGCCCCCGCCACTGCCGAAGAAGTCTCCGCCCCGGTGCCGCGTCCGCCCTCGGACGAGGACATCGCATTGCTCGCCAAGGCGCTCGGTCACCCCGCCCGGGTGGGCATCGTGCGGCTGCTGCTCGCGCGTCGCAGCTGCATCGGCTGTGACATCGTGGACCAGGTTCATCTCGCGCAGTCCACGGTGTCCGAACACCTGCGGATCCTGAAGGCGGCCGGAATCATCACCGGTGAGATCGAGCGCCCGCGGGTGTGCTACTCGCTGAATCCCGCGCAGCTCGAACCGCTGCGCACACTGCTCGCACAGATCAGCGCGTTCACTGCGGCACCGACCCCCGGCGACCGCGCAGGAGAATCCGCATGAGCGCCGCTTCCCCCATCGGCTTTTTCGAACGCTACCTGTCGCTGTGGGTCGCCGGGTGCATCGGCGCGGGCGTCCTGCTCGGCAACCTGCTCCCCGGGTTCTTCCAGGCGCTCGCCGCGCTGGAATATGGATCCGTGAACTTCGTGGTGGCGGTGCTCATCTGGTTCATGGTGTACCCGATGATGGTGTCCGTGGACTTCGCGAGCCTGACCCATATTCGCGAACGACCGAAGGGGCTCGTGATCACACTGGTCGTGAACTGGCTCATCAAGCCGTTCACGATGGCGGCACTCGGCGTGCTGTTCTTCGAGCACCTGTTCGTCGACCTGATCGACCCGGCGAACGCCGGGCAGTACATCGCGGGGCTCATCCTGCTCGGCGCTGCGCCGTGCACGGCGATGGTGTTCGTGTGGTCGCAGCTCACGCGCGGCGACCCGACATACACGCTCGTGCAGGTCGCATTGAACGACGTCATCATGGTGTTCGCGTTCGCGCCGCTCGTCGCGCTGCTGCTCGGCGTGACGGATATCCAGGTGCCCTGGACCACCTTGCTGCTGTCGGTCGGCCTGTATGTCGTGATCCCGCTCATCGCCGGGATCGTCACACGCCGTCAACTGGGTGCGTCGGCGCGTACGCCGGGTGCCGCGGCGGACGCCGTCGCACGCTTCACCGCGCGCGTGAAGCCGCTGTCCGTGCTCGGACTGCTCGCCACGGTGGTGCTGCTGTTCGGCTTCCAGGGCCGCATCATCCTGGACCAGCCGCTGCTCATCGCGCTCATCGCGGTCCCGCTCCTCATCCAGAGTTACGGCATCTTCGTCCTCGCCTACGGGGCCGCGCGCGCGCTGAAGGTCCCGTTCGACGTCGCGGCGCCGTGCGCGCTGATTGGCACCTCCAATTTCTTCGAACTGGCGGTGGCCGTCGCGATCGGCCTCTTCGGACTCGATTCGGGCGCGGCGCTCGTGACCGTCGTCGGCGTGCTCGTGGAGGTGCCGGTGATGCTGTCACTGGTGGCGTTCGCCAATCGTACGCGTGACTGGTTTCCGGTGACGCACACGCGGTGACATCCGCCGCGCATGCACGGCGCGGTTGAACCACGCCAGGTCCCGGCGCTGTCATCGAACGCCCGTACACTCACGCGCCATCACCGATCTGCGGAGGGCATCGACATGCGCGAGAAGGTCTACCACGTGCTGTTCCTGTGCACCGGGAACTCCGCGCGCTCCATCCTCGCCGAGGCACTCATGAACCACCTCGGCGCCGGGCGTTTCCGCGCGTATTCCGCGGGCAGCCATCCCACCGGGCAGGTCAATCCCCATGCGCTGAAGCTCATCGCCGAACTCGGCGTGCCGGCGGACGCCGTGCGGAGCAAGCACTGGGACGAATTCGCGGCGCCGGGCGCGCCGGCACTCGATTTCGTGTTCACCGTCTGTGACCGCGCGGCCGGTGAGGTGTGTCCGGTGTGGCCGGGACAGCCGATGAGCGCGCACTGGGGGATCGAGGATCCGGCCGCGGTGGAGGGCACGGACATGGACAAGCGCCGCGCGTTCGTGACCGCCGCGCGCTTCCTGCGCCGACGCATCGAACTCTTTCTGAGCCTGCCGCTCGCGGCGATCGATTCGCTCGCGCTGAAGAAGGAACTGGACCGGATCGGGCGGGTGGCGCCGGCCGAAGACGACGCCGCCCCGGCAGGCTGAAGCGCCGTTTCGACGTTCCTGCCGCCGACCGTCCGAGCGCACCCCGCCGTCGTCAACTTGAAATATCCGGTCGGGATACTGCGCGCCGTTGCCCGTTTCCG
>JBFWUN010000103.1:0-9088 GCA_050247235.1 Gammaproteobacteria bacterium
GAGCGACATCCCGGCGGGACCGTGGTGTGCTTCGAGGGTGACGAGGCGCACGACTTCTACATCGTGAAGGCGGGGGAGCTCGAGATAGCGGTCAGCCGCGGCGGCGACCTGCGCGAGACGGTGGCCCTGATCGGGCCGGAACAATGGTTCGGCGAGCGCGCGCTGTTCGCGGACCGCCGGCGCTCGGCCACGGTCACCGCGCGCACGGACGTGGAACTGTGGCGGCTGACCAAGGAGAAGTTCGACGGGCTCATCGAGGAGAACCCGTGGCTCATCCTGCATTTCACGCAGGAACTGAGCGATCGCCTCTACGGCCGCAACCAGGAACTGTCCAAGATCCAGGCGGCGTTCAACGCGCAGGTGGAATTCTTCTTCAACGCACAGCCCGAGGCCGCGCAGCGCCTGCTGCTGAAGACTTCGGTGCTGCACCCGTTGGATGCGACCGCGGTAACCGCGCTCACGGGAGACCCGGACGCCCCCTCAGCGCTCGCGCGGCTCGCGCGGGAGACCCCGTTCGTCGTCCTCAGAGACGGTGTGCCGAGCTACCCGGAGGCGATCCGCGACTCTCTGCAGGCGCGCCTCGCGCTGGACACGGGTGCCGAAGGTGTCCGCGCGCTGCACGCCCAGGCGGCAGCGGCGTACCTCGAGGCGGGCCAGTGGTCGCAGGCCATGGATCACCTGCTTGCCGCGGACGCGTTCGCGGAAGCTGCCGCGCTGCTCGACGCGCGCGTCGATGCGGCGTTCCTCGCCGAGCACCCGGACGCGCTGCTCGGCTGGCTGAACCGCTTTCCGGCCACCGACGCCGCACCGCTGTCGGCGCTGCGCGAGCGGCTGGATGACGCCCTGCATCCCGGTGCCGACGCGGACAGCGCCGCACCGGAGGGTCGCCGGCTGGATCGGCTGCTGAGTCCCGCCGGTCGTCGCTGGGCAGGCGCGATTCTCGGCGTTGCAGGCGGTATCGGCATCGGCACGCTGACCCCGTTCGACGGACTGGATCCCACCAGCATGCAGATGCTCGGGCTGCTCGCGTGGGCCGTGGTGTTCTGGGTTTTCGATGTCCTGCCCGATTTCGTGGTGGGCATCGGGCTCATCCTCGGCTGGATCCTGCTCGCGATCGTGCCGAGCACCGTGGCGGTGTCAGGGTTCACCACGAGCCCGTTCTTTCTCATCATCGGCGTGCTCGGCATGACGGCGTCGCTGCAGAGTTCCGGGATCCTGTTCCGGCTCGCGCTGCACATCCTGAAAGCTTTCCCGCTGACCTACCGTGGCCAGGCGCTCGGGCTCTCGCTGAGCGGCACCGGCATCACCACGTGCATCCCGGACACGACGGCCGGCACCGCGATTGCGGGCCCCATCATCCTCGCGCTGTCGGATTCGCTCGGCTACCGCCGGCGCAGCCGCGGCTCGGCCGGGCTCGCGATGGCGGCGCTGCTCGGCTTCGGGCAGATGAGCCCGTTCTTTCTCACCGGCGCGGCGGAGAACCTGCTCGCGTGGAGCCTGCTGCCGGAGGCGGCGCGTGCACAGATCACGTGGGGCAGCTGGCTGATCGCCGCGCTGCCGCTCGGCGTCACCACGTTCGTGCTCGCGTTCGTCGCCACGATGCTGAAGTTTCCGCCGGAGTTCCAGCCCACGGTGTCGCGCGGGCTGATCGAAACCCAGATCGAGGCGCTCGGCCCGCTCTCCCGCGCCGAGCTCATCAACGCCGCCGTGGTGGTGGGCGCGATGGCGGGCTGGATCAGCGCGCCCGTGCACGGGGTGGACGTGGCGTGGATCGCGATGATCGGACTGGGTTGCCTGCTGTCGCTGAACCTGCTGGACCGGGTCGCGTTCCGCGCCGGCATCAACTGGGATTTCCTGTTCTACCTGGGCGCCGTGTTGAGCCTGACCAGCGTGGTGCGCGAACTTCACGTCGACGCCTGGGTGATCGACCAGGTCGCCCCGCGGCTGCAGCCGCTCGCGGCCTCGCCGGGACTGTTCCTGCTGGTGACGATGCTCGCGGTGTTCGCCGCGCGCTTCATCCTGCCGAGTTTTCCGCTGGTCTCCCTGCTGACGTTGACCATCGTGCCGATCGCGATGGAAGCCGGCATCGCGCCGCTGCCGCTGATCCTCGTGATCTGCACCGGCGTGACGGTGTGGTTCCTGCCGTACCAGAGCACCTGTTATCTCGCGCTCTATTTCGGCACTCGGGAAAAGGCGTTCTCGCACGCCCAAGTACGCGGTCTCGCGTGGATTTACGGGATCATCTACCTTGCGGCGGTGGCGGTTTCCATCCCGGTGTGGCGGGCGCTCGGGTAGCTGCCCGCGTGAGGCAGGGCGACTGCGCCCTGCTTACAGCGGCGCGACGTCGAGCCGCGCGATCCATCCTGTGAGTGCGGGGCTCGCCGACGGGTAACGCTGCAGCACCAGCGGGTCGTGGCCCGGGATGATGTGCGCCGGCGACGCCGCGAGCGCGCGCAGCCGGGAGTAACCTTCCAGCATGTCGCCCAGGTTGTAGAGCACGGGGAACGCCCGGTCGCCTTCCATGTGCGCGTAGAAGTGACTGGCGTCGGAGGCCAGCACCACCCAGCCGCGTGGCGTGGCCACGCGCACCACCTGCAGTCCGCGGGTGTGGCCCCCGATGTGGTGGATCTCGAGACCAGGCGCCAGGGTCGCGCTGCCGTCGTGGAATTGGACGCGACGGTCGAACACGTTGCGGACCATCTGCGAGACGTCGTCCGCGCTGTAGCCGTGGCTGAGCAGGTCGTGACACATGCAGCGGCCGGTCGCGAACGCCATTTCCTGGTCCTGCAGGTGAAAGCGTGCGTGCGCGAACAGCGGGAGGTTCCCGGCGTGGTCGTAGTGGAGGTGCGTGATAACCACGTCCTGCACCGTGTCCGCGCGAATGCCGAGTGCGTCAAGACCCTCCGCCACCGGCCTGACGAGCGTGCGCCCCCGCGTCGCGGCGGCTGCTGCGTTGAACCCCGTATCCACCACGACGGTGCGCGCGCCGTTGCGCACTACCCACACGAAGTAATCGAGCGGCATCGGCCCATCATGAGTGTCACCGCCGACGAAGTTCTCGTGCGACCGGCGTGCATGGTGACCGTAGCGAATCGCGTAGATTTCGTACTGTTCGTCGCGCATCACGGACGCCACCACACCGTCACTCAACCGGACGCGCCGGCCTGCGCGGCATGCTCGTGCAGCGCCTCGCGGGCCACGCGGAAACTGTCCACCGCGGCCGGCACACCCCCGTAGATCGCAACCTGCAGCAGCACCTCGCGGATTTCGGCCGGTGTCACGCCGTTGCGCAGCGCACCGCGCACGTGTGCCTTGAGTTCGTTGGGACGATTCAGCACCGACAGCATCGCGAGATTCAGCATGCTCCGGATGTTCTTCGGCAGCGCGTCGCGGCCCCACACGGCGCCCCAGCAGTACTCGGTCACCAGCCGCTGAAGCGGCATGTTGAAATCGTCGGCACCGGCGAGCGCTTTCTCCACGAAATCCGCGCCCAGCACTTCCTTGCGTATCGCAAGCCCCGTCTCGAACAGTTCGTCGTTCATCGTCGCGGCCCTCCGGCTTCAGTGGGTGGTTCAGCGCAGCGCAATCGATGCGCGCGGCCCGTGCACGCTTCGCACACCACGACGGGACACGACGCCCAGCGCCGGCACCGCCCGGTGTCGGGCGTTCACCGGTGAGGATACGGCGCGGGCAGGCCGGAATCGAGCAGCGGGCCCGCCGCGAGGCGACGCGCCGGCGCGCCCGCTGCAATAATGACCACCGAACGACCGCGCCCCGCGGCCGACAGGAGCGACACCGATGACCGTTTCACCTCGACCACGCACCCTGGGCGCAATCCTCTACCCGGATTTCGAACTCCTCGATTACTACGGTCCGCTGGAGATGTTCGGCAGCACCGGGCATGGGCTTCGGATCGTGACCATCGCCGAGCACGCGGGCCCGGTCCGGTCGGTGCAGGGACCGAGCACGGTCGCCGAGTCCGATTTCGCGCATGCGCCCGCGCTCGACCTGGTGCTGCTGCCGGGTGGGATCGGCACGATGGAACAGCTCGGCAACTCCGCGATGCTCGAGTTCCTGCGCCATCAGGCGGAGCGCGCCGAAGTGGTGATGTCCGTGTGCTCCGGATCGGCGATCCTGGCGCGCGCGGGGCTGCTCGACGGACGCCGCGCGACATCCAACAAGCTCTTCTTCAGCCTGGCGACATCGCAGAGCGACAAGGTCACGTGGGTGGAGCAGGCGCGCTGGGTGGAGGACGGCAAGTTCGTGACGTCTTCCGGTGTGTCGGCCGGCACGGACATGGCGCTCGGCGTCATCGCCAGGCTCTACGGGCGGGCGCACGCCGAACAGGTGGCGGTGATGACCGAGTACGAATGGCACGCGGACGCGTCCCGCGATCCGTTCAGCCAGTACACCAACAAGGGAAATCTGCAGGACTACCTCGCGTTCATCGGGCGCGGCTGAGACAGCGGCGTCGCGCCGCGGCCAGACGCCGCGGCGCGGATTCTCCGGCTGACCGGCTTCGCCGCGGGTCGGTGACCATTCACACCCGGAGCAGCCGCGCGACGGCGCCGACATCGGTCTGCGTCTCGAGCGTGCTGATCGCGTCATCGAGGGCAGCCGCCCGCGCGTCTCCGAGCACGTCGGCCGTCGCGCGGCGGAAGCGATGTTCCACGTCCGCATCGTGTGCGTGCAGGACATCGTCCAGGCGCATTCGGTGCACCGCGCCATCGTCCAGCGTGATTTCCACCTCCGCGCCCTGGCGGGCAGGGTAGGCGGCGGTGAGCGCCGGATCGATCTCCAGCGTGGTGGAGGCGATCAGCCGCGCGAGGTGCGGATCGGCGAGCCTTGCGAAGCTTGCCTCCGAGATCCCGCCTTCCAGCAGCGCCGCGGCGACGCAGAACTGGATGCTCATCTTTCCCTGCAGCACGTTGGCGAACGGTCCGCGCGAATCGCAGCCCGGGTAACGCGCCCCGGCGAGCGGCACCCGGACGACGATGCGGCGGATGCGCGGCGGGTCGACCACTCCCGTGCCGGCGAGTCGCGCGGCGGCGAGCGCGGGTGTCTGTGCAAAGTTACAGGCCGGAACCGCCTTGTGATACACGCTCAGGATTTCCGGCGGTCCGGCGAACGGCCGCAGCCGTGCACCGGCGTCGGGCTTGCCGAGCGCGGCGCCGAGGCCGGCTTCGCCGTCGAGCGCGTCGGGTGAGCCGAACGCCCCGGACTCCGCGAGCTTCACCGCGGTGACCGCGTTGCGTGCGGCCAGGCCCGCCTGGAAGAACATCTCGCTGCCGCCGGTCCACGCCCACTGGTTGAAGCCGAGCACGCTGTTGGCGGCGAGCGCGAGCGCGCTGGTGAACGCGAACTGATCCAGCCCGCACAGTCGCGCGCCCGCCGCCGCGCCGGCCAGCGGCCCGGTCACGCCGGTCGGTCGATGGATCCGCGCAACGTCGGCATCCATCACCGCGCGCCCGACCTGCCCGCCGATCTCGTAACCCACGAGAGCCGCGGCGATGAACGCGTTGCCGCTGACGCGACGCCCCTGTGCGAGCGCGAGCAAGGTGGGCAGGACGACGATCCCGAGATGGCTGATGCTGCCCGCATGCATGTCCTCGCGCACGAGGCCATGTCCCATCACGGCGTTGGCAAACGCGGCGTCGCCGGCGGGCGCCAACCGGGGATGCCCGATGATGCTGGCCCCGGTGCGCACCGTAGGCGCCAGGGCGCGTGCCTGCACGGCCCACGGAAGATCCCGCGCCTCGCACGCGCCTCCTACCAGATCGCGCAGGCACACCTTCACCTTGGCGATCACGGCAGGCGACAGCGTGGCCGCGTTCACCGCCCGCGCGGCCGCGGCGAGGCGTGCCGCGGCGGGCGCCCCCGGGGGCAGCGCCGCGTGCCACATGCCAGGTTCGTCCGGATGCGCGGACATCATGCCTCCCCGGGCGGCCTTCAGCCGCGCACCTCGACGCCGGCCCAGCTTTCGAGGACGCGGCAGATGCTCGTGAAATCGGACTCCGCGCCGTACATCGCCTGGGTCACCGCCAGCAGTTCGCGCACGGCCGCACCCACCACCATCGGCACGCCCAGGGTCTCCGCCTCGTCGATGCACAGGCGCACATCCTTGTACGACAGCCCGGTGTGAAAGCCGAAATCGAAGGTTCCCGGCAGGATCGCCCGCGGAAACTTGTCCTGGCTCGCGCTGTTGCGCCCGGAGCCCGCGTTGATGACGTCGAGCATGACCCTGGGATCGAGCCCAGCCTTCACGCCCATCACCAGCGCTTCCGAGGTGACCGCGAGTGCCGCCGCGGCGAGCAGGTTGTTGGCGAGCTTCATCGTCTGGCCCTGTCCCGCGCCTTCGCCGAGGTGAAAGACTTTTCCGAACGTGGCGAGCACCTCCTGCAGATCCTCGAACACCGCGCGCGCGCACGACACCATCACCGCGAGACGGCCGTCGCGTGCGCCGGCGAGACCGCCGCTGACCGGGGCATCCACGTAGATCTTCCCGCGCGCCGCGAGGCCGTGCGCGACGATGCCGGCCATGCGGGGCCCGATCGTGGAGAAATCCACCACGCGGGTGGCGCGTGCGCCGTCGGCGACACCGGCGGGTCCGAGCGTCGCCTGGTGAACGATTTCCGGGTTGGGGAGGCTCAGGAACACGACATCCGCGGCGTCGGCGACGGTCGCCGCGGAATCAGCGGCCCGCGCCCCGTGCGTGATGGCCGCGTCGATCGCCGCCGGGGCGGTATCGAACACGTGGACCGTATGACCCGCGGCGAGCAGGCGCGCGGACATCAGCGACCCCATGCGTCCGACACCCACGAAGCCGTACACGATGCTGCCCATGGTGCGCGTCCTCCTCGACTGTGCCGGGGCTCCCGGCCGCGTCGCTTACGCGTTCAATGCCCGTTCCGTTGCCTCGCCCCTGATTCGCGTGTGCATCAGCACCCGTTCCTCGCCGTAGTCGTACGGGAGCGCCCGGTGCAGCAGGCAGCGGTTGTCCCACACCGCCACGTCGCCGGGCTGCCAGCGGTGCGTGACCACGCGCGGCGGCTGGCAGATGAACGCGTTGAGTTCGGCGATCAGGTGGTCGGCTTCCGCATCGTCCATCCCCGGGATGGCGCCGGCGTGCCGGCCCAGGAAAACGCACCGCCGGCCGGTTTCCGGATGCACCTTCACGATGGGTCGCAGCGGCGGCTCGCCCTCGAAGAAGCCGTACCCCGCGCCCACCGCCACCTCGTGCCCGATCTTCCGCTGCGAGTAGAAGTACGAGTGGTACGCGTTGAGACCGTCCAGGCGCCGGCGCAGCCCCTCGTCCAGCGCATCGTAGGCCGCACGCGCGTCCGCCCAGGCGGTGCCGCCGCCCTCGCGGGGCAGCACGTGCGCGGACAGCACCGAGGCCTTGGCGGCGAGCGGCATGTACGAGCTGTCCGTATGCCAGCCTTCGTTGCCGCGCAGGAGCTTCATCCGGTGCGAATCCGCGGTGTGGAAGTTCCCGTGCTCGTCCTTGTTCGAGATCGGGATCGTGGTCAGGCCCGGGACCAGGATCTCGATCTCCCCGAAGCGCCGCGCGAACGCGAGCTGCTCGGCGGCCTGCAGGTGCTGCCCGGGAAAGAACAGCACGCCATACGCCAGGAACGCCCGGTGGATCTCCTCCCATTCGTGGTCGCCGAGCGCGGCGAGACGGACCCCGGTGACGGTGGCACCGAGGGTCGCAGACGTGGGAGTGACGGACATCGGCATAGCACGCTCCTCGCAGGCAGGCTGCGGTTCTGTCGCGGGGGGAATCGCCCGGGCGGGTACCCCCGTGTACTGTAGCGCACGGCGGAAACGGACGCCTGCCTCAAGCTCGGGGTCGTGGTCTCCGCTAAGTAGCCGGGTGACCCTCCGCGCAGGACCGAATCGCGGAATCCGCGTCGCCGACCACAGGAGCTGTTGATGAACCCGGCGTCACCCGAACCGCGCGACGAGTTGTACCAGTCCACGCCGGCGATGCTGCATTCGATCGATCCGCAGGCCCGGCTGCTCGCCGTGAGCGACACCTGGCTCACGCACCTCGGCTACGCGCGCGAGGAAGTGATCGGCCGTTCGGCCGAGGAGTTCATGACCGCGGCGTCGGCGTGCTTCGCACGCGAGGTCGCGTGGCCCGCATTCTTCGCGTGCGGGCGCGCCACGGACGTGGAGTTCCAGTACGTGCGCAAGGACGGCAGTGTCATCGACGTGCTGGTCAATGCCGTGCTCCAGCGCGACGCGCACGGGGCTCCGCTGCGCACGCTGGCGGTACTGCAGGACGTGACTGCGCGAAAACAGGCCGAACGTGCGCTCGCCGAGAGCCGCGAACTGCTGGAAGTGACCTTGGAATCAATCGCCGACGGTGTAATCACCACGGATCCCGCGGGTCGCGTGCAGTGGCTCAATCCCGTGGCCGCGCGTCTCACGGGCTGGACGAGCGCGCAGGCGCGCGGACGCGATGCCGCCGAGATCTTCCGCGTCGTGGACGAAGAGACGCGTCGGCCGGCACCGAACCCGGTGGCGTGCTGCCTGGCCGACGATCCCGCGCACGGTGCCGCGGCGCACACGCTGCTGCTGTCGCGCGACGGCCCCGAGTATGCGATCGAGGAATCCGCTTCCGCCATCAGCGATCGCGACGGCCGTTTGCGCGGCGTGGTGCTCGTGTTCCGGGATGTCACGGCGCAGCGCCGGCTGAGCCACGAGATGCGTCATCGCGCCACGCACGACACGCTCACCGGGCTGCTGAACCGGGCCGAGTTCGAGTCGCGCATGGGTGAGGTACTCGCCGCGACCACCGAGGGCGGCCCCGGGCATGCGCTGATGTACATCGATCTCGACCAGTTCAAGATCGTGAACGACTCCTGCGGTCACTCCGTCGGCGATCACCTGCTCAGGCAGGTGGCCACCCTGCTCGCGGCCCGGGTGCGCAAGCGTGATTCGCTGGCGCGGCTCGGCGGCGACGAGTTCGGCGTGATCCTGGAACACTGCACTCCCGAGCAGGCCGACCGCGTGGCACAGCAGATCTGCGATGACATGGACCTGTTCCGCTTCGTGCACGACGGCAAGCCGTACCGCATCG
>JBFWUN010000104.1:0-8810 GCA_050247235.1 Gammaproteobacteria bacterium
GTGGCCTGCTCGAACGCGTAGCCCAGGCGGAACAGCAGCGGCTCGGCGTACGGGCGGGTGACGAATTCCAGTCCTACCGGCAGTCCATCGTCGGTCAGTCCGGCCGGCACGCTCATCGACGGCAGCCAGGTCTGCGACGAGATCAGCGTGTTGGTGGGGAACGTGAGCGTGGTCCATACTCGCGTGTTCAACTGCTCACGTGTGGGCGGCACCACCTGCACGTCGGGGAAGACCAGCGCTTCCAGCCGGTGCTGTGACAGCAGGTTCAGTACCACGCGCTGGAACTGTTCGCGCGCGGCGAGCCGGCGGAAATACTGCGGATCGTATTCCGGCAGCTCGGGACCGACTACGCAGGCGTCCACGAGGTCGAGCATGGGGTGATAGCGGCGATTCTCGTAGATCTGGTTCAACGTCCGGAGCGGCGCCTCCGGGCGTGCTGCGAGGAAGGAATTGATGTCGTGCTTCGAGCAGTTCACGTACATCGATGTCGCGGCGAGGTGATGCGCGAGATCCGGGATCTGCACGTCGATCACGGTGCCGCCGGCGCCCATGATGGCGGCAGCGGATTCGCGTACACGCGCGTTCACGGGCGCCGCGAACGGATCGTGATCGCTGCCGAGCGCGTTCGTCACCAGCCCGATGCGGGCCTTCTTCAATCCCGCCGCGTCGAGCGCTTCACCATATCGGCGCGGGGCCCCGGCGATCTCCGCGTGCACGGTCAGCGGGTCCGCGGGATCGTACCCGCTCATCAGCTCGAACAGGGTCACGGCATCGCGCACGGTGCGCGCCATCGGGCCGATGGTGTCCTGCGGAAACACGAGCAGGGAGGCGCCGTCACGGCTGATCACCCCCGGGGTGGATCGGATCCCGACCAGGTTGTTGCACGAGGCCGGCACGCGGATCGAGCCGCCGCAGTCGGTGCCGAGACCGATTGCGCCGAGATTCGCAGCGACCGCCGCACCGGTGCCGGCGCTGGAGCCGCCCGGATCCCGCGCGAGGTCATAGGGATTGCGCGTTTCGCCGCTCATCGAGGAGTACGCCCACCAGGACGTCGCGAAGTCGGGCAGCGTGGTCTTGCCGAGCACGATCGCGCCGGCGGCGCGCAGCTTGCGTACCACGGTCGCATCCTGTGCGGGCAGGTAGTCGGCGAACGCGGCGCTGCCGAACGTGGTGGGGACATCCGCCGTCTCGATGTTGTCCTTCAGCAGGATCGGTATCCCGTGCAGCGGCCCCTGCAGGCGCCCGTTCTTCGCGAGCGCCTGGTCGAGCGCGACGGCCTGCGCGAGCGCGCGCGGGTTCACGTTGACGATCGCGTTCAGCCGGGGGCCGCGACGATCGAGCGATTCAATGCGCTGCAGGTAACCCTGCACGAGTTCACGCGCCGACACGCGACGGGCCCGCAGCGCGCGCTGGATGCCGCCGAGCGTGGCTTCCTCGAGATCGAAAGACTGGGTGCGTCTGGCGCGTGCCATGAATCCCTCCGTGCGGACATTGCCCTGCCGCGACCGTATGATTGCGGGGTGTCGCGTGTCAATCGACGCGTGCACCCCGTCCATCCCCATCCACAGGAGGAAGCTCACGATGAAACTGCCGAGCGCGCTCATCAGTACGGAATGGCTGGCCCGGAATCTGGAGGCGCCGGCCCTGCGCGTGTACGACGCCACCGTGTTCCTGCACATCAACAACCCCGGGCCGGGATATACACCGGAGAGCGGCCGTGAGAAATGGCGTGCGGCGCACGTGCCCGGCGCGGATTTCATCGACCTGCTCGGCGAATTCTCCGACCAGAACTCTCCCGTGCGATTCACGATGCCGAGCCCGGCGCGCTTCGCGGAACTCGCCGGCGCCATCGGCATCGGTGACGACACCGCGGTCGTGCTCTACAGCGCGGGCAGCGTGATGTGGTCCACGCGTGTGTGGTGGATGCTGCGGTCGATTGGCTTCGACAACGCCGGCATTCTCGATGGCGGCTGGGAGAAATGGCAGCGCGAAGGGCACCCCGTCAGCGCGGAACACCGCCCGTATCCACGCGCCACCTTGACCCCACGGCCGCGGCCGGGCCTGTGGGCGGACAGGGACGACATGCTGAAGGTGATGAACAACCCGGCGGTCTGCACGATCAACGCGTTGTCGCCTGAGGTCTACCGTGGGGACAAGAACATGTACGGCCGGCCGGGACACATCCCGGGCAGCCACAACGTGTTCTACAACACCATGCTCGATCCCGCCAACGGCACCTATCTCTCTCCGCCGGAACTGAAGTCGCGTTTCGATGCCGTGGGCGCGTTCGATCGCCGCGTCGTGGTGTACTGCGGGGGCGGCATCTCCGCCACGATGGACGCGCTCGCGCTGACGCTCGCGGGACATCCCGATGTCGCGGTCTACGATGGCTCGATGATGGAGTGGGTCTCGGACCCGGCGCTGCCGCTCAATCTCGGCGCGGCGCCTTAGGCGGAGACGACACATGCAGGGGTGATACCGGCGCATCAGCCTCGGACTTGGGCGCTGCTTGGGCTGTTCGTGAAGAAGATCCTGCGGTGAGGCAGTGCTGTTGCCGCCGGGTGTCCGGTCCGGTGCGTCGCTTCCGCCCGTCAGACCCTCCCTGGTCTGACGGAGCCCTCGCGCTTCGCTAAACCCTCCATGGCCCGCTCGCGCTCGAGGCCGCTTCGCACCGGACCGGACACCCGGCGGCAGGAGACGCCGTGCTCGCCGTGTGTGAGAGGTGCCGTGCTGACGATGGGCAGTACTGCGTCGGCACGGCGCGTGGCCTACGGCTTACGGAGCCACGAACCTCCGGGCGCCTTTCGGCCGTGTCCGTCCGGAGCGGCCTCGGCCGTGAGCGAGCCATGGATGGCATAGCGAAGCGGAAGCGGCAACGGAGCGGGCCATGGATGGCCCGCGCAGTGGAAGCGCAGGGCGGACACGGCCGAAGGGCGGCAGCACGGCGTATCAGCCTCAATCTTCGGGCGCTGCTTGGGCCGCAAGAAGAAATCGTTCCTTCAAGCAGTGCTGTTGCCGCCGGGTGTCCGGTCCGGTGCGCCGCTTCCGCCCGTCAGACCATCCCTGGTCTGACGGGCTGCCCTCGCGCTTCGCTAAGCCATCCATGGCCCGCTCGCGCTCGAGGCCGCTCTGCACCGGACCGGACACCCGGCGGCCCGAGACGCTGTGCTCGCCGTGTGTGAGACGCGCAGTACTGACGACGGGCTTGACGACGTCGGCACGGTGCGTGGCCTACGGCTTACGGAGCCACGAACCTCTGGGCGCCCTTCGGCCGTGTCCGTCCGGAGCGGCCTCGGCCGTGAGCGAGCCATGGATGGCATAGCGAAGCGGACGCGGCAACGGAGCGGGCCAGGGAGGGCCCGCGCAGTGGAAGCGCAGGACGGACACGGCCGAAGGGCGGCGGCACGACGCATCAGCCTCGACTTCGACTTCGACTTCGACTTCGACTTCGACCTCGACCTCGACCTCGACCTCGACCTCGACCTCGGACCGAGCGCACCGTGGCGCGACTGCCGGGCGTCCTAGCCGACGAACGTCTCGTCGATACCCTGCCGCAGCGCAAAGCGCACGAGATCCGCCGTGGTCGACAGTGAAAGCTTCTGCAGCAACCGCGTACGGTGCGTGCTGACGGTCTTCACGCTCAGGTTGAGTTCGTTCGCGATCTGGGTGGAGCCCTTGCCAGTGACGATCATCTGGAAGATCTGGTACTCGCGGTCGGACAGGTCTTCGAGGCTCGCCTCCTCACGCTTGCGGTTCACCGCTTCCTTCAACAGGGCCCCGACGCTAGGCGTGATGTAGGTACCCCCGCCCGCGAGTGCGCGGACGGCCGCGACGATCTCGTCCGGGTCGGCGCCCTTGTGCAGGTAACCCGACGCGCCCGCGCGCAAGGTCCGTACCGCGTAATGCTCTTCCGGGAAGCGGGTATACAGCAGCACCGGCAGTTTCTCGTGGCGCGCGGTGATGTCACGCAACACCTCGATGCCGTGCTTGCCGGGCATCGATATGTCGAGAATTGCGACATCGAACGTGTCGTTCTCGAGCGCCGCCAGCGCCTCCTCGCCGTTCTTCGCCGAAGCGGCGATCACGATGTCGTCGGTGTCGGCGAACACGTGGCTCAGGCCGGCCTGGACCAGCGGATGATCGTCGATGACGATGACTTTGATCATGGGATCCTCTCCTTCGGGGATATCTGTCTGGGCATGGTGACCAGCACACGCGTGCCCCGCGGCGGCTGGTTCTGGATTTTGAACGTGCCGCCGAGCTGGGCGACGCGGGCGCCGAGCCCGCGGATGCCGAATGCGTCCGCCGCCGCGAGCGATTCCGGGGCGAAGCCCTTGCCATCGTCCGCGACGCTGAGCGTGATCTGTTCGGTGCCGACCGCCAGGCGAATCCGTACCACCTCCGCGCCGGCGTGCTTGGCAACGTTCGTGAGGCTTTCCTGCAGGCAGCGGAACAGGGTGATCGCCTGTTGCTCGTCGAGTCCCTCGATATCGTCCGGCAACGCGCGCGCGCAGCGGATGCCGGTACGCTTTTCGAACTCCCCGGCGTACCACTCGAGTGTGGCGGCCAGGCCGAGGTGGTTCAGCATCTGCGGGTGCAGGCCGTTGACGATATCGTCGAGCGACCTGCCGGCGTTCGCGATCATCTCCTTGGTACTCGCAAGCAGCTCGCGCGTCGCGGCCGGCGCCTCCTGGAGCTGGTTCGCGAGCCGGTACAGGCTGAGGTTGGCCGCCGTGAACACCGCCCCGAATTCGTCGTGGATCTCGCGCGCGATGTGTCGCCGTTCATCCTCCTGCACATGCTGCAGGTGGCGCATGAGGTCACGCAGCTCGTCGCGCGAGGCAGCAAGTTCGCCCTCGATGCGCTTGCGCTCGGTGATGTCCTGCAGGATGCCGATGATCGCGGTGACCGTGCCGCTCTCGTCCACCACCGCCTCGCCGAGGCTGCTGATGAAGCGTTCGCGACCGTCGCGGGTGGTGATCCGGAAGTCCAGCGCGTACGGGGCGGCGCCAGCGTGCATCGGGTTGAAAGCCGCCGCCACGCGCGGCCGATCAGGCGGATCCACGAACTCGAGGAAGCGTCGATGGCTCATCGGCGACGCCGGCTCGGTCCCCAGGATCTCGTGGATCTCGGCCGACCAGGCCTCGCGCCCGGTGCGCATGTCCCAGCGCGAGCTCGCCATCCTGGCAATGCGCTGGGCCTGCGCCAGGTGCGCCTCGCTGCTGCGCAGCTGCTCGTGCAGGCGGCGCGACTCGGTGATGTCCTGGCACACGCCCGTCATCACCGGCCGGTTGTCGCTGTCGTGACGCATTTCGCCGAGCGTGTGGATGATGCGCTCGCCGAGCCGGGGATGCAGGATGCGCAGGGTGAGATCGTACGGGACCCCGTGCGCCAAGGTCGCGTCGATCGCGGCGGACACGGCCGCGCGATCCTCCGGGTGAACGATCTCGAGGAACTCGGTGCGCATCACGGTGCTGTTCGGCTGCAGCTCGATCCCGAGCATGCGGCAGGCCTCCTGGGACCAGTTGGCCTGCCCGGTACTCGGCACCCACGCCCAGCTGCCGACCTGTGCGATGCGCTGGGCGTGCGCGAAATTCGATTCACTGCGACGCAGCGCGATCTCGGTCCGCTTGCGCTCCGTGATGTCGAAATTGGTCCCGGTCATGATGAGCGGTGTGCCGTCGGCATCGTACTGGGTGGCCACCCCTTCCACGTGGAGGTGCCGCTCCTCGCCGTTGGGGCGCACGATGCGGAAGTCGTCCCGGAACTCGGTGCCGTGGGCCACGGCGGCGGCGAGCGCGTGGCGGAACCGATCCACGTCGTTCGCGTGGAAACGCCGCGCGATGTTCGGATACGTCGGGTGAAAATTCGCGGGATCGACTCCGAAAATCCGGTAGCACTCGTCCGACCACACCACGCGGTTGGTCTTCAGGTTCCATTCCCAGCTGCCAAGGTGGGCGATGGCCTGCGCCGCGGCGAAACGTGTCTCGGACAGCCGCAGCGCTTCTTCCACCTTCTTGCGCGCGGTGATGTCGCGCCCGATGCCGACCACGCCGATGACCTGTCCATTCGCGTCGCGGATCGGCGCCTTGGAGGTGTAAATGAACGTCTGCCGACCCGCGACCGAGGCGTCCAGTTCGTAGTGCGTGCACTCCCCGGTGCGGAATACCCACTGGTCGGACTCGACGAAGAAGCGCGCGCGCTCGTAAGGCAGCAGGTCCCAATCCGTACGACCGAGGATCTCCTCACGTGGACGTCCGAAGAACTCCACGAGCACTGCGTTGGCCATCCTGTACCGGCCTTGCGCATCCTTGACGAACACGCGGTCCTCGGCGTGCTCCATGATCCGCGACATCAGTTCGCAGGCCTCGTGCAGGCTCGTCGTGCCACGCATCATCGCGGCGGCGAGGGGAGGGGATTGCAGGTTGGGCGCGCTCATGTCGTGGGGGCTGCACCTTCCGCGGGGCGGAACTTGGCGGTCGAACGGGTGGGACACCGGCAGCGGACGCGGCGGCACGGTGGCATCGGCGAATCCACCTTAAAACAACGGCCTGTCTCGAACTATAGGAGAACTCCGAGCGAGTTGCGCGCCCGGCACACTGCGACCGGATGGCGCAGCCGATGAGCCGCGTGGGCGCGCCCGAGCGGGATCTGCGGGGGAGGCGGACGGGCGCCCGGCCCGTCCCGGAGGTCAGCCGACGAGCAGGTAGATCGTCTCGACGAACTGCTGATCCACTTCGTCCATCAGCTGGTCGTTCGTGCAGGAGAGCTCGAGCCCGAAGCGGGCGAGGAACTTCACGTCGCAACGCTCTTCGGCGGCGACGATTTCACTGTAGCTGCCGGTGCCCGAGTAATTCGCGAGCGCGTCGGACAGTTTCAGGATCGCGGCGTCGATGCCGGCGATGCGCGCCCGGTGCGGTGCGTGGTGATGACTGATGGCATCGCACAGCGCCGCTGGCAGTTTCCAGTGCTGGAGCATCAGCCCGGCGAGATACGCGTGGTCGAAGCCGAGACGTTCCTGCTCCAGGCCATGGAGTTCATCCTCGTTGCCCGCCGCCTCGCGGATCATCGTCTGCGCAAGCTCCGGAAACCGCTGGTTGATCAGCAGGGCGCCGACGTCGTGCAGCACCCCGGCCACGAACAGCCGCTCCGGGTGCAGGATGTGCGCATGGCGGGCGATCGTCTGTGCCATCAGCCCCGTGTAGACGCCGTGGCGCCAGAACGAGTTCATGTTGGTGACCGCGCTCGACAGCTTCGAGAATGTCTGCACCGCCGCGATCGCACAAACGAGCTTCTGCATCTCGCGCATGCCGAGCAGCATGACGGCGCGTGACACGGTATCGATCTTGGTGGCGAGCGCGTAGTACGAGCTGTTGGCGAGCCGCAGCACGCGCGCGGTCAGCGCCGGGTCGCGGATCACCACCGCGGCGATGTCCTCGATCGTCGATCGATCATCACCCACCAGTTCGTTGACTTTCAGGCAGACGTCGGGCGGCGAGACGAGCGCGGAGACGTCGTCCACCAGGCTGCGCGCGATCGATTCGCCGGGCGACGCATGCGCCTCGGAACTCAGGGCTACGGCGGGCGTGCTCACGGGGTCGGACCTCTCGGGCGCTGCGGATTGCCCGGGTTGTCGGCCGGGGGGCGTGGTGGCTTGAGTGTCGACGGTCACGGATTGGCGCTTCGGTCTCGCAATTGAGGCGTTGATTGCGCCGTTCGAGAAGAAGGTTGTTTGCGGAGGCAGTGCTGTTGCCGCCGGGCGTCCGGTCCGGTGCGCCGCTTCCGCCCGTCAGACCCTCCCTGGTCTGACGGGCTGCCCTCGCGCTTCGCTATGCCATCCATGGCCCGCTCGCGCTCGAGGCCGCTCTGCACCGGACCGGACACCCGGCGGCAGGAGACGCCGTGCTCGCCGTGTGTAAGAGGTGGGGTGCTGACGATGGGCAGTACTGCGTCGGCACGGCGCGTGGCCTACCGCCCACGGAGCCACGAACCTCTAGGCGCCCTTCGGCCGTGTCCGTCCGGAGCGGCCTCGGCCGTGAGCGGGCCATGGATGGCTTAGCGAAGCGGACGCGGCAACGGAGCGGGCCAGGGAGGGCCCGCGCAGTGGAAGCGCAGGACGGACACGGCCGAAGGGCGGCGGCACGGCGCATCAGCCTCGGTCTTGGGACGCTGCTTGGGCCGTGAGAAGAAATTGTTCTTTGAAGCAGTGCCGTTGCCGCCGGGCGTCCGGTCCGGTGTGCCGATTCCGCGCGGCGACTGTTCGAACACCGTGGCCGCGCGTCAGCAGTCCATGGGCGCGCGCACGAGCCGGAACGCCGACCGGCGCACGCGGATCGGCAGCGGCACTTCCACCAGCGCCCGTGCCCCGATTGCCTCCAGCCACGTAAGCACCCGGCGCAGATCGGGCACCGGGATCGTGTCGAAGGCATCCTTTGCACGTTGCCACATCCACTGGTCATAGCTGAACAGCGCCCGTGGCACCTCGCGCGCGAACGGAGTGCCACGGCCGATCGTCACCGTGTGCGTCCCGAATGTGCGCGGGATCTCCGCGTCCGGATGCGTCCCCAGCCAGCCCTGGAACGCCGTGAGCTGCGCGACCAGGATGGGAACGTAGTCGCAGCTCAGCAGTCGCCACGCGGGCAGCAGCGTCGCCGGCAAGGTGTCCGACCGATCGTGCGGGTCCGCGCAGGCATCGGTGAGCGGCTGCGGCTGCTGCATCCGCACGATCCACGCGCACACGCCGGGCGCGCTCGCGCGCATGAAGCTGCCGGACACCGGATCCCGGAACAGGTGCGCATGGAAGGGACCGT
>JBFWUN010000105.1:0-8739 GCA_050247235.1 Gammaproteobacteria bacterium
CGGCGATCCAGACGCGGCGGGATTTCTATGCCCGCTACGCCGGCACCGGGGTGCTGGTGATCGGCACGCATTTCGCGCCGCCCACCGCCGGCCACATCGTGCGCGACGGCGACAATTACCGGCTCGACTGCTGACCGATTTGCTTGGATATTTGAGGACGGATCATGAAGGCGACACGTTTCATCGAAGTGGGGCAGCCCATCCAGTTGGTGGATCTTCCCGATCCTGAGGTCGGACCCACCGATGTGCTGGTGCGGATTTCCGGTGCCGGTGTCTGTCACTCCGATCTCCACGTCATCGACGGCGAGGTCAATGTGCGTCAGAAGCCCATCACCCTGGGTCATGAAAACGCCGGCATCGTCGAGCGCGTCGGCAGCCTGGTCACCGAGGTCAAGCCCGGCGACGGCGTGGCGGTATTCGGCGCCTGGGGCTGCGGCGTCTGCGCTCTGTGCGAGCAGGGCGAGGAAAACCTGTGCCAGAAGCCGATTTATCCCGGCGTGATGGTCGATGGCGGCTGGGCGGAAAAACTGCTGGTGCCGCACCCGCGCAATCTGGTCAAGTTGAACGGCCTCGATCCCGTCATTGCCGCGCCCCTCACCGACGCGGCGCTGACGCCCTATCGCGCCGTGCGCAAGGCGTTGGCGCGGCTCGGGCCGGGCCGCACGCTCGCCATCATCGGGGTGGGCGGATTGGGCCACATGGCCTTGCAGATCGCCCGCGCCCTGACGCCCGCGACCCAACTCATCGCGATCGATGTCAGCGACGCAAAGCTCGCCATGGCAAAGGAACTGGGCGCGGATCACTGCGTCAACGCGAAAGCGGAAGTGGGAGCGGCCGTGAAGGCGGCCACCGGCGGTGCGGGCGCCGATGCGGTGATCGACTTCGTCGGCAATGACGCCACCCTCGCCAACGCGGTGGCCAGTGTCGCCATCGCCGGCAAGCTGGTGGTGGTGGGCATCGCCGGCGGTACACTGCCGTTTTCGTTCTGGAAAATTCCTCTCGAATGCGAGGTTACCACCAGTATCTGGGGCAACCGGCGCGAACTGAAGGAAGTGCTGGAGCTGGCCCGGCGCGGTCTCATCAGGCCGCACATCGAGCGTCAGCCGCTGGCGGCCATCAACGAGGTGATCGCCCGCCTGCACGCCGGCGATGTGCGCGGCCGCGTGGTGTTGACGCCCTGAACACGGCGAATCCATTCATTTCATTTGTTGCCAATTCACCTGTCGAGAAAGCAGTAAGAGGTACCGCCATGCCGTTATCGCCCCCCAAGCCGCGCCGCCATTTGCACACGCGCACCATCGATCTCACGGGTTATTACCGCGACGACGGCCTGTTCGATATCGAAGCCCATATCGTCGATCGCAAGACCTACAGCTACGACAGCCAGTGGCGGGGCGTGGTCGCGTCCGGCCACCCGGTGCACGACATGTCGCTGCGACTTTCCGTCGACGGCGATCTGGTGGTGCGGGAAGTGGACGTCGTGATGGACGTGCAGCCCTATGACATCTGCTCCGAAGTGCTCGACAATTTTCAGCGCCTGGTGGGATTGCGCATCGGCGCGGGCTGGAACAAGCGCGTCCGTGAGGCGGTGGGTGGCGTCGAGGGCTGCACGCATCTGGGCGAACTGCTGGGACCGCTCGCCACGGTGACTTTCCAGACCCTGTCCGGGGACTATCCGCGCGAACTGATGGGCAAGCCGCCGCGCCAGCGTGGCGCCGCTTCCGGTGGCGGCGCCGAGGACGGCGAAGCGCTCTTCATGCTGAACGGCTGCCACACCTGGCGCAGCGACAGCCCGGTGGTGCAGCGGGACTATCCCGCCCATTACACCGGCCCGGTCAACGACACCCGGGTGGATGTGGTGAAGATCGTCGGCGGCGAGCGGTGACGGTCGCGCCCGCAATGCGGCACCGGAGCGGAACATGACCGGCGAACTGAGCGTCAAGCAATACGGCCGCGTGGTGCGGATTCCCTCGCCCACGGGGTTCAGCGTCGGCGATATCAACAGCTACGTCATCCTGCCGCCGGAGGGCTCCGATCAACTGGTGCTGATCGATACCGGGGTCGGCAGTCAGACCGCCTGGGACGCGCTGCAGGCAGGGCTCGGCCAGTTCGGTTATCGCATCGAGGATATCCGGTTGCTGCTGCTCACCCACGGCCACACCGACCATTTCGGCCAGGCGACGCGCATCCGCGCGGCATCGGGTTGTGTCATCTGGGGTCACGAGGCCATCAACATGACCGTCTCCCGCTACCTGCCGTCGCCGGAACGGGAAGCCGAAGAGCGCGCGTTTCTGCGCCGCTTCGGCATCACCGATGCGCTCTACGACAAGGCCTATGCGTACCGGTCTTACATTGCCAATGTCTACACACCCTGCGAGCCCGATCGCCTCCTGGCGGACGGCGACCGTATTCCCGTCGAGGGCTTCGAGCTGGAGACCATCCACACGCCCGGCCACTGTCCCGAGGAGGTCGTCTACTGGCAGCGCGAGACCCGCCAGATGTTCTCCGGCGATCACCTGCTGCCCGACATCACGCCGGTGTGCCTGCTGCACATCCCCGCGACGCCCGATGGCGAGCGTGTCCATGCGCTCACCCAGTATTACCAGTCCGCGGACAAGATACTGCCGCTGGACGTGCGCACGGTTTACCCCAGCCACGGCGACGTGTTTCGCGATCACCGCGAGCTGATCGCCGGCTACAAGCTGTCCACCGACCGCCGCCTGCTGAAAATCGCGCGCATACTGGAGCAGCACGGCACGCTGACCCCGCTCGAAGTGGGTCAGCATCTGTTTCCCAAAGCCTGGGAAGATCAGCTCTATGCGGTGATCTCCGAGGTGATGGGGCATCTCGACATGCTGCTCGATTACGCCATGGTGGCAACCGAGGAGCGCGGCGGGCTGCTTCGCTACCGACTGCTGCGGGTACCCGGCCCGGGCGAAATTTTCGGTGCGGCGGCCTAGATTCGTCCAAACCAGGACAGGACCATGCTGAAACACACCAAATCCAATGAACTGATCGGGACCTCGCCACGCGCGTTCGAGGATGCCTTGCAGGCGATCCTCACCCGCGCCAACCAAACGCTGCGCGGCGTGCGCCGCCTCGATGTGATAGCCAAGGACATCGAGGTGAATGCCGCCGGCGAACTGACCTACCGGGTGCGCGCCCAGTTGCGTTTCGACGTGACGCCGCCCGATGAACTGCATCTGTGATTCCTGTGGGGAGAATGGCGCCATGACCGTATCCAGTGTTTCGACCCTTACCGCCAGTTCGCCGGAGAGCTGGCAGGACGCCGTCACGCGCGGCATCGCGCGGGCGCGCAAGACCCTGCGCGGCATTCACCGGGTCGAGGTCATTGCCGAGCGCGCGCTGGTCGAGCGCGGCGAAATAAAAAGTTACGAAGTCGAGCTCAAGATTCTGTTCGCGCTCGACGATTGACCGGCAGCGCGCAGCGCGCTGCAAATCCATAAATCAGAGGTCCGCAGGGCCCGGGGGGAGGAAGTCATGGCGCAAGCCACCGTGTTTACCAATGCGCGTGTGATCGACGGGCTGAGCGCCAGCGCGCGCACCGGCGTGTCGATCCTGGTCGAGGGCGAACGCATCAGTCAGGTGTCTGAAAGGCCCATCGCGGCCGCCGGCGCCACCGTGGTGGATCTCGCCGGCAAGACCGTACTGCCGGGCCTGATCGATACGCACATTCACACCGTGATGATGGACGCCGAGTGCTTCCCACTGTTTCTCGCCGCCGGTGTCACCACCGCGCGCGATGTGGGCGGCCGGCTCGATCTGGTGTTGCAGAACCGCGCCGATCTCAATTCCGGGAAAAAACTCGGGCCGCGGTTGTTTGTCTGCGGGCCATTGCTCGACGGTCCCGGTGCCAGCTTCGAGAGCCCCGGCTTCACCATCATGCTCGACCGCGTGCAGTCGGTGGCTGCGGTGCCCGACAAAATCGGCAGCCTGCTCGAGGCCGGTGTCGACGGCATCAAATGCTATTTCACCATGACCGCCGACATCGTCCGCGAGGTGATCCGCTTCGTCGACAAGCGTGTGCCCATCACCGGACACCTGGGTTACTGCTCGTCCATGGACGCGATCGAGGCCGGCATCGATGGCCTCGAACATGTGTGGATTTCGCCCTATAACGACATCTGCGCGCTCAACATGCGCTTTGGCAATGACGCCTCGATGATGAAAAAGGAATTCTGGACCCAGACCATGGCGGGCTGGGAAGCGGCCGATCTGAACGGCGAACGGGCGCGCAAATGGATCGCCGCCATGGTCGAGAAACAGGTGCATATGGGCACCACGCTCGACCTGCTGTGGACCGCGAAAGCCGGCGCCGCCGCCTGCATGCAGGACCCGGATCGCAAGCTGATCCCGCCCGCTGCGCTCGCCCGCCAGGCGAAGATGAAAAAATTCCTCGGTGATCGCCCCGACTGGGACATCCATCCCGGCTTCTATGACGTCGGCGAAGGCAGCAAGGCACTGGAGAAGCACCAGGAAGTGGTGCGCATGCTGCACCGTTCCGGCGGCCGCGTCGTCGGCGGCACCGACTGCGGGGCGCTCGCCTATCCGCCGCCGGGTTTTGCATTGCTGCGGGAAATCGAGCTGCTCGCGGAAGCCATCGGCAACATGGCGGCACTGCAGGCGGTGACCAGCGTGGCCGCGAATTATCTGCGTGCCGGCCAGGATATCGGCGCCATCGCGCCCGGCCGCTATGCGGATTTCCTCGTCGTCGCCGGCGATCCGCTGCGCGATGTGCGCGAACTGCGCACTTTGGAAACCACCTATCGCGGCGGTGTCGCTCACGACCCGCAGGCACTGATCAGCAACGCGCCGCAGCATCAGCCGGCCGGTCTGCATACGCACTGACAACGCACGCATTGGAGAACACATGAGCAAAGGCCATGCACTGATCACCGGCGCCATCGGCGGACTCGGCACCGCCATGACCAAGCGCCTGGTCGCCGACGGCATTCCCGTCATCGGCTGCGACCGCAAGACGGCCGCGGAACTCGAAGCCTGGCGGCAAAAAGCGCTGACCCCGGCGGAAGCCGCGCAGGTGACGCTGTTTCCACTCGATGTGACCAAGGACGAACAGGTGGACGATCTCGCGGCGGAACTCAAGAACCGCAATATGCACGTCGCCTATCTGGTCAACAACGCCGGTATCCAGGGCTACGGCAAACCCTGGGAGCTGGACACCAAGACCCATGACCGCGTCATCAAGGTGAACATCAACGGCACGTTTTTTTGCAGCCGCGCGTTTTCGAAAGCCATGGTGGACGCGGGCTTCGGCCGCATCGTCAACTTCGCCTCCCTGGCGGCCTACACCCCGCCGGCCGGCCAGGCCTGCTATGCAGCCGCCAAGGCCGGTGTGCTGGGATACACCCATTCCATCGCACTCGATCTCGCGCAGTACGGTGTCACCGCGAACGCCATCGCGCCGGGGCTGATCATGCACGAAGGACTCAAGGGCGTGATGCCCGACCATGTGTATGAAGCCATGCTCAGGCAGGTGCCCATGCGCCGCGCCGGCAAGCCCCACGAAATCGCCGCCACCGTGGCGTTTCTGCTGTCCGACGATGCGTCCTACATCACCGGGCAGACGTTTCACGTCAATGGTGGCTTGTACATACCCGGGTGAGCACATTTCCGGCTAACGATTCCCGACCAACGATTCCCGCTGACCACCGCGAGGTAACGCCATGAGCAAACTGCAATTCGGTACCGGCCTGCGCAGCGTCGCCGACACCGCCCAATTCGCGCGCCGCGCCGAGGCGCTCGGTTACGATGTGCTGGGCTGCGGCGAACACGTCATGTTCCACGGCCCCATCGGTAACACCTTCGTGCAGCTCGCGGTGGCCGCCGGCGCCACCGAACGCATCCGGCTGATGAGCACCATCGCGCTGCTGCCCCTGTACCCGGCCACACTGGCCGCGAAGATGGGCTCGGTGCTCGATGTCGCCTCGGGCGGTCGCTACATGTGTGGCATCGGCGTCGGCGGCGAGTTTCCCAAGGAGTTCGAAGCCTGCGGCGTGCCGGTCGCCGAGCGCGGCGCGCGCGCCACCGAAGCCATGCAGGTGATCCGCAAGCTCTGGACCGAACGCGAGGTCAGCTTTCAGGGCCGCTTCAATACGCTCAACCAGATCACGCTCGATCCGCCGCCGGTGCAACAGCCACCGCCCATCTGGGTCGCCGGGCGCAAGGAAGCGGCGATGCGCCGCGCCGCGCTGTTTGGCGATGGCTGGATACCCTACATGTACACGCCGGAGCTGCTCGCCGACAGCATGGCAAGCATCGGAAAATTGCGCGCCGAAAATCCGGTGGCCGCAACCGAGTTCAACTACGGGATCTTTATCTTCAGCGCGGTGCACCGCGACGGCGATGTCGCACGCAAAATGGCGGCCGAGCGCCTGGGACGACAGTACGCCCAGAATTTCGACAACCTGGTGGGCAAGTACGCGCTCATCGGCACGCCCGCCGAGTGCCGCCAGCGCTTGCGCCAATACGTGGATACCGGTGCCACCCTGTTCATGCTGACGTCGGCCTGTCCCGATGATTACATTGATGCCAACATCAAGCTGCTGGCGGAAGAAGTGATTCCGGAATTTCGCTGATTTTTTGTTTCATTCACACACAATCCACTTCAACCAACCGAGGGCAATACCATGGGTAATCGACTGCAAGGCAAGATCGCCATCATCACCGGCGGTGCGCGCGGCATCGGCGAAGCGCACGCGCGGCTGTTCGCCGCGGAGGGCGCCAAGGTTGTGGTCACCGACATCCTCGCCGCCGAAGGCCAGGAGACGGTGGCGTCCATCAAGGCCAGCGGCGGCGACGCCATTTTTCTGCGGCATGATGTAACCAAGGAAGCCGACTGGGCGAGCGTGGTCGCGGACACCATCAAGCAGTACGGCGGCCTCTCCACCCTGGTCAACAACGCCGGTTTTGCCAACCTCAAGGGCGTCGAGGAAGAAACCCTGGAAGGTTTCAACGCCATCGTCGCCGTGTGCCAGACCGGCGTCTGGCTGGGCATGAAAGCCGCGATGCCGGCGCTGAAAAAATCCGGCAATGGCGCCATCGTCAACATCTCGTCGCTGTACGGCATCATCGGCACGCCCAGCATGATCTCCTACCACGGCGCCAAGGGCGCGGTGCGACTGATGACCAAATCGGCGGCGCTGGAATACGCGCGTCAGGGTGTGCGGGTGAACTCGGTGCATCCGGGCATCATCGGGACGCCGCTGGCCAAGACCCTGCCTGCGGAATATCTGGAGACGATCTGCGAGACCACGCCCATGGGTCGAATGGGCGAGCCGATCGACATCGCCACCATGTCGCTGTTCCTGTGCTCGGACGAAGCCAAGTTCATTACCGGCTCCGAGTTTGTCGTGGATGGCGGCTGGGGCGCGCAATAGCGCGCGACGGGTGCCGTTCGCGGCTATGGTGATTAGCGCGGGACCGGGATGTCCCGCGATTCCAGAGGGATCGGACCCGCGCGCGTAACCGTTTCGCGCTCCCCGGTGGCACGCCGGTTTTGATGTGCGGAGCGCCGTTTCCCACAACCCGCTTTCCTTGCAAGGTTCCCGGAGTATTTGTTGCGCGAATCCAATGCTTTCCGCTCGGGGGCGATCATTGTCGCCACCCTGTTCTGCACGCTCGGGCTGCTGTACGGCGTCTGGTATTCCTATTCGGTGTTTCTGGTGGCGCTGGTCGGGCACTTCGGGTGGTCGCGTTCGGTCACCGCAGGCGCCATGTCGGTATTCATCCTGGTGCATGGCAGTTTCGGTCCCATTGCGGGCCGGCTGGTGGAGCGCTTCGGGCCGCGCCGGCTGATGCTGGTGGGCAGCCTGGTGATGGCGAGCGGGCTCGCGCTCACTTCGTTGATCCAGACGTGGTGGCAGCTTTATCTCAGCTACGGCGTCCTCACCGCCATCGGTCTCGGCGCCTGCGGCTGGGTGCCATCGGTGATCCTCGCCGAAAAATGGTTTCCCAACCGCGTTGGCACCGCGCTCGGCATCGTCACCGCCGGTATCGGCGTGGGGATTCTGGGCGTGGTGCCGCTCGCCAATTTCCTGGTGGAGGCGTTCGATTGGCGCCGGGCGTTTCAGGTGCTGGCGGTACTGGTGGCCGTCGTGATCGCACCGGCAGCGCTGTTCATTCTGCGCGAACCGAAACTGCCGCCGCCGGTGGCAAAGCCGCAACCGGGAGGGGCGAGTGCTCCGCTGCCCGCGCACTACTGGACGGTGCGCGGCGCGCTGCGTTCGCGCGCCTTTCGTTTTGCCGTGCTGGCGTTTTTTACCGGCGGCAGCCTGAGCCAGATGCTGTTGATGCACCAGTTCGCCTTCATGGTGGATCACGGCGTGGCGAAAACCGCGGGTTCGCTGATCGTCGGCGTCATCGGAATCACGAGCATTCCCGCCAAGATTCTGTGGGGAACACTCTCCGATCGTATCGGACGCGAACTCACCTACAGTTTCGGCCTCGCGTGCATTTTGCTCTCGGTGCTTTGTCTGGCATTCATCGGCGCGTTGCCCGGACTCGCCATGCCCATCGCCTTCGCGCTGCTGCTGGGCACCGGCTATGCCGCCAACGCCCCCATCATTCCGGCCGCGGCGCGCGATCTTTTCGCCGGTCCGAAATTTCCGAGCATCTTCGGAACGCTCTCGATGTTCGCGGCGCTGGGCGGTGCCACCGGCTCCTGGCTGGGCGGCGCGCTCTACGACCTCACCGGCGATT
>JBFWUN010000106.1:0-8458 GCA_050247235.1 Gammaproteobacteria bacterium
CACGCGGACCGCTCCGGCCTGGATGCGATCTGGTTCAACGATCACATCGGCCTGCCGCCCGTGATGGGCGAGAACGCGTACGGCCTGTCGGACAGCATGGGCCACATCCTGGATCCGCTCGGCTTCGCGCACTGGCTGGCCGCCGTCACGGAGCGCATCCGTTTCGGGACCGCGGTGCTCGTGGTGCCGTACCGCCCGCCCCTCGTCACGCAGAAGCTCGTGGCGACCGCGCAGGAGCTTTCCAACGGCCGCTTCCTGCTCGGCGTCGGACCCGGTTACCTGCAGGAAGAATTCCAGGCGCTCGGGGTCCCGCGCGAACGCCGCGGCCGGATCACGGACGACACGCTCGCCCTGTTGCGCGCCAGCGCGGCGGACCCGGTGGTGGAGGCCCATGGTCAGCGCCTGCGGCTGGAACCCAGGCTCCGGCTGCCGCCCATTTACGTGGGCGGCGCGCCGGAGGTCGCCATCCCGCGCGCGGTCCGCCTGGGTGACGGCTGGATGCCGGTCGGTCTCCTGCCGGGTGCACTCACGGCGCCCGTCGCTGAACTGCAGGCGCGTGCCGCCGAGGCGGGCCGCGGAGCCCTGGCGGTCATCGCGATGAAAACCTTGCCGCTCGCGGATCGCCGGGCCGCCGTCGATCTCGCGTGCGCGTACCGGGACGCCGGCGTCACCCAGCTCGTGCACACGCAGGGCTATGACAGCCCCGCGCATTACGCGGAGGTCATCGCGCAGGTGGACGGGGAGATCCGCGCGGCGTTGTGAGCGGATTTCGGCGGTCAGCCGCCCGGGCTGTCCAGCATGATGTAGCTCGTCATGTCACCGACAGTGCGCTCGAGATCATCCATCACGGCGTACAGCACGTAACGCAACGCCAGGATGCCGAGAACCTTGCCGGTGTCGCTCACCACGACGAGATGCCGGATGTGCTTGTCGCGCATGATTGCCACGGCCTCCGTCAAGGTGGTCGCGCGACCGACGGTGATGACCGGGCTGGACATCAGGTCGCTCACCTTGACCTGGTGCGGATCCCGCTGCGGGGCGACAACCTTCTTGATCACGTCGCGCTCGGTGACGATGCCGACCAGCCGATCGCCGTCCAGCACGGCGGCGGCACCGACATTGCGTTCGGTCAGCGCGACAGTCAGTGCGTGGATGGTGGCGTCGCGGGCGACGATGAGAGGCGGCTTGGGGCCAAGCGCGATGAGGCTCATGCAAACTCCCTGGGCTAGCGTTTTGATTTGGGGGTGCGCCAGGAGCCTGCAGCCTCGACGCACGGCCGGGATTCTGCCAGTGCGCGCCGTGCCGCGCCAGCGTCCGGGACTGATCGGCCTCAGCGCAACGGCCGAAAGAACTCGGTGATCTCGCGCGCCAGCAGTTCGGGCTGTTCGAGTGCCGCGAAGTGCCCGCCGCGCGGCATCTCCGTCCAGCGCCGGATATCGGTATAGAGCTTCTCAGCGAGCGAGCGCGGCGGTCGGAGGATCTCGCGCGGGAACGCCGCGTAGCCCATCGGCACGCGCACACCGCCGTCCGGGATGGGCCACGGCCGGTGCATCCGGGCGTAGTACGGATGGAACGAGGCGCCGATGGCGCCGGTGAACCAGTACAGCGAGATGTTGGCGAGCAGGTCGTCCTTGCCGATGGCGCGTTCGAGGTCCCCGTCGCAGTCGCTCCAGGCCCGGAACTTCTCGACGATCCAGGCGGCGAGCCCGGCGGGCGAGTCACTCAGGCCAAACGCCAGGGTCTGCGGGCGCGTGCCCTGGATCCACTGGTAGCCGGTCTCCTCCTTGAGCCAGTGTGTGAGGTCGGCGAGAAACACGCGTTCCTCGGGGGTGGGATCGGCGACGATCGCGGGATCCCGGCGCACGGTCAGCAGGTTCACGTGGATGCCGACGAGCTTGTCTGCGTGCAGCGCGCCGAGACGCGACGTGATGAATGCGCCCCAGTCCCCGCCCTGCGCGGCGAATCGGCGGTAGCCAAGTACGGAAGTCATCAGGTCCGCGAACAGGTCGGCGATCTCCTCGATGCCGACGCGCGGCTGCCCGGGGGTGAACGACAGACCGTAGCCGGGCAGGGACGGCGCGATCACCGTGAACGCATCGTCGGGTGAGCCGCCGAAGCGCGTGGGATCGGTGAGCCGCGGAATCAGCGCGAGGAATTCGAACACCGATCCGGGCCACCCGTGCGACAGCAGCAGCGGCAGCGGCGCGGGTCCGTTGCCCGGCACATGCAGGTAATGGAGATCGTGCGCGCCGAGCCGCACCTTGAACTGCGGAAACGCATTGAGCCGCGCCTCCGCGGCGCGCCAGTCGAAATGATTCCGCCAGTAGTCGACGAGTGCACGCAGGTAGGTGACGTCCGTACCGTAGGTCCATGGGGCCTCCGGCGCCTGGTCCGGGAAGCGTGTCAGCGCGAGTCGCGACCGCAGGTCGTCAAGCGCGGCGGCCGGTACGTCGAGTCGGAAAGGGACTGGAGTCGCTGTCATCGAGGGATTCCGCCAGTGTCGGGCATCACACGATAACGGATGGTCGCGTGGAATGCCGACCCGCGGATCCCGGCGGATGCCAGGGAGACGCGGGCAGGCCATGCCGGGTGCCCGGTTCCAGGTGCCGGTGGTTCCAATCGTTGCGCGCCGGGCGGCGCTCGCCCCGGGCTAGGCGTGCGACCGCCGAAGAATCAGAATCCCGGGGGGCGGGGCCGGAATGTTCGAACCGGGCCGCGCAGGTTCCAACGCGCGCGACGGAGGCATGCATGGCGGCACGAATCATGATCACGGGTTGGGGACAGTGCACTCAGCCCAAGCAGGCGACCGCGCCGTTCATGGCGCCGGTGGACATGATGGTCGAAGCCGCGCGTCGTGCCGGTGACGTGGCCGGACCCGGCGCGCTGCAGGCCGTGGACACCGTGCTCGTGGTGCGTACGCAGAGCCGCGTGCTGCGTGACCCGGGCCACGAGGTCGCCGCCCGGCTCGGCCTGCGGCCGCGCCACGTGCGCGTGTCCGGCATCGGCGGGCAGGTGCCGCAGCAGTTCGTCAACGAGGCTGCCGGCATGCTCGCGCGCGGCGAGGCGGCGTGCATCCTGCTGTGCGGGGCGGAAACATACTATCCGCGTGATGCGCACGCGGTGCGCGGCGAGCAGGCGCTGATCCAGGGCATCCCCGATGATTACGCCGAGGAAGACGCGGTGGGCAGCAGCCCGCTCGAGATGCGTCATGGCCTCACGCTGCCCATCCACGGGTTCCCGCTGTTCGAGGTGGCATTGTGGGCGGAGTCCGGCCTGTCGCGCGCCGACTGGCTCGCGAAGGTCGGCACGATGTGGGCAGGCTTCAGCGCGGCAGCCGCGCGACATCCCAACGCCTGGACGCGCGCGCCGCTTGATGCGGCGACAATCACGACACCGGGGCCCGACAACCGCCCGATCTGTTTCCCGTACACCAAGCGGATGGTGTCACTGGTGATGGCCGATCTCGGGGCCGCCGTGCTGCTGACCACGGAGCGTCACGCGGCCGCGCGTCGCGATGGCGCGGGGCAGCCGGTGTATTTTCTCGGCGGCGCATTTGCCAAGGATCGCCAGCGCTTCATGATCGAGAAGGACGCCTTCACGCGCAGTCCTCCGCTCGACCAGGCGGTGCAACTCGCCGAAGCACGCACGGGCCTGAACGTAGCGGAGATCGAAGCGTTCGATCTCTACAGCTGCTTTCCGTGCGCGGTGACGGTGGCGCGGCGCCGGCTCGGCCTCGGGGACGGCGACCCGCGTCCGCTCACGTTGACCGGCGGTCTCGGCTTCTTCGGCGGACCCGGCAGCAACTACGCGCTGCACGGCATCGCGACGATGGCGGAGGCCATCGCGGCCGGACGCCATGCCACGGGGATGACCACCGCACTCGGCTGGTTCATGCACAAGTACGCCGTCGGGTTTTACGGTGCCCGTCCCGGTACCCCGCTGCCGGGCACGCACGACCGGGAAGATGCCGCGAACCCGTCGGCGGGCGCGCCGCCCGTGCCGATCGCGGATCAGCCGACGGGCGACGGCACGCTCGAGACGTACACCGTGATTTGCGACCGGGACCAGCGACCCGCACGCTCGCTGCTCTACGGCCGGCTCGACGATGGCCGCCGCTTCGTCGCGAACGGGCCGCACGCGAGCGCCCACTACGATGAACTGACGGGCGAGAACCAGGTGGGGCGGCGCGTGCGGCTCGCGACGGACGGTGACGTGACCCGCGCAGTGCTGGCCTGACCTGCACAGGGCCGGGATGCACCGTGGATTGCGTCGGCGTCTTTTCTCCCTCGTCATTCCGGGCGAAGACCCGGAATCCGTACGGTGCGGGTCGACGCCACGTGAACCCACCGATTGATCCGCGTCAACAGCCCGGGCTTTCCTCCCGGAATGCCCTTTAAATTTCCCGGATGTCCCCCTATTTACGGAACATGCCGCGCACGGCGCGCGGGTTTCGAACGAGGAGGTTATCCATGAGCAGTCTGATGAATCTGGGCGGTGGGCGTAGTCTGTTCGACGAGTTCTTCCGCGACTTTTCCCCCGGCTACCTGATCAAGCCCCTGCACGGCGATCCGCTGCCGGCGCAGATCAAGGTGGACATCAAGGAAAGCGAAAAGGCGTTCACGGTGCACGCCGAACTTCCCGGGGTGGGCAAGGACGACATTCACGTCTCGCTGGAAGGCGGGATCGTCACGATCTCCGCCGAAGTGAAGCAGCAGGACACGCAGACCAAGGACGAGAAGATGCTCCGCAGCGAGCGCTATTACGGCATGGTCTCGCGCAGCTTCCAGCTGCCGAAGGAAGTCGACACCGCGGCCGCTGCGGCAAAATGCGAGAACGGTGTGCTGGTGCTGACCCTGCCGAAGAAGACGGCGGCAAGCACCAAGCGCATCACGGTCGAATAACGCCGCCCGCCGGGTGCAGGCGGGAAGTTGTCGCGACCGTAACTTCATCTTCGTCATTCCGGGCGGCGTCCCGGAATCCATGCGGCGTGAAGCATGGCCCCATGGGCCCCAGCGTTCGCCGGGGTGACGAAGGCCAGCCGTAGGACGCAGGCCGGCCTCGCCACGCAGGCCGGCGCTGCGACGTGACGAGGTGGCCCAACGGGTAAGCAGGACCGCCGCTGCGATCGCGGCGCCGTCACCATGGGGTTACTCGTTGAGAAGACAATCACGAAGGGGAGACGCGCGTGGATGACGCCGTAATCGAACGCCTGGAACTCAAGCTCGCGTACCTGGAACAGGCCAACCAGGAACTCAGCGACGTCGTGTACCGGCAGCAGCGTGAGATCGATCTCCTGCGTGCGCAGGTCGCCGGGCACGAACGCCAGCTGGAGCACTACCGCACGGACCGGCCTGCCGCGCCCCTCGAACACGAGAAACCGCCCCATTACTGACGCCATCCGGGATCGCCTCCGCCTCCGCCGGGCGAGCGGGCTCTCCACTCCCGTGGTAATGCTCCCTCCGGAAACCGACACCGGGTCGCGATCCGCGCAGATGTCCCGCCACACCATAAAGTCCGCAGGGTTTCTTGCCGCTAACCCGCGAGCGAATCACCTACCCGGGTCGGAGATCATCACACCATGTTCGGACGAAAGAAGTCAGCCGGGGACCAGGCTCGTGCGGAACTGAACCGCGAGTTCGATCACCTGAAGGCGCAGCAAGGGACGCTCCTGCGCACGCAACCTGTCGCGGTCTGCGGAGCCGATGGAATGTTCAAGTCGGTCAGCGACCCCTTTGCAGCGCTCCTGGGCTGCGTGCCGGCCGACCTGTGCGGCACCCCGCTGGTCTCGCTGCTGGCCCCGGAGAGTGCCACGCCCTGGCGCGAGGCATGGTCTTCCCTGCTCGGCGGTCGCCCGGCGGCCGGTGAATTCAAGTTCACCGCCAGGGACGGCGCGCGCTGGCTGAAACTCTCGGTGAGTCCCGTCGCGGCGAGCGAAGGTGCAAGTGTCGCGGAAGTGATCTGCTTCGCCGCAGACGTCACCTCGCTGCGCAACGAGCTCGACGACACGCGCGTCGAACTCAAGGTGCGCACGGACATCATGAACATCACCAGTATCGTGTCCGAAGCCGACAAGAAGGGTGACATCCTCAACTGCAACGACAAGTTCATCGAGGTCTCCAAGTACCCGCGCGAAGAACTGATCGGGCACGGGCACAACACCACGCTCCATCCGGACATGCCGAAAGCCGTGTTCAAGGAGATGTGGAACACCATCGGTCACGGGAAGATCTTTCGCGGGGTTGTCAAGAACCGCGCGAAGGACGGCACCCCGTACTACGTGGATGCGGTGATCGCCCCGATCCTTGGCGAGAACGGCAAACCCAAGAAATATCTCGGCGTGCGCTACGACATCACCGAGACCGAAATCGAGCGCATGAACGCGCGCGGCGTACTCGGGGCGATCGACGAATCGTTCGGGTACATCGAGTTCGATCTCGTCGGCAACGTCACTTCCGCGAACCGCAACTTCCTCGACCTCACGGGCTATCGCGCGGAGGAAGTGGTGGGTCGCCATCACCGGATGTTCATGCCTGCCGAGGAAGCGAACACCGAGGCGTACCGCCAGTTCTGGGTGGATCTCGCCGCCGGCAAGCCGCAGTCCTCGGTATATCGTCGCGTCTCCAAGTCCGGCGACTCGATCTATATCCAGGCGACCTATGCCCCGGTCAAGGACGAAATGGACCGGGTCTTCAAGATCGTCAAGATCGCGACGGACGTCACTGCACAAAAGAAGTACGAGATGGCGGTGGCGGATATCCTCCGCGCGACCGCGGACGTGATGCAGTCCGTCCGCTCCGGCGATCTCCGGCGCGAGATGGCAGGACAGTACGAAGGCGAGTTTGCGGTCCTGCAGGACGCCGTGAACGGCACCATCGCGCAGCTGCGGGACATCGTCGGCAAGATCCGCGAGGGTGCACTCAGCATCAATACCGCGGCGGGTGAAGTCTCCAAGGGCAACACCGATCTCTCTTCCCGCACCGAGTCGCAGGCCGCCTCGCTGGAGGAGACCGCGGCCAGCATGGAGGAGATGACGTCGAGCGTACAGCAGAACGCGGACAACTCCCGTCGCGCAAACCAGCTCGCGGCCTCGGCGCGCGACCAGGCCAAGGAAGGTGGACAGGTCGTCAGCCGTGCCGTCGAGGCGATGTCGGCCATCAACGATTCCAGCCGGCGGATCTCGGACATCATCGGGGTCATCGACGAGATCGCGTTCCAGACCAACCTGCTCGCGCTCAACGCAGCCGTGGAAGCCGCGCGCGCAGGTGAGCAGGGCCGCGGGTTCGCGGTGGTCGCAAGCGAGGTCCGCAACCTCGCGCAGCGCAGCGCCTCGGCGGCCAAGGAGATCAAGGCCCTGATCAACGACTCCGTGCACAAGGTGTCGGAAGGGACGCGCCTGGTGGACGAATCCGGTCAGACGCTGGGCGAAATCGTCACGGCGGTCGCGAAGGTCAGCGACATCGTGTCGGAGATCGCGCTGGCCTCGGAAGAGCAGGCGTCGGGCATTGCACAGGTCAACACGGCAGTGACGCAGATGGACCAGATGACGCAGCAGAACGCGGCGCTCGTCGAAGAAGCCGCAGCCGCGAGCGAATCCATGGACCAGGAGTCGCGCTCGCTGCTGGAGGTGGTGCAGTTCTTCACCACGGACGGCGGCAGCGCGGCTGTCGCCAGGCCCGTGGAACGGCGCGGCGCAGGCCGCCCCTGGTCCGGGAACGATGCGCGCCCGGCGGCGAAGGCAGCGCCGGCGGCGCGGCCGGCCAAGCAGGTTGCGGCCGCCGGCGGCGGCGGTGACGAAGCCTGGGACGAGTTCTGATCCCGCCCGGGTTCCTCCCCACGCAGGGGATGCCGTTGGCGAACATCGCTGGCATCCCCTGATTACATTCGACGTCCGTTCCGGTAGCGTGGCAACCCCACCCACCGGAACGGAGATTCGAGTCATGAGCAGCCTCTACGGCGACGCGCACCGCGCCCTGCACGCACAGTTCGACACCACCCGTATCGCCACCCTGCTCGAGGCGATGGACACGAACGAGATCCAGCCGCAGCACCAGGCCTTCATCGAATCACGCGACATGTTCTGGCTCGCCACGGTGGACGCCGAAGGGCGCCCGCAGTGCCAGTACAAGGGCGGCGCGCCGGGCTTCATCCGGGTGCTCGATCCCAAGATCCTCGTGTTTCCCAGCTACGACGGCAACGGCCGCTACCACTCGATGGGCAACATCAGCGCCACCGGCAACATCGGCATGCTGTTCCTCGATTTCGGAACGCCGAACCGGCTGCGCCTGCAGGGCGTGGCATCCGTCAGCGCGAACGATCCCCTGCTCGCGGACTACAAGGACGCGGAGCTCATCGTGCGCGTGAAGGTCACGGACGTCATCATCAATTGCCCGCGCTACATCCATAAGATGAATCGCGTGGCGATGTCGAACGCGGTGCCCCGCGCGGAATGCGACACGCC
>JBFWUN010000107.1:0-8357 GCA_050247235.1 Gammaproteobacteria bacterium
CCTGACGCGCCCAGCACCGCAACCTCGGCGCCGAGTGCCACCGCGGCCGGCGCGATGTCGCCCCAGGGCGCCGCGAACACCAGGCTGCCGACGAGCGTGCCGCGGTTGCGCACCTGCCGGTCGCCGATCGCGCGTGCCGCCTCGGCCAGCGCGGACCAGCGGGCGAGGAGGTCGGGATGCGCGGCGGCACTCGCCAGGCGCACCAGCGCGCCGAGGCGGGCGCCTTGTGCATCGATCTCGCAGCGCGCGAGATCCTGCACGTGGTTGATGTCGATGAGCGCCTGCGGCCCGATTTCGCGCGCCTTGAGGCGCGGCATCAGCGCCTGGCCGCCGGCGATGATCCGGGCCTCCGCGCCGAAGCGCTGGAGCAGCGCCACCACGTCGGTGGCCGCGAGCGGCCGCAGGTAATGCGCGATGGGGCGTGGATACATCGGGGGTTCTCGCTTACGCCGGGACGATGCACCCTTGGGAGTGTAGACCGGATGATCGGGCCCGTGCGGCGCGCCTCACGCGATCACCTTCATCTCGCGCAGCAGCGGCATGATGTCGCGCTGAAAGCGCAGCGTATCCTGGTGATACGCCTGGTAGACCATCAGGACCCCGTCGAGACCCGCGTCGTGGAGGTCCTTGAGCTTCAGCGCCACCTGTTCACGGGTACCGATGACCGGGAACGCGCCGGCGCCCAAGGTCAGCATGTCCAGGGTGAAGCGATCGAACGAGCCGCTTTCGAGGCTCAGGCCATGCATCCAGTTGCGGCTTGCGACTTCGTCCTTGTGCGCGATGATCTTCGCCACCTCGGCCTGCGCCTCGTCCTCGCTGTCGCGCCACAGCACGAACGGGAAGCAGGCACAGCGGAGTGCGCGCCCACGAGCCCGGGCCTGCGCCTTCAGCCCGGCCACGAGGGTCCGCGCAGCGTCCAGCGAGAACATGCTGGTGAACGCCCAGTCGCAATGGTCAGCGATCAGCGCCTGCGCGTCTTCCGAGATCCCGGCATTCACGATCGGCGGACACGCGGCGGGCTGCGGCAGGCAGTAGCCTTCGCGGATGTGGTACCACGCGGAGTCGTGGCTGAACGTGCCCGGGGGCGCCGTCCACAACCCTTTCAGGATCTCGACGAACGCGCGGGTGCGCGCGTAGCGCTCGGCGTGCGGCAGGATGTCCATTCCCATCATGCCGAACTCCTCCTTGCTCCAGCCGCTGACGAGGTTGATGCCCCAGCGCCCCTGGCCGATGTGTGCGAGCGAGGCCCCCATCTTGGCGACGACGAACGGATGGAACGCGGGCACGTGCACCGTGGAATACACGCGGATGCGCGCGGTGGAGGCGAGGAGCGCGGAGGCCCAGGTCATCGTCTCCATCGATGTCCCCAGGTAGTCGGTCTCGCCGCCGAAGCCGCGCCAGCGGCTGACCGGGAACAGGAAATCGAAGCCCGCGGCTTCCGCCGCGAGCGCGATCCGCTTGTTGGATTCGAAGTCCCATTCGTCCGGCACGAGGCGGTACGTGCTGATGGCCGACATGTTGCTGCAGTTCGGCATGAACAGCCCGAGCTGCAGCGGGGCACGCGAATCCGTCATGCACGGCCCTCGACGTGCGCGTAGCGCAGGTCCACGAGGCCCTGGCCGTCCACCCGCGCGCGCGGCAGCTCCTCCGGCGGCCGTTGCAGCGCGGAGAACTCGGCGGTGGTGTGCGGCGCGGGCCGCCCGGCGCGCAGGTAATCCGGCTTGCCGTCCGGCTCGCGGAACGCCGGCATGACTTCCTCGGCGAAGATCTGCATGTTCTTCATGACCATCCAGTCCGGCATCGGCCCGTACGCGGAGCCGGCATTGAGCACGCCCCCGGCGCCGATCTGCTCGCAGTATTCGCCGAGCTGGTTCTTCACCGTCTCCGGCGAGCCCACGATGATGTAGCCCTCCTTGACCAGTTCCTCGTAGGACAGCTTGTGCTGCGGCTTGACCTTGCCCTTGACGATCTGCGTCATGAAATTGCGGAACGACTTGGTGGACATGTAGCCGGGCGGGAAGAAGATGTGATCCGGGATCTTGAGGCCCGTGTTGAAGATCCACGACAGGTGCGCCTTCGCCTCGCGGTGCGCCTGGGCGTCGCTCTCCGCGACGTACGTCGGGATGCACGCGTTGAACATGCTGGCCGGCGCCTCGTAGCCGAGCCGGCGGCACTCTTCGCGCAACCCGTCCGCGGCCATCTTGCAGAACCACCGCGGCGCGTAAACCATCATGTAGGTGTAGCGGTGCTTCGCAACGAACTGCAACGTCTCCAGCGAGCCCTGTCCCGGGATCCAGATCGGCGGGTAGGGCTTCTGCAGCGGCAGCGGCACCGGGTTCACGTTGGGCACGTAGAAGTGATCGCCCTGGTACGTGAACGGGCCCGGCTGTGTCCAGGACTTGATGATGAGGTCATGCGCCTCGTCGAAGCGCTCCACCGAGTCGCCGGGCGGCACCCCGTTGTTGAAGTACTCGCAGCCGATGCCGCGCACGAAGCCGCAGATCATGCGCCCCCCCGACATCACGTCGAGCATCGCGACTTCCTCGGCGACTCGCAGCGGATTCCCGTGCAGCGGGATCGCGTTGCCGATCACGCCCACGGGGATGTGCGACGTGCGCGCGATCACCGACGACGCGATGATGTTCGGCGACGGCATCGTGCCGTAGAAATTGGCGTGATGCTCGTTGATGCACGTGGCATCGAAGCCGAAGCGCTCGGCGGCGACCAGCTGGTTGATGTATTCCTGGTACAGGGTGTGGCCGCGCTGCGGGTCGTAGTACGTGTTGGGCAGGGTGACCCACGTGGAATCGATCTGGTCCGCGGGGGGGATGTACGGGTACGGCATCAGGTGGAAGAAGTAGAAGCGCAAGGTGTTCATCGGGCAGCCTCCGTGACGTGGCGGATCAGCGCCGCGGCGAGCGGCGCGGGGCGTTCCAGGCAGAGTTCATGGCCGGTCTCGGCGATCTTCTCGAGCCGGCAGTCCGGCAGCACTTGCGCGAACCGCTCCGCCATCTCGTCCGGGATCAGCCGGTCATGCTCGGCGCGGACGACGAGGTTCGGGCAGGTCACGCGCTGCAGGCGCCGTTCGAGCGCGATGTTGTAGCGCGGCGCCCAGATGAGGCGCGCGGCAGCCGCAAACTCCGAGTACAGGTGGATGCCTTCGTCGAAATCGTTCGGGTCCGGCGTGAAGTCCTGCTGCACGGCCTTGTCGTTGAACAGCCGGTCCATCAGTTCGGCGGGACTCAGCTGGAAGAGATCGACCCCCGGGTTGTCCGGCAGGCGCAGGCCGATCGGGGTCAGCAGCGAAAGACTCTTCAGCCGCCTCGGGTAGAACGTCGCGAACTCGGCGGCCGCCCAGCCGCCCATCGAGTAGCCGACGAGGTGGATGCGGTCCAGCCGCAGCCGGTCGAGGAACTCGTCGAGCAGCAGGGTCAGGTCGTCGAACGTACGGAACCATTTCGGTGCCGGGGTCTCACCGAAGCCCGGGATCTCCGGCGCAATGAAGTCGACCTTCTGCGCCATGGCTTCATACAGCGGGATCCAGCGCCGCGTGTAGCCGGCGCCGTGCAGGAACAGCACGGGTTCGCCGGTGCCCGCGCGCCGGTACGCGATGGGGATGCCCTGGACCTCGAGGAATTGCGGGGGCGTGTAGTAACGGTCCGGTTTCGGCACCGCGACCTTCTCGATGACGTCGACGTAACTCATGGAACTCCCTCCCTGTGGGGCTTTCGATTCTGACGGAATCCGGGGAGGCGGGGGAAGCGGGAGCGAGGCCCGCCGTGCGTATACTGCCGGCATGGCGCTGGCATGGTTCGAGTCGGTCGACGAGGTGATCCGGACATTGCGGCCCGAAGAACCGGTGTACTGCTTCGATCGGGGCGCGCTCGTCGACAAGGCGAGGAATTTTCTGACGGCTTTCCCGGGACGGGTCCTGTATGCGGTCAAGTGCAACCCGCATCCCGCGATCCTCGCGACCTTGTGGGACGCCGGCCTGCGCGATTTCGACGTGGCGTCACGGGCCGAGATCGCGGAGGTTGCCCGCCGGTTGCCGGGCGCGGGTCTTCATTTCATGCACCCGGTCAAGAGCCGCGGTGCGATCGCCGAGGCCGTGGACGGTCACGGAATCCGGACGTTCGTCGTCGATCATCCGGACGAATTCGCGAAACTGACATCGCGGGTGCCGGCACGCGAGACCCTCGTGCTGGTCCGGTTCGCCACCGCGGACGCGCACACTAGCGTGTACGACCTGTCGAGCAAGTTCGGGTGCACGGTGACGGACGCGGCCTTCCTGCTGCGCGAGATCGCGCGCGCCGGCCTGCGTCCCGGGCTCGCGTTCCATGTGGGTTCGCAGTGCCGCGAACCGGCGGCGTTCGCGCGGGCGATTGCACGCGCCGACTCGATCGCCACCGAGGCGGGCATCGCGCCCGTGGTGCTCGATGTCGGCGGCGGATTTCCCGTCGCGTACGCGGCGCCGGTGCCCGCGCTCAACGCGTACGTGGACGCCATCCAGGCGGCGGTGGCAGGCAGTCGCGCACTGCGCGCGGCGGCGCTGTGGTGCGAGCCGGGCCGCGGACTGGTGGCGGAATGCATGTCGCTGCTGGTGCAGGTGTGGCTCCGCCGGGACGATCGTCTCTATCTCAACGACGGCATCTTCGGCAGTCTCGCGGAGATGTTCCTGTCGCCGCTGCGGATGCCGATCCGGCGGGTGGGGCGGGACAGCACGGCACCGCCGGCGCCGTTTCACCTTTATGGCCCCACCTGCGATTCCGTCGACCAGGTGCCGGGCACGTTCGACCTGCCGGGCGACGTGCGCGAAGGTGATTGGCTCGAAGTGCTGCACCTGGGTGCCTACGCGCAGGTTCTGGCGAGTCGCTTCAACGGATTCCATCCGGCGCGGGTGGTGGAGATCGGGAACGCGCGCCGAGCACATTCCACGGTGCGCGCGACGACGGCGGCGCGCTGAACGGCGAAGGCCCGTGGCGCACCCCGGAGCGTGCCCGGCGCGCGGCCGGTCTCCGGCGGAGACCTGCGTCTTACGGCGTTGCGTGGAACCGGACCAGGTTGTGGTAGACGCCGATCAGCGAGACCAGGGTCGGGTCGGTGCGGGATCGCTCCCGCGTCAGTGCCTGGATCGCTTCGTCCAGGTCGAACAGGGTGGCGCGGATGTCGTGGTCGCGCACCACGCTCTGGATCCAGAAGAAGCAGGCGAGCCGCTCGCCCCGGGTCACCGGGGTGACGCGATGCAGGCTGCTCGCGGGGTAGAGCACGAGATCGCCGGCGTCGAGCTTCACTTCCTGCACACCGAAGCGCGTGTCGATTTCCAGCACCCCGCCGTCGTACTCGGCCGGATCCGACAGGAACAGCGTGGCCGACAGGTCCGTGCGCATCAGGGTTCCGTCGCCGGGCAGACGCATCAGCGAACCATCGACGTGCGTGCCGTAGGTCTCTCCGATGCCGTACCGGTTGAACCGCGGGGGGTAGAGACGGTGCGGAAGCGCCGCGGAAGTGAAGCGTGGCGTCTCGTCGAGGCGCCGGAGCACCGCGTCCACGAGACCCGCGTCCGCCGCCGCGGTCGCGTCCGCCTGGCGGTTGTGCTTGACCGTCCGGCCGACGCTGCCGCCGGTTGCCGCGCCGTTCTGCCACGCGAGCTGCGCGAGCGCGTCGCGCAACTG
This sequence comes from Gammaproteobacteria bacterium, assembly GCA_050247235.1. Classification (GTDB taxonomy): domain Bacteria; phylum Pseudomonadota; class Gammaproteobacteria; genus CAIKBL01. Next base: position 5,673 of record JBFWUN010000107.1, read on the forward strand.
GCGCACTTCGGCGGCGTCGAATACCTGCGGCAGCGTGATCAGCATCGTCGGTTCCCCGCGCGTCGGTTGACTCAGAAGTCGTAGTTCAGGGTCACGCGTACGTTACGGGCATCTCCCTTGTAGAGGAAGCTGCCTGACTGGTAGCCCGCGATGAAGTAGTCCTCGTCACTGATGTTGCCGACATTGAGCCGCACGTTCGCATCCTTGTTGATCCGGAAGTCCGCGAACAGGTCCCCGATGGTGTACGCGGGGATTGGCTGCGTGTAACGGTTCAGCGCATCGAAGCTCGGCGCGGTATCGGGTTGGCCGGCATACTTCTCGCTCTCGTATCGCATCGCGCCGCCGAGCGCGATGCGGTCGGTGGCCTGGAAGCGCAGCTGCAGCGAGGCGGTGAGGTCGGCGAAGTTGCTGAGCGTCTTGCCGATGCGGGTGGGATTGTTCGAATCCTGGATCCGGGCATCCATCCACGCCACGCCGCCCTGTACCGACAGGCGCGAGGTGAGGTTGCCGGCGAGACCGAGTTCCAGGCCGTTGATCCGGCTCTCGCCGGTGTTGAGCGTGCCCAGGTTGTCGAAGCGGTTCGGATCGCCGGGGTTCGTGATCGCGGTCTCGAACACCTCGTCCTTGTTGATGCGGAAGATGGCCGCGGTGGCGAGCAGCTTCCGGTCGAACAGGTTCCACTTGGTGCCGAGTTCGAAACTCTCGGTCTCTTCGGGCGCGCCGCTGAACTCGCCGTCCGGCGACACGGCAAGCCCGCCGTATGCGCCGTTGGTGCCGACGTCGGATTCGCCGCCGTTGATGTCGGCGGCGGTCGCGAACGCGAAGTACACGTTCGCGTATGGCAGGAACTCGAACGTCAGCCCGGCGTGGTAGCTCCAGACCGAGTCGTCCAGGCCGAAACGCGATTCAACACCCGCGTTGTTGCGGGTCAGCAGATCGTAGACGTAATCGTCATGCCGTACGCCGCCGAACGCGCTCCAGCGCTCCGTGATATCGATGGTGTCCATCACGGAGTACGACACCGTCTCGATGTGCCAGTCACTGTCGTACGCGCCCTTGGCGATCACGCGCCGCATGAACCTGTTGATGTCCGGGACCGGGCCGCCGCCCGCCTGCGTGGCGCAGAAGCCGTCGTCCGGCGCGGTGCCCGGGTCATTGCCGTCGGGGAACTTGCAGTTCGGGGTGTTCGTGACACTGAACAGCCCGTTCAGCGCCCGGTGGTCCGTGTACTCGATACCGAAGTTCAGCTGGTGGAGCATGCCGAACAACGTGCGGTCGACGAACAGGTTGGACTGGTTCGCGAGGTAGTCGATGTCCTGCCAGCCCTGGTGGGTGCTGAGCGAGATGGCGTCGAACGCTCCGCCGGGACTGGTGGGGTCGGTGGTGCGCAGACGCGCGCCGGTTACCACGTAGCGGTTCGCCGCCTGGCCGAGACGCGTGGGATTGGACACGTGCACCGTCGGATCGACGGTGTAGGACAGGCGCGCCGTGAGGGTGTCGACATCCGAACTCAGGAAGTCCTCATCCTGCGCGTAGACCGGGACGTGGGTGGCGGGTTGCCGGTTGCCGTTGGCGACACTGCCCGTCAGGAAGAAGCCGAGATCCGGCGTGTCCTCCGCGCGCAGCACGTAGGCGTCGAGCAGCGCGGCGAACCTCGCGTTGGGCTCGTAGAGTCCCGACAGCGCGAGCCCGATCCGTTCGCGATCCGCCGGGTCCCGGTCCGGGACGTCTTCGTACGCGTGCAGGAAATTGCCGCGCACTGCGAAGTCCTCGCCCATCGGCTGGTTGACGTCGATGGTCGTGCGGTGGTGGGTGTCGGTGCCCACCGCCGCGGACAGCTTGGTGAAGTTGTACTCGCGGCTGGCCTGCTTCGTGATCGAATTGATCGCGCCACCGGTCGTGCCGCGCCCGCCGAAGCTCGAATCCGGCCCCTTGGAGATCTCGACCTGTTCGACCGCGAAGCTCTCGCGGATGTTCATGCCCGGATCGCGCAGGCCGTCCACGAAGACGTCACTGCGCGCCTCCTGGCCGCGGATGATGTAGCGATCACCGAATGCGTTGCCGTTCTCGCCGGTGCCGAGCGTGATGCCGGGTTGCGTGTCCAGGATCTCGCGCAGATCGGTGTAGCCGGAATCCTCGATCTGCTTCTTCGTCAGCACCTGGATGTTCTTCGGCGTCTCGGCGATGTCCTTGCGGTAGCGGGTATCGCCGGATTTCTTCGCCTTGTAGGGTGCGCCGGGTTCGGCGTACGGATTGGTATCGAGCGTACGGTCCTGCACCGACACGGTGTCCAGGCTGACCACGTCGGCGTCGTCTGCCGCGAGCGCCGGCGGTGTCAGCACGGCCGTTGTGAGCCCGAGCGCGAGCGCGGTGCGGCGAAGCTCGGATTGCGAAGGAACGATGGGCTCACGCAGCGAGCGTGGCTTGAGTACGGATGTAGACATGCGCTTCTCCCCTTGGGTTGGTGCGGGGGTTGGCGGCGGCTACTTCCCGGTTGGATGGTCGGATGAATCTTCAGCGATCGGTCAGCAGCGAATACTCGATGGGGACCGACAACGTCAGCGAATCCTTGTGCATCGAAGACGGTATCGCGGGCAGCGGGCTCGCGCGGTCGAGAATGCGCGCCGCGGCGTCGTCGAGCGCGCTGTTTCCCGAGGTGCGCTGGACGCTGGACGCCATCACCGT
>JBFWUN010000108.1:0-8216 GCA_050247235.1 Gammaproteobacteria bacterium
CCGCGTCCGAGGAATACCCGGGCGGAGGAACTCTTGCGTCGGCCGGTGCTGTAGTAGGTCTCGGTCGCCATGTCAGATATCCAACGGTTGTGGTTGTTGCGCGGCGTGCTGGTGTTCGGCGCCGGCGTAGATTTTCATTTTCTTGAACATCGCGCGGCCCAGGGGGCCTTTCGGAAGCATGCCCTTGACCGCACGCTCGAGCGCCTGGCCCGGGGCCTTCTGGGTGAGCTTTTCGAAGCTCACCGACTTCATGCCGCCTGGATAGCCCGAGTGATCATGGTAGAACTTGTCCTTCTCCTTCGACCCGGTCACGCGAACCTTGCCCGCGTTCAGCACGATGATGTAGTCGCCCGTATCGAAGGACGGTGTGAATTCCGGCTTGTGTTTGCCGCGCAGGCGGCGCGCGATTTCGGAAGCAAGGCGTCCGAGCACCTTGTCGGTCGCATCGACGACGTACCAGTCACGTTTGACGGTCGATGGGGTTGCGGTGTAGGTCTTCATGGAGAACGCCCTGCGAAAAGGACGCGCAATGTACTGGAGGGGGTCTCGGCTTGTCAACCGAAACGGCTCGGTATGCGCCTGTTTTCATGGTATTTTCCGCAACCGGCTCCTAGCCGTACGAGAACCTGATCAGGACTCCGGAATCGCGCATGCCACGTCCGTCGCCAAGTCGCCTCGATGCCCTCATTGCCGGCTTCGATCAAGCCCTTAGAACCTTCGCCGGTGGCGTGACCGAGCCCGCCCGGCAGCCGTCGCCCGCGACTGATTGCGGCCAGGAGAGGCTGAGCCCCGCGGCGCGGCGCGGGGCGGGCCGACTGATGCGGGTCAATCATACCGGCGAGGTGTGCGCCCAGGCGCTCTACCTGGGACAGGCCACCGCCATTCTCACCCCGGCACGACGCCGCGCGCTCGCGGAAGCGGCCTCGGAGGAGGCGGATCACCTGGCCTGGTGCGCGGGGCGGCTGCGGGAACTCGAGACGTACCCGAGTCGGCTGAATCCGGCGTGGTTCTGCGGCGCGTTCGCGCTCGGCGCGCTCGTGGGCGCATGCGGGGAGGAATTCAGCATGGGGTTTCTCGCCGAAACGGAACGCCAGGTCGTTGCGCACCTCGACGGTCATCTCGAGCGCCTGCCTCGGGACGACGAGCGAAGTCGTCGCATCCTCCTGCAGATGCGACGCGACGAAGCCAGGCATGCGGCCACCGCGCGTGTCCACGGGGCGATTGAACTGCCTGCGGCCGTGCGCTGGCTGATGCGCATCCAGGCCAGGATCATGACCACGGTCGCAGCGCGGATCTGAGCGCGCCACGGCGACCTTTCAACATCGAGACCCAGGGACCCACGAGAATGTTTCGACCACGCGCTGCCCGTTTCATCTTTTCACTGTGCTGTCTCGTTTCGATCACGTGCGGTACCGCGCATGCCCAGACCACGCAGCCGGTCGTGCCGCAACCGATGCCTTCGCTGGCGCCAATGCTCGAGCGCGTGATGCCGGCGGTCGTGAATATTTCCACCCAGGGACATGTGCAGCTGCAGCTGAACCCCTTGTTCAACGATCCGTTCTTTCGCCGCTTCTTCAACGTTCCGGACATGCCGCGGGAGCGCAAGACGCAGAGCCTGGGATCCGGTGTGATTGTCGATGCCAACCGCGGGCTCGTATTGACGAACAACCACGTGGTTGCAAATGCCGACCAGATTACGGTCAAGCTGAACGATGGTCGGGAGTTCGACGCGAAGCTCGTCGGCGCAGATCCGGAGACGGACATCGCGACCATCCAGATCAAAGGGGGTAATCTCGCGGCATTGCCCCGGGCGGATTCCTCGCGTCTGCGTGTCGGTGATTACGTGGTTGCGATCGGCAATCCGTTCGGACTCGGTCAGACGGTCACGTCCGGGATCGTGAGCGCGCTGTCGCGCAGCGGGCTCGGCATCACGGGGTACGAGGACCTCATTCAGACGGATGCTTCGATCAATCCGGGCAACTCGGGTGGCGCGCTCGTGAACCTGCGCGGGGAGCTGGTCGGCATCAACACCGCCATTTATTCCCAGAGTGGGGGGAACATTGGTATAGGGTTCGCGATTCCAATCAACATGGCCAGCCAGGTCATGGAGCAGCTCGTGAAGTTCGGGCAGGTGAACCGCGGGTTCCTCGGCGCGGAGATGCAGAACCTCACGCCTGATCTCGCTGCCGCGTTCGGCCTGCCGGAAGCGGCCGGTGCCGTGCTCGTGAACATCCTGCCGGCTTCGCCGGCGGAGAAGGCCGGCCTGCGGGCGGGAGACGTCGTCATCGCCGTGAATGGCAAGCCGGTCCGCGACGCGTCCGATTTGCGCAACCAGGTCGGTCTGATGCGGGTCGGGGATCCGGTCAGCCTGGAAATCCTGCGCGACGGGAAGCGCCAGCGGGTGAACGCGGTGATTGGCGAACGCACCGCCGCGACTGCCCAGAACGGTATGAAGAACGAACGGCTGGCCGGCGTGTCGGTCGGGGAAATTCCGGAGAATTCGCCCGCTTACGGTCGGATCAGCGGCGTGATGGTCTACGAAATATCGCCGCGCTCGCGGGCGTTTGCCGCGGGACTGCGCGAAGGCGACATCATCACCGGCGTCAACCGGCAGCCGGTGGACGGCGTTCAGAGTTTCGTGGAGACCGTGGCGCAAATCCCGGGCCAGCTGCTGCTTCGCGTCCAGCGTGGCAACCAGGCCGCGTTCCTGGTCATCAAGTAAACCTGGCGCAGGCAGCAGGCGGGGCTCAGACGAACGAAAGCTCGTGCTGCGCGGCGTCCACGTGAAGATGTGCCGCACGCCGCAGCACGGAGAGATACTCGAGATCGACGAATCCGTGCGCGCACGCCGGACCCCGCAAGACAGTCATCGGGTGTTCAGGTTCGCCGAGCCCGTCGAGCACTGCCAGGGCGCCCTCGAAATGGGCCGTGCGCGTGAAGGCATGGGCGGTGATGATCGTGCCGATACCCGCGGCACGCGCGGAGGCGAGTCCGTTCTCCGTATCCTCGAACGCGAGGCAACCGGCGGCCGGCAGGCGCAATCTCCGCAGCACCGCATCGTAGACCGCGGGGGAAGGCTTCTTCGCTTCCACCGAATCGGCGGTTTCAATCGCGCTGAACCATGTCGGCCACTCGCGCGGAAGATTGCCATCGAGCAGTGTTTTCAGGTTCGACCAGGCGGAGCTGGTCGCGAGCGCCAGCCGCAGGCCGGTGGCACGTGCCTCGTGCAACAGCCGTTCCACGCCATTGCGCAGCCGGACCCGACCGTCCTGAAGAAGTCCCGCGTAGTGGGCGGTTTTGGCCTGGTGAAGGGTGCGCACGAAAGACGGGAAGTCCGGACTTTCCAGCAGCACCGGCGACACGCTCGCTGCGTAATGCGTGATGCGTTCACGACCGCCGGAGATGCCCAGGAGTTCGGCATAGAGCTCCCGTGTCCAGTGCCAGTCCAGGCCGAACCTCGGAAACGTCACGTTGAACGCCTGCCGGTGGATCTCCTCGGTGTCAGCAAGGGTTCCGTCGACGTCGAAGATGAGTGCCTGGAGGTCTCTCGCGGTCAATTCGGTCGGAGCCTGCACGAGTTTCTCATGGGCTCATTGAAACGCCGATCCGTTGAACGGATCGTGAATCAGTTCTCTTCTTCGGCCGAGTTCACCGATGTTTCCAAAGCCGGCGATGGAGGTGCTTCGAGCTCGACGCGTTCGATCCGCTCGAAGCGGTCCGTGATCCGCCGGGCCGAAACGTTGACCCGCCGCACGTCCTCGTGCGCCTGCTCGATATGTCTGGCGAGTTGCTCCATGCGTTCGCGGAAGCGCTGGAAGTCCTTGCCGAGCAGGCCCAGATGCTCGCGAATGATATCCACTTGTTCCCGGGTGGCCGCATCCTTCAAAACCGCGCTCGCGGTGGTGAGCACCGCCCACAGCGTGGTCGGCGAGACCAGCCACACGCGCGCCGCATGTGCCTCGTCGACCAGGTCCGCGTGGCGGGCCTGAATCTCGGCGAATACGGCTTCCGCGGGAATGAACATGACTGCACCTTCCGCGGTGACGCTTGGCAGGATGTAGCGGTTCGCGATGTCGCGGACGTGCTTGCGGATGTCCGCCTTGAACTGGCGCTCGGCCTGGCGCCGCTCGAACTCCCCGACCGCCGTATCAGACATCCGTCGAAACGCTTCCAGCGGGAACTTGGCGTCGATCGCAAGCATCCCGGTCGGCGGCGGCAGGAACAGTACGCAGTCCGCGATCCGACCGTTCGGCAGCGTGTGCTGCAGCGAAAACGCCGCCTCGGGCAGCACGTTGCGGAGCAGGGCGGCGAGCTGGACCTCGCCAAAGGCGCCGCGCGAACGCTTGTCGGCGAGGATCTGCTGCAGACCGACAACCTCGCCGGAGAGCGCTGCGATCTTGCGTTGCGCCTCGTCGATCACGGCAAGCCGCTGCAGCACGTCGGTGAAAGTGGCGGTCGTGCGCTCGAAGCCTTCCGCGAGACGTCGATCCACCAGCCCGCCGATATCGCGCAGCCGTGCCTCCGTCGTTTCCGTGAGGGTGGAAACCTGTCGCGCGAGTTCCTCGGCGTGCCGTCGTAACACGAGGTCAAGTTGCCCGTGCAGCGTCTGGAAGCCTCGTTGCGTCGTTTCGTGCAAGACCTGCATGAAGGCGGTCCGGTGTGATTCGAACGCAACCTGCTGGTTGCCGAGGGTTTCCTGCGTCTGCGCGCTGGCGCTGGCGAGCCGGGCGGTGAGCGTCAGTCGCTGCTCGCCGAGCTCGCGGGTGACGGCAACCCGTAAATCCTCGGACCTCGAGAGCAAGTCCTCTCTAAGCCGGAGTGCTTCGGCCGCGGCGTGCTGCGCAGCCTCGCGTGTACGCAGTTCGAGACCCTCGAACAGCGCGCGCAATGCGTGCAGCTCGGTGAGCGCGCGCTGCTGCGCGGTATGGGAAGCGCGGACGCGAAGCACGGTCCATACACCCCCAACGCACAGCAACGCCGCGACAATCCATGACCATGCCGTGAGGGGCACCGCCGGCAACGGGAGCGTTCCGAACTCCAGCGTCACGCGGGGTTCCGCCGGCCGCGGGGAGCGCAATGGACTAGAATGCGAATCACCGTTCGAATGCGTGAGGTGCGGCACATCATAGCCAGCGCGCCACGCGGCGTCGATTGAACTGTTCGGGAGTCGCCAGTTTGCCGCGCACAGAAGGCGAAGATCCGGGTACGCCAACCCGTGGCAGAGGTGCCGTACTCACGCCGTCGCCACGTTTCGATGCCGTCAGCCGAGAGGACTTCGACGATGGCTGGAGCGCGGATGACGAGATGCCCAGGCTCGTCACCACGGTGACCGAAGAGCATGCCCGCACGATCCTCAGCCGCAACACTTCACCTGATATTCCGTTCGACCAGTCGCTCAATCCCTATCGCGGGTGTGAGCACGGTTGCGTCTACTGCTATGCGCGACCGACCCATGCATATCTCGGCCTGTCTCCCGGGCTGGATTTCGAAAGTCGGCTGTTCGCCAAGGTCAACGCGGTTGAATTGTTGCGTAAGACATTGGCCGCACCGCGGTACCGCTGCGCGCCTATCGGTCTCGGCGCGAACACCGACGCCTATCAGCCGATCGAGCGGCGCTATGCCCTCACCCGCGGGATCATCGCGCTGCTCGCAGAAACTTCCCATCCGTTCACACTCGTCACCAAGTCAGCCCTGATCGAGCGGGACATCGACCTGCTCCGACCAATGTCGAGGTCGAATCTTGTCGAGGTGTTCGTGTCCGTCACGACGCTCGACCACGCACTTGCACGACGTCTCGAGCCGCGCGCCACGGCACCACGCCGCCGCCTGGAGACGATCAGACGGCTCGCCGACGCGGGGATTCCAGTCGGTGTGATGGTGGCGCCGATCATCGCAGGTCTGAACGACCCGGAGGTCGAAGCGATCGTCGCCGCCGCTACCGAAGCGGGTGCGAGCGCCAGCGCCTACGTGGTGCTGAGGTTGCCGCTGGAACTGTCCGCAATGTTCCAGGCGTGGCTCGCCGCGCACTACCCGCTGCGCGCGGGGAAGGTGATGTCGCTGGCGCGCGCGCAGCGCGGTGGCCGGGACTACGATGCGGACTTCGCGCAGCGCATGACGGGTTCGGGGCCGTTCGCCGACCTCATCGCGCGCCGCCACGCGCAGGCCGCCGCGCGCGCCGGGCTGGCGCACACGCGACGCTCCCTGGATACCACGCAATTCAAGCCGCCAAAGCCCACCACGGGCCAGCTCGCGCTGTTTTGAGCGTCTGCCGCTCAGGTTCGGATCTTCACTACGACGACTGTCATGTCGTCATGCGGAGGTTCGCTGCCACGGAACCGCGCAACCTCGTCGACGAGTGCATGCGCGATGTGCCGCGCGTCACCTTGCCGGTGCGCGCGCACATGCTCGCGGATCCGCTCTTTTCCGAAGCGCCTGCCGTCGCCGGCACGCGCCTCCCACACGCCGTCGGTCGCGAGCACCACGATATCCCCGCGCGCGAAACTGCGTTCGCCTGGCGGTCCGAACGACCACTGCGCATCGATTCCGAGCGGGATATCGCCACCCGCTAATTCTTCGAAGGTCTCTCTGCTCGCATCGAAGAACAGGGCCGGGTCGTGGCCCGCACTCACCCAGCGCAGCGTGCGACTGGTCACGTCGAACACGATTGCGCTCAGAGTCATGAAACGCCCGGCATGCACGTCGTCCGCCAGGTTCGCGTTCAGCTTGGCGAGTTCGCCGGGCAGATCGTCGGCACGGAAATCATTCGCGTTGAGGAATGCCCGCGCGGTCGTCATGAGAAGTGCGGAACCGATACCGTGACCGCTCACGTCGCCGATCGCCACTCCGATGGCGCGCTCGCTGCCATCTTCGGTCGGTGGTCCATGCAGGTAATCGAAATAGTCCCCTCCCGTTTCTTCGGCGTACCGGCAGATCCCATGAATGTCGAGCGTGGCGGATTCAGGTGCAGCGCCCGGCAGCAACCGCTGCTGTACTTCGCGGGCGATCGCGAGCGCCTGCTTCATCTGGGCGTGTGCCGCGATCTGCGGGATCATCCGGTTGAAATGTTCGCCTAGGAGTTCGAGTTCGTCGCCGCTCCGAATCCGTACCCTTACTTCGAAATCGCCCTGTGCGACCCGGCCGACTGCGTCCATCAGTCGATGGACGGGGCCCGTGACGGCGCGCGCGCCGAACAGTGCTGCGGTCACGGTGACCAAAGCGGTGATGGCCACCAGCGGGATGAGCGCATCGACCTGGCGTCGCGTCGTTTCGAGCGCGTACTCGGCCGCGTCGGCCGCCGGTCTGGCGGCAGTCGCTGCCGGCACGATGAACACAAGGTACGTCGCATGGTCGTCGAAGCGACGATAGGCGCAGAAAACGTCCTCGCCATGGTAGGTCAGTCTCCTGAAACCACTCTCGCCTGCCCGCATGTCGGCGAGTATCTCCGCCGCAATCTCAGGCCTGTCCGTGGTGAAGTACTCGGTGCGCGACTCCTCGCGCCAGTCACCACCGCGCTCCACGTGACTTCTGCGGGCCAGGATCTCGATTTTCGCGGATGGAGAGTCTCCGGGTGAGGCCACCGTCAGGAGCACTTCCCCGGCAGGCCCGGTTCGCGCGGACGGGTGTACGGCGCCGAGCAACCGGGTCACGGGGACGTCGATCCCGGTAACGCCGATGAACCGGTCCTCGGCGTCGAACAGCGGCATCGTCGCGGATATCATCGTCAGTCGCGACGTCACGTCGGTCTGCGGACGCGACCACGTGAGCGCCCGGCGCGTGCGTTGCGCGCGGTACCACGCGCGTTCTCGCGGGTCGTACTGAACAGGATAACCACCGTGACCAGGGTAGGTTGCATGGAGCCCGCTCTCCAGCGCGGTGAAATACCAATGGACCAAATCGGTGTAGTGCGGACTCACGGCTGCAAGGAAGTCGCGGGCTCCTGCCAGGCGCGCGCCCTGTGCAGCAATCTCCGCGGCATCCGATCCCGGAGCCGCGTGCAGCGCGATCCGCGCGAACGACACCGGCAGTGGTTCACGTCGGCGTGGGGTCGCCTGCTGAAAGTACTTGTCCGGGAGGTGCTTCGCCTCCGGCAACGGCGCATCGCGCGACAGGTCGGACAGCCACAGCGCGGATTCCGCGGACGCCGGACCGTTGCGCAGTCGCTGCGTGATTTCGCGCGCCTGCAGGTGCACGAGCATCTCCAGTGCCATGCGTTCCAG
>JBFWUN010000109.1:0-8005 GCA_050247235.1 Gammaproteobacteria bacterium
ATGTCCCGCATGCTGACCTGGAGCTGCGTACCGGTCGCGATCTCGTCGCGCATCTTCATGACGGCTTCGTAGTACACGATGTTGCCGCACGCGCCGGCCACAGACGCCATCGCTTCGACCAGCGGTGTGCCGGCCGCGAACATCGTTGCCAAGGTGCGCGAGAACCGTGCGATTGCGGACTTGTTCAGGATGTCACCCACGATCGGCAGCTTGAGCAGCAGGCGGTCGATGTAGTGTGCGAACTTGATCGAACGCTTTTTCGCCTGGAACACTCCGATGACGGTCGCGATGATCCCGCCGATCAGCAGGTACCAGTTCGCCTGGAACCAGTTCGACATGTTGATGACCATCTGCGTCAGGGCCGGCAGGTCCGCGCCGAATCCCTTGAACAGGTCCTCGAACTGCGGGATCACGTAAATCATCAGGATGCATGTGATGATGAACGCGACCACGATCACGGCGACGGGGTAGAACAATGCGCCCTTGATCTTCGACTTGAGAGCCTCCGTCTTCTCGAGATACGTCGCGAGCTTGTGGAGGATTTCCTCCAGGATGCCAGCGTGCTCGCCGGCCGTGACGAGATTCACGTAGAGCTCGTTGAATTGCTGCGGATGCTTGGCGAGTGCCTCGGTCAGCGAGCCGCCCGCTTCGATGTCTGCCTTGATCGACAGGATCAGGGCCTGCATCGCCTTGTTCTCGTGCCCGCGTCCCACGATCTCGAATGACTGCACGAGCGGAACCCCGGAGGACATCATCGTCGCCAGCTGCCGGCTGAACACGGTGATGTCCTTCGTCGTGATCTTGCCGCCACTGTCACCGAAAAGCGGCTTGGGCTTTTTCTTGACCTTGAGCGGATTGACGCCCTGCCGACGCAAGGTCGCCTTGATGAGGGCATCGTTCTGGGCAGACATCTCGCCCTTGACGCGCTTGCCGTTCTTGTCGATGCCTTCCCAGACATACATGTCCGAGCGGATTGCGGCGGTCTGTGCCATGTCCTACTCCACGGTCACGCGATTGATCTCTGCCATGCTCGTCATTCCACGCTTGGCCTTTTCCAGCCCCGAACGACGGATGTCCCAGATGCCCTCCGCGGCCGACTGGTCGGCGAGTTGTACCGCATTCTTGCCTTCCATGATCAGGCGCTTCATCGCATCCGTGATGGGCATCACCTGGTAGATGCCGACGCGGCCCTTGTAACCGCTCGGACACTCCTGGCCACCGTTGCCCGGGCCGTAGAGCTTGATCCCGGCGTCCACATCCGCCTCCGGGAATCCCTCGGCGAGCAGCGCATCACGTGGAAGATCGAGCGGTACCCGGTAGTCCGGGTGCAGCCGGCGCGCCAGACGCTGCGCCGTGATCAGGTTGATGGACGTTGCCACCGCAAACGGGGGGATCCCCATGTCCTGCAGGCGGGTAATCGTCTGGGGACCGTCGTTGGTGTGGAGGGTGGACATCACCATGTGGCCGGTCTGCGCGGCCTTCACCGCGATCGAACCGGTTTCGAGATCGCGGATTTCGCCCACCAGGATCACGTCGGGGTCCTGACGGAGGAAGGCCTTCAACGCCTTGGAGAACGTCATCCCGGTGCGCTCGTCCACCTGGACCTGGTTGACTCCGGGCAGGTTGATTTCCACCGGATCCTCCGCCGTGGAGATGTTGATGTCGTCCTTGTTCAGGATGTTGATGCCCGTGTAGAGCGAGACGGTCTTGCCGCTGCCGGTCGGTCCTGTCACCAGGAACATGCCGTAAGGCTTGTGCAGGTTCTTCAGGAACAGTTCTTTCTGGAAATCCTCGTAACCCAGCTGATCGATATTCAGCTTGGCGGCGTCCGAATCGAGGATACGCATCACGACCTTCTCGCCGAACAACGTCGGGCAGGTGCTGACGCGGAAATCGATCGCCTTGGTCTTGGACAGCTTCAGCTTGATACGGCCGTCCTGCGGCACCCGGCGCTCGGAGACGTCGAGCCGCGACATGACTTTGATGCGAGCGGCAATCTTGAAGGCAAGTGCCAGCGGAGGCTTGGCAATCTCCGCGAGCATGCCGTCTACGCGAAAGCGCACGCGATAGAATTTTTCATACGGTTCGAAATGGAGGTCCGATGCGCCCCGCTTGATGGCGTCCAGCAGGACCTTGTTGACGAAACGCACGACTGGTGCGTCATCGATGTCGTTGTTGGCCTCGGGGGCCGTATCCTGCTGCGCGCCAACCTCGAGATCGTCCAGGTCCTCGAAATCCGAGTCCTCCATCGCGCCGAGCCCGGAATCCGCGGCTTCGAGCGACTTGTCGATGACCTTGGCGAGCTTGCTCTCCTCCACGAGCACCGGCTCGGTGTTGGCGCCGATGTGGAACTTGATCTCGTCGAGCGCCTGCAGATTCGTCGGGTCGGATACCGCGATGTAGACGCGGTTGCCACGTTTGAACACGGGCAGCGCGTGGTGTCGCTGGATCAGATCTTCGCTGACGAGCTTCACGACCTCCGGATCGACGTCGATGGCTTCGATGTCGACCAGCGGAACGCCGAACTCCTGGGCCGCCGCGTGCGCGACCGTCTTGCTGTCGGCGAGCTTGTTCTCGATGAGGTACTTGACGAACGGGGTACGTGACCCGAGCGCGTCCTGGAATGCCCGCAGCGCGGTCTGCTCATCGAGCAGGCCGTCGGCGACGAGCTTGCGCGCCAACCCGCCAAGCGGGACTCGGTTACTCGTGACTGCCACCTTGAGGGCCTCGCTTCTTGACCGGGTTCAGTGACGTTTCCTTGTCACCAAAATGGTAGATGAATCCCCGGTAAATAACCACCAGGCCGCAAGTTTTGCCGGCCGGGGCAGGTCCCTCGCGAACCTGCCCCGGCCCGTTCGGCGGGCTTACTTGGCGAACTCGAAGCGATCTCCGTCCAGCGCCACCCGGATCGTGTCGCCGCGGGCGAACCGGCCTTCCAGCAAGGCCTGGGCAAGCGGCGTCTCGAGGTGGTTCTGGATAACCCGCTTCAGCGGCCGGGCTCCGTAGACGGGGTCGAACCCCATCTCGCCCAGCTTATCGACCGCCGTGGGCGCGATCTCCAGCCCGATCTGCAGATCCGCAAGTCGCCGACGCAGCAGGTCGAGCTGAACATCCGCGATGGCCTTGATCTGCTCGCGCTGCAGCGCGTGAAACACTACGACCTCGTCAATCCGGTTGATGAACTCGGGCCGGAAGCTGTCGCGCACCACCTCCATGACCATCGTCCGCATGTCTTCGTAGCTGAGCCGGGTACCCTGGGACTGGATCTGCTCGGAACCGAGGTTGGACGTCATCACGATGACAGTATTGCGGAAATCAACGGTCCGCCCGTGTCCGTCCGTCAGGCGGCCATCGTCGAGCACCTGCAACAGGATGTTGAATACGTCGGGATGCGCCTTCTCGATCTCGTCGAGCAGCAGCACGGAATAGGGCTTGCGGCGCACGGTTTCGGTCAGGTATCCACCCTCTTCGTAGCCGACGTATCCCGGCGGCGCGCCGATTAGACGCGCAACTGCATGTTTTTCCATGTATTCCGACATGTCGATCCGGACGAGTGCATCCTCCGTGTCGAACAGGAACTCGGCGAGTGCCTTGCACAGTTCAGTCTTGCCGACCCCCGTCGGGCCCAGAAACAGGAATGACCCGTTGGGCCGCTTGGGATCAGACAGGCCTGCCCGTGAGCGCCGGATCGCGTTGGACACTGCGGTCACCGCGGCGGCCTGACCGACCACGCGGCGGTGAAGCGCATCCTCCATCCGCAGCAGCTTGGCGCGCTCGCCTTCCAGCATCTTGGACACGGGGATCCCGGTCCACTTGGACACGACCTCGGCGATTTCCTCATCGGTCACCTTGTTGCGCAGCAGCTTCATCTGCTGCTCGGTTTCACCGATGGTCACCAGGCGCTTCTCGAGCTCCGGAATGACGCCGTACTGAAGTTCGGACATCCTGGCGAGGTCGCCGGCCCGCTTGGCTGCTTCGAAATCCAGCCGCGACTGTTCCAGGTCTGCCTTGACCTGGTGCGCGCCGCTGAGTGCCGCTTTTTCGGATTTCCAGATTTCCTCCAGGTCGGAGTATTCCCGCTCGACTTCCTTCAGCTGGGTCTCGAGATCCGCAAGGCGCCGCTTGGAAGCTTCGTCCGCTTCCTTGCGCAGGGCCTCGCGTTCGATTTTGAGCTGAATGATCTTGCGGTCCAGCCGGTCCATCTCTTCCGGCTTCGAGTCGATCTCGATGCTGATGCGGCTCGCCGCTTCGTCGATCAGGTCGATCGCCTTGTCCGGCAGCTGCCGATCAGTGATGTAGCGATGCGACAACTGCGCGGCTGCGACGATCGCCGGATCGGTGATCTCCACACCGTGGTGGACCGCGTACTTCTCTTTCAGGCCCCGGAGGATGGCGATGGTGTCTTCCAGCGAGGGTTCGTCGACCAGCACCTTCTGGAAGCGGCGTTCGAGCGCGGCGTCCTTCTCCACGTACTGGCGATATTCGTCCAGCGTGGTGGCACCTATGCAGTGCAGCTCGCCTCGGGCGAGTGCCGGCTTCAGCATGTTGCCGGCATCCATCGCACCTTCCGCCTTGCCGGCGCCGACCATCGTGTGCAGTTCGTCGATGAACAGCACCACCTGGCCTTCCTGTTTCGCAAGATCGTTCAGCACCGCCTTCAGGCGCTCCTCGAATTCGCCGCGGAACTTGGCGCCGGCGATCAGTGCGCCGAGATCGAGCGACAACACCCGCTTGTTCTTCAGACCCTCCGGGACTTCACCGTTGATGATCCGCTGCGCGAGCCCCTCGACGATCGCGGTCTTGCCGACCCCGGGTTCGCCGATCAGCACCGGGTTGTTCTTGGTACGCCGCTGCAGCACCTGGATGGTACGGCGGATCTCTTCGTCCCGGCCGATCACGGGATCGAGCTTCCCCGCCGCCGCGCGCTCGGTCAGGTCGATGGTGTATTTCTCCAGCGCCTGCCGGTTCTCCTCTGCATTGGCGTCGGCCACCCGTTCACCGCCACGCAGCGCATCGATTGCCTGGGTGATGGCCTGTTCGCGCGCGCCGAGCTTCTTGAGCAGACGGCCGAGCTCGCCGTTGTCCTGCAGAGACGCCAGGATGAACAGCTCGGAGGAAATGAAGGTGTCGTTGCGCTTCTGCGCAAGCTTGTCTGTCAGGTTCAGCAACCGCATCAGCTCGTTGGACGGGTGCACATCGCCGCTGACCCCTTCCACCTTCGGCAGGCGATTGAGTGCGTCCGTCAACTGGCCACGCAGCGTGTTCACATCCATGCCCGACTTCGCGAGGATCTGGCGTACGGTGCTGCCGTCCTGCTCGATCAGCGCACTCATCAGGTGAACGGGTTCGATGAACTGGTTGTCGAGCCCGAGCGCACGGCTTTGGGCGTCGGCGAGCGCCTGCTGGAACTTGGTGGTCATCTTGTCGGCACGCATGCGTGGACTCCGGTCATGATTTCTCGTTGAAGCGCTAGATGGGGATTCCGGCGCCCGCAATCAACCCCTGGCGCGGCGGCACCGGGCCTCGCGGAGATTCGCCGGGGATTCCGCGTGAATGCGGTGCAGTCGCCCAGCGGCGTGCGGCCCGATCAGGTGAGCCAGATCAAGGTGGCAATGCGACCTGTCACGCCATCGCGCCGGTAAGAGTAGAACCGGATCGGTTCACCTGCCGTACAGCCGGTGTACGCATCGATCGCACCGACGCCGAACGCCCGCAGCTGGTGGCGCGCGATCCCGCGGAGGTCCGCGTGTACGCGACCGGCGCACCGCGGGAAACAGGGCGCGGTCGCCGGATCGGCAGCGACGAAGCGATCACGCAACTCGGCTCCGACCACGTAGGACTCCACTCCGATGCCAGGGCCGATCCAGGTCAGCCAGTCGCGTGGAGGGATCGCAAAGCGCTCGAGCGACCGCGTGATGATCCCGTCGAGGAGGCCGCGCCAACCCGCGTGCATCGCCACGACGATGCTACCCGCGCGATCGCACGCGAGAATCGGCAGGCAGTCGGCGGTCATGATCGCGCAGATGCGACCGGGCGCGGTCGCGAAGCTGGCATCGGCCTCGGGCGGCACCGCGAGTTCCCCGGCTTCGATCATCGTCGTGCCATGCGTCTGGGCGAGCCACGCGGGTTCGGCCGGCAGCGCGAGCCGTGCGCGCAGGATCGCACGGTTCCGCAGGACACTGGTGGTCTCATCGCCCACATGCAGGGCCAGGTTGAGACCTTGCCAGCGGCCGGTGCTGACACCACCGGCACGCGTGGTGGTCAGTGCGCGCACACGCGCGGGCGCGCGCCACGTCGGTTTGATGACTGCGGCGTCGTCATCCAGCATCGATGGCCGTCTCCGCGAGATCGGTTTCGAGCGCGCGCAGTACCCGGCGGAAATCCGCAGGCAGCGGACTGCGCACGTCGAGCATCTTGCCGATCGACGGATGTTCGAACTGCAGCGACTTGGCGTGCAATGCCTGGCGACCCAGCCGGACGAACGCCGCATTCAGAGTGTCCGGCAGCTGACTCGACGCAATACGACCCCGTGCATAGGTGGGATCCCCGACGAGCGGGTGCCCGATGTGCTGCATGTGCACGCGGATCTGATGCGTGCGACCGGTTTCCAGCGCCAGGTCGAGCAGGGTGTGCGCGGCGAAGCGCTGCACCACGCGGTAATGTGTGACCGCCTCCCGACCGTCGTGGCGCACACGCATGCGCGTGCGCTGCGCGCGGTCACGCCCCACCGCGGCATCCACCGTGCCCTGCAACGGCGGCAGGCCGTGGACGATGGCGGCATACCGGCGATGGATCGTGCGCGCGGCCATCTGCCGGGTCAGCGCCTGGTACGTCGCCGGGTTGCGCGCGACGATCAGCAGTCCCGAGGTGTCCTTGTCCAGGCGGTGGATGATGCCCGCGCGCGGCAGCGCGCCGAGTTCCGGGAAACGATGCAGGAGGCCGTTGACGAGCGTGCGATCGCGGTTGCCGGCGCCCGGGTGGACCACGAGCCCCGCCGGCTTGTCCACCACCAGCAGCGCTGCGTCCTCGTATGCAAGCGAGAAGCGGAGCGCCTGGGGCTCGGTTTGCGTATCCAGGACGAGTGCGGCCGCGAGTTCCACCCGATCGCCGGTGTGCACCTGCAGTCGCGGGCGATTCGCCGGCGTGTCGTTCACGCGCACGCGGCCTTCCCCGATCCACGTCTTGATGGAAGTCCGCGAGTAGTCCGGGCACAATGCGGCCAGTGCCGCGTCGAGCCGGCGACCGGAGAGCGCCGCGGGTACCGTGAATTCTTGTCGCGTCTCCGTGATCGCCATGGGCGCGAGTGTAGCAGTCCAAGCAGCCGACGTTCCGCCCCGGCTACCGACCGGGGCAGCGCGCAACACGTAGTCAGTCAATCGAACATCCCGCCAAGCTTTCGCGACATGATCCCCATCTCCAATTCCAGTTTCCAATCGGTTCGACTTCTCGCCGCGCTGCTGGCGATGATCATGCTGTCCGCGTGCGGACTCTTCGGCGAGAAGGACCCGGAAGACATGCCGGAGAACTGGCCCGAGGACAAGCTGTACTTCGCAGCCAAGGATCGCCTGCAGTCCGGTTCGTGTGCGAGTGCCGTCGAGTACTACGAGAAGCTCCAGGCGCGTTACCCGTTCGGCGCGTATGCCGCACAGGCGCAGATCGAACTTGCCTACTGCCAGTACAAGTCGGAGGAGGGCGCGCAGGCGCTCGCCACGATCGACCGCTTCATGAAACTCAATCCCACGCATCCCCACATGGATTACGCGTTCTACCTGCGTGGGCTCGTGAATTTCAACCTGGACCAGGGCATTACCGCGCGATACCTGCCGCGTGACCCTTCCCAGCGCGATCCGGGCGCCGCGCTGCAGGCGTTCAATGATTTTTCGGAACTCATTCGCCGTTTCCCCGACAGCCGTTACGTGACGGACTCTCAGCTGAGGATGCGTCACCTGCGCAACATCCTCGCGCAGCACGAAGTGAACGTCGCCAACTTCTACATGCGGCGCGG
>JBFWUN010000110.1:0-7976 GCA_050247235.1 Gammaproteobacteria bacterium
GAACCGCTGAACGGTCCGATTGAGCTGTCCGCTGGTTTGGATGCGAGCCCGTTGAGTATGCTGCGGAAGACGGGGTGCCCTGGTGCGTGCAATACGATGGCATACGGTTTATTTAACATAATACACATTATGCGGATTTTAGAAGTCGGCACGATGCCTGGCCGTGCACGCGCACACCGCACCGTGACGGCCCCTTGAGCGCCAACCCTTGAACACCGATTCATCCTGGGAGGATGCGCCCGAGGTGGCCGGTAACGGACTGCTGGACCGCCGCCTGTTTTTCGGACGCGCGCTCGGTGCGCTGTCGCTCCTGCATGCGGCGCCATTGATGGCCGCGACGCGTCCCACCGAGCCGTGGATGCGCGTGCCCGGTGCGCCGTTCCGCAATTACGGGACGCCATCGCCACACGAGGCATCGCTGGTGCGCTGGATCTCCGCGCCACCGGATATCCCGCAGAACGGCGTGTCCTGGACCCCGCTGCACGAGCTCGACGGGATGCTGACGCCGAGCGGTCTGCATTTCGAACGCCACCACAACGGCGTTCCGGCGATCGATCCGGCGCAGCACACGCTGGTCATCCACGGCCGCGTACAGCGGCCGCTGACGTTCGACGTGTCCGCGCTGCGCCGCTATCCGCGAATCTCCCGGGTGCTCGCGATCGAATGCGGGGGCAACAGCAACGCGGGCTGGAATCCGCAACCCATCCAGACGGCTGCCGGGTATTTCCACGGGCTCGTCTCGTGCTCGGAATGGACCGGCGTGCCATTGTCGCTGCTGCTCGAGGAAGCCGGCCTGCAGTCGGACGCGCGATGGTGCGTGGCGGAAGGTGCGGATGCGTTCGGCATGACGGTCAGCCTGCCGCGCGAAAAGCTGCTCGACGACTGTTTCCTCGCGCTGTTCCAGAACGGCGAGCCGATCCGGCCCGAACAGGGTTACCCCCTCCGCCTGATCGTTCCCGGATGGGAAGGCGTGACGCACGTGAAATGGCTGCGCTCGCTCGAAGCCACGGACACGCCAGTGATGGCGCGGAACGAAACGGCGCGATACACGGAGCTGCAGCCCGACGGCAGGGCGCGCATGTTCACGTTTCGAATGCCGGTCAAGTCACTGCTCACCCTGCCCTCCGCCGGCATGCGGCTGCCGGCGCCCGGCGTTTACGAATTGAGTGGGCTCGCATGGACGGGGCACGGCCGTATCGTGCGCGTGGAAGTCTCGGCCGATGGCGGGCAATCGTGGGCGGACGCGGCGTTGAATGACCCCATCCTGCCCTGTGCGTTCACACGCTTTCGGATCCCGTGGCGCTGGCGCGGTGACCCCGCGGTACTGCAAAGCCGGGCGATTGACGAGGCGGGCGAGCGCCAGCCGACACGCCCCGACCTCATCGCGGCACGCGGTCGCCACGGCTACTTTCACTACAACGCCATCGTGAGCTGGCAGGTGGACGCGGATGGCACCGTCTCGCATGTCTATCCCGACACGGGGCATGCGGACGCGCCGGTCGGTACCGTCGATCCAATGGAGGCCCCTTGGGAATAGCGCCGACCAGGCGCCGCTGGCGATTGACCGCGCTGCTGACCGGGCTGCTTGCGGCGACACTGGCGCGCGGCGCGGACGTTCCGGATCCGTCGCTCGCGCCGGATTCGCATGGCCGCAGTGCCGATGTCACGGCGATCGACTCGCGACTCAACCGCGTGTTCCCGGATGGACGGGGATTGCCCGCCGGTCGCGGCACCGTCACCGCCGGCGCCCGCCTGTATGCGCGCCACTGTGTCGCCTGTCATGGCGTGAACGGGCGCGGCGGCTCGAGCGGCGAACTGGCTGGCGGCAACCCGGATCTGACCGCGCCCCAGCCGGACAAGACCATCGGCACCTACTGGCCGTACGCCACGACGTTGTTCGACTTCATCCGCCGCGCCATGCCGCTCAACGCGCCGTGGTCACTCGCTGACGACGACGTCTATTCACTCGTGGCGTACCTGCTTCATCTCAACGGACTGGTGGCATCCGACTTCGTGGCCGATGCACGCTCGCTTGCCACGTTCGTGATGCCGAACCGCGACGGATTCGACCCGATCGACGCCGAACTCCCCACCCTCCCCGCCACGGACTGAGTTCAACCTGCCTCCGCACGCGCGAACCGGCGCGGTTCGATGCCGAGTTTGCGCATTCGTGCACGCAGCGTGTTCGCGTTCACCGCGAGCATGACCGCCGCGCCGCGGGGTCCCGACACCCGTCCGCGGGTCTGCCGCAACGCGGATTCGATATGCGCCCGCATCGCGAGATCAAGCGATGGCCCGGAGGGTCCAGGCCGAAGTTCTGCCGGTCCCGCGTCCGACCCACCGCTCACCTCGGCCAGCAGCGCCGAGACCGTTGCCAGCTCCGCACCCAGGGTAGCCAGGGCCTCCTGAGCCTGGAGACGCTCGAGCAGCGCGTCGAACGGCGCCGCGAGCCGGCGCACCGAGTCCGCATCCGTCGGCTGCGTGCCGTCAGCTGTTTCCACCACGAGAATTCCGTGGCCGGTCTCGTCATTCCCGATTCCCTGGAGCATTGCGGTCGGTGCGTGTCCATGGTCCACCACGCGCGCGAGCAGGCGGAATTCTGCGCGGGCGGTGGCCAGTGACAGGCCACGGCGTGCCGCAGCCCAATGGCGCAACTGCGCGTACGCCGCCGGTGCACAGCGAAAGCGCCGGACGTCCGGCAGATCCGGGTGCGTGGTCCCCGCGAGTTCCACGGCCTCCGGCGACGGAATCAGTCGGTACAACGACACGTTCATCGGGGGAGATGCAGCCTGGCAGGCAGCTCGCAGTGCGGTCAGTGTTTCCCGGGGATCGGCCCGTCCATGGGCGGTCTCCCATGCCTGGAGCAGCAGAAGTGTCGAAATTATTTCCATCATATTTAACGAATATTCCAATTATCATCAAATATGACGATTTAATCCCGCAAATGGAAGCTCACTTCAAGTTGTTTCGAGGTCAGACAGGACTTCGAACAGTCCCACCAACGCCGGGAATCCACCGAACTGGTCTACCGCGGCAACCCGTTCGAAGAGTTGTTCGAGTCGACGCGGGCCCCAGGTGCCTGCCAGCAGGCCGGTCGCCTTGTGCCGCAGGCGCGACGCCTGCTGAGCGAGATCGGTCAGCGGCCGACTGGCGTCGTGGGTCGCGCTGAGCGTGCCGACCGCAGACTCGACCGTCACGTGGGCGTGGGAAGGGAGGATTGCGGGATCGAACGCCACCTGGATCCGGTCCCGCAGCGCCACGATCTCCGGGCGCTCGAGCGCCGCGGCGGAGAACGTGTCCGGCGCAGCGGTATCAACCCCTGCCAGGGCGAATGCCGACATCTGCCTCAGGCTGAATTTCGCCTCCATCCCGGTGCGTGGTACCGGGATGTCGCACATCGTCGCGCAGTATGGATTCACGCGGATCGTCGCCGCGCGGACCTGGGATGGATCCGTGATCGAACTGCGCAGCGTCAGGCAGGATTCGATCGTCGCGTGTGTCTCGAAGCACGACGCGTGGTACTTGAAGAGGTTGGCGCGCAGGTGGAAGCCCCCTGCAGGATCCGCCAGGGCGCGCGCAGGCTCGAAATCGGGTCCCAGGACGGCGGCAAATCCTTGCGCGCATTCGAGGACATCCGGCCGGCTCCGGAGCCCGCGCACGGCGAGGCACGCCGCCTGCGCCCCCACGCGCGCGGCGTGCCCGGCGTGCAACGGCTTGCAGTCGGTGCCGAACATGGATTTCAGGCCTGCTGCCTGCGTCGCGGCGATTCCGACGGCATGTGCCGCCACCTCCGCGGACGCCCCCAGCAGGTGCGCACACGCGAGCGCGGCACCGAGCGCACCGATGGTCGCCGTCGCGTGGAATCCCTGCGCGTAATGTCCCGGCGCGACCAACTGGCCCACCCGACATTCGAATTCATACCCGGCGACGAACGCCCCAAGCACGGCCTCCCCTTCCATGCCGCGCTGCTCCGCCAGCGCGAGCACCGCGGGCAGCACCGGGACGCTCGGGTGACCCGACATCGCGTAGTTGACGTCGTCGAAGTCGAGCGCATGTGACGCCGCGCCGTTGACCAGCGCGGCCGCGTACACCGGCAGGCGCCCCGCGCGACCGATCAGCGCCGCCTGCGGGGCACCGCCCTGCGCGATGGCGTCTGCGTGCAGATGTCCGACGAGCGGGGTTTCCGCGCCGGCAAGCGTGACCGCCAGCCAGTCGAGCAGGCATTGGTGCGCGAGCGTGCGCAGATCGCCAGGCAATGCCGGGTAGCGAATCGCGAGCGTGCGTTCGACGAGCATGCGTGTGAGTCCGGGGGCGTCTGTGCCTGTCATCGTGACGTCGTCCTGCGCGGGGCGGGCCCGAGTATGCCACAGCGTTTTCCCCGCGCGTCTCGCACGGACTGTCCTTGGCGTACCCGGTGGGCGACAATCTGCACGTGTCAGCGGGCAACGCGTACGAAATGGATGGCGGGCGATCGGGGGAGAGCGGGCCGGATACCGACCGTCTCTACGCCCGCATCACCTGGCGTCTGATCCCCTTCCTGTTCCTGTGCTACCTGTGCGCATACCTCGATCGCGTGAACATCGGCTTCGCGAAGCTGCAGATGTCGGACGCGCTCGGATTCAGCGACACCGTGTACGGACTCGGGGCCGGGATTTTCTTCATCGGGTACTTCCTGTTCGAAGTCCCGAGCAACCTCCTGCTCCACCGTATCGGCGCCCGCCGCTGCATCTCCCGGATCATGGTGCTGTGGGGCCTCATCTCGGCCAGCATGGCCTGGGTGGACGATGCCACCACCTTCTATGTGCTGCGCTTCCTGCTGGGCGTCGCCGAGGCGGGGTTCTTTCCCGGCGTGATTCTCTACCTGACTTACTGGTACCCCGCCGCGCGACGCGGCCAGGTCACCGCGCTGTTCGTCACCGCGGTCGCGATATCGAGTGTGATCGGGGCACCGCTGTCCGGCTGGATCATGCAGGAACTGCACGCGGTGCACGGCCTGGCCGGCTGGCAATGGCTGTTCCTGCTCGAGGGGCTGCCCTCCGTCGGCGTGGGTGTGTGCGCGTATTTCTACCTGGAAGATCGCGTGGAAGACGCACGCTGGCTGACCGACGAGGAGCGCGCGACGGCCAGCGCGGCGTTGGCACACGAGCGTGGCGCGGTGTCGCGGCACCGCGCCTGGGAGGGATTGTCCGCCCCGCGCGTGTGGCTGCTGTGCCTGGTGTATTTTTCGTTCGTGCTCGGGCTCTACGGGCTCAATTTCTGGCTGCCGACGATGATCAGCGAACTCGGGTTCCAGGGATATTTCCGGATCGGGCTCGTCAGTGCCATCCCGTTCGGGGTGGCCAGCGTGGCGATGGTGCTTGTCGCCCGCCGGGCCGATCGGCAGCGCGAACGTCGCTGGCACATTGCGATTCCAGCGCTGCTCGGGGCCGCCGGCCTGGTCACCAGCGTGGCGCTCGCGGATCAGCCGGTGCTTGCGATCGTCGCGCTGACGGTGGGAACCTGCGGCATATTCACCGCGATCCCGCAGACCTGGAGCCTGGCCACCACGTTCCTGGCCGGCAGCGCGGCGGCAGCCGGTATCGCGTTCATCAACTCGGTGGGCAACCTGTCGGGGTTCGTGGCCCCGTACGCGATGGGCGCACTGAAGGAAGCGACCGGCGGCACGGGTCTCGGGATCGTGCTCATCGCGGGCTTCCAGGTGCTGGGCGCCGCGCTGGTACTCGGCCTTCGCCGGGACGCGGCGTTCAGGCCGGACCCGTGAAGAAATTGAACTCCAGGGTGACGCCGTCCAGGTCTTTCACGAACAGCTGCTTCAGTGCAGATGCCGGAACATCGCGCTGACGATACCGGATACCGTGCGCATCGAGGCGTGCCCGATACCCCTCGAAGTCTTCGCCGCGGAACGCCACGTGATCGAGCGGCCCGGTGCCGATGCCCGCCTGCACCGGCGTGGTGGATGCGTCCCCGGCGCCGGCGAATGTCCCCGCCGCACCAAGGTGCACGCACGGCGATTCGCCGAGGTAGAGCCAGTACCCCGGGAAATCAAACGGCGGACGCGGACCCACCGTGAACCCGAGCACGTCCACGTAGAACCGTCGCGAGGCCTCCAGGTCGCGCGCGCCCACGAAAAAATGTTCGAGCGACTTCAGGCCCATCGGCACACTCCCTCGATCCCACGCCGGCTTGTCAACGAGCCGGAGGCTTCACGCCTCCGGGCCCGTGTCCCCGCGCGGCGTCTCAGCCGCGCTTCTCTATCGCCACCCAGTCCGCCGAATCCGGTCCGGTGTACTCTGCGCTGGGGCGGATGATGCGGTTGTTGGCGCGCTGTTCCATCACGTGCGCCGTCCAGCCGGTCACGCGCGAGCAGACGAAGATGGGCGTGAAGAGCTTGGTGGGGATCCCCATGAAGTGATAGGCGGACGCATGGTAGAAGTCGGCGTTCGGGAACAGCTTCTTCTCCCGCCACATGACCTCGTCCACGCGCACCGACACCGGGTACAGCACCTTGTCGCCCACGTCTTTCGCCAGCAGCTCGGCCCATTTCTTGATGACGGCATTGCGGGGATCGTGCGTACTGTAGATCGCATGACCGAAGCCCATGATCTTGTCCTTGCGCGCAAGCATCCCGAGCAGTTCGCGCTCTGCTTCCTCCGGACTCTTGAACTTCTCGATCAGTTCCATCGCCGCCTCGTTCGCACCTCCATGCAGCGGGCCGCGCAGGGACCCGATTGCGGCCGTCACGCAGGAGTGGATGTCCGACAGCGTGGACGCACAGACGCGGGCGGTGAACGTGGACGCGTTGAACTCGTGCTCGGCGTACAGGATCAGCGAGACGTTCATGACCTGGGCGTGCAGGTCGTTCGGCTTCCTGCCGTGGAGCATGTGCAGGAAGTGGCCGCCGACCGAGTCGTCGTCCGTCATCGTTTCGACGCGCACGCCATCGTGGCTGTAGCGATACCAGTACAGCAGGATGGAGGGCAGTACAGCGACCAGACGTTCGATGTGGTCGTTTTGTTCGGCGAAGCTCTGCTCGGTTTCCAGGTTGCCGAGCATCGAGCAGCCTGTACGCATCACGTCCATCGGGTGCGCGCTGGCGGGGATCTGTTCCAGCACCGCCTTGAGGGGGGCGGGCAGACCGCGTTTGCCCTTCAGGCGTGCGACGTAGGCGTCGAGCTCTCCGCGGTTGGGCAGCTTCCCGTACTGGAGCATGTACGCGACTTCCTCGAACTTGGCGTGTTCGGCCAGGGTCTCGATACCGTATCCGCGGTACGTCAGGCCCGCATTGCTCTTGCCGACCGTGCACAGCGCGGTCTGTCCTGCGATCTGTCCGCGCAGACCGGCGCCTTCCAACTTCTTGCCTTCAGCCATGTGGAGTGCTCCTCTGGTGTGTTGTCGTTCGATTTACTTGCCCTTGCCCTGCTGAGTGGCGAAGAGCTGATCCAGCTTTGATTCGAAACTGTGGTAGTCGAGGTATTCGTAGAGTTCAGCCCGGGTCTGCATCAGCGGCAGCACCGATTCCTGGTTGGGCTCGGAAAGCAGTGCCTTGAACACGGTTTCCGCCGCCTTGGCCATCGCGCGGTGTGCCGACAGCGGATACAGCACGAGCCGCACACCGACGGCGGCGAGCTCGTCCGTAGTGAACAGTGGGGTTGCCCCGAACTCGGTAATGTTCGCGAGCACCGGTACGTTCACCGCCGTGCAGAACCGTCGGTAGTCGTCCAGGGTGCGCATGGCCTCCGCAAAGATCATGTCGGCGCCAGCCTCGGCGCAGGCCTGCGCGCGGTCGATTGCCGATTGCATGCCTTCCACCGCCGCGGCGTCCGTGCGCGCCATGATCACGAATTCCGGGTCATGACGCGCATCGACTGCGGCCTTGATGCGATCCACCATCTCGGCCTGCTCGACGACCGCCTTGCCCGGCCGATGCCCGCAGCGCTTCTGCTGGACCTGGTCCTCGAGATGAACGGCGGCGACCC
>JBFWUN010000111.1:0-7939 GCA_050247235.1 Gammaproteobacteria bacterium
GTGGTCACCACCAGGGTGAGCGCGCCGAGCGGCAGCGCCGCCACCGCGAGCCAGGCCCACTCGCGTGAACGCCGCAACGGCAGCGCAGCCATCGCGGTGACGAGAATCACGAGCGGCACCAGCGCATGGGCGACGCTGGCGCGCGACGGCACCGGCTGGCCGGTGGGGATCACGTGCGTCGCATCGAGCCTGAGCGGCTGCGCGATCCGCGCGTCCAGCAGCAGTTCGGGCGTGTCGTCGGTGCGCACCAGGGTCACGTGTGACGTGAACTCCGGCGCGATCGCGCTGACCGCGAACGACAGCAGTGGCGTGGCGCGCGCGAGCAGCGCCTCTCCCCACAGGAATCCGAGCGCCGAACACACCAGCCAGGCGGCGCAGAGCCGCACCGCCGCGGCGCGCAACGGATCAACGGGCGACCGGCGCACCGACACGACCGAGCCATACGAGGTAGAAGAGCGTCACCGCGACCACCAGCAACGTGGGAATGAAGTACGTGTGCAGCGGCAGGAACCAGTCCGTGCGATAGGCCGCCACGAAATAGAGCCCGATCATGCGCGCCAGGTTGAGTGCGTACAGGAAGACGGTGCCGAGCAGCAGCCCCGCCGTGCGCGCCCGCGCGCTCGCCGGGAACGACAGGATGGCCGCGGCGAGCAGGAACAGCGCACCCGATCCGTCGCACCCGCGGACGATCTCGAGCACCGCGCGCGGCGAGGCAATCCGATTCGCCTGCGCCGATACCGCCTCCCCCGGCGCGAGCCTCCCGACGATCTCCGCCGTGGGCACGCCGAACAGGGTGGGATAGAGCACGTCGTGCAGGATGCGATCCGGGATCAGCAGGTACGCCCCGTGGAAAAGCGCATAGGTGAGCAGCAGGCGCAGGGCGAACGTCAGCGGTGAGCGCGCAGTGGCCATCGCGGGGATCTTTCGGGCGCATCGTTCTGCGGAGAACAACCCGGAGTCTCGCATGCGCACGGGGCGCCGTGAAACCACCCGCCGTCCGCGGCCGTTGCCGCGCCGGCCGGCTCAGGCGACGATGCGCACCGGCAGCGCTGCATACCCCAGCAGGAAATTGGACTTGATCCGCACCGGGTCGCCGACGACTTCCAGGCCGGGACAACGGGCGAGAAGTTCCTCCCACAGGATTCGCAACTGCAGTTCGGCGACGCGGCTGCCGAGGCAGCGGTGGATGCCGTAGCCGAACGCCAGGTGCTCACGGGCATTCGGGCGATCGACGCGGAACGCTTCGGGATCCTCGAACAACGCTTCGTCGCGGTTGGCGGAGGCGTACCACAACACCACGCGATCGCCCTGGCGGAACTGCCGCCCGCGGAATTCCACGTCGCGCGTGGCAGTGCGCCGCATGTGCGCCACCGGCGACTGCCAGCGGATGATCTCCGACACCATGTTGGGCACCAGCGCCGGTTCCGCACGCACGCGGTCGAACTGGTCGGGGTTCCGGTGCAGCGCAAGCAGTCCGCCGGTGATCGAGTTGCGCGTGGTGTCGTTGCCGCCCACGATCAGCAGCATCAGGTTGCCCAGGAGTTCCTGCGGGCGATCAACCATGTCCCGCGTGTGCGGGTTGTGCGCGAGCAGTGAGATGAAGTCTGAACCGCCGGGCCGCGCGGCGCGCTCGTGCCACAGCCGGGTGAAGTATTCCAGGCATTGCATCAGCACCTGCTGACGGTGCGCCATGTCGGCGTCCGCGCCCACGGTGTCGGCCGTCGTGGTCTCGTCCGACCACAGCGGCAGCAGGTGGCGATCCGCCCACGGGAAATCGAACAGCGTGGCCAGCATCTGCGTCGTCAGTTCCTTCGATACCCGGTCGACCCAGTCGAAAGTCTCGTTGCGCGGCAGGTTGTCGAGGATCGCGACGACACGCGTGCGAATCAGCGCCTCCAGGTCCTTCAGCCGCGCCGCACCCACCGCTGGAGTCACGGCAGCGCGCTGCACGGTGTGCTTCGGCGGGTCCATCTGGATGAACATCGGTGTTTCGAAATCGGCCGGCGGATCGCCGATCACGATCGTCGGGTAGTTCGAGAACGTCGCGTGATCGCGCTCAATGTCCTGGATATCGTGGTAACGCGTGACAGACCAGAACGCGCCGAATGGGCTGTCGCGCGTCAGGTGGACCGGATCCTCGCGGCGCAGCCGCGCGAACATAGGGCCGTGGGCGTGCTGGGCGTAGATCTCCGCACGGCTGGGGTCGAGCGATTCGAGAGGCAGGGCCGCGAGCTGCGCGCCGGAAGGTGCCGGCTCGGAGAGGGAATTCATCGTGCACTCCAATCCTCGGGCCCAAGTACCGATTAAAGACGGTCGGGTGATACGACGCAAGCAGCTCGCGGCGCACCCTCTGGCTTCCACGAAGAACCGCCGCAAACCGCGTGCGAACGTCCGCACGCCGACGTTCGCGATTGAGGTGGACGAATCGCGTGATTCTCGTGGGGATCCATCTGGGTCTGTCCCGGTTTCGTGTTTCGACGTTGACGCTTGATGCCTACCATGATGCCGCGCGCAGCGGCACGGCGAGGCTTTCTGACGGAACCCCCATTGCCGTCGACCCCGTGTCGGGGGTGGCCTATTCCCGACCGGTCTTACAGGGTACCGATGACCTATTCGGACGTGTTCACGATCTCCGGTCCGTCGCCGACCTCCCAGACAGTCGCGATGTTTCGATTCGGGATGGAAGGCAGTCTGCACCTCGCGCTGCGCCGAGCCCCCGCTGAGTTCGTTCAGCTTCCCGGCTTCGCTGATCGTCGATGCCAACGGCGCCATGCGCGGATCGAATCGCCAGCGCGTCGATTTCCGTTTCGACGACGCAAAGCTGAACACTTACTCGGAAACAGATCCCGTCACCGGCCCGCGCAGCTGTTTTCGTGAGCAATTCGCGGTCAATTTCGGACTCGACCGTCCGGTCTTCGATGTCGACGTCACCCTGAACCTGCTCGCCCAGATCAACGTGCCGAACGCAAGGAGCAGCATGTCAGTGCGATAGTCGGCGGATTCGGCGCGTCAGGGCGTGTCTTTGTCCGGTACATCGAGCAGGCGCTCGCTGCGCCAGACCCGAACAACACGCAGGTGCTTCGGATCACGCCGATAGATGATGCGAAATGGTGGCCGGATCAGCTCGCGCAGAAAAGGCTGATCGAACTCGGGGACGATACGCCCCATGTCCGGATGTTCAACGAGTGCCTCGATGCTCGCGAAGATTTCACCGATCAGACGTTCGCCCACGTGAGGTACGTCCTGTTCGGCGTACCAGCCTCGTATCGATTCCAGATCGGCCAGTGCGGATTCGGCGAACCCGATGGCGACCTTGGCCATGTGGCTACTTCAGACCGAGACGAGCCTTGGCCTCTGCGAGCGACACCTCTCGGCCCGCCTCGAGGTCGGCAAGACCGGTAACGACAGCCCGCATGAATGCACGCTCCTCCTCGGCCGCCTCGTAGTCGTTCACCGATTGCACCACGGCCACGCCGCGCCCGCGGCTGGTGAGCAACACAGGTCGGTGCGCGTCTGTCGCATGTTTGACGACGCGGCCAGGGTTGACCTTCAGGTCGGTCAGCGGAATCACGTCTTCGGAGAACTTCGTGCCCATGCCGGCACCCTCGTATGCTGTAAACAGGACCGATAATAGCACCTGTTAAAAGACCTATCCTGTTCGGCGTCCAATTCACCGGATCGGGTCGAGCCGTTCGAGGCGCGAGCCCAAGGTCGCCAGCTGCGCGCCGGAAAGTGCTGGCTCGGTGAGGGCACTCATCGTGCACCCCATGCGGCAGGCCAAGGTGTCGCGCCGCGTCGGTCGGGCAACACGACGCAACCGGCCCGCGGCGTACCCTCATGCTTCCGCGAAGAACCGCCGCCGCGTCGTCTCGTCGCTCGCGGCATCGGGTCCCATCCCGAACAGGTCGGGAACCCGCGCCGGGTCCGCCAGGATGCCCGGCAGCGCACGTACCCGTTGCGCCGCGGCTGCGGGGCTGGTGTCCAGGAACATTTCGCGCAGCCAGTCTTCCTGCCGATGGATGGCCTGGAAGTCCCGCTGATGAGCGTCCGCGTACGCGTGGCCGGCGGCGTCGCGGTCGGCGTGGCTGCGCATCGCGTCGCGCAGTCGTCTTACGCTGCGCAAGGTCATCGCGAGACCCTGTCCGAAGGACGGGTCACACGTCGCGGCGGCATCGCCGATCAGCGCCACCCCGTCCTTGAAGGGATGGGTGACCCACACATCGTCCGAGGCGAACGTGGCGATGGGGCCGACCGGGTACGCCTGTGCGTACAGCGCCCGATCGGCACCCGTCGCGATCGCCGCCTCGAACATCCGCGGCAGGTCATGCGGTTTCAGATAACGCGGCCCGGCATCCTGCGGATACCCGAGATAGGCGCGTACCCTGCCCTGGCCGATGTTGCCGAGAAACACTTCATGGCCATTGTCGGGGTTCATGACCGCGTACCAGGTGTCCTCCGGCAACGGCACACCGCCCAGCAGGACCCCGGTGAACCAGCGGCGCGCGGGATCCTGGTGCACCTCGAACCCCATCCAGTGACGCGTCGGCGATTTCCGGCCATCGGCCCCGACCACCCATGACGCGTGCAGATCCGAGGTCCAGCCCGCGTGTTCAACCTTGACCGTCGGCCGGGGATCGGCGTGGACGTGGCGCACCGCGGCGCCGCGCCAGACCTCGGCCCCGGCAGCGGCCGCCGCGGTGATCAGCGTTTCCTGCATGTCCGGGTGGTAGAAGCTGAAGAGCGGGGAGCCGTGCGGGGTGGATACCGTGAAGTCCCGGCAGGCCAGGTGTTCGTGCCCTATATGCATGTCCCATTTCGGCACTTCGAGCCCGCAGCGATCTCGCAGCAGTTCGTACACGCCGAGCGCCTTCGCTTCGGGGACACCCCAGGCATGCATGCCCTCCCCGCGCACACGGTCTCGAAACTGCTGGTCGCGCTCCAGGAGGAGAACGCGCGCACCGTCCTCCGCCAGGGTCTTGGCGAGCACCGAGCCACCGAGACCGCCGCCGATGATGATCATGTCGTACCGTGTCCGTTCCATCGTGATTCCTCGTGGTCGTGTGAACAGGCTCGGGACGTATGGTAGAAACGCGGGGTGCGTGAGATCCTCAAGGCGCGCTCAGATTATTCTCAGATTTTCAGTGGGGTCAGGGGTGGAATCCGTGTCGTCACTGGTGTTTCGGCCGTTTCGTCTCGAACCACGTGGGGCGCAGCTCTACCGGGACACCGAGGTCATCCCGCTCCGCCCCAAGACGTACGCGCTGCTCCATCAGCTGGTCACGCACCCCGGCGAGCTGCTCGCGAAAGACACGTTGCTCGAGTCGGTGTGGCCGGGACTGGTGATTGCCGAAGGGGGACTGAGCGAGCTGGTGCGCGAACTGCGCAAGCTGCTGGGTGACGATCCGAAGACCCCGCGATTCATCGAGACGGTGCACGGCCGCGGCTACCGCTTCATCGCCGAGGTCACGTCGTTACCCCGCGCACCCCGCCCGCTCACGGCACCGGCGCGCGCGGCGGCCCCTGGCGAGGCCATGCCTGTCGGACGGGACGCGGAGATCGCGGCGCTGGAAAGCCGGCTGGCGCGGGCCCGCACGGGCACGCGCCAGATCGTGTTCGTGACCGGCGAACCTGGGATCGGCAAGACCACGGTGCTCGAGGCGTTCGGCCGCAAGCTCGCCGACCAGACACCCTCCGCGCCGTGGTGCGTCAAGGGCCAATGCATCGAGCAGTACGGCGCCGGGGAAGCCTATCTCCCGATCCTGGACGCGCTCGGTCGCCTCGCGCGCCAGGCCGATACGAATATCCTCGTGGACGTCCTGCAGCGCTGCGCGCCGACCTGGCTCGTGCAGCTCCCTTCGCTGCTGGACGAGGCGGCGCTCGCCACGCTGCAGGCCCGCGTGCTCGGGCAGACCCGGGAGCGCATGCTGCGCGAGATGGCCGAAGCGCTGGAAACGCTGTGCGCGATACATCCGCTGGTCCTGATGCTGGAGGACCTTCACTGGAGCGATTATTCGACGCTCGACCTGCTGTCGTTCGTAGCCCAGCGCGACGAGCCGGCTGCGCTGATGATCGTGGCGACGTACCGACCCGTGGAGGTGTACACGCGCGACCATCCGCTCAAGGCGATCAAACAGCAGCTGGAACTCCGTGGACGCTGTGCCGAGCTCGCACTGCCGTGCCTGGGCCCCGCCGCGATCTCCGAGTACCTGGCGCGCCGCTTCGAAGGCAGCATCAAGGGGCCGCCATCGCTCGCCGAGCTCGCGCGCATGGTCCACCGGCGCACGGACGGTCATCCGCTGTTCATGGTCAACGTCGCGGATTACGTCGCGACCCAGGGTCCGCATGCGGTCCAGGACGCGATCGAGCAGCGGATCCCCGAAAGCGTCCGCCAGATGATCGAACTCCAGGTCGCGCGACTGACCGAAGACGACCAGCAGCTGCTCGAAACCGCGAGCGTCGCGGGCACCGAGTTCTCCGCGGCGTCGCTCGCCGAGGGCCTCGGTACCGGGGATCTGGACGCCGTGGAACGACGCTGTGCGACGCTCGCCGCGCGCGCGCAGTTCCTGCAGTCGCGCGGTGCGGGCGAATGGCCCGATGGCACCCTGGCGGCACGCTTCGGCTTCATCCACGCGCTGTACCAGAACGTGCTCTACCATCGCGTCACCCCGGGCCGTCGCGCCCGCCTGCACCAGCGCATCGGTCTGCGCGAGGAGGCCGCGTACGGCGCCGAGACCCCGGAGATCGCGGCCGAACTCGCGCTGCACTTCGAGGAAGGGCGCGACTACCCGCGCGCGGTGTATTACCTGCGGCTCGCCGGCGAACGCGCGGTCCGGCGCTGCGCGAACCGCGAGGCGATCGAACTGTTCACGCACGGGCTCGATCTCGCGCAGCTCATCGGGGACGTCGCAGCGCGGCGGCGCCAGGAGTTCCTGCTGTGCATTTCGCTGGGCCCACCGCTGATCCATTCGCGGGGATACGCGGCGGACGACGTCCGGGAAGTCTACGAACGCGCGCGCGCACTGCACGCGGACGTCGGGGCGCCCGAGGAGCTGTTCCCGGTGCTGTGGGGACTGTGGCTCTATCACGTGGTGCGTGGCGATCACGCGCGCGCCTACCAGCTGGGCCTGGATCTCTGCGCACTCGAGACGCGCGTCGGCCACCCCTTCCCGTGGGCGCACTACGCCACCGGCTGTTCGCTGTTCTGGCTGGGCCGGCTCGAAGAGGCGGCACACGCCCTGGATCGCGCCGTCGACGGTTACGACCGCGCGCGGGACCAGTTGCGACTCCCGACCTACAGCCAGGATCCGCGCGTCGTGAGCCTGCTCTACCGGGCGTGGGTGTGGTGGTTCACGGGGCATCCGGACAAGGCGGTGCGGACCAGCCTCGACGCCGTCGACTCGGCGCGCGCCATGGCCCATCCGTTCAGTCTCGCGTTCGCCTGGAATTACGCCGCGGAGGTCCGGCAGCTGCGCGGAGAACCGGCCGCGACCGCGTCCTGCGCGGACGCCGCGATCGACGTCAGTGCCGCGCAGGATTTCCCGTTCTGGCTCGCGTGGGGCCGCATGATGAAAGGCTGGGCCATCGCGCGCGGGGGCGACGGCGAGCGCGGCATCGCGATGCTGCGCGAGGGACTGTCTGCGTACGAGGCGACAGGAGCGGGCATGGGCAAGACACTGTTCCTCGCGATGCTCGCGGACGCCTGCCTGCACGCGGACCGGACGGCCGCGGGCCTGGAAGCCATCGCGCAGGCGTTCGCATTCATGCAGGCGTCCGCGGAGCACGCGTACACGGCGGAACTCCACCGGCTCGCGGGAGAACTGACGCTGCGCGCGGACCCCGCCGCGGTGGCCGACGCGACCGGGCGCTTTCACACCGCGCTCGAGATTGCCCGTCGCCAGGGCGCACGGTCCTGGGCGCTGCGAGCCGCGCTCAGCCTGGC
>JBFWUN010000112.1:0-7900 GCA_050247235.1 Gammaproteobacteria bacterium
ACGGTGCTGATGTTCGAGTAACGCGGTCGCCCACCTCTCGCAGAACAGATTCGCACATATGGCACGGCGACGTTCGTTCTGACCCGGCAGGCGGCAAAGCGCCAGCAGTCTGGGGTGTTGGGCCGCGCTCGCCGTTGGATGCGTCCGCGGTCTCCGCCCTGTCTGGTCGCGAACGAACTCTTCCAAGGAAGGTTGCAAAGGGTGATTATATTTAAGTTAGTGAAATTAGCTTGTCATTTTAATTTTAATAATATGCCTATAATCTGCCCGCATGAACCCTATCTCAAACCCATATGCCCCAGGAGCGGGCACGCCACCCCCTGAGCTGGCCGGTCGCGACGAGTTGCGTGAGATAGTGCGCATCGCCGCTGAGCGCGTTCGTGTGGGGCGTCCTGCCAAGAGCCTGCTGCTCGTCGGACTGCGCGGGGTTGGCAAGACCGTGCTGCTGGACCGGATGCGTGACGACGCGGAGGCGGGCGGTCTCCATACACTCCGCATCGAAGCGCCTGAAGGACGCTCGCTGCCGGCGCTCCTGGCGCCGCAGCTGCGGCAGGCACTGCTGCGGCTCTCGACCGTCGAACAGGCCAGCGCGCTCGGCAAGCGGGCGTTGCGTGCGCTGGCGGGATTCGCGAAAGGGCTTAAGTTCAAGTATCAGGACATCGAAGTCGGGTTCGATTACGAGCCTGAGCCGGGTTTGGCCGACAACGGCGATCTGGAACACGACCTGCAGGCATTGCTCGAATCCGCGGGCGAGACGACGCGCAGCGCGGGCACGGCGCTCATCCTTTTCATCGATGAACTGCAGTATGTGGAGGAAGACCAACTGGCGGCTTTGATCACGGCGTTGCATCGGGTGGCCCAACGGCGGCTGCCCGTGGTCATGGTCGGCGCCGGTCTGCCGCAGTTGCCAGGCCGGATGGGCCGCGCGAAATCCTACGCGGAACGATTATTCGATTTTCCGCAGATCGGGCCACTGACCGACGCCGAGGCAGCCAAGGCGATCACTGTACCGGCGCGCGAACAACATGTGGAGTTTGAGCCAGCCGCGCTGGAAAGGATCGTGCGAGAGACTCAGGGTTATCCGTACTTCCTGCAGGAATGGGGCAAGCATGCCTGGGATGTCGCGCACCAATCGCCGATCACCGAGCGGGATGTCGAACGCGCTGCCGGTAATGCGATCGCGGCGCTGGATGAGAGCTTCTTCCGCGTTCGCTTCGACCGCCTGACGCCCTCCGAGAAGATGTATCTGCGGGCAATGGCCGAACTGGGCCCTGGACCGCATCGCTCGGGGGATATCGCGAACGTGCTGAAGCGCAAAGTGACGTCCCTTGGTCCGACGCGCAATCAGCTCATTTCGAAAGGCATGATTTGGAGCCCGAACCACGGTGATACGGCGTTCACGGTGCCAATGTTCGATGAGTTCATGAAGCGCATAATGCCTGGGGACGCATGGCGAACGGCGTGAGCGACTGAACAGATACGTGCGAGAGTCGGTTATCGGGTGGGCGCGGATGACACCGGCGATTCATCAAAGAATCTCTACGCCGACACCCCCACCAACCCCGCGCGCCGCAGGCCTTCGCCGTAATGTTCGAGATCTTCCGCGCGCGCGAACGGAATGCGCGCGAGGTGGAGGTCGAGATCGAAGTCCGGGTACTTTTCCAGGTAGCGCGCGACGGCGCGCGCGGCTTCTGCGTCGCGCCCGAGGTATGCGTAGGCACCGGCGGCCCAGCGCATGTGCTCGACGCGCGGAGACTCCAGCCGTTCGAACACGTCGATGGCCTCCGCGTAGCGGCGCGCGTTGAAGTACGCGATCACGTACACCGAGCGCGGCCATTCCTCCAGGTGCGGGTTCATGCGGAGCGCCTCGTCGAGCAGCGCGATCGCCCGGTCGTTCTCCCCGTTCAGGCTCAGCGACTGGGCGAGGAACACGTAGCCGTCGGCGTCGTTCGGGTTGAGATCGACAGCGGTGCGCAGCGCCTCGATCGCGCGCGGCAGCTGCTTGCGGAAGTAGTACACCCAGCCAAGCGCGAGGCGATTGGTGTGCGACGTGGGGGCGAGGCGCACACCCGTCTGCGCGTGTTCGAGCGCGGCATCCAGTTCACCCTGCGGATCGCCCGACCAGTACTCGTTGTACGCGAGGATGTGTGACCAGGCCAGGCTCGCGTAGGCGCGCGCGTAATCCGGGTCCAGCGCGATCGCCTCCCGGTACATGTCGCGCGCGATCAGGTTGTCCTCGCGGTTGAAACGGAACCACAGCTCGCGGCCGCGCAGCACCAGCTCGTAGGCTTCCGGCGTGCCGGTACCGGGATCTGCGCGCAGGCGCCGGAACTCGTGATCGTCGAGCTTGTCGACGAGGCTCGCGACGATCCGCCGCGTGAGCTCGTCCTGGACATCGAAGATGTCCTCCAGGTCGCGATCGAAGCGCTCGGCCCACAGGTGATGCCCGCTCTCGGCATCGATCAGCTGGGCGGTCACGCGCAGGCGTCGGCCGGCGCGGCGCACGCTGCCTTCCAGCACGTAACGGACATGGAGATCGCGGCTGACCTGGCGGACGTCCACCGCCTGTCCGCGGTACGTGAACGTGGAGTTGCGCGCGGTGACGATGAGTTCCTTGAAGCGCGACAGCTCGGTGATGATGTCTTCGGAAATGCCGTCTGCGAAGTAGCCGTCCTCTTCGTGGCCACCGAGATTCGAGAACGGCAGCACCGCGATCGACGGCCGTGACGGCAGGCGCGATGCAGTGCTCGCGGCCGCGGAAGGGCCGGGGTCGGTCCCCGCGGCGTTACCCACGTTCGCCGGGTCCAGGTGATAGATGCGCAGCGGTGTGTCACTGCCCTTCACGGCCTGCTCGCCGCCGTCGCGGCAGCGCGATTTCAAGGTGCCGTCGAGCAGCGCGTGTGCCCGGCTCGACAGCGCGATCGCGCCCGGCACGGCCAGCGACTGCACGCGCGCAGCGAGATTGACCCCGTCGCCATACACCGTGCCGTCGCCATGGCTGATCAGGTCCCCGAGATTGATGCCGACGCGGTAGTCCATGCGCTGGGCCGCCGGCCGCGCGGCATTCGCCGCCGCCTGGGCCTCCTGCGCCGCGACCGCGGCGGACGTCGCATCCACCACGGAATCGAACACCGCGAGAATGCTGTCTCCCGCGGTATCCACCACGCGCCCGCGATGCGCTTCCAGGTGGGTGCGGAAGAGCTGGCGGGACGCATTCAGATTCGCGACGGTCGCGGTTTCGTCCGCGGCCATCAGCCGCGTGAAACCGGCGACGTCGGCCGCGAGGACCGCCTGCAACCTGCGCTGGGAATCGGGGGTGTTCATGGCTGCGCATGTTAGCGCGGTTGTGCGTCGCGGTCGCCGCGCGTTGACGTGGATCACCGGTCGCGATCGACCTCACCCCGGCGACCGGGTCCTCGCGTATGCTCGCCGGGCAGTGCCGGCCACGCCAGGTCCGGTCGGGACCGAGGAGATCCGGACGTGAACGACACCCCCGCGCCCCCCACCGATGCCGCCGCCTGGGTGGCCCGCCTGCTCGCCGGTGAACGGCGTGCACTCAGCCGGTGCATCACGTGGGTCGAGAACGGAACGCCGGAAGCACCGGTGGTGCTAGGTGCGATCCACCACGCCCCCGGTCACGCGCAGGTGGTGGGGATCACCGGACCGCCGGGCGCCGGCAAGTCCACGCTCGTCAGTGCACTGATCGGCGAATGGCGACGGCGCGGACTGCGCATCGCGGTGGCGGCGGTCGATCCGTCGAGCCCATTCAGCGGCGGTGCGATCCTCGGGGACCGGATCCGCATGGGCGATCACACCGCCGACGACGGCGTGTACATCCGTTCGCTCGCGTCGCGTGGCCGCGTGGGCGGGCTGTCGCTGGCGACCGCGCGCGTGGTCGACGTGCTGTCGGCGGCGGGCTTCGACGTGGTGCTGGTGGAAACGGTGGGCGCCGGACAGTCGGAGGTGGAGATCGCTGAAGTCGCGGACACCAGGATCGTCGTCACGCCGCCCGGGCTGGGGGACGACATCCAGGCCGCCAAGGCCGGCATCCTGGAGATCGCCGACATCCTGGTGGTCAACAAGGCCGATCTGCCGGGCGCCGAGCACGCGCAGGCACACCTGCTGCAGATGGCCCACCTGACTGCGCGCGGCGGCTGGCAGATCCCGGTGCTGAAGACGGTGGCGACCACCGGCGAGGGGGTCGGTGCGCTGGTCGACGCGGTGAATGCCCACACGGCACACATCCCGGCCCGCGCGCGCGGCGGCACGGAGCGCACGCGGCGACTGCTCGCGGGGCTCGCGGCGGACGCGCTGAAGACCCGCCTGCTCGGCAGCGCGGATCCGCGCGTGGAGGCACTCTGCGCGGCGGTTGCGCGTGGCGAACGCGCGTTCGATGCGGCAGTGCGCGAACTGCTCGACCTCGGCGCGTCGAACAGCGCTTGACCTGCATCAAGCGCGGCACCCGGGTGCGCGCTATGAATGTGGCAAGCCCGTCCGGCGCACGCAGTCACGCGCACGGCAGGCGCCCGCCCGAGGAGGTCCGCCGATGGACACACGTACGCGCGACGAACGTCATACCGTCTCCGGCATCCCGCTGAAGCCCCACTACACTGCGGCCGACGTGCCCGCCTCGCACGCGGCGGCCGCCGCTGCCGGCCCGGGCCAGGGCCATTTCCTGCGCGGCGCGTATCCCGGCATGTACCGCGCGCGTCCGTGGCGCATCTTCCAGCTGAGCGGCTTCGGCAACCCCGCGGACGAGAACGAACGCATCCGCTTCCTGCTGGCGCAGGGCGAGCACGGCTTCATCATGGAGCACGATCGCAACACCGCCGATCACCTGTACGACGTGGACCATCCGCACGTGCTCGCGCGGCGCGAGGACGTCGGCATGACCGGCGCGATCATCATGAGCGTGCGTGATTTCGAGACCGTGCTCGCCGGGATCCCGCTCGAACGCACCTACGGACATCCCGGGGGCGCGGTGGTGCAGCACGCCCCGTTCGCGCTGTCCTGCTACTGGACCGTCGCGCGCCGGCGCGGACTCGATCTCGCGGCGCTGCCCGGCACCGGGCAGAGCGACTACTTCCTGACCTATCTCGGCTGCGTGACCCGGCAGCAGGTGCCCACCCGCGCGGGCCTGCGCTTCAACTGCGACATCATCGAGTTCTGCGCGCGGCACCTGCCGCACTGGGTGCCGGTATCGATCGCGGGCTACAACGGCGCGGACACGGGGCTCAACGCCTGGCAGGAGCTCGGCGCGACGTTCGCGAACGCGATCGAATACCTGGACGAAATCCAGCGCCGCGGCCGCCTGCCGCTCGCCGAGGCCGCGCGCGGCGTCGCGGGCGTCAGCTTCCGCATCGGCATGGATTTCTTCGAGGAGATCGCGAAGCTCCGGGTCGCGCGGAAACTGTGGGCGGACCTGCTCGCCGAACGCTACGGCATCCGCGACGAACGCGCCTCCCGGCTGCGCATCCACGGACTGACCGCGGGGAGTGCGATGACCTACCAGCAGCCGCTCAACAACCTCGCGCGCGGCACGTTGATGGGGCTGGCGGCGGTGCTCGGCGGCGTGCAGTCGCTGGGGATCTCCGGCTACGACGAGGCCTTGTCGATTCCGTCCGAACACGCACACCAGATGTCCGTGCGCATGCAGCAGGTGCTCCAGCACGAGTCGAACCTGACGGCGGTGGCCGATCCGCTCGGCGGCGCGTGGTACCTGGAAGCGCTGGGCGCCGAGATCGAGGCGCGGGCGCGCGGTTTCATCGACGAGATCCTCGCCGAGGGTGGCTTCCTGGCGACGCTCGACAGCGGCT
Source organism: Gammaproteobacteria bacterium (assembly GCA_050247235.1). GTDB lineage: Bacteria > Pseudomonadota > Gammaproteobacteria > CAIKBL01. The sequence goes on from JBFWUN010000112.1 coordinate 5,817, forward strand.
GGCTGCACGAGCGTGCGCACCGCAACCAGCACGACTACGCGCAACAGCTCGATACCGGGGTGGCGACGCAGGTCGGCGTGAACGCGTTCACCGATGATCTCAGCCCGTTCGAGATCGACGGCTTCATCGGCACCGAGAACGCGTTCGACGAGGCGATGGCGCGGCTGACGGGATTGCGTGGGGACCGGGATGCGCACGCCGCCGACCGCGCGCGCCGTGCGCTCGCAGTGGCCTGCCGCGGCGATACAAACCTGATGCCGGCGATGATGGACGCGGTGAACGCCGATCTCACCCTGGGCGAGATCGGCGCGGTCTACCGCGAAGTGTATGGCGACTGGCAGACACCGGCGCTGATGTAGCCCTCCACGCGGGCGGGGAGCGAGTCATGACGAACGATGCAACGAGTACGGCGCACCCCGGCCAGGGGCGGCGCGTGCTGCTGGCGAAAACAGCCCTCGACGGTCACTGGCGGGGACTCTCCGTGGTGGCGCATGCGCTGCGCGATGCGGGCTTCGAAGTGATCCTGGGCGGCATGGCGAGTGCCGACGAGATCGCGCGGCTGGCGGCGGACGAGGACGTCGATCTCGTCGGGCTGAACGTCTACGGGCGGCTGGAGGTCGTCGAACGGATCCTGCAGGCGCTCGCGGAGACCGCGCCCGACGTGCCGGTGTTTGCCGGCGGCGCGATCGCGCCATGGATGCGCCGGAAGCTGGCGGCGCGCGGCCTGGAGACTTTCCCGCCGGGATCGTCGCTGACATCGATCGTGGAGGCCGCCGCACGGCTGTCGGCGACGCGCCACCGCACGGCGGTGGCTTGAAGCAGGGAATATCCGCCGGCAACACCGGGGTCCATGGGGCTTCGCTTCTCATTGCATGCATCTCGGATATTTCGCCGGGTATTCGCGGTGCGAATTCCGGAACCGAAGATGGCGCGCCGGCCGGGATGACGAAGGTGAGCGAAACTGCGCGCGAATGACCGCGGCAAGGGAATCGCGCGGGACGAAGTCGCGCTGCGCGCGCGACCTCGTGGTCCCTGACGTCACTACTGCGCGGCGGCCTTCTGCGCGTCCCGTCGCGCCTGTTGCCGGATGTAGTGCTGCAGCGACTCAAGATCTTTGTCCGTGAACTCCTGGTACCGCGGCATCCCGCGCGCCGCGCGCGAGCCGTCCGCCACCACGTCACGCAGCGCGTCCAGGTACAGCGGCACCTGCGAGGCGCGCAGGTCCGGCGCATAGCCGCCCGCCACTGCGCCGGTGCCGTGACACAACACGCACTTGCGGGTGAACAGCGCGTTGCCGCTCGCTGCCAGCTGCGGATCGATCTTGAAATCCTCCGCCACCAGCGGCGTCACGACCTGCGGCGGCGGCGTGTCCGGCAACGTGGCCTTGGCGTCCAGCGCGAACGTCAGCAGGCGGCGCGGGTGCACGCCGTACGTCCATCCGTGCTGCGCGGTCACGCTGCCCATCACTGAAGATCCGCCACCGCCCCAGCCGACGAGCAGCGAAACGTACTGCGTGCCGTCGACCTCGTAAGTGACCGGCGGCGCCGAAATGCCGACCTTGGTATCGAACGTCCACAACACTTCCCCGTCCGTCGCGCGGTACGCGACGAACCTGCCGTCGGCGCGCCCCGCGAACACCAGCCCCCCGGCGGTCGTCATCGTGCCGGGGTTCCAGACGCCGGGCAGCGGCAGACGCCAGGCTTCCTTCTTCCGTACGGGATCCCAGGCGAGCAGGAACCCGGCGTCGAGCTTCTCGGTGACCTCCGTGCCCGGCGAGAACTGCACGCCGGGATCGATCTCGTAGCTCGGGGACTGCCATTCCTTCGGCCGGTAGTCCTTGTCGGTGAACTGGAACGGCAGTTCGATCGTCGGCAGGTACGCGAGCCCGGTCTGCGGGTTGAACGACATCGCGTGCCAGCTGTGCACGCCGATCGGGCTCGGCCACACGAGTTCTTCGCCGTCCTCGTAGCGCGAACCCGGGACTTCCACCGGCCGGCCGGTTGCAGGATCGACGTGCGATGCCCACGTCACCTTGCCGATCTTCTCCGCCGAAATCAGCTTGCCCGTCGCGCGATCGATCACGT
>JBFWUN010000113.1:0-1444 GCA_050247235.1 Gammaproteobacteria bacterium
CCCCCCAGCACGTTCCAGTGCACCTGCTCCTGGCGGACGAACAGCGTGCCGGACAGCGCGACGCCGAACGCGCCGCCGAGCGTGCGCATCACGCTGTAGATCCCCGCCGCCTCGTCGGCGCGCTCGCGCGGGATGCGATCGAACGTGACGACGGAGATCTGGCCGAATATGCAGGCCATCCCGATGCCCTGCACGATCCCGGGCCACGTGAGACCCCACATGTCGGTCTCCAGGGTGTACTGCGCCATCTGCAGGCAGGCGACCGTCGTGAAGCACAGGCCGACCAGCATCAGCTTGCGCGGATCGAGCCGGTGCGCGAACCACGCGCCGATCAGGATCATGCATATTGCGCTGACCGCCCCGCGGGGCAGGAAGATCAGGCCGGCGATGTCCGCCGGGTACCCGAGCAGGCGCTGTGACAGCAGCGGCAGCAGGATGATCGTCCCGAACATCGACATGCAGTACGTCGCGATGAGGATGCAGCCGAGCGTGAAGTTCCGGTCGCGGAACAGCCGCAGGTCGATGATGTTGTTCGCGACGGTGAGCCCGCGCCACACGAACGCACCGCCGGACAGCACGCAGACGGCGGTCAGTACCTGGATGAGCCTGGAGGCGAACCAGTCGCGGTGCTGGCCCATGTCGAGCACGGCCTGCAGCGACCCGAGTGCCAGCGACAGCAGCAGCAGCCCGAACCAGTCGGTGGAAAGCTGGTGGCGGTGGGGCGTGTCCCGTACCTCGCCCCACACGAACGCGAGGCCGATGAGTCCGAGCGGCAGGTTCACGTAGAACACCCAGCGCCAGACGTAGTGCTCGGTGATGTAGCCGCCGAGCACCGGGCCGATGAGCGGGGCGAGCATGATCGCCACGCTCCAGATCGCCATCGCGAGCGCGCGCTTCTCACGCGGGAACGCGTCGAGCAGCACCGTCTGCGACAACGGGATCAGCACGGCGCCGAACGCCCCCTGCAGCAGCCGGAACACCACCATCGCGACGAGGCTCCACGCCGCGCCGCACATCACCGAGGTGACCAGGAACCCGATGATCGAGACCAGCAGCACGGGTCGCCGGCCGAAGCGGCCGGTCAGGAAGCCCGTCAGCGGCATCACGATCGCGGTGGAGATCATGTACGAGGTGACGACCCACGTGATCTGGTCGGGAGTCGCGCCGAACGCGCCGATCATGTGCGGCAGCGACACGTTGACGACAGTCACGTCGAGCACCTCGAGCAGTGCAATCAGCATGACCGCGAAGACAACAGGCCAGTTCGGGCGGGTCGCCGGGGGTGCGTCGGCGACTACCGCGGCACTCACGGCGGCAGCTCGGTGTCCACGGTGACCGTGGCGCTCGCGCCGATGCGCAGCGGAGGGGCATTGCGGAGCGACCCCGCGGCGAGCCGGATCCGCACCGGGAAGCGCTGCGTGACCTTGACCCAGTTGCCGGTGGC
>JBFWUN010000113.1:1544-7351 GCA_050247235.1 Gammaproteobacteria bacterium
GCTCGGTGTCCACGGTGACCGTGGCGCTCGCGCCGATGCGCAGCGGAGGGGCATTGCGGAGCGACCCCGCGGCGAGCCGGATCCGCACCGGGAAGCGCTGCGTGACCTTGACCCAGTTGCCGGTGGCGTTCTCCGGCGGCAGCAGCGAGAACACCGCGCCGGAGCCGGCGCTGATGCTCTCCACCCAACCATGCAACTCGACGCCGGGATACATGTCGAGCTCGATGCGCGCCGGGTGACCCGGGCGGATGCGCGTCAGCTCGGTTTCGCGGAAGTTCGCTTCGACCCAGAAGCTGCCGTCCTCGACGAGCGCGAACTGCGGGCGCGCCGTGCGCACCATCGCGCCTTCGCGCATCGTCAGATTCGTGACCCAGCCGTCCGCCGGCGCGAACACCTGCGTGAAGGACAGTTCGAGCTCCGCGCGGGCCAGCGCCGCCGCCGCCGCGCGCAGCTCCGCGTTCTGATCATCGCTGCGGCCGAGCGCCTCGCGCGCCCGGTCCAGTTCCGCGCGCGCGGAGGCCACGGCTGCCCGCGCTGCCGCTTCCTGTGCCCGTGCATCATCGAGCGCCGCCGGGGGCAGCAGGCGCTGCGCGGCGAGCGCGGCCACGCGGTCGAGCGTGCGCCGCGCGTTGTCGGCGGTGACGATGCGTTCCTGCAGCACCGCGCCGGCCGCGCGCACCTCGGCACCACCGGCGCCGGTGGACTGCGCGGCGATGTCGAGCTGCGCGCGCGCGGCGTCCACGGCCGTCTGGAAGGTCGCCGTGCCGAGCGAGAACAGCAACTCGCCCTTGCGTACGTGCTGGTTCTCCACCACGTGCACCCGCTTCACCGGCGCCGTGATGCGCGTGGCGATCTCCACCACGTGTGCGTGGACGTAGGCGTCGTCGGTGGTCGGTCGCACCGTGCGGTGGTGCCAGTAGGCGACGAGCGCAAGCGCCGTGCCCACGAGGCAGAGCAGTACGATCGTCAGGCGCAGTAGCTTCACGGGCGGTTCGTTCGGGTACGGGAATCAGGTCGCGCGGCACGGCCATGCGGATGCGGACACGACGGCGCGGGAGCCGCGCATGTTACACCGAAGCACGCGCCGCGCCGCGTGGCCCCGGACGGCGGCGTATGGAACGGTCGCGGGGTGCACAAGGTAAAGCGTTCCGCGCATAATGCCCGCACCAGACGAAGGAGGGGGTATGAAATTCCTACGCACGCTCGCCGTGGCGGCCGCTGTCCTGTGCACCGCCCTGGCCGCGCAGGCCGAATCGCCGGCCGGCATGAAGCTCTATGTCCTGAATTCCGGCAGCCTGAAGCTCGGTCGCGGCGTGCTGCAGAACTTCGGTCCGATGGAGCCGAAGATCGAGATCCCGGTCGGCATGTTCCTCATCCAGCACCCCAAGGGCAACGTGCTGTTCGACACCGGCAACAACGACAAGCTGATCACGGACAGGAGCTACTGGGGCGAGTACGCGAAATCGTTCGACCCGGCGATGACGCCGGAAGTCTCCATCGAGTCACAGCTCGGCAAGGTCGGGCTGAAGCCGGACGACATCAAGTACGTGGTCGTCAGCCACATGCACCTCGACCATGGCGGCAACGTCGGCAAGTTCCCGAATTCCACCCTGGTGATCCAGAACGACGAGATCGAGTTCGCGTTCTTCCCGGACGCGCCGTACGCGGCATCGTTCATCCCGGGTGACGTGGCGGCGCTGCGTTCGCCGCTCGGGCAGACCCAGCCCAACGCGATGCCGATGCTCCGGCTCGATGGCGACATGGACCTGTTCGGGGACGGCAGCGTGGTCGTGAAGCGTTTCGTCGGGCACACCAAGGGCAGCCAGATGCTGGTGGTGCGCCTGCCCAAGACCGGCCCCATCATCCTGACCGGCGACGCGGTCTACTTCCGCGACAATGCGCTGAAGAACATCCCGCCGAACCTGGTGCTTGCATACGACCCCGCCGGCATCATGCGCGGGTACGAATGGGTGCGGTACATGATGGCGAACGAAGGCGCGAACTTCTTCACCGCACACGACCCGGACGCGTGGAAGACGATGAAACACGCGCCGGAATACTACGAGTAGCCATCACCGGCTCGTGACGCGGCAGCGGGGCGCCGGCGCCCCGTTGTCGTTTCTGGAGCCTTCCCGCCGTCGGCGAGCGCCATTCCCTGCAGCGCCCCGTGACCCGCCCGCTCGTTGATATCGATCACGTGAGCCGCGCGTATGGCGCACGCCGTGCGCTCGACACGGTGTCGCTCCGGATCGAGGCCGGCGAGGTGTTTGGCCTGCTCGGGCCCAACGGCTCCGGCAAGAGCACCCTGCTCAGGATCCTGACCGGTCTGCTGGTGCCGGATACCGGCCGGGTCCTGCTGGGCGGGCACGACGTGGTGCGGGCCGGGCGCGCGGCGCGCGCACTTGTCGGCTACGTGCCGGAGGACGCGCCGCTGTACCCGCACATGCGGGTGTCCGACTTCATCGCGCTCATGGCGGAACTGAAGGGGGTGCCGCGCGCCGCGCTGCCCGCCGCGCTGGATCGCGTGCTCGCACGCCTAGGGCTGGGCGACGTTCGGGAACGGGTGATCGGCACCCTGTCGCATGGCTACCGGCAGCGCGTGCTGATCGCGCAGGGTCTCGTGAACTCGCCGCCCCTGCTCGTGCTCGACGAGCCGACCAACGGTCTCGATCCGCACCAGATCGTCGCGCTGCGCAGCCTGCTGCACGGACTGGCGGGTGACACCACCGTGCTCCTGACGACCCATATCCTCGGTGAAGCGGAGCGGGTGGCGACCCGGGTGGGCATCCTGCTCGACGGGCGGCTGCGCGCGGTGCTCGCGGTCGGCGAACCCGCCGCGCACTGGACGCTCGTGGCGCGCCCGGCGGCAGGCACCACGCTGCCCGGGCTGCTCGCGGGCACGCCGGGGGTCGCGTGCGGTGCGTGCACCGCGGGCGCTGACGGGCTCGTCACGTGCGACGTGCGCGTGGCGGATCACGCGGCCCGCGACGCGCTGGCGGCGAGCCTGCTCGCCGGCCGCTGCGGCGTGCTCGAACTGCGGCCGGTCGCGAGCGAACTCGAAGCCCGGTTCCTCGCGCTGACTGCCCGGGACGCCGCGTGAACGGCTTTGGCGCGTTGTGCCGCAAGGAATTGCACGCGCTGTTCACCGCGCCGATCGCGTGGGTGGTGATCGCGGTGTTCCTGCTGCTGATGGGCTACAACTTCACCGCGTGGCTGTTCGTCGGGCAGAACGCGTCGCTGGTACGCGTACTGCACCAGGCGGCCGTACTGCTGCTGCTGTTCGTGCCGATCCTCACGATGCGGACATTCGCGGAGGAGCGTCGCCTCGGCACGCTCGCGCTGCTGTTGTCCACCCCGGCGGGAGAAGTGGCGATCGTGCTCGCGAAGTTCCTCGCGTGTGGTGCCGTCACGGCGGCGATGCTCGTGCCCACGCTCGCCTACCCGCTGGTGCTGCAGGTGTTCGGTCAGCCGGATTGGGGCGCGGTATACGCCGGGTACCTGGGGCTTGCGCTGCTCGCCGGCGCCCTCATCGCCATCGGGCTCTGCGCGTCCGCGTTCGCGGGCAGCCAGGTGATCGCAGCGGTCGTCGCGCTCGGGGTGTCCATCCTGCTGTGGGCGCTCGACGCGCTCGGGCAGCTGCTGCCTGATCCGTATGATGTCGTCGTCGTCAACGGCGCGTTGCTGACGCATTTCGTCCCGCTGTCGACCGGCGTCGTCTACCTCTCCGACATCGGTTACTTCCTGACGCTCATCCTCGCCGGCCTGTTCCTGTGTGCGCGCGCACTGGAGCGTCCCTGATGCATGCACACGGGATCGAGTGGACGGCGCTCGCGTGGTTCACCGGGTGGTGTCTCGCGCTCGTCACCTTGTGGGGACTGGGGCTGCGCCTGCCGTTCGCGTGGCCGCGTGCCCGGTACCTCGCGCGATGGCGCACGGGCATCTACGCCGGCCTCGCGCTCGGCATCGGGCTGCTCGCGAACCTCGCGCTGTCGCTGCACGACGCGAGCTTCGACTTCACGCGCGCGAAGATCTTCACGCCTTCGGCAGCCGCGCTGGACGTGGTGGATCGCCTGCGTGCCCCGGTCCGCATCACGTACTTCTTCCGCGGTGACGACCCGGACGCGCGCCGCGCACGGGACGTGCTCGAGGCCATGCAGCGCCGCAATCCGCGGCTTTCGGTCCGGAGCCTCGATCCCGACCGTGCCCCGACGCTCGCCGGGAACGCCGGCGTGAAGCTGTACAACGCGGCCGTGATCGAGGCCGAGGGGCGCCGCGTGCTGGTGCACGGCACGGACGAGACGGAGATCGCCATCGGCATCGAACGCGTGCTGCGCGAGCGGGTGGTGGTGGTGTGCTTCGTGGAAGGTCATGGCGAGTACGCGAGCGAGAATTACGAGTACCACACCCATCTCGATTCCGCGGTCGGACACAGCCATGGCGATGCCGCGGCGGCGGTGGTCGACACCACGCAGCACGGGGTGGGACGCCTGCGCCGCTCGCTCGAGAGCCTGGGCTTTGTCGCGCAGACGATCAGCCTCGCCAAGCCCGGCGGGATTCCGCCCGAATGCGCCGCGGTGATCCACGCCGGCCCGCGCACCACGTACCTGCCGGCGGAGACCGCGGCGCTGGGTGACTACCTGGCGGGCGGCGGGACGGCATGGCTGATGTTCGATCTCGGCTTCGCGCTCGAACCCGGGCTGCGCGGACTGCTGGGCGAGTACGGCGTTACGATGCCGCCCGCGGTGGTCGTCGATCCGCAGAGTCACCATGGCCGTGATCCCGAGACCGTCGCGGTCACCGCGTACGAGCCGCACCCGATCACGCGTGACGTGTCGTTCACGTTCTACCCGGGCGTGCGCCCGCTCGATCTCGCCGCGCGCGGTGACCGGGACGTGCGGCCCCTGATGATGAGCAGCGCCCGGAGCCGGCGGATGACGAGCGCGGCACGCCCCGAGCGCGAGGTGGACGGCGAGGCCACGGTTGCCGCCGCGCAGACCGGCCCGCAGGTGCTGGCCGCTGCGATCGAGACGCCGCGCGCGACGGGCGCGTCCACCCGGCTGGTCGTCACCGGCGACGCCGACTTCGCGAGCAATTCGTTCTACCCGTATGCCGCGAACAGCGATCTCGTGCTTGCCATCGTGCGCTGGCTGCTGCGCGAGGAAGATCGCACGGCGATCGCGTCGCGCATCCCGGTGCCCCCCGCACTGGTGCTGACCCGCGCGCAGATGTCGGCGGTATTCTGGATCGTTGTGGTCCTCCTGCCGGGTGCAAGTGCGGCGATCGGGGCGTGGTTGTGGTGGCGGCGCCGATGACCACGCGTGCCGTGTGGCGTGCCTGGTTGCTCGCCGCGGGCGCAGCGGGTTACCTCGTCGTGATGTTCATGGCGGGACAACTGCCGGAGCACGGGCACTTCAACGCGTTCGAGGCGAGCGGACCATTGCGTGAACCACCCGCGTCGGTGACCCGCGTGCAGGTGGTCCGCGGCGCGCGACAGTGGATCCTGCAGCGCGTGGGCGGGCAGTGGACGCATGCCGCAGCCCCGCTCGCCGCGCCGCTGGCGACGCATCTCGACGATGGGCTCCGGTTTCTGCACGCGTCTGCGCCCGTCCGGGTGCTGGAGGACCTGCGCCCCGAGGAAGCCGTCGGCCTGCGCGACGGCACCCGCGTGGTCCTCGCGAATGACAGCGGCGTGCTGTTCGAGTTCGTGCTCGGCGGTCGCAGCCCGGACGGGATCCTCCGTTACGTGCAGGCACGCGGCGCCCCCGGCATCCTGCTGATGTCCGGGTTCGTCGGTGACGCGTGGGACA
>JBFWUN010000114.1:0-7250 GCA_050247235.1 Gammaproteobacteria bacterium
GGCTTCTGCAGCGGCTTGGCGCCGAAGCCGCAGCGGTCGAAGTCCGCGAACTCGCCGTGGTACTCGAACAGGTCGTTCGTCCAGATCCCCTGCAGCACTTCGATGGTCTCGCGCACATGCTTGTGTCGCTTGGGGAAAATATGCGCGGCGCTCGCGGCGGCGAACTCCTCCGGCATCCAGCCGGAGCCCACGCCCACGTTCACGCGGCCGTTGGAGAGATGATCGACCGTCGCGATCTCACCCGCCAGCACGCCGGGCGCGCGGTAGGGCGTGTCGATGATGCTCATGCCGATGCGCACCTTCTTCGTCTTCGCCGCCAGCCACGGGATCAGCGGCATGCCGTGCAGCCACTGACCGCGGGCGGACACAGGCAGCGCCTTCGGAAACTGCTCCATCATGCCAAACGGGTACTGCAGCTTCTGCTGATCGGAGGCCTCGGGCACCACGATGCGATCGAGCGTCCACACGGAATCGAATTCGAGTTCCTCGGCCAGCGCGGTCAGGTCCTCCAGCTCCTTCACGGTGACGTGATCACGGAAATTGGGCAGGTAGAGGGCGAGTTTCATTGGTTGTTTCCTCGGTAAGTGCGTTCAGCGGGCGAAGTGCGGCAGCACTTCCTTCGAGAACAGCCGCCAGGATTCATCCGTCGCGGCGAACATCATGTAGTACGTGACCCCCGTGTCCGCGATGCGGCGCGCGAGCTCGTCACGCACCTCGGCAGGCGTGCCCAGCAGCGCCACCGGCGAGCGTTGCGCGCTGGCAAAGTCCGGGAAGCCGAGCTTCTTCGCCATGTCCACCAGCGCCGGATCGTTCTGGCGCTGGGACATCCCCAGCAGCAGCAGGCCGCCGAGCTCCATGTCCGCTGGCTGGCGTCCGTTGGCGCGCATCAGGTCGCCGAGCGCGGCGATCTTCTTCTTCATGACCTCCATCGTGAAGCGGACGGTGGCCACCGGATCGTTGGGGAAGTCCTTGCCGTTGGACGTGGGCGGGATGATGTTGATGACGGTCGCGTGTTCGGCAGCGAGCTTCAGGATGGACGGCGCGGAGCCACCCAGCATGATCGGCGGGCCGGGCTGCTGCAGCGGCTTTGGAAGATTGCCGCCGTTCGCAACCTGGAAGTACTTGCCCTTGAACGCGGGCTCGTCCTGCGTCCACAGCGCCTTCAGGACCTGCAGCTGCTCCCCAAGCTCCTCCACGCGCTGTGCGGTGGACGGGAACGGGTAGCCATGCGCCACGTACTCGCTCACCTGCCAGCCCGCGCCCAGGCCCAGGATGAGCCGTCCTTCGCTCGCGTGATCGAGCGTCATCGCACACTTCGCAAGCAGCGACGGCGAGCGGAACGAGGCCGCGACGACCGCCGGCGCCAGCTTCACGCGGCGTGTCACCATCGCCATCGCGGTCAGCACGGTGAAGCATTCCAGCTGCGGGGTGCGCGGTCCGCCGAACGGCGAATAGAAGTGGTCGTTGACGGACACGGAATAGTAGCCGTCGTCCTCCGCGCGGCGCGCCGCGGTGGTGGCTTCACGGACGTCGTTGGGCAGCAGGAACAGGCCGAAACGCGGCGGGTACATGGTGGAACTCCCCTCGAGATGGTTGTTGTATTGTCGGGACGCGCACGAGCCCGGCCGCGCACATCCCGCGTGCCCTAGTGTGGGCGATCAGCCCTGCCGGAAGGAAGGGATTTGCGGGGGTGAACCAGGCGGTGCGGGCGCATCGTGACGCGCAGGATGCCGCGCGGTGCAGCAAGGTTGGTGACGCGGTGCGCGTCGAAGCAGGACCATCGTTCATGCCGGAGATCCGGGCGACCGGAGTGTCGTCGGGACGGTAGCGCCCACGGCGCGGCACCGGCGCCGTGAGCGGTCATTCGTGGCCGCGTTGCGTCAGCCGCGTCCGGCGAGCTTCAATTCCTCACCCATCGCGCGCGCCACCGCCGGACGCTCGCGGAGCCGCGACGCATACGCACCCAGCACAGGCCACGCGGACAGATCGATCCCGGCCGGCTGCGCCCACCCCAACGTGGTCACGAGGTACGCATCCGCGATCGAGAACTCGTCGAGCAGGAACTGACGGTCCGCCAGGTGCTCGGACAGGTAGCGATACTTCGCGTCGATCGATCCCCGCGCAAATGCCTTCGCCTCCGCCGGCACTACCGGGTTGAACATGAGATAGAACACGCCCTTGTGGATCTCGGTGGCGATGTAGTTCAGCCACTGCTGCAGGCGGTAGCGGGCAAACGTGCCGGCCGGCGGCGCCAGCCGCGCGGCCGGCGCCTTGTCCGCCACGTACTGCAGCACGGCCGGGCCTTCGGTGAGGATGCCATCGTCCGTCACCAGCGCGGGCACCTGGCCCTTGGGGTTCACGGCCAGGTAATCCCGGTCATCGGTGGTGCGCTTGGTGGACAGCACCACCTGGTGAAAGCCGGCATCCAGCCCGGCTTCGTAGAGCGCGATGCGCGTGGCCAGCGAGCAGGACAGCGGGGCAAAATACAGTTCCATCACGAGCTCCTCGACTATTTATGTACCAACGTGTATTAAATTGAAGCACTCGCGATAAATTTATGCAAGACGGTACAGAAAACTCCGCGCGTCCCCGTGGCCGGCCCCGCGCCTTCGATCCGGCGGCCGTGGCCGTGCGCATCGTGGACACGTTCTGGACGCACGGGTACGCCGCCACCAGCCTGGACCAGATTGCTGCCGCCACCGGGCTGAACCGTCCCAGCCTGTACGCCGCGTTCGGCGACAAGAAGGCGATGTACCGCCGCGCGCTGGAGCTGTTCGCGGAACACGCGCGCGCCGAGATCGCGCAGGCGCTGGACGCGCCGGATCTCGCCACGGCGCTGCGGCGGTTCTACCGCGGCGCCATCTCCGTGTACCTCAGCGGGGACACGGGACCCCGCGGCTGTCTGTTCGTCTGCACGGCCACGGTGGAGGCGGTGGACGATGACGAGATCCGCGGGGACGTCGCCGGCATGCTGCAAGCGATCGATGCCGCGCTCGAGGCGCGCATCGCCAGCGCGCAGGCGGCGGGCGAGCTCGCGGCCACGCACCGCGCGGCGGATCTCGCGCGGCTCGCGGGTGCTGTGCTGCACAGTCTCGCCGTGCGCGCGCGTGCGGGTGCGTCCAGGCGTCAGCTGGAACAGCTCGCGGACGCCGCGGTGATGGTGATCGCGGGCCGGCACTGAGCAGTTGGATGTGCGCCAGCGTTCGATGCCGGCGCAGTAGGGCAAAGCAGTGGCCGTGGTTCAGGCGGCAGGGAGCCGCGCGTGGCCCAGCCGCAGGGCATTCGCAATCACGCTCACCGACGAAAGCGCCATCGCCGCAGCCGCGAACACCGGCGACAGCAGTACGCCGAACACGGGGTACAGCAGGCCGGCCGCCAGCGGGATCCCCAGCGCGTTGTAGGCGAAGGCGAAGAACAGGTTCTGGCGCACGTTGCGCATCGTGGCCCGGGACAGCGCATGCGCGCGCGCGATACCGCGCAGGTCGCCGCCGAGCAGCGTGACCCCCGCGCTTTCGATCGCGACATCCGTTCCCGTGCCCATCGCGATGCCGACGTCGGCGGCAGCAAGCGCCGGCGCATCGTTGATCCCGTCACCCGCCATCGCGACCACGCGGCCGTCGCTGCGCAGGCGCATCACGCGCCCGGCCTTGTCCGCCGGCAGGACCTCGGCTTCGATCTCGTCGATGCCGAGCGTGCGCGCCACGGCCTCGGCGGTGGCGCGGGCATCGCCGGTCATCATCACCAGCCGCAGGCCTGCGGCACGCAGCGCAGCGAGCGCGGAGGGTGTCGTCTCTTTGATCGGGTCGCCAATCGCGACGAAGCCGATCGCGGTGTCGTCCAACGCCACGTGGATCACGGTGTTGCCGCGCGCGCGCGCCGCCGCGCTGTCGGCGGCGCCGCCAACCTTGATGCCCTGTTCGGCCAGGAACCGCTCGTTGCCGGCGAGGATCCGACGATTCTCCACGTACGCGCCGACGCCCTGGCCCGCGATCGCGAAGAAGTCGGCCGCCGGCAGCAGTGGCAGCGCCTTCGCCTGCGCAGCCTCCACGATCGCCGCCGCCAGCGGATGTTCGCTGGCGCGCTCGACACTCGCGAGCCACTGCAGCATCACGTCGGCCGGCAGTGTGCCCAGCGCCACCACGTCCGTGACGGATGGCTTGCCGGCGGTGAGCGTCCCGGTCTTGTCCAGGACGAGCGTGTCGATTTTCTCGAACCGTTCCAGCGCTGCGGCGTCACGGATGAGCACCCCCAGCCGCGCGCCGCGCCCGATCCCCACCATGATGGACATCGGCGTGGCGAGGCCGAGCGCGCACGGGCATGCGATGATGAGGACGGCCACCGCGGCGATCAGCGCGTGGCTCAACGCCGGCGCAGGGCCCCACGTCCACCACGCGCCGAATGTCAGCGCCGCGACGGCGAGCACCAGGGGCACGAACCAGCCGGCCACTTCGTCCGCCAGGCGCTGGATGGGCGCGCGCGAGCGCTGCGCTGACGCCACCATCTGGACGATCTGCGCGAGCAGGGTGTCGGCGCCGATTCGTCGGGCTTCGAACGTGAATGAACCGCCGGTGTTGAGTGTCCCGCCCGTTACCGGGTCGCCCGCGCGCTTCGCCACCGGCAGCGGCTCGCCGGTGATCATCGATTCGTCCACGTGGCTGTGGCCCTCGATGACCTGCCCATCCACCGCAATCTTGTCGCCTGGCCGCACGCGCAGGACATCGCCGATCCGCACGTGCGCGATGTCCACCCTTTCGTCCCGTCCGTCCGGCTGCACGCGCAGCGCGTGCCTTGGCGAGAGATCGAGCAGCGCACGGATGGCGCCCGAGGTGCGCTCGCGCGCACGGAGTTCGAGGACCTGGCCGAGCAGGACCAGGATCGTGATCACGGCCGCCGGTTCGAAGTAGACGTCCACGGCGCCATGCATGCGGAACACTGGCGGAAACGCCCCTGGGAAGAGGGTGGCGATCATGCTGTAGCCCCATGCCGTACCGGTTCCGAGTGCGATCAGCGAAAACATGTTGAGCCGCGCCGCGCGCAGCGCAGACCAGGCACGCGCGAACAGCGGCCAGCCGCTCACGAGCACTACCGGCGTCGCCAGCAGCGCCTGCAGTACGTTCGACGCGACAGGCGCGAGCCATCCGGGATGGAGACCGAAGTGACCCGCCATCTCAAGGACAGCCAGCGGCAGCGTGAACGCGAGCCCCCACCAGAAGCGGCGCGTGAAATCCACGAGTTCGGGAGACGGTCCCGTGGTCGGTGTCACCACGGGCTCGAGCGCCATCCCGCAGATCGGACAGCTGCCGGGGCCGGACTGGCGGATCTCCGGGTGCATCGGGCAGGTGTACTCGTCGGTCAGCGGGTCGTGCGCGCGCACAGTTTCTGCCGCGACGAGGATTCGCGCGGGCTCCGCGATGAACTTTGCGCGGCACCCGGCGCTGCAGAACAGATGCGTCACGCCTGCGTGTTCGGCGCGATGGGGAGTATCGAGTGCGACGTCCATGCCGCAGACGGGATCCCGCAGTGCCGGCGCCGGGCCGGAGTCGGTTCCAGTGTGCGTGCAGGCGCCGGATGCATGTCCCGCGGAGGACTGCCCGGTGACGTGAGCATGAGAGTGCGAGGCGTGTGACATCGATGTTCTCCTGTGCTGAGGCTGGGGCATGGGTTTGCCGGTCTTCCGGTCCCGTGACACCATCGTCGACTCCGTACCCGCCCCCAGAGTCAAGCCCATGAAGAGCGCGCCCGCCACCCCACCGACCCTGACCATCGGCAGACTCGCCCGCGCCGCGGGTGTCGGGATCGAAACAGTGCGCTACTACCAGCAGCGGCGCCTGCTGCCACAACCACCGCGCGGCTTGTCGGTCCGTCGCTATCCCGTGGCGATGGTGGATCGCATCCGGTTCATCAAGCGCGCCCAGGAACTGGGGTTCTCGCTCGACGAGATCGCCGAACTGCTGCGGCTGGAAGACGGCGTGGAACGCGCCGCCGTGCGCGATGTCGCCACGCGGCGCCTCGAACAGATCGCGCGCAAGTTGGCCGACCTGCAGCGGATGCGGCGCGTCCTCACCCAGCTGCTGCGCGCATGCGAACACTCGACAGCCGATACGCCTTGTCCGATCATCGAGACGTTTTCCAAGGGCCGGGTGGCCTGCTGAGCGGATCACATGCACGCAAGGTGCACGTAGCGCGTGCTGCCCGACATGGCACCGTGAAGTCGAGTCCGATCCTGGCGAAGCAGGGAACCCGGTGACGCGAGTGGGAGTCTGACGAATTCACGCGGGGCGCGCGCGGTGCGCGGGGCCTCGCTACGGGAAGGAACCCTTGCCGCAATCCGCGGCGTACTGGCACTCAACAGGGTTTCGGCCCGGAGCACGCGGCTTGGCTTCTTCCCTCGAGGATTCAACCTCCGTGACACGCCGGACGGTCCTGCGCGCGGGCGCCGCGGCAATGGCGTGGCTGGGTTGGCGCGGTACTTCGCGGGCCGCGTCCACCGCGTCCGCGACGCCGACCGAACTCCCGGGCCCCCGCATCCACCTTCGCATCGGCGAGACCCCGGTCAATCTCACCGGCCGCGAGCGTACCGCGGTCACCGTCAACGGCACCCTGCCGGCCCCGCTGCTCCGCTGGCGCGAAGGCGACACGGTGACGATCGATGTCGAGAACACGCTCGACGAGGACACGTCCATCCACTGGCACGGCCTCCTGCTGCCCGCGAACATGGACGGTGTCCCGGGGCTGAGCTTCAAAGGGATCCCGGCACGCGGCACGTTCCAGTACCGCTTCACGTTGAGGCAGAGCGGGACCTACTGGTACCACAGCCATTCCGCGTTCCAGGAACAGCTGGGACTGTACGGGCCCATCGTGATCGAACCGCGCGACCCTGAGCCGCTGCCGGTCGCGCATGACTACGTGGTGATGCTGAGCGACTGGACGGACGAGCGACCGGCAACGGTGCTCGCGCACCTCAAGAAGGATTCCGGGTACTACAACTTCAACAAGCGCACCGTCGTGGATTTCGTGCGTGACGTCCGGCGCGAAGGCCTGGATGCCGCCGTCCAGGATCGGCTCGCGTGGGGCCGCATGCGCATGACCCCCACCGATCTCGCGGACGTCACCGGGTATACGTACACACACCTCGTGAACGGTCACACGTCCGCGCAGAACTGGACCGGGTTGTTCAGACGCGGGGAACGGATCCGGCTGCGTTTCATCAACGGTTCCGCGGCAAGCTACTACGACGTGCGGATTCCAGG
>JBFWUN010000115.1:0-6822 GCA_050247235.1 Gammaproteobacteria bacterium
GCATGCCGGCGGCGGTCACGCGGAGGAAGCGCGGGCGCGTGCGCATCTCGGTGATGTTCGCGCAGCCGGTGTAGCCCATCGCCGCGCGCAGGCCACCGACCAGCTGGTGGATGATCGCGCGCAACGGTCCCTTGTACGGCACCCTTCCTTCGATGCCCTCGGGGACCAGCTTCTCGATGTCACTGCCTTCCTGGAAATACCGATCCGAGGAGCCCTGCCGCTGCGACATCGCACCCAGCGATCCCATCCCGCGGTACGACTTGTACGAGCGGCCCTGGTAGAGTTCCACTTCACCCGGCGCCTCCTCGGTGCCCGCGAACAGGCTGCCGAGCATCACCGTGTGCGCACCGGCGACGATCACTTTCGCCACGTCACCCGAGTAGCGGATGCCGCCGTCGGAGATGAGCGGCACGTCGGTACCCTGCAGCGCGCTCGCGACCTCGGAGACTGCGGTGATCTGTGGCACACCGACGCCGGTGACGATGCGCGTGGTGCAGATCGAACCCGGCCCGATGCCGACCTTCACCGCGTCCACGCCGGCCTCCACGAGCGCGTGCGCGGCGGCACCCGTCGCGATGTTGCCGCCGATGATCTGCACTTCCGGGTACTCGCGGCGGATCCAGCGGACGGTGTCGAGTACGCCCTTGGAGTGCCCGTGCGCCGTGTCCACGACGATCACGTCCACCCCCGCCTGGACCAGTGCCGCCACCCGCTCATGCGTGCCCGGTCCCGTCCCGACCGCGGCACCCACGCGCAGGCGCTGGTCGCTGTCCTTGCATGCGTTGGGGAATTCGTCGGCTTTCTGGATGTCCTTGACGGTGATGAGGCCCTTCAGTGCGAACTTGTCGTTCACCACGAGCACTTTTTCGATGCGGTGCTTGTGCAGCAGCGAGATGACTTCGGCCTTGTCAGCGTCTTCCTTGACCGTCACCAGCCGATCCTGCGGCGTCATCACCGCGCGAACCGGGTGATCGTAGCGGTTCTCGAAGCGCAGATCGCGGCTCGTCACGATGCCGACGAGTTCGCCGTCGTCCACCACCGGGACACCGGAGATACGCCTGGCGCGCGTCAGCGCGAGTACTTCGCCGACGCTCATGTCCGGATCCACGGTGATCGGATCGCGGATCACGCCGGCTTCGAATTTCTTGACCTGCCGGACCTGCGCCGCCTGCTCCTCTGGTGTCATGTTCTTGTGGATGATGCCGATTCCGCCTTCCTGCGCCAGGGCGATCGCGAGGCGGGCTTCGGTGACCGTGTCCATCGCCGCCGCGAGGAACGGGATCTGCAGTTCGATCTGGCGCGTCAGGTGGGTTCTCAGCGCGACCTCGCGCGGCAGCACTTCGGAATGATCGGGAATCAGCAGGACGTCGTCGAAGGTGAGGCCATCGCCAGCAATGCGCATGGGCGGTTCCAATTCGAAACGGGTGGGCGCGGATTATAGGCGCTCCGGCTGCGGACGGGAAATCGCGCCGCGGAACATTCCGCGGCCGGTAGCCAGGAGGCGCCCAGGTCGCTTTAATGCGGGGCATGCCTGCACCGTCGCGCGACATCCTGTCCGTCACCCGCCTGAACCGCGCCGTGCGTGCGCTGCTCGAAGGGCACTTCGGTGCGGTATGGGTCGAGGGAGAAATCTCCAATCTTGCGCGGCCGTCGTCCGGCCACTGGTATTTCTCGCTCAAGGATCCCTCGGCCCAGGTCCGCTGCGCGATGTTCCGTGCGCGCAATGCCCTGGTCGGGTTCACGCCGGCAAACGGCGCGCAGGTGATGGTATCGGCGCGCGTGTCGATGTACGAACCGCGCGGCGAATTCCAGCTCATCGTCGAGCACATGGAACCGGCTGGGGAAGGCCTGCTCCGCCTGCGGCTCGAAGCGCTGAAACGCCGGCTCGCGGAGGCCGGGATGTTCGACGCCGGCCGCAAGCGCGTGCCGCCGCACTGGCCGACGTGCATCGGCGTCATCACGTCCCCGACCGGCGCGGCGCTGCGCGACATCCTGCACGTGCTCGCCCGCCGTAACCGCGCGGTGCCCGTCATCGTCTACCCGACCGCCGTGCAGGGGGCCGCAGCGGTGCCGGGCATCGTGAGTGCGCTGGAGACCGCCAATCGGCGCGCCGAATGCGCCGTGCTGATTCTCGCGCGCGGTGGCGGTTCGCTCGAGGACCTGTGGGCATTCAACGAGGAAGCAGTGGTGCGCGCAATCTACGGCTCGCGCATTCCCGTCGTCACCGGCGTCGGGCACGAAATCGATTTCACGCTGGCCGATCTCGTCGCCGACGTGCGCGCGCCCACGCCATCCGCAGCGGCAGAGCTGTGCGCGCCGGACGGTCGCCAGGTACTGCGCCAGCTTGCGCAGTTCGAACAGCGACTGCTTGGTATGCAGCGCGCGCACCTCACGCATCGTGAACTCCGCCTGCAGACGCTGATCCATCGGCTGGTCCACCCTGGGCGTCGCATCGAGCAGTACCAGCAGCGTCTCGATGAAATCGATCGCCGGTTGCCGCTCGCGATGCAGCGCGCACAGGCGCTCGTGGCGCAGCGCCTGCAGTCGGCGACGCTCCGGTTGCGGCGACAGGATCCGACGCCGCGCGTGCGGCTGCTCGCGCAGCGTCTCGCGCAGGCGTCGACCCGGCTGCCGTTCGCGCTGCGCGCGCAGCTCGAACGCCGGGCCGCACGGATTGCTTCCCTCGAGCAGACGCTCGCCGCGGTCAGTCCGCGCGCGACATTGTCGCGCGGCTACGCGATCGTGACCGACGCTGCCGGCCGGGTGGTGCGTGACGCGCGCGGCGTGGTGCCCGGCGCGGCAATCCGCGCGCGCGTCGCCCGCGGCAGCCTCGACTGCGTCGTCGAGCGCAGTCAGGACGACGACAGGTAGCGCAGCCGATACCACACGAGGCCGACATACTCGTGCAGCGCGTCGTGGGTCAGGACCAGCGCGTCCAGTGACGGCAGGAAGTCGAACGGAGAGACCCCCGGCGCGAACAGCAGCGTGCGGAACCCGGTGGGCGCGGGGATCACTTCGAACCCGTTCGCCTCGAACATCATGCGTGCGCGCCGCATGTGGAGCGCGTGCGTGACGAGCAGGATGCGTCGCGCGGACATCAGTCGGCGCAGGCCCTGGGCATTCTCCGCGGTGTTCCGGCTGTGCCGTTCGCGCCACGTGACGGGGGTGTCGAACGCGACCCGCAGCACCACGTTCATGATCTCGCCCTCGGGCGCGGTGCCGGGAATGAGCGTGCCACCGGCAACGGCGACCGGCAGTTCCAGCAACCGGTGCAAGGTGGCGCCGTAGTGCAGCCGCTCGAGCGAACGCCAGACCGGCATGTCGATTCCGCCGAATTCAGGTGGCGCGGGATTGATGCCACCGCCGAGGATGACGATTGCCTCGGCGCCGCGCGGACCTTGCGCAGGTTCGAAGGCGGGCACGTTCTCGAGAGGTGCCGCCAGCCAGTAAGCCGCCAGCGGCACGCACGCGAGCACGAAAGTCGCGAGTGCCACGCGCTGCAATGCGCGGCCCAGGCGCGGCCGCCGCCGCCCGACGATCCAGCCGCATGCTCCGAGCAGCAGATTGCCGGCCGGGGGCAGCAGCAGCGCCTTCAGCAGGTAACCGAGGTAGATGTCCATTCGGGCGGGGGAATCGCGCGGGCGCTCAGCGCACGCGCGCGTGAACATTCCCGGCGCGCAGCGGGGCCGGCGCGTCGTTCACCAGGGATCAGGTCACGACGTCGCCCGCCGCCTGGCGATCGGCGTGGTACGACGAGCGCACCAGCGGCCCGCTGGCGACGTGCGCGAACCCGAGATCGTGCGCGTGGCCTGCCAGCGCGGTGAATTCCGCGGGCTCGACGAAGCGGGCCACGGGCAGGTGCGCACGACTGGGCTGAAGGTATTGGCCGAGGGTCAGCCGATCGCAGTCGTGCGCGCGCAGGTCGCGCATGACTTCCCGGACTTCCGCGATCTCCTCGCCGAGTCCCAGCATCAGCCCCGACTTGGTGGGCACGTGCGGCGCGAGCGCCTTGAACCGCTCGATGAGCGCCAGCGACCAGGCATAATCCGCGCCCGGCCGGACCTGGCGGTAGAGCCGGGGTACCGTCTCGAGGTTGTGGTTGAAGACATCGGGGGGCTCGCGGAGCAGCGCCTCGAGCGCAACCTCCATGCGCCCGCGAAAATCGGGGACGAGAACTTCGATGCGAATGCCGGGCTGCGCCGCGCGCACCGCGGCGACGCACGCGGCAAAATGCGCCGCGCCCCCGTCGCGCAGATCGTCCCGGTCGACCGAGGTGATCACCACGTAGCGCAGGCCCATCGCGCGCACGGCATCGGCGAGGTGCGCCGGCTCCTCCGGGTCCAGCGGCAGGGGACGACCGTGTGCGACGTCGCAGAACGGGCAGCGTCGCGTGCACAGCGCGCCCATGATCATGAAGGTCGCTGTGCCGTGCGCGAAGCACTCGCCCAGGTTGGGACAGGACGCTTCCTCGCACACGGTGTGCAGCGATTTCTCACGCAGCAGCTTCTTCAACGCGACAACCTTGGGGTCGGTGGGCGCCCTGGCCCGGATCCAGGCCGGCTTGCGCGGCAGCGGACCGACCGTCGGCTCGACCTTGACCGGGATCTTCGCGACCTTCGCGCTGCCGCGCTGGGCGGGGTTCGGGATGGAGTCTGTCATCGCGTATCGTCCGTGTGGATCCGTGGGTGGCCAACGGCGGCCGCCACAGTTCCATTATCGACCGGCGCGTGCGCCCGTGCACCTGCGGGTTCGAACGCCTGGCGCAGCGCAAGCTCCAGCCGCGGGCGCACCTCGTCGGACGTCGCGGGGCACCCCAGTTCCGCCAGGCTCGTCACGCGCATTCCCGTGTAACCGCAGGGGTTGATGCGGCTGAACGGCTCGAGATCCGGATCCACGTTCAACGCCAGGCCGTGGTAGCTGCAGTGATTGCGGATCCGCAGGCCCAGGGACGCGATCTTCGCGTCGGCCACGTACACGCCGGGCGCCCCGGGACGGCGGGTGCCCGGGATGCCGAATTCCGCCAATGTCGCGATCAGCGCCGATTCCAGGCGCCGCACCAGCTCCCGGGGCCCGAGTCCCAGCCTGCGCAGGTCCAGCAGCACGTACGCCACCAGCTGGCGAGGCCCGTGGTAGGTGACCTGCCCGCCCCGATCGCTCGCGACGACGGGGATGTCCCCCGGCGCGAGCAGGTGCGCGCGCGATCCCGCGAGCCCGAGTGTGAACACGGGCGGATGCTCGACGAACCAGAATTCATCAGGCGTCTCCGGCGTACGGGCGGCAACGAAGTCGCGCATCTCGTGCCAGACCTCCGTGTAGTCCCGGCAGCCGAACGTCCGCACGACCACGGTCATCACCGGCTCACAGCACCATCAGGATGCGCGCATGGCCCGACAGTTCGCGGTAGAGGTCGTCGAGCTGCTGCTGGCTTTCGGCCTGCACCGTCACCGTGACCGCGAGGTAGTTGCCCTGGCGGCTCGGGCGTCGCTGCACCGCGCCTTCCCGCAACGACGGGACATGCCGGCGGACGATCTCGACGACCAGCGCGTCGAAGTCGTCCGCGGCATGGCCCATGACCTTGAGCGGAAAATCGCACGGAAATTTCAGCAGGGTCGAAGCGGGTTCAGGCATCGGGGATTCTCCGGCACACGGGGATATCAGCGGCGGACGACACGCACGATGGGATCCGGACTGCGCATCGCCGCGAGCACCACGCAATCGTACCGCGTCGTCCGCGCGAGAGCTTCCTCGGCGACTGCCACCGCGAGCCGCTCGAGCGCCGGGTCATCCACCATGTTGACGAGCGGGATCACGCGTGCCGCGCCGACGTGCCTGAGCGATCCCTCGGGATGGGCGAGCAGTGCCGCGAGGTGCGTGATTTCAACCGGGGACCCGGGCACGCAGCCGCTGATCGCCGCAAATCGATCCGGGCGGTGACACAGTGTCGCGTCGAGCGGCTGGCCGACGGCGCGAATCGAACACACCGGGATCACCGTGGTCGTGTCCGGCGGCAGCGCGGGTTCATGCTCGGCCGGCGCCTTGACGATCCGGTTGCGCGCCCCGTCGGCTTTCACCAGGCAAAGGTCGAATGCCGCGCGGGCGCGGATCTCGGCGAGCTCGTCGAAATGCACACCCAGGTGACGGCCGGGCAGTTCGCACGGACGCGCGAACGCCACCACGCGCGACCGCGTGGCCAGCGCACACACCCGCGGCACCAGGTCCGGGGCATCCGCCACCACGTTCGTGTCCGCGAACGCGCGCGGGAACCGTTCAATGTGCGCGGTGGCGGTCAAGCCCACGCGTCCCGGGTGCGCAGCGGCGAGACGATACAGCGTGCTCTTCTTGCCGCCCGCGCCGACGCAGGCGACGAGACCGCCGGTGGCACCGAGCACTTCAAGCAGTTCAGTCGACATGGCTGGCGCTTCCCCGCTGCGACGCGCCGGCATTCGCCACTGCGTGGTTTATCGGAACGCTGTTGCTAGAATACCGCGCGGCGTGCGCGCGAACGGGCGGTGGGGGCTGCCCCGGGCAACGTCTCAAGAAGGATATCAGCGGCGTGAATAACATTCTGTTCGGCCTGTTCTACGTGGTCGCCATCACCGTCGTGGTCCTGCACTACACCGGCTGGCTCGCCGAACGCAATCTGGAGTGGCTGGTCTTCCTCGTTGCAGCACTCGTGTTCCCGGTGGTCCTGTTGCTTTAGCGACGCGCGCGACCGCGGCAGGCTGCGCGGCAGCCGCCTCAGAGTCGATCCGGGCGCATGTGTGCCTGCAGGGTTCCGGCACCCCGGGATATCCGCCCATCCACCGCGCGCACCTCGAATGC
>JBFWUN010000116.1:0-6723 GCA_050247235.1 Gammaproteobacteria bacterium
CCGCGCGCGCCTATGGCGTCTCCCGTCTCGGCGCGTTCGCGTCGCGCTGGACGTTCTACATCGATCCGACGGGGCGCATCGCTTTCATCGACAAGGACGTGAACCCGCTGACCGCGGGACGCGACGCCGCGCGCCGGCTCGAAGCACTGGGCGTGCCGCGCCGGCGTTGACCCGCGACCACACGAGAGAAGCGCACTTCCCGCCGCGAGGAGGTGACGCGAGCGGGAAGGCGCAGGGAAATGGATGCCTCGGCGTGGCGCGCTCAGGCGCGCAGATCGAATGCCTCCAGGCGCGGCCGCGCCATTTCTTCCTTGAATCGCTCGATGGTGAACGGCCAGCTCGCCGGAACACCGCGATCGTCGAGGTACCAGCTCTTGCAGCCCGTGGTCCACACCGTGCGACGCGCGGCTGCCACCCGTTCCTCTTCGAACGCCTCGAGCGCGTCCTGGCGCGGCGTGATCTCCCGGGCACGCCCGTCGCGCAGCAGCGCGACGAGCTGCAGCACGTAGTCGACCTGCAGCTCGGCGATCTCGATCAGCGAGAAATTGCCTACCGGGCCGTTCGGGCCGTTGAGCATGAAGAGGTTCGGAAACTCCGGGATACTGATCGAGAGGTACGCCGACGGCCGCTGCGCCCACACGTCGGCGAGACGCACACCACCGCGGCCGATCACTTCGGCAGGCCGCATGAAGCGATCGGCGCGGAACCCGGTCGCGAGCACCAGCACATCGAGCTCGTGGAGCTGGCCGTCGCGGGTCCGCACCCCGCGCGGCTCGATGCATTCAATACCCTCGGTGACAAGCGCGGCATGCGGATGCTGGATGGCCGCGTAGAAATCCGATGACATGATCAGGCGCTTGCACGCCGCGCGGTAGTTCGGCCGAAGCTTCTCGCGCAGCACCGGGTCCTGCACGTTGTTCTCCAGGTTTTCGCGGCACAGTCGTTCGATCTCGACGAGCTGCGGAGAGTCCGCATCGATCACCGCGTTGGTGAACCAGCGGGAGAACGACTGCTGCAGGTCGTCGCGCAGCCTGCGCAGCTTGCCCGGATCCCGCCGGTAGGCCTGGCGCTCGTCGTCGCTGTAGGCGAAGTTATCGATCGGCAGGATCCACTGCGGCGTACGCTGGAAGAGCTCCAGCCGCGCCACCTCACCGACGATGGCGGACACGATCTGGACCGCCGTCGAACCGGTTCCGACCAGCCCCACCCGCTTGCCGGCGAGCGTCACGCCGTGGTCCCAGCGCGCCGTGTGGAAGCTGGCGCCCGCGAAGCTGTCGAGACCGGGAATGTCCGGATAAGCCGGGTGATGCAGGACGCCCGTGGCCGCAATCACCACGTCGGCCACGTCCTCGGTGCCGCGGCGTGTGCGCAGGTGCCAGCGGTGATCGCGGAACTCGCACTGCGTTATCTCCTCATTGAAATGCACGCAGTCGTACACGCGGTGGCGCTCCGCCACACCTTCAAAGTACCGCTGGATATCGGCCCCGCTCGCGAAACGCTGGCGCCAGTCGGGATTCGGTTCGAACGAATAGGTATAGAGATGCGCGGGTACATCGCACGCAAGTCCGGGATAGGTGTTCTCGCGCCAGGTGCCGCCGGCGCGCGCCGCCTTCTCGTAGACGGTAATGTCGTCATAGCCGGCTTCACGCAGCCGGATGACCGCAAGGATGCCGGACATGCCGGCGCCGATGACGATGAAACGCAAGGGTCGGGACATCATTTTGCTCTGCGCATGGATAGGGGCATGATTATGGCTCCCGGGAGACGCGTGTTGACGTGGATCAGGTGCTGCGGGCCGAGCAGGATTGCCTGTCGGCGCGTGTGCCCGCGCAACCTGGCGCAACGCATCGACGATCGCCGCCGACAACCCCCACCATCAGCCCTCCGAGTGCTGCGCGGACAGTTGTCCGTGCGCGACGGGCAGGTCCCCTCGCGCATGCGGCGTGGCGAGCCACGCCTCGTAGCCCTCGGGCCCACGTGGAATGATCCCGTTGGGATTGAGCACCGGGATGGAGTAGTAGCCCCGAATGAAATGCGGCACGTTGACGAGTGCCGCCACCGCGGGCACCTGGCAGAGTTCCCGCAGGTAGCCGGACAGGTTGGGATAGCTCGCGACCGTGCGGCGGTTGCACTTGAACAGCGGGTGGTAGACCAGGTCGAACCGCAACAGGCTCGGCAGCAGCCGCCAGTCCGCTTCGGTGATCCGATCGCCAACGAGGTATCGCCGCGTCGCCAGCCGCCCGTCCAGCCAGTCGAGCGTGTCGAACAGCAATCCGAATGCCTCGTCGTACGCAGCCTGGGATTTCGCGAGTCCGCAGCGGTACACGCCATTGTTCACGCCGGCGTACACGCGTTCGTTCACGGCATCGATTTCCACGCGCAGTGCCGGCGGGTAGAACTCGGTCTTCACGTTCGTGAACGCGTCGAACGCGTGGTCGAACATGCGGATGATTTCCGACGACTCGTTGTTGACGATCCGGTGTGACACCCGGTCCCACAGCACGGGCACCGACACCGTTCCCGTGTAATCCGCGCGCGAGGCGGTATAGGCCTGGTGGAGATGCGTGAAGCCGTTGACCGTGTCCGGCGCGCAGCCACCGGGGTAGTCGCCGAAAATCCAGCCTTCGTGCCGATCGTTCGGGATCGCGATCGTCATCGATACTACGGGCTCGAGGCCCTTCAGCGCACGGTAGAGCATCGTGCGCCATGCCCAGGGGCAGTGATACGCGACGTAGAGATGGTAGCGACCCGGTTCGGCGCGGAACCCGGAGCTGCCGTCGGCGCTGACGACGTCGCGGAACTTCGCGGATTCGCGCACGAAGCGTCCGTCCTCGATGGGGATCATCGTCGCCTCGGAATCCCAACGGCCGTTGATCAGGAGTCCCATGCCTGCCTCCCGGGTTTGCGCGGTCGTGACAGTCTAATTCGCGGCGCGCGATTGCGCGCCATCGGCGGGATGCCAGCGGGAGAGCGCGGTGAATTCCGCGCGGGCGTTCAGGCGGCCTCGAACACCTGCGCGAGTGCGGTGGCCTCGCGCATGACCTGGTCAATCAGTCCGGGCAGCTCCGCGGCCTCGAGTGCGAGGGCCTCGAGCACGTGCGGATCCAGCGCCTCCAGGAGGTCGGCGACGGTGACCGTGGCATCGACCCCGTCGGCGATGCAGGTCGCGGCGTGCACCATCGCCACCACCGGGTTGCGTGCACCCGCGATCCCCGGGCGCGCGTGCGCGGCGATCGGCCCGACCAGTTCCCCCGGCAGTTGCCAGGCTTCCAGCAGCGCGGCGCCGACCTGGGCCGCATCGAAGCCCAGCCGGGCGCGCTCCAGGGCGGAGAGCCGCAGGAAATTGCCGTGGGCGTCGTCCAGGAGCGCGCGTGCGTCGCGCGGCAGCTGCAGCCAGATCGCGAGCCGGCCGATCCGGGCCAGCAGTCCGAGGAGGAACAGGCGGCCGCTGTCGAGATGGCCGGCGCGCTGTGCGAGCCGACGCGCGGCGGTGGCCGCGACGAGGCTGCTCCGCCAGAACCGCCGCATATCCACGAGCTCCGGTGAGATCCGCGGAAACGCCCGCATGACCACGCTGCCGAGCACGAAGTCGTGGACCTGCAGCATGCCGAGCATGGACACGGCCTGCGCGATTCGCGTGACCGGCGCCGGGCTGTGGTAGTACGCACTGTTCGCGAGGCGCAGCAGGCCGGCGGCCAGCGCCGGGTCGCGCTCGACGAGCGTCGCCACGTCGTCGAGCGACGAGTCCGGATCGCTGATCACCTCGCGCAACGCGAAGTACACCTGCGGGAACGTCACGAGCCGCCGCACGCCGGCCGCCACATCACGCGGGCCGGGGCACGCGGTCGATGGTGGCACGGCGGGGCGGTCGGTGCCCGGCAGCGGGCGAAGCGTGGTGGCGTCCATGCGCGCGCTAGCGGCCGTGGGTCGCGCGACTTGCGCCAGTGGCGGAATCGGGTGTCAATGCTGTGACGCAGTCGGCGCGAACGGCAGCTCGGCAGCCGACAGTGTCTCCTTCTCCAGCAGCAGGCTCGCCCCGGCATCGAGGGCGTCGCGACGGGCGCGCAGCACCGACAGGGCGCGCTCGGCCGCCTCGTCCACCAGCCCCTTGACCGCGAGATCAATCTCGCGTGCCGTCTGCTCGCTGTGTTCGCGGAGCACCGGTCCGGCGGCCAGCGCTTCCCCCAGGAAATGCGGCTTTGCCTCGTCGTACACCACGTGCCCGATCGTGTCGGCCATCCCGTAACGCATCACCATCGACCGCGCGATCTCCGTGATCTTGTCGAGGTCGTCCGCGGCGCCGGTCGACAGCTCGTCGAACACCAGCCTCTCCGCGGCGCGACCACCCATCAGCACCGCCATGCGATCCTTCAGGTGCTGGCGTGTCATCAGGAAGCGATCCTCGGTCGGCCGCTGGATGGTGTAGCCCAGCGCCCCGATGCCGCGCGGGATGATCGACACCTTGTGCACCGGGTCGACGCCGGGCAGCGTGCTTGCGACGAGGGCGTGCCCGATTTCGTGGTACGCCACCGCGCGCCGTTCGTCCGCACTCATCGCACGCGAGCGCTTTTCGATGCCGGCGACCACGCGTTCCACCGCGCCGGTGAAGTGCTCCATGGTGACCGCGGCAGCCCCCTGGCGGGTGGCGAGCAGCGCGGCCTCGTTGACGAGGTTCGCCAGGTCCGCACCGGTAAACCCCGGGGTGAGCGCTGCCACATCATCGAGCCGCACCGCCGGATCGAGGATCACCTTGCGGACGTGCACCCGGAGAATCTGTACACGCCCGACGCGATCCGGGCGATCGACCAGTACCTGGCGATCGAACCGGCCGGCCCGCAGCAGCGCGGGATCGAGGATCTCGGGTCGGTTGGTGGCTGCCAGCAGCACGATGCCCGTGCTCGGATCGAATCCGTCCAGTTCGGCGAGCAGCTGGTTCAGGGTCTGCTCCTTCTCGTCGTGCCCGCCGGTCAGCTGCGTCAGGCCGCGTGCGCGGCCGAGCGCGTCCAGTTCGTCGATGAAGATGATGCTGGGCGCGGCCTGGCGGGCCTGGTCGAACAGGTCACGCACGCGGGCCGCACCCACGCCGACGAACATCTCGACGAACTCCGAACCCGAAATCGAGAAGAACGGCACTCCGGCCTGCCCGGCCACGGCCCGCGCGAGCAGCGTTTTGCCGGTACCGGGCGGTCCGACCAGCAGCACCCCCTTCGGGATCCGTGCGCCCAGCCTGCCGTGGCGCGCCGGCTCGCGCAGGAAATCGACGATCTCCTTCAGCTCCTCCTTCGCTTCGTCCACACCAGCGACGTCGTCGAACGTGACCCCGGTGGAGCGTTCGACGTAAACCTTCGCGCGCGACTTGCCGATGGACATCAACCCGCCGAATCCCTGCTTCTCCGCCATGCGCCGCACGGCGAACATCCAGATGCCGAAGAAGAACAGCACCGGCAGGATCCACGACAGCAGGTCCCGCACCCAGGTGCTCTCGATCACGCCCGCGAACTCGACCCCGCTGGCCTGGAGCCGCGCGGCGAACGCGGGGTCGACGCGCGTCGTCACGAAACGATCGCGTCCGTCGGGACGCGGGTTGCGCAGACGCCCCTCGAGAAAGCGGTCCGAGATCCGGACTTCGGCGATCGCCCGTTCCTCGAGCAGGCGCTCGAACTCGCTGTACGGGATTCGCTCCACGCCCTGCGTCTGCGCCAGCCAGTTCTGCACGAGCAGCACGCCGACAATCGCGAGCAGGGTGTAACCGACGTTGATCTGGTGGGTCTTGCGTCGTTCGCTCATGCCGATTCCCCGAAATGTGCGGGTAAGATGTTCCCGCGGATGGCTCGCCGCGCCACCGATGAACTGGGAACTTCGCGGATGCCTGCACGTGCACCGCGGCCGCAGCCGGACACGGTACGCGCCGCCATGATCGCCCAATCGCGTGTCGACGCAACCCGTCGCGCGCTCGTGCTCGCCCTGCTGTGGGGTTGCGCCGATGTGCACGGGGCGCCGCACCGGACCATCGCGCAGGCAGAAGCTGCCGCGCGCGACATCCTCGACGTGCTCGTTACGGCAGGCGCGGATGCCGCCGTCGCGCGTGCACGGGCGGAATCACATCTGGACGATCCCCGCGTACAGCGCAATCTCGACTGGGCGGGCACCGGTCTGCCGGACCGCGCGCGGACGCTCGGTGCGCTAACGTCCGTCGAGACCGTCGGGACGGATCGGTTCATGTCGGCGTTCGTACGATTCACCTACCGGGTACGGTGCACGCGCGGCGACCTGCGGGTGATGCTGACGTTCCGGCGCAAGACCGCCGGCTGGCGACTCAACCAGCTCTACTTCGACTGACGCGCGGGCCGCGCAGCGGCGCGCTCAGGGACCGCGGCCGGCGAGTTCGATGGTTCCCGGGTGCGCCTCGAGCCAGCGGCGGATACGGTTCGCGTCGCCGACCGGCGTGAGCTTTCCCCACGAATTCAGCAGCACCAGGATGAGCGGCCGCCGGCCGATCCGGGTGTGCATCACCAGGCAGCGGCCGGCCTCGGCGGTGTAGCCGGTCTTGGAGACTTCGATCCGCCAGTCCTTGCTGCCGGACTGCACGAGCCGGTTCGAGTTGCGGAACTGCAGCGGCGCACCGCCTTTCGCCACCCGCACGGCGAGACTGGCGCTGGTCGTGAACCGTCGGATCACAGGATAGCGATGGGCGGCCTGCACCATGCGGGAGAGATCGCGCGC
>JBFWUN010000117.1:0-6715 GCA_050247235.1 Gammaproteobacteria bacterium
GCGAGCACCGGGCACACACCCAGCATCGTCACCACCGTCGCGGCCGCCACGTTCGAAATGAGTTTGTTCATGCTTCGACTCCCTGAGAGTTGTTGTTGAGGGCACGAACGCTAACGGCGATGCGGGAGCGGGCCTCGCGGCTGTTCGATTGATAGTGAGACCGAGTCGACGAAATCAGGATGAGGCGCCAAGGGGACGGATCGGCCGAATCCCGGCCGATTGCCGGGTCTGTTGCGGCGGATGACCGGGGACAGGGCGGTCAGTATTCAATCCCCCGGTTCGCGTTGATCGACGTGCGAACCACGCGAACCCGCTCGCGAGCAGCATGATCGTGGAAGGCAGCGGGACGTTCGCAAGCGGCGGGGCGCCCTCGCGCCACAGCATCGTCACGTACATGCCCTGCGTGTTGTCGGTGAAGAACAGCGTGTAGGCCACTGCACCATCGTCAATCGCGTCTGGGCGGAAGTCGACGATTTTGACCGTGCGGCCATCGATGACGTCGCCGACCTGCACGATCGGCAGCAGGACCTCGTCGAACCACGCATACAGCCCTCGTTGGGCGAACGTCGCGTCGAACCCGAGAAACGCGATGAGGTCTCCGGAGATACCCGGAGACGAGGCGATCCGGAGCGTTTCTGCGCTGCCCGGGATCGGTGTCACGCCGCCCTCGAGTATGGTGCCCACGACGCCGGTATCGAGGTCAATCTCGAACATCGCGTCATGCGTGAACAGCGTGCGGCTCGGGTTGAGCGGGTTGAGTCCGCGGAGCACGCCGCGCATGACGGCACGTGCGCCGTCGACTGCAAGTTCGTTGCCGAGTTCGGCGATCAGGAAGGGTGCGACCTCGCTGCTGATCGGCACGATGAGCTGGGGCGGCGCTTCACCATCGGGATCGATGCGTCCCAGCCCGACGGCGCCGTCCGCATCGTGCACCATCATGATGACGTTCCCGGCAC
Organism: Gammaproteobacteria bacterium; assembly: GCA_050247235.1. Classification (GTDB taxonomy): domain Bacteria; phylum Pseudomonadota; class Gammaproteobacteria; genus CAIKBL01. The sequence goes on from JBFWUN010000117.1 coordinate 957, forward strand.
CGTCGAAGTCAGCCGGTCCGGAACCTCTGTTCCGTTCCGGTGCCAGGCCGAAGGTCTCGCCGACGACGTGAATCGTGCCATCCAGGTCCAGCGTGTAAACGCCGCTGAAGCCGGTCCCGATGGCGGTAAAGAGCGTATGCGTTGCACTGATTGCCAGCGAGCCTACCGCGATTTCGCCAAACGCGTTGCCGAAGCGGCCTCCGGCATCCGCGTCACGCGGGACTGCGTCGCCCTCAGACACGCGCAGGGGTGCCGGGAGCGAAGCTCCGCCACGCCCCTGATCGAAGTAATAGGTGTGCGGAGCAATGGCGATGAAGTCGAATCCGTCATCGGTCCGCACGTTGGCGGCAGCTCGCCCTTCGGACGAGGTGACGAACGGAATGTCGAGTACGCCGCCGGAGGGCGCGCCGAACGGCGTGTCGGGTCCGATCGCAAAATCGTCCGGCCCGGAAAAATCGAGGCCGACGCCATCGGACAGGCTCTGGTATTTTCCGTAGTGCCACACGGAACGCGGCCCCAACTCGAACCCTGCGAGCAGATCGACGGCCACATCGAGGCCTTCCTCGAGGCTGCCTGACAGGCGCGCATTGTAGGCGCCCTGGATCCGCCGAATCCCGGTCACGTGAACCGCGCCATCCGCATCAGGTGTGATGGCGCCTTCGAGCGCAGTGCCGGCGACCGACAGGGTGACCGGGAAGTCAGCGCGGAACGGAGACAGCGAGGCGCGACAGCCCTCGATACCGTTGCCCACACCGTAACCCGAAGTTCCAATGCCGACGCAGGTTCCTTCCCCTGCGATAGCCGGTGCCGAGCAACAGGCTGCGACCACCCCGACGAGACCGCGGACAGCAACGACGCGCATCACGTTTCCCTCCTCAGGTTCTGCTCCCTTTTACGCTGTGCACGAAACGGACCAATCAGCGAGAGGTATCGCAGGATCAGACAATTGGCGCCTGCGCCCGGATTCGCGTGCCCGCCCGTGTCAAATCTCTCGACACTCCCCGATGGGAGCATCAGCGCACATCGCCGATATCCGGGAGGGCCGCGAGCAGCGCGACGAGTTCGGGCTGCCGGGTGGTGTGCGTCTTGCGGTAGACGCGTTTCAGCAGCTGACGCGCGCTGCCCGGGGTCAGCCCCATCCTGGTCGCTGCCCCGGAGATCCGATCGCCCCGGGACAGCCACCCGGCAAGTTCCGCCTCGCGTGCGGTCAGGCCGAACATCTGCATCAGGGGGGCCGCTGAACCGCAAGGCGGCGCGTCCGGATCGATCAGCACGAGCATGACGGCCGGGCCGGCATCGACGCCGGCAAGCGACAGGCTCGGCGCACCGGCGGGCAAGGGCATCACGATTACCTGCAATCGTTCTCCCGCCCGTCCACACAGGCGCACGCTACGCGACGTTCGCGCGAGTGCGCCCGCGATGGCGGCCGACAGCCGCGACGAATCTCCCGGCCGTGCAGCGGCCAGCGCGCCACCGCGAAGACTCAGTACGCTGCCCCGGACGAGGTGTGCTTCCGCCCGACGATTCATTCGTATGACACGACCTTGCTGATTCACCAGCAGCACTGCATCGCGAAAACGTTCGATCAGCACAGCCCCCAGCGCGTTGCCAAGTTGTGCCTGCGTCACCGCGCGTTCCAGCAGCGCGGCGCGGCGCACATGTGGCTGCAAGGCGTCGAACAGCGCGAGCTGCGTCGCCCCGAACGGGCCCTGGTGACGCGCGCGGTGCGCGCACAGGGCAACGCGCCCTGCATTGCCGTCCATCAATACCGTTCCCCCGAAGTAGAACGATCCGATCGGCCGCAGGAAATCCGCGATGAACTCGCTGTGCGCGTGAGCGTGGTCGTCCATCACCCAGTGGCTCCCCCACGTGACCCCAGGTCCGAAACGCCCTTGCGCGTAACATGCATCGTAGAAGTCGACCTTGTGATAGTACGCAGAGTAGGCAGCGAGCATTTCCGGCGTGCTCGCCAGATCGCGCACCACGCTGCCGGTGCCGCTGCCAGGGTCAATGACGACGTAGCTGGCGGTGACCGCGCCGGTCGCATCGCGGAGCCTGGCAAGCACCTGGGACCATTGCGTGGGGTCGACTGCGGCGCAGAACAGGCCTTCGATCAGCGTGGCGGATGTTTCGGCGTCCGGCATGACAGTACTCCACACGGCAATGCGGGTGCCCGCCGCGACGGCACGGCGCCTGTTCCGGCGCGCAGCACCGGTCCGTGCCGCGCATGGGCTGCCCGCGAAGATCGACAGCGACCATCGTCAACGAACCGAAGCCGTCACGTCCGTTGCCGCGGTTCGCGATCTTCCCGGCACAAAGTCCGTGGCCGGAGAATGCGCCGACCCGCGCGACAGACCTGATCGCCACCAAATTCCATCGCGCCGGGTGGCGTCAGTGCTTGGCGCGCCGGCGACCCCAAGAACTGTCGTGACGCGCAACGCGGGCCGGACAGGACGCGACCCCGCCGTTCCCCGCCCCGAATCAGAGGACCTCGAACAGCCCCGCCGCGCCCATGCCCGTGCCGATGCACATCGTCACGACGACATACTTCACGCCGCGGCGCTTGCCTTCGATCAGCGCGTGGCCGACGAGCCGGCTGCCGGTCATCCCGTACGGATGGCCGACGGCGATCGCGCCACCGTTCACGTTGAGCCGGTCATTCGGGATGCCGAGCTTGTCGCGGCAGTAGATCACCTGCACCGCGAACGCCTCGTTCAGTTCCCACAGGCCGATGTCTTCGATCTTCACGCCGGTCTGCTTGAGGAGCTTGGGTACCGCGAACACCGGGCCGATGCCCATCTCGTCCGGTTCACAGCCGGCGACGGCAAAGCCGCGGAACACGCCCATCGGCTTCAGGCCCTTGCGTGCGGCCACCTTGTCGCTCATCAGGACCTGCACCGCGGCGCCATCGGAAAACTGGCTGGCGTTGCCGGCGGCGATGCAGCCGCCTTCCATCGCCGGCTTGATCACGGACACCCCTTCATAGGTGGTGTCTGCGCGGATACCTTCGTCCTCCTTGGCGGTGGTTTCGCGGACCGTCTCCTGCCCGGTGGCCTTGTCGACGATCTTCATCTTCGTCGTGATCGGCACGATCTCATCATTGAACTTGCCCTCGGCGCGCGCCTTGGCGGCCTTGAGCTGGCTGTCCACGCCGAAGCGGTCCTGCACTTCGCGGCCGATCTTGTAGCGCTGCGCCACGTTCTCCGCGGTGGCGAGCATCGACCAGTACACCGCCGGCTTGTTCGCCTTCAGCCACTCTTCCTCGAACATGTGCTTGTTCATCTCGTTCTGCACGCACGAGATCGACTCCACGCCGCCGGCGACGTAGATGTCGGCCTCGCCCGTCATGATGCGCTGGGCTGCGAGCGCCACGGTCTGCAGGCCGGACGAGCAGAAGCGGTTCACCGTCATCCCGGACACCGACACCGGCATGCCGGCGCGCAGCGCCGCCTGGCGGGCGATGTCCCAGCCGGTTGCACCTTCCGGGTTGGCGCAGCCGAGGATCACGTCGTCCACCTCGCCGGGGTCGATGCCGGCGCGCGCCACTGCCGCGGCGACCACGTGGCCACCCATCGTCGCGCCATGGGTCATGTTGAGGGCGCCGCGCCAGCTCTTGCACAGCGGGGTCCGGGCGGTGGATACGATGACGGCGTCGGTCATGGGCGGTTCCTCTGGCTGGGATTGAAGACGGATTGAGAGGGGCACTTTAGCGAATGGTCCCCCGGTCCGTCACCCGCCGTGCGCACCGTTCGCATCGGCGTGACGGCAGTGATAGCGTGGACCCGAAGACATCCACACGGGGGACGCGGCATGGCAGCGGACGATCCGCGCGCGGAACGCTGGGGACACCCGGCTGGCCTGCCGCCGCTGTTCTTCACCGAGCTGTGGGAACGGTTCAGCTTCTACGGCATGCGCGGGTTGCTGATGCTCTACATGACGCGCCCGCTCGCGGACGGGGGACTCGCGTTCGACACGGCGCGCGCGGGCGCCACGTACGGGCTGTACGCAAGTCTCGTCTACGTTGCCTGTCTGCCTGGCGGGTGGCTGGCGGACCGGTTGCTCGGCACCCGGCGCGCCACGTTCCTCGGCGCGCTCGCGATCCTGTGCGGACATCTCTGCCTCGCGTGGCCCGCAGCGAACACCTTCTACGTGGGGCTCGGCTTCGTGATCGTCGGGACCGGTCTGCTCAAGCCGAGTGTCAGCACGATGGTCGGGCAACTCTACGCACCGGACGATCCCCGGCGTGACAGCGGATTCTCGCTCTATTACATGGGCATCAACCTCGGCGCGTTCCTCGCGCCGCTGGTCTGCGGGTGGCTCGCGCTCGCGCCGCCGTTCCGGGCGTTTCTCGTCGCGCAGGGGATCGCGCCGGAACTCGCGTGGCACTTCGGCTTCGGTGCCGCGGCGGTGGGGATGACGCTCGGACTCGTCACGTTCGCACGCGGAACGCGCCACTACGCGGCCGCGAGCGCCGGTCCTGCACTGACGCCCACCGCGACGGATCGGCGTCGCGCCGCGGCGGGTCTGGGCCTCGTGGCGGCAGCGACGGCGCTGCTCACCGTGCTGCTGTTCCAGGGCGTGCTTACCGTCGCCGCCCTGAGCAACCTGTTCGGCGCCGCACTGCTGCTCGTCACCGGCGCGTTCTTCGCGTGGATCTTCGTGGACCGCGGCTGGTCCGCCGAAGAGCGCCGGAACCTGCGGCTCATCTTCGCGCTGTTCCTCGGCGCGGTGATCTTCTGGTCACTGCTCGAGCAGACCGGTTCCACGTTCACGTTGTTCGCGGAGCGCGATACCGATCGCCATCTCGACCTGCTCGGCTACGCGTTTCCGCCCAACTGGTTCCATGCACTCAACCCGCTGCTCGTCATCGCGCTCGCCCCGGTGTTCGCGTGGGGCTGGGTGAGGCTCGGGCCGCACAACCCGCCGGCGAGCGCCAAGTTCCTGGTCGGACTCACGCTCGCGGTGGCCGGGTTCGGCGTGATGATCGCGGCGGCGACGCTGGCGGCGCAGGGCGTCAAGGTGAGCCCGGGCTGGCTGATCGCGGCGATGACGTTGCACACGCTCGGCGAGCTGTGCCTGTCCCCCGTAGGGTTGAGCGCGATGACCCGGCTCGCGCCGGCGCGCATCGCCGGACTCACGATGGGCGTCTGGTTCCTCGGCGCGTCCGTCGGCAATTACTTCGGCGGTCGCGTGGCGAGCCTGTACGACACTTTCGCACTGCCGGACCTGTTCAGCGCAGTGACGATGTTTGGTCTCGTCGCCACCGGCGCGCTCGCGGTGGTGTTGCGGCGCTGGTCGCGCGGATAATGCGGCAGGCTCAATCCCGGGACGCGCCACGATGAAACTGCCTGCCCGCTGCTACTTCGATGTCATCTCGCCGTACTCGTACCTGCATTTCACGCAGCTCGGGCGGTTCGACGCACAGCTCGAGATCACGTTCGTGCCCGTCCTGTTCGCCGGGTTGCTGAAGGCCTGGGAAATGAAAGGTCCGGCCGAGTTGCCGGCCAAGCGCACGCACACGTACCGGCAGTGCGTGTGGACCGCGGGCCGACTGGGTGTGCCGTTCGCGATGCCGCCGCGTCATCCGTTCAACCCGCTGTCTGCGCTCAGGCTGCTGATCGCGCGCGGCGCGCGGCGCGAGGACATCGCGCGGGCCTACGCGTTCACGTGGGCGGAAGGGCGGGATCCCGATGCGGAGTTCCCCGCGCTCGCGGCCGCGCTCGGCGTGGCCGATCCGGCGCCGCTGATCGCGGACCCCG
>JBFWUN010000118.1:0-6494 GCA_050247235.1 Gammaproteobacteria bacterium
TCGGGGCCGATCTCGCGTTGCCGCCCGCCCTGCTTGCCGACCTCATCGCTGGGGACCTGCCGCGCAGCGGCGGCTTCTTCGGCGTGTGGGCCTTCGTCACCAAGCTGAACCTCGGCCTCGCCGCCGGCCTGGCGCTGCCGCTCCTTGCACTGTTCGGATACACCCCGCGCGCGACGGACGGCGCCGCGACGCAGGTACTCGCCTGGACGTACGCGGGCCTGCCGTGCGCGCTGAAGGCCTGCGCGGCGGCACTGCTGTGGCGCAGTACCCGTGCCTCTCCCCTTCCCCGCACGACAGCCCGCGTTTCGCACGGGGCGGGGCGCTGAGATGGCCACGTTGAATCCCCCCATTCGTGACTGGCGGGATCAGCGCGTGTGGATCGTGGGCGCGTCCACCGGCATCGGTGCAAGCCTCGCGGCCGCGCTCGCAGCGCGCGGCGCCCACGTCGCGCTGTCGGCGCGCCGCGAGGACCTGTTGCAGGAACTCCGCGCGCGGCTGCCCGCCGGCGAGCACGTGGTACTGCCGGTGGACGTCACCGACGCCACTGCGGTGGCGCGGGCCGAGTCGTATCTCGCGGCCCGCTGGCCGGCCTACGACCGCGTGATCGTGATGGCGGGCGATTACAGGCCGATCGACGCCTGGCAGTTCGACCTCGCGGCAGCGAAGTCCCTGCTCGACGTCAACCTCGTCGGGCCGCTGCACGTGCTGCACGCCGTCCTGCCGCGCCTGCGCGCGCGCGGCCGCGGCGGGGTTGCGCTGGTCTCGAGTGTCGCGGGATACCGGGGCCTGCCACGGAGCCTCGCCTACGGACCGGGCAAGGCCGCCCTGATCAACCTGGCAGAGTCGTTGTACTTCGACCTGCATCCGCTGGGGCTGGCGGTGCACGTGGTGAATCCGGGGTTCGTCCGCACGCCGCTGACCGCGCAGAACGATTTCGAGATGCCCGCGCTCATGGCGGCCGAGGAAGCCGCCGCGGAAATCGTCACCGGGCTTGCGCGCGGTGACTTCGAGATTCACTTTCCGCGCCGCTTCACCCGGTTGATGAAACTGCTGCGGTGGCTGCCGTATCGCTGGTACTTTCCGCTGGTCGCCAGGAGAACTCACCGATGATCGATTCCGCACGGCACCTGACCGACGTGGTGGGCTTCTGGGAGAGCCTGACGCCGTCGCGGGTGCGCGAACTGCATCGCTTCTACTGCGAGGATGCGTACTTCCGGGATCCGTTCAACGAGGTCCGCGGCCTGACGGCCATCGAACACATTTTCGACGACATGTTCAACCGGCTCGACGCGCCACGCTTCCACGTCACGGACGCGGTACCGGGCGCGGACTGCGGCTTCCTGCTGTGGGATTTCACGTTCCGGCTCAGGGCGTGGCGACCGCGTACGGTGCGCACCATCCACGGGTGCACGCACCTGCGGTTCGCACCCGACGGGCGGGTCGCCCGGCACCGGGACTACTGGGACGCTGCGTCCGAGCTGTACGTGCACCTGCCGCTCATCGGCGTGCTGATGCGGGCGCTGCGACGGCGGATGGCCTGACGTGCGCGCGGGCACCGTGTTCCTGCTCGGCATCCTGGCGGGTTTCACCGGCGTCGCCGCCGCGCTCGATGAACGCGACCTGCAGCCACCCGGGGATTTTGCGAGCGTGGATACCCATCGGCTGTATTACCGCTGTATCGGTCACGGTGCGCCGACGGTGGTGTTCGACGCGGGCATCGGCGGGGCGGCCGTCGAATGGACGCGGATCCAGGACGCACTCGCCGGCGATACCCGGGTCTGCACCTACGACCGCGCGGGCTACGGCTGGAGCGATCCCGGGCCCGCTCCGCGCTCGACCGCGCAAGCCGTCGCGGAGCTGCGGCGCCTGTTGCGTGCGATCGATGCCCGCCCGCCGCACGTGCTGGTCGGACATTCGTTCGGCGGCTTCAACGCGCGCTACTTCGCGGCGCAGCACCCCGACGAAGTCGCCGCGCTCGTGCTGCTGGACTCGTCGCATCCGGGCATGCGCATGCCGCGTGGCGGGACCGGCGGCGCCGCGGGCAATCCGCTGGTGGCACTGCCCGACGAACCGGCCGGCCCCGCTCCGGAAGTCGCGATCGCGCAGTACCTCAATTCACGTCGCAAGGCGGTGTTCACGCAGATGCACGAGATGCACGAGTTCGATCGCAGCGCTGAACAGGTGGAACGCGCGGGCCCGCTGCCGCAGGTTCCGCTGTTCGTCGTCGCGCGGGACGCGACACGTGGTCACCACGAACGGCGTCACGAAGCCCGCTGGCAGCAGCTTCAGCGTGACCTCGCCACGCTCGCCCCGTCCGGTGTGTTGCGTGTCGCCCGGGGCAGCGGCCACGAGATCCACCGGGACCGACCGGACCTCGTCATCGAGGTCGTGCGGGAAGCCGTGTCCCGCGCACGCGCCGCGCGCCGGACCCGGCCGCCCTCCTGAGGCGCCACGGGGGTACCGTCAGGCCGCGGCCTGCGCCTGTGCTTCCGCGCGCCGGTGTCCGCCGGTCGCCGGCGCGAATTCGAGCACCCCATCCTCAAGCGTACCCTCGCGGATGATCTTGCGATCGAGCACGTAGTTCTGGGGATTCATCCATGGCTCGCGGTCGCCCTGCTTCGGGAATGCCGCCATCGCCCGCGTGATATACCCCGGGGTGAAATCGTCGATCAGCGGGCGCCGCTGCATGCGCTGATCGGCCGGCCGGAGACGCGGCGTGCAGCGCTGCGTGTGCGTCGCGTGGAGGTGGTTCACCACACGGCAGGCGAACTCGGCGACGAGCTCCGAGCGCAAGGTCCACGAGGCATTGATATAGCCGAGCGTGTAGATGAGGTTCGGGACCTCGGAGAACATCATGCCCTTGTAGCTGAACGTTTCGGCGAAATCGACCGGCTTGCCGTCCACCGTGAACGCGATCCCGCCGAGCCAGAGCATCTCGAGTCCGGTGGCGGACACGATGATATCGGCCGGCAGCCGTTGCCCGGACTTGAGTTCGAGGCCGTCGGGGACGATCCGCGCAATCTCGTCCGTCACGACTTCGGCGCGTCCGCCCCGGATCGCCGCGAACAGGTCACCGTCGGGCACCAGGCACAGCCGCTGGTCCCACGGCATGTACCTCGGGGTGAAGTGTCTCTCCACGTCGTAGCCTGGCCCCAGCGCCTTGCGTACGAGTGCGAGCAGTTTGCGTCGCACCTCCTGCGGCTTGACGCGCGTCTGGTGATACACCCAGCGCTGGAACTGTACGTTCTTCCAGCGCGTGAGCCGGTACGCAAGTGACTCCGGCAGGAGCGTGCGCAGGAATCTGGCCACGGCATCCTTCGCCGGCAACGAGACGACGTAGGTCGGCGAGCGTTGCAGCATCGTGACCTTCGCGGCACTGGCGGCCAGCGCCGGCACGAGCGTCATCGCGGTGGCACCGCTGCCGATGATCACGACGCGCTTGCCGCCGCAGTCGAGATCTTCAGGCCAGTGCTGGGGATGCACGATCGGTCCGGAGAACGACTCCTGTCCTTCGAAGTGCGGCGTGTGTCCCTTGTCGTACCGGTAATACCCGCTGCAGGCGAGCAGCAGGTTGCAGCTGAATTCCTCGATGGTGCCGGTCCGGGAAGTCGTGTGCACGGTCCAGCGCGCATCGGCAGACGACCAGGCGGCATCGACAACCCGGCGATCGAACCGGATATGCCGGTCGATGCCGCGCTCGGTCGCCGCCTCGTTGACGTACGCGAGGATCGACGGGCCGTCGGCGATCGCCCTGGGGTTCAGCCAGGGTTTCGAATCGTAGCCCATCGTGTACATGTCGCTGTCGGAGCGGATGCCCGGGTAGCGGAACAGGTCCCAGGTGCCGCCAATCCGCGCGCGCGACTCGAGGATCGCAAACGTCCGGCCTGGACACTTGTCCTGCAGCTGGCGCGCGGCGCCGATTCCGGACAGCCCGGCCCCGATGATGATGACGTCGAAATGCTCCATGGCCCGCCAGGATCCTTGCAGGAGGGGTACAACACGCCCCGGTTGGCCGAGTGTACGGCGAACCGGGGGGATGGAGCGAGCACCCCGCGCGGGGTGCGGAATCAGGCCGCGGCGCGGACCTCGATCGGTGCCGGGTTCACTTCCCTGAGCGCCGGCAGCACTTCCTTCGCGAACAGGCGCATGCTCTTCTCCGCGAGATCGATCGGCATGCTGCCGTACTTGAAGATGAACATGATCTCCTCGGTGCCGAAGGCCTCCGCGAGCTCGGTGGTCCGCTTGATGACCTGCGCAGGCGTGCCCCAGGGATGCTGGTCGAAGAACCCGCGCAGGAACGGGGTGGGATCCGCAGCCAGCGCCTTCTGCATCGCGCCGTACGATTCGTAGCCCTTGATTCCGCCGAGGTGACTGCCGCGAAGCTCGTAATGGCGGAGCGCCGCATCCGCGTACTCGACCATGTAGCGCTCGGCGTCACGCCGTGCCTCGGCCTCGCTGTCGGCGACGTAGGTCCACAGCGCAAGCTTGGTCCGTGCCGGCGCGAACCCTGCCTTGGCATGCAGCCGCGCGTACTTGCGTGCGGTTTCGAGCGACAGGCCGAGACTCGCGGTCGGGATCACGAGCGGGCGCACATTGTGACGCGCGATGATCTCCACCGTTTCGTCGGTGCCGCCGGCGCACCACAGGTTGCCGGACAAGTCGCGTTCGGGCTGCGGTCGCAGGCGCAGGTCGCGGATGTCGTAGAAGCGACCCTTGAAATTGCAGGTGCCGGTAGCGAGCAGTTCGCGCAGTACCTGCAACGACTCGTCGAAGCGTTCACGCGCCTCGGCCTGATCGATGCTGAGCCCCTCGTACTCACGACGACCGAGCCCGCGGCCCACCCCGCAGATGATGTCACGACCGGGCCCGAGAAACGCGTCGAGCATGTTGACGTCCTCGGCGACGCGGACCGGGTTGTGCCACGGCAGCACCGTCACCATGGTGCCGAGATCGACACGCTTGGTGATCCCCGCGATATAGGTCAGGTACTGCAGCGGATTGGTGACCATCGTGTACGGCGTGAAGTGGTGCTCGATGGTCCATAACGAATCGAAGCCAGTTTCGTCGGCAATCCGCGCGATGTTGATCTCCTCGTTGAAGACCTCGCGATCCGACTTGGACGGCCGCGCCGGCACTCGTTCGCCGCGCTCCTCGGCTTCGTAACGATCCCAGTCGGTGTAATTCTGATTGAAGACGGTGGCGCCGATACGCATCTGTGACTCTCCCGTGGTTGTGCGAATGTGCGCGTGACGTTTGCACGAAATCTCCGCAGGAGTTTGATCTGAGTCAACGGAGCGTGCCGTGACGCGAGGTGCGCTCACGCCGCGTCGGATTCCTTGAAGGAGCGACGTGGGGTTCCGCCTCGCCGGACGTCTCCGGGGATTCCGATCGGTAATACTTCGCATTCGGCAGGAAACCCGTGGCGTTCGCGGCTGCACGGCGGCAATCCGTATGTTAAACATTGCGTCGGCGTCATTCGCCGAGCCCCTTCCGCCATTCCACGCAACTGCCACGGAGGACCCCATGGACAAGGAATTCCCGCTTCCTGCACGCTTTCCGCCACGCCTGGCACTGCTGCTCACGCTCATCCCCGGCGCGTCCGCGCACGCGGTCGCGGTGCTCGACGTCAGCGGACGCGCCGACCCCGACGCCTCCCTCCCGTTCGATTTCTCCGACGTGGACACCGAAGTCGGTGACCCGCTGACACGCACGAGTATCTCGGTGAGCCGGTCCACCGGAACGTTCAGCTACTTCGCGCTCGCGGACATCGCGACGCCAAAGATGCAGATCTCGGGCACCTGGAACAACCCGGGGGGCGCGCTCGGGAATTTCGAGACCTCGCTGCTGGCTGCGTCGGCCCGCATCCGGGAGAGCTTCACCATCGATGTCCCGGCGCCGGTGGACTACCGGGTCACGGCAACGTTGTCCGTGACCGGCCTGCTGGACGTCGACGGTACGAATGCCGTCGCGCAGGCGCTGCTCATCATGGACCCCACCTCCCCTGATCGCCTGTCCGTTGCCGTTTCGGAGACCTATGCGGCAAATGGTGAGGTGGATGACACCTTGACCACTTCGTTCGTGTTCAGCGATGACGCGGCGTTCGATATCCGGACCGAGATTTTCCTGTCGATGCGCAACATCGACGCGGCAACCGCGATGCGCATCGATTTCAGCAACACCGCGATCCTCAGCATCGTGATCGAATCACTGGCGGGCGATCCGCTCACGGAGGTCGTGCTCGAAAGCGGCTCGGGCCAGTTCGGGGTCAACCCGGTGCCGGTGCCCGCCGCGCTGCCGCTGTTGGCGTCGGCGCTGGGCGTGCTGGGCTGGCGCGCGCGCCGCCGTTGAGTCACGCGGGGCGGGCTCGCCACCCGCCCCTCCGAGGGAAATCGCCAGGCGCGGATACCGATCCCCGGGCGCCGGCGCGGGAGATCCCGAGCGCGGCGGCATGCATCCCCGCGAATCCGAGTTCATCGGTTCACCTGAACGCCGGC
>JBFWUN010000119.1:0-3036 GCA_050247235.1 Gammaproteobacteria bacterium
TCGACACTCAGGGAACCGGGATCCGCGCGAGCAGGGTGGTCAGGAACCTGTCCACCGTGATGCCGTCAGCGGCCGCCTCGTAGTTGAGAATGATGCGGTGGCGGAGCACGTCCGGCGCGATGGCGTGGAGATCGTCCGGGCTCACGAAGTCCCGCCCGGCGAGCCACGCGTGCGCCCGTGCGCAGCGATCGAGTGCGATCGTCGCGCGCGGACTCGCGCCGTAGGCGAGCCAGTTGGCGAGATCCTGGCCATAGGTCGCCGGGCTGCGCGTGGCGCAGACCAGCTCCAGCAGGTAGCGCTCCAGTCCTTCGCTCATGTGGACGTGCAGCACGTCGCGGCGGGCGCTGAATATCTGGCCCTGGTTCACCACGGGCTGGACGGCCGGCACCGTGGTCATCGACGACAATGCCTCGTCGCGCGCGAGCGCCAGGATGCGGCGTTCCTCCTCGGGGCTCGGGTAGGTGATGGTCACGTGCATCAGGAAGCGATCGAGCTGCGCCTCGGGCAGCGGGTAGGTGCCTTCCTGTTCGAGCGGGTTCTGGGTGGCCATCACGAGGAACAGTTCCGGCAGCTGGTAGGTCTCGCGTCCGATCGTGATCTGCCGCTCGGCCATCGCCTCCAGCAGCGCGGACTGCACCTTGGCGGGCGCACGGTTGACCTCGTCTGCGAGGACCAGGTGATGAAACAGCGGGCCGGGCTGGAACTTGAACGAGCCATCCTGCGGGCGGTAGATCTCCGTGCCGGTGAGGTCCGCGGGCAGCAGGTCCGGGGTGAACTGGATGCGATGGAAATCCCCCTCGATGCCGTCGCCCAGCACCTTGATCGCGCGGGTCTTGGCGAGCCCCGGCGGGCCTTCGACGAGCAGGTGCCCGTCGGCGAGCAGCGCGATGAGGAGGCGATCGACCAGGCGTTCCTGGCCGATGATGCGCTGCGCGATGAACGTCCGCAGCGCGCCGAGTGCGGTTGGGTTGGACATGGGAATGAAGCTGCCTTGCAGGTTGCGCGCGCGATGCGGGTACTGGGGGTTGGACAATCGAGGCCGCGATAATTCCATGGCTGGGAGGGCGAGCGCAATTGGCGACCGGTACGTGGTTTCCTGTCACGCGCATCCGATAAGCTTGGCGCCTCGCACAATTCATCGGAGGACGGGCGCGATGCGCACCAAGCAGCACGGGTTCACGCTCATCGAGGTGATGGTGGTGGTCGTCATCCTGGGGATCCTGGCGGCGGTCGTGGTTCCGCGCATCATGAGCCGACCGGACGAGGCGCGCATCGTGAAGGCCCAGCAGGACATTCGCGCAATCGGCGCCGCGCTCGATCTCTACAAGCTGGACAATTTCCAGTATCCCACCACCGCCCTCGGCCTCGAGTCCCTGGTGACCCGGCCGGCGACGCTCCCGCAGGGTGCGAACTGGCGCGCGGGCGGCTACCTGCCGCGCATGCCGAAGGATCCCTGGGGCGCCGCGTACCAGTACCTCGCGCCCGGCCAGCACGGCGAGTACGACCTGTATTCCCTCGGCGCCGATGGCACGCTCGGCGGCGAAGGCAGCAATCGCGACATCGGCAACTGGGAAGTGGAGTAGGTTGCCGGTCGGTCCGCGCTGACGCGCCAGGCCTCGACAATCCCGTATGCCCCTGAAGGAACCTGTCACGACCCGCCCGCGAACCACGCGCGCCACCTCCGCACGCCGACCCGCGCGTGGCTTCACGCTCATCGAGGTCGTGGTCGTGTTTGCGCTGGTCGGGATCCTCGCCACGTTCATTCGTCTCGCGGTAGGGGACGGGGGCCGTGCCGCGCGGCTGCGGGATGCGGCGGAGCTCGTGGCCCAGCTCTCCGCGGCCGCGGCCGAGGAAGCGGTCTTCGCGAGCCGTCCGGTGGCGCTGGTGATCAGTGACGACGGTCTCGCGCTGATGGAATTCCGGCGCGGCGAATGGCAGCCACGCGCGAACGATGCGTTGTACCGCGCACGCGCGCTGCCGCCGGGCATCGAGATCCGCGCGAGCGATGCCGCGCAATCGCAGGCCGCCGCGTTGAATGCGCGCGCGCCGGCACTGTTCTTTCCCGACGGCACGTCGGATGCGCTCGCACTGGAGCTGCGCGATCCCGTGACCGATACGCGCGCGCTGCTGATCCCGACGCCCGAAGGCTACCGGGTGGGTGCGCGGTGAACCGGCGGCCGCGTGGTTTCACGCTGATCGAGACGCTCGTCGCGCTCGCCATCCTCGCCACCGCGCTCGCCGCTGCCGCGGAAAGCGTGCGTCACGCCGCCCGCCTGCAGATGCAGCGCGAAGAGAAGGTGCTGGCGCACTGGGCCGCGCTGAATCTCGCGACGGATCTCTCGCTGACCCCGTTCGAAGCGTCCGCGCCACCGGCGCCGCAATCGCTGAACCTGCTGGGACACGCGTTCGTGGGGACCATCACGCCGCGCACGGACGCGGAGGGCGAACTCCTCTCGCTGGTGATCGATGTCGCCCCGGCCGCGTGGCCGGATGCACCGCTGCAGACGCTGACGGTGCCGCCGCCATGAACCGCACCGCACGCGGCTTCACGCTGATCGAAGTGCTGGTGGCCATCGCCATCTTCAGCGTGATGTCCGTGTTCGCGTACCAGGGGCTGCGCGGCTTCCTGCGCGCGCGCGACGTCACCACGGCGCAGACCGCGGAGTTCGCCCGGCTCGTGACCGGGGTGACGGTGCTGCAGCAGGACTTCGAGGAAGCCGTGCCGCGCCCCGTGCGGGATGCGCTCGGCGATGACGTCCCGGCGCTGCGCAGCGGACAGGCGCGCGGCGAAGTGGTCGCGTTCACGCGGCACACGGCGTGGACCGCGGCGACACCCGGGGAATCCGACCTGCGACGCATCGAGTATCGCGTGGCGGACGGTGAACTGGTCCGCCGCACGTGGTCCGCGCTCGATCGCGTGGCGGCCACCGGGTTCACGGATCGCACCGTGCTGGAAGGTGTCGCGGACATCACGCTGCGCTATTACGGTGACGGCGCATGGCAGGAAAGCTGGCCGATGGGCGAGGGCCTCGAGGC
>JBFWUN010000119.1:3136-6457 GCA_050247235.1 Gammaproteobacteria bacterium
TGCGCCCGTGGCGGGTGGCCCCACCCCGCCGGGCGTCACCCCGGTGCCCGGGACAGCGCCGGGTGTCGCGGACGCGACCCCGAGCCGCGAAGCCCAGGCGGAGCAGCAGCTCCGGCTGCTCTTCAAGACGCTGGAGATCGATCCCACCCCCGTCCAGGCGCTGCTCGACTGGATCGATCCGGATACCGACGCGCGCTTTCCGAACGGTGCCGAGGATGACTACTATACGGAGCTGACACCGCCATACCGCGCGGCCAACCGCCCACTGCTGTCCGTCCGCGAGCTGCTGCTCGTCAAGGGCATCACGGAAGAGACGTTCCGCAAGCTCGCGCCGTTCGTCGTGTGCCTGCCGCAGACCACCGCGATCAATGTGAACACCGCGCCCAAGGAAGTGCTGATGAGCCTCTCGCCCACGCTGGATCCGGGCACCGCGGGCATCATCCTGCGCGCGCGCGAGACGCAGCCGTTCATCACCCTGGAATCCTTCACCCGCCATCCGCTGCTGCAGTTCCGGGAAATCCCGGCCGGCAGCGTGAGCGTGGCGAGCGAGTGGTTCCAGCTGACGAGCAGGGTGCGGGATGCGCGGATGGATGTCCGGATCGTGAGCCTGCTCGCGCGGAGCGGCGGCGAGGTCAACGCCTTGCGCCGCTGGCGGGAGAATTTCGATGAGTAGCGCGATTCTCGCGCGCGTCGCGGCAGGCGGCGAATACGAATGGATCCGGTGCGCCGAGCGCGGCGCGGTGGTCGAGCGCGGCAGTGCGCCCGAGCTCGCCTCCGCGGCCGGTCCGCGCAGCGTGGCGGTGGCGCTGGACGGGCGCTGCGTGCGGACGCTCCAGGCCGTCATCCCGGCGCGCTCGCAGCGCCAGGCCGAGCAGGCCGCGCCGTTCGCGATCGAAGAAGATCTCGCGGAAGACCCGGAACACCTGCAGGTCGCGTGCGGCCGCGCCGGCGAAGGCGGCCGCCGCGGCATCGCGGTGATCCGGCAAGCGGTGCTGGACGAGGTGCTCGGACCGCTGGCCGCGCAGGGTGTCAATGTCGCGAGCGCGTTCCCGGAGTTCCTCGCGGTGCCCCATCGCCCGGGACATTGGTCGCTGCTGTTCGACACCTCGCGCGTACTGGTGCGCACGGGACCGGACCAGGGATTCGCCTGCGACCCGGTACTGCTCGAGAGAATGCTCGCGCGGCACGATCCGGCGGCGTTGCCGTCCGCGGTGGACGTGTTCGGGGAGGGCACGCTGCCGCCCTTGCTGGCCCATCTTCCGCGGCACATGCATCCGCTGCCGCGCGGTGCACTGGGCCTGCTGGCGGAGGAGGGGACGGACACGCCCGTGCTCGAACTGCTGCCGGTCCGCTTCCGTGCGCGCGCCGGGTTCCGCGGAGCGGGCGCGGGGTGGGCAGTAGGACTGCTCGCGCTCGCGGTTGTGATTCATGCCGGGTTCCTGTGGCGCGACCTGCGCACCGCCGAGCGGGCGCTGGACGAGGTGCGCACCGCGCAGGCCGCGCTGATGCGCGAAGCGTTCCCGGAGATCCCTAAGATCGTGAATGCCGAGGTGCAGGCATTCCAGGTGGTCAAAGAACTCGGCGGCCGCCGGACCACGGTGTGGAGTGCCCTGCAGGCGCTGCACCAGGTGGGCGCCGCGATGCGGCGCGACGGTGACGCGGCGCTGCGGCTCGACCAGTTCAACTACGCGGACGGGGTGGCCAACTTCCGCGTGGCCGCGCCGGACATCGCGGCGATCGAACAACTGCGCGAGCGCCTGGAAGGCGACGTGCAGGTGGACGTCGTGCGGGTTGAGACACGGGACTCTGGCGTGGCGGGGACGCTCCGCCTGCTGCCGGACGCAGCGCGATGAATGCGTGGTGGCAGGGACTCGCGCCGCGAGAACGCAGCCTGCTCGCGCTGGGCGTTGCGGCCATCCTTGCCTCCGCGGTGTTTCTCGGCGTGCTCGAGCCGCTGCAGCAGGCGCGTGATCGGCACGTGGCGCAGCTCGATGGCGAACGTTCCACCCTGGCCCGCGTGCGCGATCTCGCCGCCCAGGCGGCCCAATTGCGTGGTTCGGCCGCGCCGGCCGCGGTGGCGGACGGCACCTCGCTGCTCTCCGTCGTCAACGCCTCGGTGCAGGCGTCCGGTATCCAGGCGCAGCTGGAGCGCGTGGATCCCAACGGCGCCGACGAAGTCAGCCTGTCGTTCGCGGCGGTTCCGTTCGATACGCTGGTGCGCTGGCTCGTCACCTTGCGGGACGCGCACGGCGTGGAAGCATCACGGCTGGTGATCGATCCCGCGGAAGACCAGGGGATGATCAGGGCCAATCTCACGCTCGCGCGCTGAGCGGAGCCGCGTGCGCGCAGCGCGCGCAGGAGCACCCCTCACACCAGCTGGTTCATCTCGAAGATCGGCAGCAGGATCGCGATGACGATCACGAGCACGATCCCGCCCATCACGAGGATGAGGAGCGGTTCGAGCAGCCCGAGCAGCAAGGTCAACGTGTTCTGCGTGCGCAGCTCGAACGACTCCGCCGCCGCATCCAGCATCTCGACCAGGTTCCCGGACGACTCACCGCTCGCGACGAGATGCGGCAGCAGCGGCGGGACCAGGGACGACCTGGCGAGCGCCCGGCCCAGCGGGCTGCCTTCGCGCACATCCAGGGTCACCGCCTCGAGGTGATCGGAGAGTGGAAGCAACGTCACCGACCTGGTGGCGATGGCGAGCGCGTCCAGCATGTCCACGCTGCTGCCGAGCATGATGGCGAGCATGCGCGAAAAGCGCGCCACCTCGGTTGCCTGGACCAGGCGTCCGACAACCGGCGTGCGCAGCAGCAGGCGATGCAGTGCCCGGCGTGATCCCGGCCGTTGCAGCGCCAGGCGCCAGCCCGCGATGCCGATGACGATCGCCAGCAGCAGCCAGAGCCCGCGTTGGCGCAGGAAGTCCGACACGGCGATGAGTCCCCGCGTGAGCGGCGGCAGCTCGCGCGCCATGTCATCGAAGACCGTGACCACCTCGGGGACCACGTACGTCAGCAGGCCCGCCACGACGAGCACCGCCGTCACGGTCAGCACCGCGGGGTAGATCAGCGCGAGGCGCACGCGTTTGCGCGTGCGATCCTGTGCCTCCACGTAGTCCGCCAGGCGCCGCAGCACCAGCGGCAGATGACGCGTCCGTTCGCCGGCGCCGACGGTTGCGCGGTACGCGTTGGGGAACACCTGCGGAAACTCTTCCATGCCGCTCGCGAGCGACTGCCCTTCGAGCACGCGGGCGCGGATGCCGAGCGCCACGCGCGACAGCGTCCTGGAATCCGCCTGGCGCGCAATCGCGGTCAGCAC
>JBFWUN010000120.1:0-6155 GCA_050247235.1 Gammaproteobacteria bacterium
CGGATCTGCGCCGCGAACTCCTCCGGTCCGAGCGCCGGGGAATACGGCGGGATGTTCTGGCCCAGGATCCCCCAGAAGATGATGGTGCCGACGAGCAGGAACATCCCGGACCACGCCAGGGCCTTCGCGTAGCGATATGGATTCATGACATCCCCCCGGGCGGCGTCGCCGCCGCGTGTTGTTATGCAGCCGTGCAGAACCGGGAGGACATGACCGCCCGCATTGCCGGAGCCGTACCCGCTGAGCCCCTGACCGGACGGAACCTCAAGCGGGTCCGCGCGACATTGTAGTGCGACGTCTCTTCCGGACGCCACGACGAAGCGTCGGGTTTCGGTTGGGGCAGTCCACTTATTGCACGTTCGCGCAATAAGTAGACTGTCCCCCGAAACCACACCCCGGAGACGCCAATGCCCAATACCGGAGGATGTCTGTGCGGCGCAATCCGCTTCCGTGTCGATGCGCCGCCGGTGCTCGTCGCCAACTGCCACTGCGCGATCTGCCGGCGCGCGCACGGCGCCGCGTTCGGATCGTTTGCCGTGTTTCCGCTGACCGCCTTCCGCTGGACGGAGGGCGAAGAATCGCTCGGCGTTTATCGATCGAGTGCGTCGTTTCGTCGGCATTTCTGCCCGCTGTGCGGGACGCACCTCGCGATCTTCGAGGACTGGAATCCCGACGGCGTGACACTCGTACTCGCCGCGCTCGACGAACCGCATGACCTGTCACCCGCGATGCACATCTTCACGGGCTCCCGTGCGCCGTGGTACTGCATCCGGGACGAACTGCCCCAGCATGCAGCGTGGCCGCCGGGTGTCGGTCCAGTGGCTTGAAGCAGCGGCCGGAACACCCCAATGATCTCCGTCGGCGCCGCACGCTCGGATTCCCCCGACCCGCCTCGCCCCAGGGCACGTGCTATCCTCGGCCTTCGTTCCAGTCCAGTGACAGAGGTCGACAATGGCAGCCAGCGGTCCCCTGGTGGGTTACAAGGTCATCGAGCTTGCGGGCATCGGCCCCAACCCGATGTGCGCGATGATGCTTGCGGACATGGGCGCGGAGGTCATCCGCGTGGACCGCGTGACGGCATCCGATCTCGGGGTGCCGGTGGACGCGCGGTACAGCCTGCTGGATCGCAGCCGGCGCTCGATCGCGGTGGATCTGAAGAAGCCCGCGGGGATCGAGCTGGTGCTGAAACTCATCGACCAGTCGGATGCGCTGATCGAAGGCTTCCGCCCCGGTGTGACGGAGCGTCTCGGGCTCGGTCCGGATGTCTGCCTCGCGCGCAATCCCAAGCTCGTCTACGGCCGGGTCACCGGCTGGGGACAGCACGGGGCACTCGCGCACGCGGCCGGGCATGACGTCAATTACATCGCGCTGACCGGCGCGGCCTACGCGATGGGTCACGCGGACCGCCCGCCGGCGCCGCCGCTGAACCTGGTGGGTGATTTCGGCGGCGGCGGCATGCTGCTCGCGGTAGGCGTGCTGGCGGCGCTGCTGGAGGCAGCGAAATCCGGCAAGGGCCAGGTGGTGGACGCGGCGATGACGGACGGCGCGGCGGTGCTGATGACCGCGCTGTACGGCCTGCACGGCAGCGGTTACTGGACCGATCAGCGCGAAGGCAACATCCTGGACGGCGGTGCGCACTTCTACGACATCTACGAGACCAAGGACGGCAAGTACATCTCCATCGCGTCGATCGAAGCCAAGTTCTACGACGAGCTGCTGCGGCTCACCGGCTTCAGCGATCCGGAGCACAAGGGGCATCGCGACCGCAAGCAGTGGAAGGACCTGGCCGCAAAGATGGCGGCAATGGTCAAGACCAGGACTCGCGACGAGTGGTGCAGGATCCTCGAAGGCACGGATGTCTGCTTCGCCCCGGTGCTGAGCCTGAGCGAAGCTCCGCACCATCCGCACAACGTCTCGCGCCAGACGTTCGTCTCCCAGGACGGCGTGACGCAGCCGGCGCCCGCGCCGCGCTTCAGCCGCACCCCGTCCCGGATCCAGAAGTCGCCGTCGGCCGACGGCGCGGATACCGAGGCCGTGCTCGCGGACTGGGGCTTCTCCGCCAGCGCGATCACGGACCTCAAGTCCCAGGGCGCCATTCGCTGATCGCAGCGCACGCCGGGTGAGACGCACGGCACGGCAGGTTTCCCGCGCCCGCCGTCGCGTTCCGCGGCGAACGCAGCCCGCACCGTGACCGGCGCCGCGGCGCCGGCGGATCTTCCGCCGATAGCGACCCGGCCGATCCCGTCGACCGGTGAACTCCTGCCGGTCATCGGCCTTGGGACCTACGACGTCTTCGACGTCGACGCCACCCCCGCCGCGCAGGCACCCCTGGTGGACGTACTCTCGGCGTTCTGCGCACAGGGCGCGCGCGTGGTCGACAGCTCCCCGATGTACGGCCGCGCGGAAGCGACGGTCGGCACCGTGGCCACCGCGGTGCGCGGCGCAGACCAACTGTTCTATGCCACCAAGGTGTGGACCCACGGCGCGGACACCGGCATCCGGGAGATGGAGCGCTCGTGCCGCCGCCTGCGCGTGACGCGGCTGGATCTCATGCAGGTGCACAACCTCGTCGACTGGCGCACGCACCTGCCCGCGTTGAACGCGTGGCGGGACGCCGGGCGGATCCGCTATCTCGGGATCACGCATTACCACGCCGGCGCGCATGCCGAGCTCGCGCGCGTGATGCGGACGCGGCAGTTCGACTGCGTGCAGATCAACTATTCGATCCTCGAGCGCGAAGCGGAGGAGACCGTGCTGCCGCTCGCAGCCGAGCTCGGCATGGCCGTGATCGTCAATCGCCCGTTCGCCCAGGGCGCGCTGTGCCGGCGCATGCAGGGCGTGCCGCTGCCCGGCTGGGCCAAGGAGATTGGTTGTACGAGCTGGGCGCAGATGTTCCTGAAGTACATCCTCGGTCACCCGGCGGTGACCTGCGTGATCCCCGCCACCGGAGATCCGAACCATCTCGCCGACAATCTCGCGGCGGGCCGCGGCGGGTGGCCGGATGCGACACTGCGAAGAAGGATGGTGGAGGCGATCGCGGCACGCTGAAACACCGGGTACGTTGCCGTGCCGGTCGAAGGCGAAAGCGCAGGGTGCTGGTGCCGGTCATCCCTGCGGCGACCGTGCGCGCACAGGACGTGCGCGCTCGAGCGATACAAGGATGTACTCGAGCGGGTCGACGCAGGGATGACCGGTACCGGCGCCCGGGAGGGTGGCAACTGTCCAGGGATCGATCCCGGTGCGCAGCGCTCAGCGATTCCGCAGCCGATCCGCCACCTGCTGGAAGTTGTGTGCGAAGAACTCCCTCACCTCGGCCGCCAGTTCGAGCTCCGCGAGCGCCGTGCGCATGCAGTGCATCCACTGGTCGCGCTCGTCGGCACCGATCGCATACGGCATGTGCGCGGACATCATGCAGGCCCGGTCCGGGCGCTCGCGGTAACGCGCGGGACCGCCCATCCATTCGCTCAGCCAGTCGAACAGCTTCGCGCGCATCGGGGACAGGTCCGCCGCGTGCATGCGCCGGAGGCCGGCCGCCGCGGGGTCCTGGTCCATCAGCTCATAGAAGCGATCCACCAGCCGGCGCAGCGCTTCCTCGCCGCCGAGCAGTTCATACGGGGTGATCTGAACCTGTGCAGCGGGGGCGTTCATTGCGGGACTCCTGCGGGGGACTGTGGCCCCGAAGAATAGAAAGCGCCTGGCGGCCGCGCTTGACGTGCATCAACTCCTGCGTTCCGATCGAGGACCCTGACGCCGGAGGTCACGATGCGATGCGCTGCGCTGCTGTTGATGGGATTGTGCATTCTCCCGGGCGCCGCGCGGGCCGCGGACAGGCCTGACGCGCCGATGCCCGCCGCGATGAAAGTCATCACGTTCTTTGCCACGCCGGAGGGCGGATCGCGCTTCGGCGAAGTCGAGATCCCGTTTGCACTGCAGCGCGATGACGGACTGGGCCACGTGCTGCACCTGTCCACCGCGTACGGCTCGCCGGCGGTACAGTTCGTCGACCTGCCGGCCGGCATGAACCAGGACTGGCACACCGCGCCGGCGCGCCAGATCGTGGTGGTGCTCGCGGGCACCCTCGAAGTGGAGACCACGGACGGTGAGACCCGCCGCTGGCGGACCGGCGACGTGTTCCTGCCGGCCGACGTCACCGGCAAAGGACATCGCACGCGCTGCATCGACGGCGCCGTGCGCGTGATGTTCGCGCCGCTGCCGGACGGCTTCGATGCCACCACCTGGACCACACCCTGAGGACTGCCCCCATGCCGATGCTGCTCGAAGGGATCCGCGTGCTCGATTTCACGCAATACGTCGCGGGCTCAGGGGTCACGCGGCTGATGGCCGAACTGGGCGCGGAGATCGTCAAGGTGGAGATCGCGCCGGTGGGCGACCCAGCCCGCCTCATCCCGTTCATCCGCGACGGCCGCAGCGGGTATTTCGTACAGCAGAACCGGGGCAAGCAGAGCCTGTGCGTCGACTTCGGCAAGCCGGAGACCTTGGAGCTGCTGCGTGCGCTCGTGCCGAAATGCGACGTGGTGGTGGAGAATTTCGGGCCGGGCGTGCTGGAGAAGCGCGGGCTGGACTACCCCGGCCTGCGCAAGCTGCGCCCGGACATCATCATGTGCTCGGTGTCCGCGTACGGCCGTGACAGCCTGCTGTCACACAAGACCGGTTACGACTGGATCATCCAGGCATTTGCGGGCTTCATGCACATGACCGGCCCCAAGGACGGCCCGCCGCATCCCATCGGGCTCGCGCTGCTGGACGTCAATGCCTCGGTGCACGGCTTTGGCGCCGTGGCGGTTGCGCTGTTCCATCGGCAGCGAACCGGCGAGGGCCAGTACATCGATCTGTCGATGGTGGACTGCGCATTCCACATGCACGATCTCAACGTGCACGGCCCGTCCGTCACGCATGGCGAATTCACGCCGCACCGCATGGGCACCCATCACGAGGTGATTTTTCCGTTCGGCGTGTTCAAGGGTCCCACCGGCTACCTCTGCATCGCCGCGCTGCAGCTGCAGTGGAAGAACGTCTGCGAATGTATCGGCCGTCCGGACCTGGTGGCCGATCCGCGCTATGACGACGGTCTCAAGCGTGCCCAGCGCCGCGACGAACTGGTGCCGCTGATTGAAGCCTGGCTCGCGACCTGCGGAACGAACGAAGCCGCGCTCGCTGCGCTCGACAGGCACCGCGTCCCTGCCACCGCGGTGCTGAGCCCCGCGGACGCCCGGCACCACCCCTACTTCCGCGCGCGCGGCACCCTGCGCACCGTACCCGACCCCGTGCTTGGTGAGATCGACATCCCCGGTTTCCCGTTCCGCTTCTCCGCGCAGCCGACGTTGCCGGACATCCAGGCGCCGCTGCTTGGCGAACACAACGCCGCGATCCTGAAGCGCGTGCTGGCGTATTCGGACGCGGATGTGGCGGGGTTGGCGGCGAAGGGTGTGCTGGTGGGATGAGCGGGTTCAGCGCTGCGTGAATCGCACGAGCATCGCGGCGGGCATCATGCGCTGGCCGGGTGCAAATGTCGGATTGAGATGTTCGGCAAGGATCTCGAGCTGGGTCGGGATTCGAAAGTAGGGGAAGAAGGGTTCGGGGTACGCGGGTGTCGGTGACGCCGTCAGGAAAAGGTAAGGGCATGGCTGACGTTCCAGCGCCTGCGCCAGGTCGCGCGACGGCAGCGAGAACGCCGGGAGGGGAAACGCACGCCGATCGGCGAACAGCGCGGCGATTGAAGGCTTGGTCGTCAACAGGCACGCATCGTCGGGAACTAGGTTGCGGACGGAGAGTTCGGTGAGGCCACGGCTGACGCTGAACTCGTAACCGACGGTAGCCATCGCACGCTCGCGATCCCGCTGGAACCAGGATGAACTCTTCACGAAGGGTGCCAGCTGCGGCGAATCCGGTTGGTTGACCAATCGCTCGCCAACCAGCACCAGGAACGGGATCTCGGCCGCCAGCACCAGCACGAGCGCCGCGCCTACCCCGTAGCGGAACCCGGCCAGCCGCACTCGTGCGAGCGCCAGCGCCGCGAGCACCGCGTGCACGCACAGGACCGGCCACAACGGGTAGAGCAGCCGCTCGTACTCGGCGGGATATGGCCAGCAGACGATCAGCGCCAACGTCGCCAGCACGTACCATCCATCGAGTGC
>JBFWUN010000121.1:0-6047 GCA_050247235.1 Gammaproteobacteria bacterium
CGCAGGCGGACGCCGAGGAGCAGTGGGGTGCGCACGTGAAGGAGCTGGCGGATGGCACGCTCTTCCCGCAGACCGATTCCTGGTACATGGGTGCGAACATCCCCGGCAAGCCGCGCGTGTTCCTGCCGTACATCGGCGGGTTCGGCACGTATCGCAAGCTGTGCGACGAAGTCGCGGCGAACGGCTACGAAGGTTTCTCGTTCGAGTGAACGGGTGACGGACGCGCAGGCGCGCCGGGTCGAGCCTTCGGCAGGCGCCGCACGATCCAGGTGTATATGCCCGTCGCCGCGAGCGCCAGGAGACCGAGTGATGCCAGGTTGATGCATATCACGCCGACCGGTCCGAGCAGTCGTCCGGAGTGCAGGTCGAGCAGCACGCGTTCCAGCGGAAGTCCATCGCCGCGGTAATGCCGGCGTACCGCGTCGACGATGCGCGCCGGAGGCAGTGCTGCCACGCTCCACTGTACGGCGTCATCGGCCTGACCCTCGACGAACTCGCCGGAGACGCCGTCGTACGCGTAAGCGCGATTCCCCGCCCGCAGCACGAGCCCCGTGCGCGCGCGACCGAGCGCCGTGACGGCCGCCGGAAAGCCGCCTTCCCGTCCGATCCGCTCCAGCACCTGTCCCTGCGCATCGATGATCACGAGCTGGGTATCCGACGCGACGATCGTCTCTCCCGGAGACGCGGGATCGGCATAGACTCCCAGCAACGTGCCCTCGAGCGGTCCGAGCGACCGATCGTCCAGGAACAGCAGGTTGGCATACTGCGACAGCCAGCGACCGCCCGACTCGAATCCGCGGGGAGGCGTGGGAGGTCGGATGCCATACCACTCCAGAAGCCATGCACTCGCGACGTGCCGACGGGCGAGACCCAGCGTGTCCCCATGCATCAGCAGCAGGCCCGACAACGACAACCATGCCACCAGCACGGCAATGCTCAGCCCGAGCGCCCGATGCCAACGCTGGATCCGCCGTACGCGGCGCGCGCGCGCCGGCGCCGAGGCGGCGTCGAGCGCCGGCCTGCGCATGGGCTCACGTGCCCGCATGGCGGTCGAGGAGAAGCGCCAGCCGTGCCATCCGCGTCATGGCGTGAACTGACAACGTAGCCCCGGAAATCCCGTCAATCCCGCGATCGAGCGCCGAGGTATCGGTCAGGCCGGCCCCCCGAAACTGCTCCGTGAACGCGGGATAACGCACCTCCCAGCCCCGGCTTTCGCGGTAGATCAGCACGCGTACCTCCGTCAGCCGCCCGTGTTCGACGAGCAGCCCCGTGGTGATCGGCTGCTCCTTGCCGATGTCGTCGAGAATCCACGCGGTGCGCGCCGGCGCGCCCCAGTAGCGGATGCGCAGGGCGCCGAGGTCATGCCCCATGATCGCGCGGATCTGCGTGCGCAGGTCCGGCGTGACCCACAGCTTGCGAGGAGTGGGCACGGTGCCGCCGAACACTTCTTCCAGGAAGGCGCGCGGATCCTGGTAGACCTCGTCGGCGCGCCCGGTCGGGCCGACGAACGTCAGCACGACGACGATGGCGGCGAGCACGCTGCGCGACATATCAGAACTGGTATCCGAGACCGACGTTCACGCCATCGAGCTCCCGCGCGTTCGGACCGCTCGCGCTCTGCCACTGCGCATCGAACTTGAAGACCACCTGCGGATGCGGCCAGTAATTGAAGCCGAGGTTGAACATTTCCATCGTCACGTAGCGAAAGGCCGCGCCGCCCAGTTCGTTGCGCTCGTCCCATTCCTGGTAGCGCCCGAAGACGCCGAGTTCACCCGGCATGATGCCCAGCGCGAACCGGTACGCGGGCTCCACGTACCATCCTTCCAGCGTTCCGGCGCCGAACGCGTCGGGATCGAGACCGGCGGCGCGATCATCACCCAGTTCCCAACGTGCATATAGTGCGCGGAGCGCGAAACCGCTGGCATGTTTCCAGTCCGCGTGTGTTTCGAACAGCAGCGCGTCCGCATCCGCGTTGTCCGCGGTGCCCGTGTAGTCACGCTGGTAATCGATCGTCGCCGCGAGTTCGAGGCCGGGAATTCCCGCGTAGATGAGCCGTCCGAGCAGCGCGGCGTCCTGGTCGTCCGCTTCGGCCGCGTTGAGCCTGCCGCTCCGCACACGGAACGCGCTGCCACCGGCGGTCGGTGTCACCAGCCCGGAATGCAGGTAGACGTTGTAGGCGAAACCACCGCCAATCTCACCCCAGAGGCCTAGCGCCGCTTCGCTCCAGGTGGAGGGGACGATCTCGGACTCCACCGGGTTGCGCTCCACGCCGTAGAACGTGTTCGGTTCGTGGGTCAGGTTGAGCAGGCCCACGGGCAGGATCTCGACGCCGGCACGGACGTGGTGTCGAGGATTCAGGTCCAGTTCGAGCCAGGCGAGCTCCAGCTTCACTTCGCCCGGTTCACCGTCCCCGGTCACCGAATGTTCGAACTCGATTTCCGATGCAAAGCGGATCTTCTCGTTGAATGCGTGGCTGGCAAACAGCACGAAGCGATGGAAGTCCGCCCGGTTGAGGTCGTCGGCGTCCCCATCGAACGTCGTCGCGTTGTCGTCCAGCGCGTTGTAGTGAAGTTCGCCGTAACCGCCGAGGGTGGTCCGGTCCGCCCATCGACCGGCCGCCGCCGTGCGCCGGTTGCTGATGGGTCCCCAGCGGCCCGCTGCCGAGCCGACGCTCGACGGCGGCTGCGGGACATTGGTGGTCGCAAGCGTTTCGTCTGCCCCGCCGGCGGCGACCTGCTCGAGGGCATCGGCCGTCGATTCCACCTTCTCGTCCACCTTTGCCACCTCGGCACGTGCCGTGTCGGCCTTTGCGATCGCGTCCTGCAACGCGGACCGGGTGGCCTGCAGCTCGCTGGAAAGCGTCTGGATCTGGGTCTGCTGCTGCTGCACGATCTTCCAGAGTTCGTCGAGCGTTGCCGGAGGCGCAGCCTGTGCGGAGGCAATGGGCAACAGCGCCGCAGCGGCGAGCGTGACGGGCAAGCGTAGGTTCATCGGTTTCTCCCTCCTGCGAATGAGCGGTCGGTGGTCGTTGGGCACAACGCAATCGTATTATAAATAAGAATTGTTCGTATTCTATCTCTATACTTTCCGAGTCTGCCGGCGTCCACATCTCGCCGGGCGGACGAAACCGGGCGGGGACGCGTATTCATGAATCGCAGGCGGGTTTTGACACTGGTGGCGGCAAGTGCTGGCGCCCTGCTCGCGCGCGCGGTCGACGCACGCGGCGTGACGCCTTTGCGATGGCGCGGGCGGTTGCTCGGCGCGCCGGCGGATATCCTGCTCTTCGCGGATTCGCACGACCTGGCGGAATCCGCGCTCGCGTCCGCTCGGGACGTGGTGCGTCGCCTGGACGGCGTTTTCAACCTGCTGGCCGCGTCATCGGTGGTGTCGGCCCTGAATCGCCGCGGCGTGCTCGCGGACGCACCCGCCGAGCTGACCGAGATCCTGGCCTTGTGCCGGGTGCTTCACCGCGCGAGTGACGGCGCTTTCGATCCCTCGGTGCAGCCTCTCTGGCAGCTGTACAGCGCGCATTTCTCACAACCGGGGAAGCCGGTTGCGGGCCCTATCGCCGCCGCGCGCGCAGTGGCACGCGCGAAGGTGGGATTCGATCACGTGCACGTGGACGGCACCACCGTCCGTTTCGGGCGACCCGGCATGGCGTTGACGCTGAACGGCATTGCACAGGGCTACGTGACCGATCGCGTGCGCGACGTCCTGGTCAACCATGGCCTGCCTCACGCGCTGATCAACCTGGGCGAAACCCGCGCGCTGGGCAGTCACCCCGACGGCCACGCCTGGCGCGTGGGTGTTGCGCGACCGGACATCCCCTGGCAGCTGCTGACCACCCTCTCACTGGCGGACGGCGAGGCTCTCGCGACGTCGGCCGGCGCGGGAACCCCCTTCAATGACCGCGGAGATTGCCATCATCTGTTCGATCCCGTCACGGGGATCAGTGCGCACAGCTGGAAGAGCGTGACGGTACGGGCACCGAGTGCCGCGCTGGCGGATGGTCTTTCCACCGCGCTCGCCGTGGCGCCGCCCGAGCGTGCCTCGCGCATCCTGGCACACTATCCGCAGGCGACCGCGCTGATGCTGTCGCGGAACGACACGCTCGAATCGGCGGGCGCGCATCGCGCGGACGGCTGAGCCGGTCCGCTCAGAACCACATACGCAGTCCCGCCACCACGCGCGATTCTTCCACGCCGCCGCCGGCGCGCCGTGCAAGCGCCCCGGTGTCGCCGAACGCGCGTTCCCATTCGACGCCTACGTAAGGCGCGAACTCGCGCCGCCATTCGTAGCGAAGCCGCAGGCTGAACGCGGCGCTCGCGAGCCCGCTGCCGATGCCACGGTCGGACTCGTCTTCCGCGTAGGCCACGAGATCCACGCGTGGCTGCAGGATCAGCCGATTGGTCAGCAGCAGGTCGTAGTCGGACTGCAGCACCGCTGCGAACTGCCCGTCCGTCACGTAACCGGTGAGCTGCACTTCGAACCATAGCGGCGCCAGCCCCTGAATGCCGAACGCGCCCCACGTACGTGCATCTCCCGGTTCCAGGTCCTGCCGGATACCGGCCACCACGTCCCACCAGCGGTGCACGAGGCGTCCGTAGAGCAGCTCCACGTCCGCTTCCTCCACGCCGTCACGCGAATGCGCGCCGTCCGCGCGGAACCACAGGCGGTCGATGTCCCGGCCGATCCAGCCCGAGACATCCCACACGGGCGCCCCGCCCGCCGGGCCATCGCGCCACTCGAACTTCTCCACCAGCATGAATGCGCGCAGGTCATGTTCGTGCGCCGCGTGGCCTTGCAGGTCGGCGGGAAACGCCGCCGCGCGGTCCGCGTCCGTGATCGGCGGCAGCGGCGTGCGTGGCGTGGTGGACGGTGACGGTAACGATCTGCCAGGCGCGGCGGCAGAACCTGCGTGCTGCGAATGTCCCGCATGATCGGAACGCTCCGCATGCGCCGGCGGCACCACGGGCGCCTCGTGGTCTGCGTGCCCCGCATGTTCCGCGTGCTGACCGCGCGCACCGTGCACGATGAGCAGGCAGAAGATGGCGCAGCCCGTCGCGCGGGCGCTGCGCGTCATGCCCCGCGCCCCGGTTCGGTGACGCGGACCACGCGGAACATGCCCGTTTCCATGTGATACAGGATGTGGCAGTGATACGCCCAGTGGCCGAGCGCATCGGCCGTCACGCGATAGCTGCGGCGGGTTCCGGGCGGCATGTCGATCGTGTGTTTGCGCACCAGGAAGCGCCCTTCCTCGTCCTCCAGGTCACTCCACAGGCCGTGCAGGTGAATCGGATGGGACATCATCGTGTCGTTCACCAGCACGATGCGCACTCTCTCTCCGTAAGTGAGTTCGAGCGGTCCCGCGTCCGCGAACTTGAGACCATCGAACGACCATGCGAAGCGCTCCATGTGGCCGGTCAGGTGCAATTCGATCGTGCGCGCGGGCTCGCGCCCGTCGGGATCCTCGAACGCGCTCCGGAGATCCGCGTACGTCAGCACCCGTCGTCCGTTTCCGCGCAGACCTATCCCGGCATCCGCGAGCCGCGGCGACGGGGTCA
This sequence comes from Gammaproteobacteria bacterium, assembly GCA_050247235.1. GTDB lineage: Bacteria > Pseudomonadota > Gammaproteobacteria > CAIKBL01. The sequence continues at coordinate 5,565 of JBFWUN010000121.1, forward strand.
TCGTCTGCATGTCGATGAGCGGATTGCCGTCCTCGCTGGCCGGGTGGGACTGCATGCCCGAGTCGCCGTGCGCGGCGTGCGCCGCGTGCCCGTGATGTCCGCCGTGCCCCATGTCCGCCATCGAGATCAACGGCCGCGGATCGAGTGGTGGCACGGGTGCGGCAAGTCCCGGTTGCTCGGCAAGGGTCGCGCGGACGAAGTCTGTGCGATCGAAAGCCTGCGCGAAGATCGTGTACGCGTCGCGGTCACTCGGGGTGACGATCACGTCGTAGGTTTCTGCTACCGCGATCCGGAACTCGTCCACCTCCACCGGCGTCACGGGCTGACCGTCGGCCGCGACGACTGTCATCCGCAAGCCTGGAATCCGCACGTCGTAGTAGCTTGCCGCGGAACCGTTGATGAAACGCAGCCGGATCCGTTCCCCGCGTCTGAACAACCCGGTCCAGTTCTGCGCGGACGTGTGACCGTTCACGAGGTGTGTGT
>JBFWUN010000122.1:0-5913 GCA_050247235.1 Gammaproteobacteria bacterium
GCGCTCGGCGCGCCGCGCGTCGCCGCGAGTTCCGCGCATTTGTGCAGGGCGGTCTGCCAAAGCGCCTCGTCATAGCCGAGATTCGGCGTGGTGCGCCACGCGGCGGGAATACGCAGCGCGTTGCGCCGTGCTTGGAAGGCCAGTTCGCACTCGAACCACCTGCCGTAATCGCGCACCGCGCCGCGCGGCGCATAGACAAAGGTCATGCGAGCCCCAGTTATCGGCGTTGTGCGCACCGTGCCGATGTAGTGCTGCAGAATCAGGAACGGGATCTCGATCAGCGGTGGCAGCAGATCGCCGACCTCCAGCAAAGGCGTCAATTCGACTTCCATGTATCCGCCGCCGCAGCGCGAGCGAATGTCCATGTAGGGAATCCGCTGGCCGAAGTACTGCAGGAAAGCATCGAGTCCGTCGCCCAGCGTGGGCGCCGTCAGCATTGCCGATGTCAGCGGGCCGTGAATGTACTCGGCGATGCGCAGGCCCCAGGGCAGATACCACGCGGGCGAGGAGGCCAGCTTCATGGCATTGGCCACACACCGCAGGTTCTGCTCGACGGTAATGGTGTGGCCGGGGCGTTCGAGATCTGCCAGGTCGAGGTTGCAGCCGTCGAGGATCGCGGCCGGCTGCGCGAATTCGCGCAGCATGTGGCGGACGTAGACCGCAGGCCTCAGCATTTCGTGTATTGAAGCGTTCTGCATGGCGCTGTCACCATTGAACTTGAATTTGTCAGGCATGGAACCGCTCGGGGCGGCCCGGCTTGCGTAGCATTCAGGTGCTGAGCATAAGGGCCGGGCGGCGCGCGCGACAGGGCGTGCCGCCACAGTGTCGTCCCATTCGCCGCTCATCTCTTGCCGGTCATCGGGGAGCCTACCCACATGAAATCGATGCTATTCATGCTGCCCACCATTCCCGCGACCTACGAGGAGCGCGAGCGGCTCCGCCCGATCGGCCGCAACAACGCGCGCACCCAGCAGATGATCGCCGAGGTGCGGGAAATCGCCCAGTACGCCGACCAGGCCGGCTTTGATGCGCTGGCCCTGACTGAGCACCATTTCCACTCCGAAGGCCTGGAAATGTCGGTTGCGCCCATCACGTTTCTCGCGGATCTGGCGGCCCGCACGCAGCGCATCAAACTTGCCACGCTCATCATGCCGCTGCCCGGCCGCGACCCCGTACGCCTCGCCGAAGAGATTGCGCTGCTCGACCACCTGACCCAGGGCCGTTTCATTCCCGGCATCGGCCGTGGCTACCAGGACCGCTGGCTGAACGTGCTGGGTCAGCGGTACGGCGTGGCGGGCGCGACGTCCGACGGTTCCGCTTCCGACCGTCACAACCGGGAGGTATTCAAAGAACTCTATCAGGTGATGAAAATGGCCTGGACCCAAGACTCCATCCGGTTTGAAGGCAAGCACTACCGCGTCCCGGTGGACAGCGTCGCAGGGCCACCGCGCTGGCCGGTCGCCAAGTCCTGGACCGAGCGTTATGGCGCGCCGGGCGAAGTCGACGAGGCCGGCAATATCCAGCGCATCTGCGTGGTGCCCAGGCCGTACACCGAACCTTACCCGCAGTTGTGGCAAGCCTTTTCCGGCGGCACCGAGACCATCGCCTGGTGCGCCGAGGAAGACATCGTCTGCTGGAGCCTCGCCGAACCGAACACCTTCCTCGAGCTTTGCCATCGCTACCGCGACGCAGCCGCACGCCACGGACGCCAACTCAGGCTCGGCCAGAACATCGGCACGTTCCGCATGGTGTACATCGCCGACACGTACGAGAAGGCGTTCGCGCTCGGCGCCGCAGCCTTGGGTGATGCCTTCGTGCGCTATTTCTCGGGCTTCGGCTTCTTCGAAGGTTTTCGCCGGCCAGGTGAAACGGGTGCAGTGCCGATCAGCTTTCAGCGGATGGTCGACGCCCAGTTCGCCATCGTCGGCACGGTCGACCAGGTAAAGCGCCAGATCGCAGCGCTCTGCGAGGAATCCAATCCTGACTGGTTCGGCTGGTATCTCGATCAAGGCCTGATGGATCAGGGCGAAATCCTGCGGCAGCTGGAGGCGTTCGCGACGAAGATCATGCCCGGCTTTCAGTAAGGCGTGATGATGATGGTTCACCCGCGGGGGGCGGATCCGCGGTGCCCGTCCGGGCTGGTGTAGCCACGCCTGCGCCACGTGACCCCCAGGCCCTGGATTCTGATGAGGTCGTCAGGCTGCGGGTGCCGTCGGCAGGACACTTCCGGCGGGAGGGACTATCCTCCTCATATCAGAGAATTGCGAAGCTGGGAGGCGTGACATGCATTGGATGCGTGATTTCCGTTGGCGCACGTTGTTCGTTGCTGTCGCCGTTGCAGTCGCCCTGGCCAGGGCCGAGGCGATTCCGGTCTACCGGGCAAGCGTGGGCGTCACTGGCGCGCCGATCGTGAGCGACGAGGGGGATTTCGGCGCGCACGCGGCGGACGCGGTGTTGTTCTCCGCCACCGACGGCAAGCTCGGTAACGCTGACGCGCGCGCCGATTTCATCGGGCTCGGCATCAACGCATTCGCGCACATCCCAGTACAACCGCCGGTCACGCCTTTCCCGCCCATCACCATGAGCGCGGGCGGCAGCGCGCGCTTGCGCGTTGAGGATCTCGTCATCACCAACGTGTCGGATCCCGGGAACCTCGCGCCCATCCCTGTCGCACTGTCTTTCACGCTCAGTGGATTGTTCGACCTCCTGCAGAACTCAGAGGACGATTCGCGTGCCAGCGCCAGCATCGGCATCGACTACGGCCTGGGTGTTCCGGGGGTCGGCAGCACGGCCACGCCGGTCGATATCGGAGGCATCTCCCGAATCAGCGATCGCGGCATCTTGACCGCGACCAATCGCGGTATGTTCAACGGTTTGCTTGGCGAGGAGATGCAAATCGACGGCATGTTTCAAACGCCGTCGATTGTGGTGCCGGTTGGAGTTCCGCTGCACATGACGTTCCAGCTGTCGGCAGGCGCGAGCGTCGCGACCCGTGACGGCAGCGAAGTGAACGCGTCGACGATGTTCGGCCACACGGTGAGCTTCGGGCCCGGGGCCGTGTTCGTACTACCGGCAGGCTACACGTCAAACTCGGTGCAGGCCGGGATCGTCGACAACGTGGCGGTGGTCCCGCTGCCGTCCGCGGTCTGGTTGATGCTCTCCGGGCTCGGCGTCGCGGCAATGAGGGTCCGAAGCAAAAGCGCTGACGTCGAAGCCTGAAGGATCGCACCGGCATCCGGCGTGAATCGGCCCGGCCGGCGCGCCTGCGCCGCCTCCGGGCGCACCGGGAAGCGGTCAAAGTCCCGTTTCTCGGGAGGTCCCTGTTTACCCATGAATTGCGGCGCACGCTTTTCCATGAAGGCGGTGCGACCCTCGCGGTAATGCGCGCTGGTGAAGCAGCGCGCGATCAGACCCCCACAGGCGGCAAGATCTCCGCGTCCGCCAGCCAGCGCATTCAGCGCGGCTTTTGAGGCAGCCATGCTCAAAGGCGCATTCGCGCCGAGACCAGGCGCGAATGCCTTGACCCAGGGCAGAATACTCTACTTCTAAACAGTCCCGATTCAGGGGAAGCATTACGAATGCGCCTGGCCTGCACTTTGAGGCGTCACACCGGTCTGCAGAGCCGGACGATCGGACACGAATTCCGGCTGATCGGCGATGTTTCGGTGTTTCGTCAACTGCTAGGTTATGCCCGGAGCCCGCACCGTCCACCGCCAACCGTGGGCGGCCCGGATTTGGAAGCCATCGCAAGGCGATACTCGGGACCGGCGTCCGATCCGGGCACCTTCGATCCGACGTCCGCGGTCCTGGCCGTGTCGAGACTGCTGATCGAAACAGGAACGCACCGAGGATTTCATGCCATGCGCAAATTCAAGGATTCGATCGTACTCGCCCTGCTGCTGGTTTCACTCGCCGGTCTCACACTGCCGGTAGCCGCCGGCACTGTCATCTTTGAGTTTACGGGGAACTGCACGCCATTCGGCGATGCGGATTGCACAGCGTTCGGTCTGTTGCACGGAGATCCGCTCAGCGGCGGATTCCAGCTTGACGCCAGTCTCGGCGGTCCCGGCGCGGTCAGCATGCTGGAGAAGGACCAGTATCTCTTTGTTTTCACTTTCGGCAATCAGCGCTTCAACCAGGACGATGCCATCACGAAATTCGGCTTCAACGTCAGCCTCGACGGCGCCGCTATATCGTCCATCTCCGGCGTCTTTCGTAACGCCGCCGGTGCCACGCTGACCTTGCTCCTCCCCTCCACGGTGAAGGTTGTGCTCGGAGAGTTCGAAGCGGATAGCTTCACGTTCGGAAGCGACGCGATCGGGAAGGGCTGGCAGCTGAGTTCGAACTCGGACCTTTTCCTGGAACCGGTACCCCTCCCTGCCGGCCTGGGGATGATGGCAAGCGCACTGCTGAGCGTGGGCGCGCTGCGCGTCCTTCAAAAGTCGCGCCGCTCATCCTGCACTGGGTTGAGTAATCGTCCCTAACCCAACTGGAATCCGTGGTTTCAGCGGATTCTCGGGTGATCGTGCGCACATCGCCGCGCCAGTTCACGTCGTGACAGCGTACTTTTCCACCTCAATCGGCTTCGACGGGAAGTGCCGCGGCACGCCACTGCGGAAACCCGCCTTCCAGCCGCCGCGCGCGCAGCCCCCGGGCGCGTAGGCGTGCCACTGCTTCGTACGCCAGCACGCAGAACGGTCCGCGGCAGTACGCCACGACTTCGCGGTCCGGTGGAATTTCGGCGAGCCGTGACGCGAGTTGGTCGAGCGGAACGTTGATCGCGTGCGGAATATGGCCGGCGGCGAATTCCTCCGCCGGCCGGACATCGAGCACCGTCACGCGGCCGGCCATCGCCTCGGCCAGCAGCCAGTCGCGCGAGACAGGTTCGAGCGCGTCCTTGCGCGCGAGGTACGTGCGCACGAGCGTACCGACTTCCTCTACCTCGTGCTCCGCCACGCGCTGAATCGCGAACAGCAACTCTGCAACATCCGCGGACGCGAGCCGGTAGTGCACGTAGAGCCCCGACTTGCGCGCCGCGACGAGTGAGGCGCGGCGCAGCGCTTGCAGGTGCTGCGAGACGTTTGCGACGGGCAGTCGCGTCAGTTGCGCGAGCGCCTCGACGGTGCGTTCGCGCTGCGCGAGCAGTTCCAGCATCTCGAGCCGTGGGGCGCTGCCGAGCGCCTTGCCGACTTTCGCGAACTGCTCGAAGAGCTGTTTCTTGACGGATGTGGTTGACATGTTGGCGATATTAATCAATAAATCAATTGAATACTTCCAGTCCCGTCGAACCCGCGGAGGAATGCGTAGCTTGAACCTCGTCGCTCATGAGACGGAAATCCGCCTCGGTGCCTTCGTCGGCGTGTTCGCCATCATGGCATGGCTGGAAACGCGCGCGCCGCGCCGGGCGCTGACGGTCGACAAGGCCGCGCGCTGGACGCACAACCTCGCACTCACGGCTCTGAACACCGCGCTCGTCCGGCTCGTGCTGCCGGTCGGTGCCACCGGGCTCGCACTGGTGGCCGCCGAACGCGGGTGGGGACTGCTCAACCAGCTGGCCTGGCCTCCGGTACTGCGCATCTTCCTCGGAATGGTCGTGCTCGATCTCGCGATCTATTTCCAGCACGTCCTGTTTCACGCGACCCCCACGCTCTGGCGACTGCACCGGGTTCATCACGCGGATCTCGATTTCGACGTGACCACCGGGGCGCGCTTCCATCCCATCGAGATCCTCCTGTCCATGCTGATCAAGTTCGCGGTCGTCCTGGTGATCGGGCCACCCGCGGTGGCGGTGCTGTGCTTCGAGGTGGTCCTGAACGGGGCGGCGATGTTCAATCATGCGAACCTGCGATTGCCTTCCGCGCTCGACCGCGTGCTCCGCTGGGGAATCGTGACGCCGGATATGCATCGCGTGCA
>JBFWUN010000123.1:0-5698 GCA_050247235.1 Gammaproteobacteria bacterium
ATTGTCGGCCCGCAATCGCAGCAGATCTTCATGCTGGACCCGGCGGGCAACATGATCGAACTGCACCAGGCCGGCACCTGCCGCTGCCAGGGCGTCTCACGCCCCGCACCCTGAGCGGGAGCAAGGAGTAATAGGGGACAGAGTAATAGGGGACAGACCCCGATTTCCGAAACGGAAATCGGGGTCTGTCCCCGAATTCCGCCTCCGTTTTCAGCTTCCAGGGCTCAGGCGGCGCGCGCCGACGCGAGCTTTGCCTCGCAGTACGCCGCAAGCTTCTCCAGCTCCTGCGTGCAGTCCCCTTCGAAGCACGTGCCGTGCATCACTGCGAGCCGCGCCGGTGCGAGCGCCTTGAGCGCGCGGATGGTCGGTGCGGTCCGGGGGGTCAGCGCGGTGGCCTGGAACGCCTCCTCGGCGGCGATCGCCGCGTCCACGATGCTCGCCGGTCCGATCGCCGGTCCGTCACCGACCTGCGTGAACAGGTCACCCGTGAACAAGGTCCGTGTGGTCTCCTCGAACATCAGTCCGGATTCCCACGCATGTGGTACGTGCGGGGTGTCCAGGTAGCGCACACGCCTGCCGCCCAGGTCAATCACTTCCTCGTGCGCGAGCACCCGTGGCGGGCGATCGGCGAGATCGTTCAGCGACACCATGCACGCGATCGCCCCGTGGGCCACCTGCGCGTGCGGCGCGGCGGCGAGCCACTGGTTCATCGAGCCACACTCGTCGGACTCCACGTGACCGAACGAGATCCAGCGCAGTCTCGTGAGCGGCATCACCTTCGTCACTGCCGCGCTGACCAGCGGGAACAGCGCACGTCCTCCGCAGTGGAACAGCAATGGCTGATCCGCGTCCACGAGGTACTGGTTGAACGTGAAGCCCGACGGTGGGGCGTCAGGAATCAGGGTGGACAGGCGGTAGATGCCGGCGGCAATCTCGTCGAGGCGCGTTTCCATCGGACCCTCCCGGGTGGTGCGTGGCGCACGGGAGCCGGTTCCTTCCGGTGACCGCGCGGCGGTGATCTCAGGTGGCGCTTTCCAGGCCGCTCGCGGCCGCGAGGTGCTCGTCCTTCACGGTCACGTAGTGCGCGGCACTGTAGCGCAGGAACTTCAACTGGTCTGCGGAGAGTTCGCGCACCTGCTTCGCCGGGCTGCCGGCCCACAAGGTCCGGCCGGGCAGCCGCTTGCCGGGCGGAACCAGCGCACCCGCCGCGACCATGACCTCGTCCTCGAGCACCGCGCCGTCGAGGATCGTCGCGTTCATGCCGATCAGGCACGCGGCGCCCACGGTGCAGGCATGCAGTACCGCGCCGTGGCCGATCGTCACGTCATCCCCGATCACGAGCGGCCGCCCACCCGGCACGAACGGCCCGTCATGCGTCACGTGCAGGACCACGCCGTCCTGCACGCTGGTGCGTGCGCCGACCCGGATGGACTGCACGTCGCCGCGGACCACCGCGCACGGCCATACCGAGCTGTCGTCACCGAGCACCACGTCGCCGATCACAACGGCCGCCGGATCGATATAGACGCGTGCGCCGAGCTGCGGCCGGCGGCCGCGGTACGGACGAAGAGTCATGGGAATATCCGCCTCGAACGATCGATGGCGACAGTGTACCGGCTCGGGTGCCCGCGCGCCGCGTGACAGCTCCCCGCGAGTCTCGTTAAGGTGCGTCTTCGCATCATCAGGGGAGCGCCACATGCCGAAAGCCTACTGGGTCAGCGCATACCACGCGATTCACGACGACAAGAAGCTCGCGGCCTACGCGCAGCTCGCGGGACCCGCGATTCTCGCCGCCGGCGGTCGCTTCCTTGCCCGCGGCATGGCGGCCAAGGCCTACGAGGCGGGCCTGCTGCAGCGGACGGTGGTGATCGAGTTCGAGTCGCTGGCCGCCGCGGTCGCCTGCCACGACAGCGCCGGGTACCAGGCCGCGCTCGCCGCGCTGGGCGACGGCGCCACGCGGGATCTCAGGATCGTCGAGGGGACCTGACGGCTCGCCGGCAACCCCGGCGTTTCAAGGCGCGTCACGCCGTCAGCGGCGGCGCGGAGAACCCCGTCGCACTGCTCCGCAGGGAATGAACCCGGCATGTACGGGGTGCGTATCTGCCGGCGCCGTGGCAGCTGCTGTCGAGCGGTGGCCGGCACGGCGCGACTCGCCGTCAGTGACCCTACGCGCCGGCTGCCACGCGTCGCCGATCACGCCCGGTACTTCTTCAGCTCCAGCCGCGCGATCTGCTGCCGGTGCACCTCGTCCGGGCCGTCGGCCAGGCGCAGCACGCGGGACATCGCGTACGCCGCGGCGAGGCCGAAATCGTTGCTGGTGCCGCCGCCGCCGTGCGCCTGGATGGCCCAGTCGATGATCCTGCCGGTGATGTTGGGCACCGCCACCTTGATCATCGCGATCTCGGTCTTGGCGACCTTGTTGCCGACGGTGTCCATGCGGTAGGCCGCGTTCAGGGTCAGCAGGCGCGCCTGCTCGATCAGGATGCGCGACTCGGCGATGCGCTCCATCGTCACGCCGTTGTCCGCAATGGGTTTGCCGAACGCGACGCGGCTGAGCGTCCGCCGGCACATCAGTTCGAGCGCGCGCTCGGCGCGGCCGATCTCGCGCATGCAGTGATGGATGCGGCCCGGCCCGAGACGGCCCTGGGCGATTTCGAAGCCACGGCCTTCGCCGAGCAGCATGTTGGACACGGGCACGCGCACGTTGCGGAAGATCACTTCCGATGCGCGATCCGGCATGCCGTAGAAGCCGAACACCGGCAGCGGACGCACCACTTCGATGCCGGGCGTGTCCATCGGCACCAGGATCATGGACTGCTGGTTGTAGCGGTTCGGGTTGTCCGGATCCGTCTTGCCCATGAAGATGCAGATCTTGCAGCGCGGATCGGTGGCGTTCGTCGTGTACCACTTGTGGCCGTTGATCACGTAGTGGCCACCGTCGCGCACGATCGACGACTGGATATTGGTCGCGTCGCTGGACGCGACGTCCGGTTCGGTCATCGCGAAGCACGAGCGGATCTCCCCGTCCAGCAGCGGCTTCAGCCAGCGTTCCTGGTGTTCCGGCGTGCCGTAGCGTGCGAGCACTTCCATGTTGCCGGTGTCAGGCGCGGAACAGTTGAAGACCTCGGGCGCGAGCAGCGAGCGACCCATGATCTCGCACAGCGGGGCGTATTCCAGGTTGGTCAGGCCGGCGCCGTGCTCGGACTCCGGCAGGAACAGGTTCCACAGGCCTTCGGCGCGCGCGACCGGCTTCAGCTCCTCGATGATCGGCAGCACTTTCCACGGGCCGTATTCCTCGGCTTCCTGCACGTGGCGCTTCTCGTTGGGGTAGATGTGACGATCCATGAATGCATTGAGGCGATCCTTCAGTTCCTGGACCTTGGGGGTGGGATCGAACGGCATGGGCAGTTCCTCGACGGGCTGGGCGATGGAGACGGCGGCATTATAGGGGCGCGGACCCCTACGCGCGGTGCTGATCCGGCGCATTGAAATGCCAATCCGCCTCCGGCCGCGTCTCAGAACACCACCGGCAGCTCCAGGTGTTCACGGTAGACGAACATGCGGTGTGCAATCAGCCGCTCGCTCAGCGCGGCGCGCACCACGGGGTGCCGGTTGGTGTACAGCGGACGGAAGAACGTTGCCATCGGGCACAGGTCCTCGGGCAGCGGGTCGATGAGGCCGAGGAAGGTGGCCCAGTAGATGTCGAGCGCGCTCAGCTTCGCGCCGAAGAAATAGCGCCCGCCTGTCGCCTGTCCCCGTGCGAGCTGGGCGTCGAGCAGCCGCAGGCAGTCGGCCATCCGCTTCGGTGCGGCCGCAATCGCGTCCGGGCTCAGGCCGTACTTCCGGCCGAAACGGCGCCAGAAGTTCCACTCCGGACCGTCCTTCGCGAGCGGCGCCATCCCGATGTCCACGAGCATCAGGCGCCCCATCCAGCCGAAGCCCTGCTCGCCGCACAGTTCGTGCGCGAGCCCGAACATCCGCACGCGATCCTCCGGGTCCTCGGGGATCAGCGACGGCGTCGGCGCGAGCCGCTCGGCGAGGTACAGCTGTTCGATCCACGTCGATCGGGGTCGCTCGTCGTTCCAGACCATGACTGGTGCGCTCGACTGCGCCGTCCACGCGAAGAGCTCGGCGTCCGCGCCGTCGAGCCCGAACTCGGCGTCCGCGCGCCCGGCGCTCGCGGCGACCACCGGCACGTAATCGAGCTTCTTGACGTGGCAGATCCCTTTGCACGCCTCGCGCCACATGCCCGGATCCGCGTAGGCGCCGAGCACGATGCGCAGCCCGGTCAAGCGGCGCGCCTCGGCGATGCTCGTGTACTTCAAGGTGATGTCGTTGATGCCGATCTCGCGCGCCACGGGTACCTCCATTGGGGGTGTCATTCCGCGATGAACGCGCGGACCAGTGCCAGGAAATCGTCGAAGCGATCGTGATGTACCCAGTGGCCCGCGCGCTCGAAGACTTCGACGCGCACATCGCGAAAATGCTTCGCGCGGCCGTCGATCAGCGGGTTGGATGCGCCACTCTCCTTGCCGTAGACGAGCAGGGTAGGGCACGTGATCCCGGCCCACAGCTGCGCCACTTCATCAGTGGCCATGTCGAACGCGGGCCACGAGCGCACGTAGTTGTCGAACTTCCACGAGAACGTGCCGTCCTCGTTCTGGTTCACGCCGTGCTCGGTCAGGTGACGCGCCTGGGCAGGCGAGAGGTGCTTGTTCTCTTCCTGCATGCGCTTGAAGGCCTCCTCGATGGAGGCGTAGCGCCGCGGCAGGCGGCCGGAGAACTCGCGCTGTTCCTTCACCCAGATGCGCATCCGCTCGGCGAGCGGGAGCTTCGCGCGCTCGGCGACCATTTTCGGCGAGGCACCGAGCCCTTCGATCGCGACGAGCTTGCGGACCGTATCGGGGAAGATGCCGGCATAGCGCAGCGAGATGTTGCCGCCCAGCGAGTGCGCGACGATCGTGACCGGCGCAAGCTTCTGCTGGTGGATGAGCTGCGCGAGGTCATACACGTAGGTGTCCATCCGGTAACTGCCGTCGCCCGACCATTGGCTGTCGCCGTGACCGCGCAGGTCCGGCGCGATCACGTGCCAGTCCGCGCGCAGTGCCTGCGCCAGCCAGTCCCAGTTGCGGCAGTGATCGCGCCCGCCGTGCACCAGCAGGAGCGGCGGTGCGCCCGGGTTGCCCCAGTCCACGTAGTGGAGGCGCAGGCGCTGCGAAAAGTAGGAATGCGAGGTGGGGCCGGAACCTTGGGTCATGGGCGATCTGCAGGTCGGGGAACGCTGTCAGCCTAATGGGCTGTTCCGAAAACCGCCACCGCCTGCCGGTGACCTGATCGTGATTGCCTGACGACAGAAGCGACATACGGTTGGCCTGCACGTCCGCATCCCGGGCGAGGTGGCGCGATGTGTGTTGTCGGCCGGTGGACTCGACGTACGTTGCTGCGCAGCTACGCCCAGCGCGTCGGCCGCAGGTCCTTGCGCAGGTACAGCGGGTGGCCGGGCTCACCGGCCGCGGTCAGGGTCAGTACGTGCAGCGGGTGGCCGGTGAGCAGCGCCCGGATCTCGGCGCTGCGGCCGCGGTGCGCGCCATCGCTGCCCCACGCGGCCACCACGAGGCCGCCGCCGGCGAGCACGCGGGCAACAGTGCGCCGGATCGCGCGGTCGTTCGCGCGCGGATCGGCCGCCGCGGCGACTGGC
>JBFWUN010000124.1:0-5665 GCA_050247235.1 Gammaproteobacteria bacterium
GGCGCCGACATCTCGATCCTGAAGATCTGGTCCACCGAGACCTACGTGCGCCTGAGCGAGCTGATGCTCGCACAGGCGGGACGCGCCGCCGGCGTGTACGGACGGCAGTCATTCGGCGATGCCGAGATCGACGTGCTGAGTCACTTCTACAACGCGCGTCCGGCCCCGATCTATGCCGGCAGCAACGAGATCCAGCGGAACATCGTCGCCAAGCTCGTGCTGAACCTGCCGACATGATCCCGCTCGTCGAGTCGTACTGGCCGGCGACCGATGAACTGCCGCTCGTCGAGACCACCTGCGGCGACGTGTTGCGCGCCGCCGCCGCGCGCGACCCCGAGCGCATCGCGCTCGTCGATGCCGATCCCGATCCCGCGCGCCGGCGTCGCTGGACTTACGCCGCACTGCTCGCGGACGCCGAGCGCACCGCGCGCGCACTGCTCGCGCATTGCCGCCCCGGGGAACACGTGGCGGTGTGGGGCGCCAACTGCCCGGAATGGATCATCGTGCAGTACGGGCTCGCGCTCGCGGGGCTGGTGCTCGTGACGATCAACCCCGCGAGCCGCACCGCCGAACTCGCCTACGTGCTGCGCCAGTCGCGCGCGCGCGGCATCTTCCACCAGCGCGAGCACCGCGGGCTCGACATGCGCGCCGCGGTGGCGGACGCCTGTCGTGACGCCGGCGTCGCGCCCGCGCTGGTTGCGTGTCTGGACGATCTGCCCGCATGGAGCGCCGCGGCCGATCCCGCGCAGGCGCTGCCGGTCGTGCAGCCGCGCGATCCGTGCATGATCCAGTACACCTCCGGCACCACCGGCAAGGCGAAGGGTGCGCTGCTGAACCACTACAGCATCACCAACAACGCGCGCCTGATGGCGCTCATCAAGGGGCTCGACGCGGACACCGTGAACCTCGCGGTGGCGCCGCTGTTCCACACCGCCGGCTGCGTCGCCAACGTGCTCGGCATGGCGCAGATCGGCGCAACATTGCTGTTGCCAGCGGGGTTCGACGCCGACCTGATGCTCGATCTCGTCGCGCAGGAACGCGTGACCTACGGTTTCGGCGTGCCGACGATGCTGATCGCGATGCTCGAGGCGCAGGCGCGCCGGCCGCGCGACCTGTCGAGCCTGAAGGTACTGTTCTCGGGGGCGACGATCGTGCCCATCGAGGTGGTGCGCCGCGTGGAGCGGGAGTTCGGGGTCACCCTGATCATCGGCTATGGGCAGACGGAGACGTCGCCCGCGATCACGCATACCCGGCTCGACGACGATGCCCGCGACAAGAGCGAGACTATCGGCCGGCCGCTGCCGCAGATCGAAGTCAGGATTGTCGACCCCGCGACCGGCGCGACGTTGCCGGTCGACCAGCCCGGCGAACTGTGCACCCGCGGATTCCTGGTCATGATGGGCTACTTCGAGATGCCGGAGGCGACCGCCGCGACGATCGATGTCGAGGGCTGGCTGCACACCGGCGATCTCTGCACGATGGACGCGCGCGGCTACTGCCGCATCACGGGCCGGCTGAAAGACCTGATCATCCGCGGGGGCGAGAACGTGTATCCACGCGAGATCGAGGAAGTGCTCTACACTCACCCCGCCGTGGCAGAGGCCGCGGTCATCGGCGTGCCGGACGACTACTGGGGCGAACAGGTCGCCGCGGTCGTCACGTTCCGGCGCGGCGCGCGCGCCGCCGGTGATGCGCTGCGCGAGCACGTGGCGGCCCGGCTGGCCCGGCACAAGGTCCCGGGCCGGTGGTACGCGCTGGACGCGCTCCCGGCGACCACCTCCGGCAAGATCCAGAAATTCCGCCTCGTGGAGATGCAGCGCGCGGGGGACCTGGAGCGTCATTCGATCTGACCGGGCGGGCACCGCGGGGGTATTCCAGGATCCGGTGCCGCCGGCCGCTGAATTCCCGTCGCGAATCCGCCCGACAGCGGCCGGGCTCGGGGCCCAGTTCACGTTTTCCAGGGGTTACCGGCGCGCCGCGCGCTACCATTGACAGGCATGTGCACCCAGACCAACGCCCGGCCGACGCCGCATTCGCCCCCGTGCCGAAACTGATCGACATCCTCCATACCACGTTCGACGTGTACTGGGCGCCGGACCGCGACGCCGCGGAGATCCGCGCCGCGCACCTGCGCACCCTGCTGCGGCTGACCCCGCTGATGATGGGCGCGAACCTCGTGAATGCCGCGCTCGTGCTGTTCGCGTTCCGGCATCACGGCCTCTGGGCCTGGACCTGGTTCGCGCTGGTGGTGCTGGTTGCCGTGGCCGGCCTCGTCGGGGGCTGGCGCTTCAATCGCGCCCCGCGCGCCCAGTCGTCGCCGCGCGCGATGCGCCGGGCCGCGCGGCATGCAGGAGTGCTCGCCGTGCTGTGGGTGGCGCCGCTCGTGTGGTTCGCCGAGGCGTCCCCCGCGCAGCAGTTCCTGCTGGGGGTGCTCGTGACCGGCATGCTCGCCGGTGGCGCTTTCGTGCTCGCGACGCTCCCGGCCGCGAGTCTCATATGGGTCGGTGTCCTGGCGGGTGGCGCGCTGCTCGCGCTGCTCGGCGCCGGCGAGCCTTTGTTCTACGTGATCGCCGGGCTGCTCGCGTGCTATGCCACCGTTGTCGCGCTGGGCGCGATGGCGTGGTCACGCCAGGCCACTGCGCTGCTCGTCGCGGAACGGGAAGCCGCGCGCCAGGGACAGATGCTCGCGCTGCTGCTGCACGACTTCGAGGAACACGCGAACGATGCGCTGTGGGAGACCGCCTGGGATGGTCGCCTCTCGCATGGTGCCGGACGGCTCGCACGCCTGCTCGACCTGGAGGAACGGGCCACCAAGAAGCTGCCGCTGGTGGAACTGCTGGCCGCCCGCGGCTACGAAGGCGTGGAGAACCTGCGCGCGGCGCTGTTCGGCCAGCGCGCCTTCCGCGAACTGCGCCTCACCTTGCAGGAGGGCGGACAGCGGCGCGCCTTCCTGCTGAGCGCAAAGCCGCTGTTCGACGACGCCGGACGCATCGATCGCTGGCGCGGCGTGATCGCGGACGTCACCGCGCAGGCGGCCGCGCAGGATCGCCTGAACCAGCTCGCGCATTTCGATTCGCTGACGGGCCTGGCGAACCGGGTAACGCTGCACGAGACCTTGCAGGACGCGGTGCGCACCGAACGCATGAGCGCCCTGCTGTCCATCGACCTCGATCACTTCAAGGACGTCAACGACACCTTGGGCCATTCCGCCGGCGACGCCCTGCTGTGCGCCGTGGCCCAGCGCCTGAAGAGCTGCGTGCGCCCGGGCGACCTGGTCGCACGCCTTGGTGGCGACGAGTTCGCGGTGTTCATGCGTCGACTCCAGCACGAGGACGACAGCCATGCGCTCGCACGCCGGATCGTGGCCGAGCTGCAGCAGCCGTTCGAACTGGGCGACCGCAACGTGCGGATCGGCGCCAGCGTGGGGGTGGCGCTCTGTCCGCAGCACGGTCGGCACGTGGATGAACTCCTCGGCAACGCGGATCTCGCGCTGTACGACGCCAAGACCACCGGGCGCGGCCGCGCCACCGGTTACTCGCCGGTGCTCGGCGAGCGCAACCGGCGTCGCGCGGTACTGGAAAGCGATCTGCGCCGGGCGCTGTCCGAACGACGCCTGGCGCTGCACTGGCAGCCGAAAATCGACCTGGAACGCTGGCGGATCTGCGGGGTGGAAGCGCTGGTGCGCTGGGAACACGCGACGTTCGGTGCGATCCAGCCGTCGGAGTTTGTCGCGCTCGCCGAACAGGTGGGGCTGATCGACGAGCTCGGACACTGGGTGCTGCGCGAGGCGTGCCAGACCGCCGTGCGCGACCTGCACGGCCTCAGCGTCGCGGTGAACGTGTCGCCTGCCCAGCTGGCACGGCCGGACTTCGTCGACCAGGTGCGCCGGGTGCTCGCCGACACGGGGCTCCCGCCGGGGCAGCTCGAGCTGGAGATCACCGAATCGATTTTCATCGACGACGTCGACGGCGCGCTCGATCGCCTGCACGCGCTGCGTCACCTCGGGCTGCAGATCGTGCTGGACGATTTTGGTACGGGCTATTCGTCGCTCGCGTACCTGCGACGTTTCACGTTCGACACGCTGAAGATCGACCGTTCCTTCGTGCACGAGTCGCTGGCCCGGGAAGACGCCAAGGCCATCGTGCGCACGATCACGCAGCTCGCAACGACGCTCGGCATCCGCACCACCGCCGAAGGCGTGGAGACCCGCGACCAGTTGCTCGCGATGCAGGCGGCAGGCTGCCACGAGGCGCAGGGCTTCTTCGTCGCGCCACCGCAGCCGCTGCCCGACTTCCTGGCCGTGTGGCGCGGCTGGCCCGCGCGTCCGGAACTCGCCACCGACGCGCCCGGCCGCCAGGCGATGCACTGATCCGGGCGGCCGGCCGCGTTACCGTGGCCGGTGCCACGCTGACATCAGAACGTTCGTTCACCCCACCGCGCGCGCGAGTGCCGCATGGCTGTCCAGCAGCCGCAGGGTCTCATCCTTCGACTGTGCGGGGCATGGGAGGATCGCGCGGTGCACGCCGAGCTCGCGATGGCGCTTCAGTTCATCCGCATCCGTCGGCGCCCAGAAGAACGAGATCTCGATGTCGGAGAGCTTGCGGCCGTGGCGCTCGAGCCGCACCCGGAGATCGGCCAGCTCCTCGGCGATGTTCTTCATCTGCGCCGGCAACGGGATCCAGCCGTCACAGAAACGCGCCACGCGCTCGCGGCCCCAGGACGACGCGGCACCCATCAGGATCGGCGGATGGGGCTTCTGCACGGGCTTGGGCCACGACCAGATCGGATCGAAGTTCACGTGCTTGCCGTGGTACTCGGAATTCTCCTGGGTCCAGCACGCCTTCATCGCCTCCACCCGCTCCTCGAGCACCTTCCAGCGATCCGCGAACGCGGTCCCGTGGTTCTCCATCTCCTCCGCGTTCCACCCGGCGCCGATACCGAACAGGAACCGGCCGTTGGAGAGCATGTCGAGCGAGGCAACCGTCTTGGCGGTGACGATCGGATCGCGCTCGGTCACCAGGCAGACGCCGGTGCCGACCTTGATGTGCCGGGTCGCGGTGGCCGCGGCGGTCAGCGCCACGAACGGATCGTGGATGTGCCAGTAATCCTGCGGCAGATCGCCCCCGCCGGGAAACGGCGTCCGGCGGCTCGCGGGAATGTGCGTGTGCTCCGGGAGCCAGATCGACTCGAAGCCGCGTTCCTCGCAGGCGACGGCGAACTCGTCGGGGCGCATCGCGTAATCGGTGGAATAGAGCATGGTGCCGAACTTCATCTGGAAAGAACCTCCGCTGCGGTTATTGGACGGGCCCGCCTGAGAGCCCGCGTACGAGCGTTGTACGCCGCGGACACGCACGCCGCAACGGCGAATCGCGCCAGGCGTCACCCGCAGGAACTTCGCGTCCCGGGCCACAGTCTCCATAATGCCGATCCCCGAGTCCGCGACCTGGAGCCTCCCGATGCATGTACCCCAACCCCCTCGATCGACCCGCCGCCACTGGCTGGCGCAATGCGCCTCGCTGGCCGCCGTCTCGGCGCTCGGTGGCACGTGGCCAGGGCGCGCGCACGCGGCGCCGATCGCGCTGCCGCCACTGCCGTACGCAGACGACGCGCTCGCGCCCGTCATCTCCGCGAACACGCTCGGCTTCCACTACGGCAAGCACCATCG
>JBFWUN010000125.1:0-5641 GCA_050247235.1 Gammaproteobacteria bacterium
GCGCAGGCATCGGTGAGCGGCTGCGGCTGCTGCATCCGCACGATCCACGCGCACACGCCGGGCGCGCTCGCGCGCATGAAGCTGCCGGACACCGGATCCCGGAACAGGTGCGCATGGAAGGGACCGTACAGTGCGCAGTCGGCGAGCGTGGGTGTGTCGCCGAACAGGAACGGCCACGCCGCGAAGTGGGTGTCGAGCGCGGCGAGCAGAGCGAAGTAGTTCGCCTCGATCGCCGGGATCGACGCCGCGGTTGCACCGAGCGCGACCGGCCACGCGGCGAACGGCGCGGCAATTTTCTCGCCGACCCGGCGCTGCTCCTCGGGAGTTCGCG
This sequence comes from Gammaproteobacteria bacterium, assembly GCA_050247235.1. Classification (GTDB taxonomy): domain Bacteria; phylum Pseudomonadota; class Gammaproteobacteria; genus CAIKBL01. The sequence continues at coordinate 332 of JBFWUN010000125.1, forward strand.
CCGGATCATTGTTGCGACCGAACTCGCGCACCGCGAACTCGCGGTCGTAGTGCCAGCGGAAGTGCAGGGCGGGCACCTTGATCCACTCGTCCGCGTAGAGTTCGAACAGCAGCGCGGCGAACCGGCGCAGCGGGCTGAGCGGCACGAGCGGCGGCGCCGGGTGGCGTGCCTCGAGCGCGTCCACCATGTCCGACGTGTCCTGCCAGGCGTCGCCCTCGGGCGTGGTCATCACCGGGATCACCGGCCAGCCGACCCGTGGAACGATCTCGTCGCGGAACACGTCGCGGGTCGCCAGCACGTCCACGAACGGCAGGCGCTTCTGCAGCAGGAAGGCGCGAATCTTCGCGGTGTAGTACGAGACGTCCGCGCCGAGCAGGCGGTAAGGCGCGTCCGTCATGGCGTGCAGTGAGGGCACCCCGCGGGTGCCCCCTTCAACAGGCGCTCAGGCCGCCGCGGCCTGGGACTTCCTGGCTTCGTGCGCGGCCTGCAGGCGACGCAGTTCTTCCCAGCCCAGGTAGCTCGTGAAGCCGTTGTCGTCGAAGAACAGCACCGGGCCGTCGCAGATGAACAGGTACTCGGTGTCCTCCAGCGCCGTGGTCGCGCCGTGGATCATGCCGTTCGGCTCGTACACGTAGTCGCCCGCGTTCAGCACCCCGTCGCGCACCTGCAATTTGCCCTTCAGGATGAAGGTGTGCGACGCCGTGAGGTGCTTGTGCTGGGGCGCGACGAAGCCCTTCAGCCAGCGGAAATGCACGGCCCAGCGTCCGGATTCCGCGCCCGTGTAGAGGATGCGGATGAACGCGCGCTGCGGGTCCATCGGCTGCGGGATCCAATCGTCTTCGCTGGCCGGGACCAAGGTATCCATGATTTCGGGATTGATCGGCGAAATGTTCTGCATGGCCATCGGAATTCTCCTGTGGAAACGGTGAGAAACGGCCCCGGCGGTCCGTGGACCGCCGGGGCCCTTCAGGCGGCTCAGCCGACCGCGCGCAGGAAGGCCGGCGCAGCGTCGTCTTCGACGTCGAACGCGGGGCGCGAGCCCAGCTTCTTGAGTTCCGGCATCACTTCCTTCGCGAACAGCGAGATGTTGGACCGCATGTGATCGAGCGACATGCCGGCATAGCCGAACACGCCCGTGAAGCCGCAGGCGTCGGTCCTGCCGTGGATGTCCTTCAGCTTTTCATAGCACTGCTCGGGCGTGCCCCACACCTGCAGGCTCATGAAGAACTCCGCCATCCCGTCCACGCCCATCGTCTCGATGGTCTGGTTGAGCTGCGTGTAGTACTCGTAGCCCTTGGTCGTCGCGAAGTGGTTGCTGTGCATCTCGTAGTGCTTGACCACCGAGCGCCAGTAGCCGGCGATGTACTTGCGCGCCTGCTCTTCGGCGCGGCCCGCGTCCTTGTCGCACATCACCCAGCCGGCCACGTAGGGACGCGGCGCCGGGCGGCCGTGGACGCTCTGGAAGAGCTCGTTGTAGTCGCGCAGTTCCTGCGCGTGCACTTCCCACGGCTTCTGCGGGATGACCAGGATGCCGATGCCGAGCTTCGCCATGATCTGCGAGGATTCCGCCGAGACGGCCGCGGCGTACGTACGGTTCTTGAACGATTTGAACGGTTCCGGGCGGATCCGCGCGCGCGGCTGCTTGATGTGCTTGCCGTCGTACTCGCAGTAGCCCTGTTCGAGGCCCTGCAGGACCATCTCGGCGGATTCCACGAAGCGCTCGCGCGAGGTGTTCATGTCGACGCGGAAGCCTTCGAACTCGACCCTGGCGAGCCCGCGGCCGATGCCGAAGATCGCGCGGCCGTCGCTCATGCAGTCGAGCATGGACATCTTCTCGGCCACCCGCATCGGGTCGTTCCAGGGCAACACCACGACCATCGTGCCCAGCTTGATCTTGCGGCAGGCGCCGCCGACGAACGACAGGAAATCCACCACGTCCGGCATCATCGTGTAATCGGTGAAGTGGTGCTCGATGCCCCACACGGAATCGAAGCCCAGGCCTTCGGCCATCAGCGCGATCTTCATGTCCTTCTGGTAGACCGAGTAATCGCTGACGCCGCTCTCGTTGTCGGGGTTCTGAAAAATGGCAGCCATACCTACGTGCATGTGAAACCTCCAGGAAGGGGACGTTCGGACCGGGCGGTCCTGGTGTCGTTAGAGTGGCAGGAGTGTACACCGCCCCTGACGGGGCCCGCAGCGGGGAAGGGCGGGATTTAGCGGGATTTTACCGGGTCCGCCGGCGTGCGGATGTCCCTTATCGGCGGATTCGGACAGACGGACGTGGCGCCCGGCCCGCGGTCGGCCGGGCGCCACGGGTTCAGAACCCGGCTACCGGGCCGTCCTGCATGAAGCGCTCGAGCACGTTGAGGGTAATGCGCGCGACGTCGGCATTGACCGGCAGGGCCTGTCCCCAGGCGATCGAGCCGGTGGCGAACACCGCGCCGCCGTTCGTCGTCGCGAACAGCGTCAGGTCCCCGCGGACCTGGAAGTCCTGCGTACCGCCGAGCCCCGGGTAGTTGAACATCACCTCTTCGCCGACATGCGGGTAGTGATCGGAGTGGCCTTCGGAGGCGGCCAGCAGCCACGTGTTCGGCGGGGTGCCCCAGCCCAGGTCGTAGCGGTCGAGTTCGAGACCCGACGCGCCGTTGCCGGCCAGCCCGGAATCTCCGAACACCTCCGACTTCACGCCCGCCAGCACCCAGGCGACCGCGGGGACCTGCGCGTCCGGCAAGGTCCTGTACGGCATGCTCTCGTCCATGCCCTCGGACGTGAATCCAACGCCCATGATCTTCTGCGGCGGGCGCCCGCGATTGCGCCAGATGCCGCCTTTCTCGCCGGTGGTCGCCATGTAGTATTCACCGGGCGCGGCCTGCCAGGCCCGTGAGCCGGAATCGAGCTTGCGGATTTCCATGCACCACGGCGCGTCGTCGCGGAACGCGACCACCCAGTAGTAGCCGTTCGCGCCGAGGTACATCACGCGCCCGCCGCGCGCGAGGTACTCTTCCGTCGCGTCCATCATGCGCTCCGAGTAGTACTCCGAGTGCGTGCCGTTCAGGACCACGTTGTATGGCGCGAGCGCGGCGAGTCCCTCGTAGTGCAGGTCTTCGTCCGTGATCACGTCGTAGGGAATCCCGCTCTGTTCGAGCCAGCAGACGATCGACATATCCGCCGCGAACTGCCATGGCACGCCTGTGGACGCCATGCGATGTTTCGGTCGCAGGCCCATCACCGGACGCCGGTACGAGACATAGCAGACGCCGGCGCCATCCGCGTGATGGTCGTAGCTGGAGCGGCCCCACTCGGGGTGGTCGCCGAGCAGGTAGTCGACGTCGGCGAGCACCAGCGGGTGGCCGGTGACAACCTCGACTCCCGGGCTGTCCAGCACGAAGCGTTCGTTCGCGTACGCGAGATAGCTTGCCGTCGGCATCAGCATCGCGACCTTGGCGGTCGGCGTCGCGGGTCGCACGAAGAACGTCAGGTGATCCGCCACCCCGTCGCCGCGCAATCGTGCGGCGTAGACGCCGCTCGGCAGATCCCGTGGCAACTCCCACGTGACGGCGGGATTCCAGTGGCAGTCGATAATCGCGTCGTCGTTGAAATAGATGCCGCCGTACTGGCGCGGGGCGAGTCGGAAGCAGTCGTCGCGACCCTGCCAGTTGTAGCCGGTCATCGCCCGCACGGGGCGGTTGTAGCCGCGCCCATGGAGGCCATGCGGACCCGTATCCACCACGGTGTCGCCGATGCCACGATCGGAATAGCCCTCGGTGGTGTCCCAGCGTGCGAGCCGGCCGTCCGGTGGCGGCTCTCCGCCATCACGCAGCGCGTCGAGTTCCGCGCGCGAGAGCACGCGGCCCTGCATGCCGGCGCGGTCGATCTTTCCGTTGTAAAGACCGCCCACGCAGTCCCCGTGCGATCCGCGTGCATGGAAACCGGCGAACAGCAGTGAACGTGCGGGACAGGTGGGGACCACCGAGACGCGTGCGGTCACGTGGCTGGTGTGCGACAACGGCACGATGCGCGACAACAGGCTGTTGTACGCGTTCACCACGGGTTCCTGGTACAACGTCAAGGTGCCGCGCGCGGCGTCGTAGCACGCGGCCACGAAGTACCACATCTTGGCCACCAGCGCCCGATCGGCGGCAACTTCGGCGACCTCGCGACCGTCGCCCACCCACGCGGCGAGTCGACCCTGCGGGTTGATGCCGAGCGCGAACCCTTCACGCGTCGCCTCTGACCAGCGCGTCAGGATCCCCTGGCGCCCCTTGCTGACCGTCGTTGGCCAGATGAAGGCATGCAGCGTGAAACCGTTCACCGGCGACAAGCGACCCGCCGGGTCCGGCACCTCGACGAAACTGCCGGTCTGCGTGAACTGGTGCGCGACCGGGATCTCGCCGTTGCAGCTCGCCGCTATCTCCCGCTCCAGGAAGCCGGGGCCTGCCGGGTTCTCGTCACCATGGATCAGGCGCACGATCTGCAGCGACACGCGGTCGACGCCTTCGCCGCTGACCATGAACTGCTGGGTTTCGCCGGCCTTCAAGGTGAGCTTCTCGCAATAGCCGGTGACATAGGGTCTGTTCATCGGGTCACTCCTTGTCCGCCAGCAGGTCGGCGACGTGTTTCAGGAACACCGCGTGGTACGCGGAAGCCTCGTCGGTGTAAATGGCGGCATCGACGGGCTGCGGCGGCTGGCCCGGCCTGACCGGCATCCGGATCACCTGCCACTCGCGCATCGCCGTGCGCGAATACAGCGCATAGCTGGGTGGACGCGCGAAAAAGTTCTTCACGCGTTCCAGCGCGTCGGAATTCTGGCCGAGCGGCTTCAGACGATGCTCCTCGATCAGCGCGGGTGTGATCAGCGTGCGGATGTGGGCGCGCAGTGATCGGTTGAAACGGGCATAGACGATGTGTTGCTTGTCCGGTGCGGCGGTCATGGAACTCCCCTCCAGGATGCATGGGACGTGGCGGGAGTATAGGGGTGCCATGCGGGGCGTGTGAGCAGGATTCGGCAACCTGGGAGGCGATGGCGACTCGGCCGCCGCACCTGAGTTCTTCGCGAGCGAACCCGGCAGCGCCCCAAGACCGAGGCTGATGCGCCGTGCTGCCGCCCTTCGGCCGTGTCCGTCCTGCGCTTCCACTGCGCGGGCCCTCCCTGGCCCGCTCCGTTGCCGCGTCCGCTTCGCTACGCCATCCCTGGCTCGCTCACGGCCGAGGCCGCTCCGGACGGACACGGCCGAAGGGCGCCCAGAGGTTCGTGGCTCCGTAAGCCGTAGGCCACGCGCCGTGCCGACGCAGTACTGCCCATCGTCAGCA
>JBFWUN010000126.1:0-5431 GCA_050247235.1 Gammaproteobacteria bacterium
AAATTCTCGCGTGACACCAGGCCCAGGCCGCCGGTGGTGTTGCCAATCACATCGAACCGCGCATCGTCCAGGCTGCCATTGGTGGCGCGGGCGATGAAGGCGGGCAGTTGCGCATCGTCGGCTGCGCTCAGCAGCGTGAAGGTCTGCCCCGCGGAAGCGGCGTCCAGTTCGAAGCCGTCGAATACCAGGGTGCCGAGATCCGTGAGCCCGTCCAGCGCTTCTGAATAGCCGAACTTGACGATGAGGAAATCTGGAACGACGGCTGCGGGCCCGGCCGGGTAATCGTGCGAGGAATCGAAGTTGAAGCTCGCCAGGGTCGCGGCTTGGGTGATACCCGCGGTGACGGTGAGAAGCGCGGCAAGCAGGAAGCGGTGCAGGGTGGATGGCATGAGGTGACGGCACTTGATGTTACGAGGTGCGGGCCATCATAGAGGAGATGCTGTTGAGATGCGTCGGGGACCGTGGTGAAGGATTCCCGCTTTCGCGGGCATGGCGGGCAGGGCGGGACGTCGCAGGCGCTCTTCAGCGCGGGGTATACCCCCACACCACCCGCAGCGGCAGCGGGGGCACGCGCTTCGGCAGGATTTCCGCCACCGCGAAAGCCTTCGCCTCGGAGGTATCGCGCACGATGGGTCGCTCGAGCGGCCGGCCGATCACGTTCCACAGCGCGCTCACGATGGGCTGGTTGGCGTGCAGCGGGTTGCGACGGGTCACCACGCCGGTCTCGCCGTTCTCCAGCCGGACGAAGATCCCAGGGGGGTACACGCCGATCTCCTTGATGAACAACGCCGCCAGATCCGCATCGATCTGGCCGCCACGCTGCGTGAAGATTTCGCGCAACGCGGCCTTGGCGTGTACGCCATCGCGGTACGCGCGCGGCAGGAGCATCGCGCTGTAGACGTCCGCCAGTGCGAGCAGCCGCGCGCCGGACACGATTTCATCCCCGGCGAGCTTGCGCGGATACCCGGAGCCATCCAGGCGCTCATGGTGGGACAGCGCGATCCGCAGCCACACCTGGTCCCGCACTCCTGCCTGCGCGAGCAGCTGTGCACTGCGCACGGGATGCTGGCGCACGCGCTTGCGTTGTTCATCCGTGAGCGGTGCGGACTGGTGCGTCAGTTCATCTTGAACGTCGAACATCCCGGCGTTGCTGGTCAGCGCGGCCGCCACCAGGCTGCGGCGGAAGCCCTCGTCCCTTTCCAGGCGGCGGGTCATCAGGTCACACAGGGTGGCGCACATCCAGGGATGCGCGAGCGAGTAGGGGAGATCGTCCATCAGCAGCAGCCCGCCGAGCACCGCGTCCGCATGCATCCGGTTGAGGGCGAACACCTGTTCCACCAGCGGCAGGACCCAGGCCTCGGCCGGGTCCCGCGTCTCCGCGAGCAGCGCGTTGAGGCCGTCCTTGAGTGTCCGCGTGGCAGTCTCCATTGTGACGAACGGATCCCGCGGGCCGCGCTCGGCGCTGTCCGCGGCACCCGCGGTTTCCGCGTCCGTCGGCGCACGGTACAGGTCCCGCGCGAGCAGTTGTTCGATCTGCTCCTCGCGTTCGAAACAATGCCCTTCGCGCAGGACCAGCCGTCCGGCGGCATCGAAGATGCGCCAGGGCAGCGGCGTACTGGGCTGGAGGTCGCCCGGGGCGAGTGGGACGAGTTCCATCGTGAACGGACCCGTGGAGATGACTTCGCTAGCGGCGGGAACCGGGGCGTCTTTAGGAGATATTCCTGTTTCTTCGGGACCAAACACATGGATTGGTCGGACAAAGCTCTCCTTATGGTCGCTGCCGGTCAGTCTGTACGCGTCAGACGCGTTCCAAGTGCCACGGACGGGCTGATCTTTGGATTGGATTAATTGTCGTGGGTCGAAGATCGCGGTGCGAAATCGGCATACCAAATTTGGGGCGTGATTACCGCGCGATGGGCCGGCGGGTTCTCCACCAGCCGCCGATCACCCGTAATGAGGACGCTACCAGGATGGGCGTCCAGCAGGGCCCACAGATGATGGTCACCCGGATCCGGTGCCTGTGCGCCAGGGTCAGGTTCACGCCAAATCGCGTTCGCGGTCAGTTCCATCAGCAACTGACTGACGTCATCCTCGTGCAGACCGTGGAACCTGCAGAGCCTGGGTCTCGACAGGACGACTCGATACTCGTTTACCAGATCCGGAGGGAGCAGGTAGAGCAAGGCGCCTTTGAGCATGGCGTCGAGGATGACGGCGACTGGGCTCTCGGGCCTGCCCGTGATCAGTCCGGCCACGATCACGTTTGTATCAACGACGAATACCGGCAAGCTCATTGCCGGCGTGCGTCACGCGTCTCATCAACCGCCAGGTCGAGTGCATCCTCAGGTTCGAGACCCGCGCGGAGCCTTGCCTGTTCCACGAGCGCCCGGGCACTCGCCTGCGCCTTGATACCGCGCAGGCGGAGACTCTCTTCAACAATGGAGGCGATGGAACGTCCCTGCCGCGCGGCCGTTTCCTTGAGCGCGCGGTGGAGCTCGTCGTTCAGGGTGATGGTCAGTCGGCTCATGGGTGGTCCCGGAAACGGATCGAACATGGCAGAGTTTAGCGCGAGGGCGTAACCGCACCAACGCACCAAGGTGCAGGACGCTCATCGGGTGGTCCGCCGTGCAGGGTCGGTCCTGTCGATCAGATGAAGAGACGATGGACGTCGCCGCCTGCGCAAGTGCCTGTGCGCCTCTCACGCACGCCTTTCGCGGCCGCGATGACCGGGTGTGGTGCCGCGTTCGCGTTCTGTACGCGCTCACGCAGGACTTTCGCGTGTAAGACGACAGGTGCAGGTCCTGAACCTTGCCTGCAGAAACCGCTGCAAGCGGTGACGATTGTTACGGTTTTTTCCCGATTCTGCGTTTAAGATTGCATCCCAGTCAGATTGCCAAGGACCCGCGACCGATGCTCAAGCGCACTGCCACCATTGCCGCCCTCGCGCTCACCCTGGGGCTCACCGCCTGCGGGGGCGCCGAAGATCGCAAAGCCGCCTACCTGGAAAAAGGCCAGGCCCTGTTCAAGGAAGGCAACTATGAGAAGGCGCGGCTCGAGTTCAAGAACGTCCTGCAGATCGACCCCAAGGATGTCCCGGCGCGGTATGCGCTGGCGGAGACCCTGGAAAAGCTCCAGGACTGGCGCGGCGCCGCGGGGCATTACCTGGCGGTAATCGAGGCAGACCCCAGCCACAAGCCGGCGCTGGCGAAGATGGGCCAGCTCTATCTCCTGGGCCGCAACGTGGAAGAAGCGAAGAAGATGGGGGAGAAGCTGCTGGCGCTGGACCCCAAGGATCCTGATGGGCTGGTCATCCAGGCCAGCATGAAGGCGCTGAACAAGGACGTGGATGGCGCCGTGGTGGACGCGCAGGCCGCGCTGGCGGCGCATCCGGGCCACCTCAATGCGTCTGCGCTGCTCGCTTCACTGTACCTGCAGACTGGCAAGCCGGATGAAAGCATCGCCACGTTGAAGAGCGCGCTGGAGAAGGATCCAAAGAACACCACCGTGCAGTCGCTGCTCGCGCGAGTCTATGGCCAGATTGGCAAGAACGATGAGGCCGGCAAGCTGTACCAGGCCATCGTCGAACAGGAGCCGGACGTGCTGGGGCACCGGCTGCGGCTCTCGCAGTTCTACATCGGCGCCAAGGATCTGGACAAGGCGGAGGCCGCGTTGAAGGACGCCGCCGCGCGCAAGTTCGAGGATCCCAAGGAAACCGCAGCGGCCAAGCTCTCGCTGGTGGAGTTCCAGGCCAAGAACCGCAGCGGGGAGAAGGCGATCGAAACCCTGGAAGCGATGGTCAAGGCCGAACCGGAAGACCAGGAACTCCGCAGCGGCCTGGGCAAGCTGTACGAAGCCGCGAACCAGCTGGACAAGGCCCGCGAGGTCTACACGAAGATCGTCGAAGGGCAGGACGACAAGAAGAGCCCGCAGGCACTCACGGCGCGTACGCGGCTGGCCGTGGTGGAAGGCCGGGCAGGGGACAAGGCCAAGGCCCGCACCCTGGTGGACGAAGTCCTCAAGGACAATCCGGGCAACCGGGACGCGCTGGTCCTGCGCGGCACGTTGCTGGTGGATGAGAAGGATTATGCCGGCGCCATTGCGGACTTCCGCGCGGCGCTGAAGGACGATCCGGGCTCGGTGGAGCTGAACCGCATCCTCGCGCGCGCGCACCTCGTCAACAAGGAGCCGCAGCTCGCGATCGATACCTTGAAGAAGGCGCTGGAAGCCAACCCGCAGGACATCCTGATGCGCGGGGATCTCGCCAACGTCTATTCCAGCCAGAAAGACCTGGACAGCGCGCTCGGCCAGCTGCAGGACGTGCTGAAGATCGATCCCAAGAACAAGTCCGCGTTCGAAGGCATCTTCAAGATCCACGTGTTCCGCGAGGAGCTCGCGAAGGCGCACGAGGTGGCGGACCAGATGAAGATCACCCTGCCGGAGGACCCGATGGGGTTCTACCTGGACGGGCTGGTCTACCAGGGTGAGAAAAAGCTCCCGGAGAGCATCCAGCAGTTCGAATCCGCGCTGGCGGTGTCGCCGGACGCGGTGCAGCCGCTTTCGCAGCTCATCAAGAGCCACCTCGCGATGGGCAAGGCGGACGTTGCGGAGAAGCGGCTGCTGGAGGTGATCGAACGCAATCCCAAGAATTTCGTCGCGCACAACCTGGCGGGGGAGATCAAGCTGGCCGCCAAGCAGTTCGATGCAGCAAAGAAGTTTTTCGAGGACGCGCTCGCCATCAATGCGAACTGGGCCATCCTGTACCGCAACCTTGCCGCGGCACAGGTGGGGCTGAAGCAGGAAGACGCCGCGATCGCCACGATGGAGAAGGGCATCGAGGCCACCAAGGGCTCCGCGCTGCTCGTGACCTCGCTCGCCACGTACCTGGAGAAGGCCGGCAAGCTGGACCAGGCCATCGGGCAGTACGAGAAGATCCTGAAGGAGAATCCCAAGTCGGATCTCGCGCTCAACAACCTCGCGATGCTGCTCATCGAGTATCGTGACGATGACACCAGCCGCAAACGCGCGAAGACCCTGGCGGAATCCATCGCGGATCGGTCACAGCCGGCGTACCTGGATACCATCGGCTGGGTGCTGTACAAGAATGGCGATGCGCAGAGCGCGGCGGAAATGCTGGAGAAAGCCGTGCAGGCCGCGCCGGACGCCGCCATCATGCGCTACCACCTGGGCATGGCCTACGCTGCGCTCGGCAACGAAGTCCTCGCCAAGGACAACCTCAAGCACGCCACCGAAGGCACGCCGGACTACCGCGGCCTGCAGGAAGCCAAGGCGACCCTGGCGAAGCTCGAAGGGAAGTGATCCTGGAGACGGCGCTGTAATGCATTCCGCATTCCGGCGCCTCAACCCGTCGTTCCCGTGCCTGCCCTCGTCATTCCCGCGCACGCGGGTACGCACAGGACGTAACGCGGCGCGCATC
>JBFWUN010000127.1:0-5256 GCA_050247235.1 Gammaproteobacteria bacterium
GCCACTTTCCCGTTGATCTGCATGTCTCTCTCCCACTCGCGAGTAGTCTTCATATCGGATGTGCCGGCAGGGCGCGGCGCGCCCGGCGCGATCGGGGGGTATCATACCGGCTATCGGCGACCGCCGGCATGCGCGCGCCACGCGCAATATCGCTGCCCGCATACCGGTGCGCCCACTTCCGGGAGGAACCATGCTGCTGTACGACTTCGCCCTCGCCCCCAACCCTCGCCGCGTCCGCATGTACCTCGCGGAAAAAGGCCTGTCGGTGCCCACCGTGCAGGTCAACCTCCGCCAGGGCGAGCATCTCGCAGGCGAATTCCGCGCCCTGAACCCGGCGCTCATCGTGCCGGCGCTCGCGCTCGACGACGGGACCTTGCTGACCGAGACGATGGCCATCTGCCGCTACTTCGAAGCGCTGCATCCCGAGCCCGTACTGTTCGGCGCGACACCCCGTGAGCAGGGGCTCGTCGAAATGTGGAATCGACGAATCGAACTCGAAGGACTGATGGGGGTGGCGGAGGCGCTGCGCAACTCGCTGGAACGCTTCAAGGACCGCGCGCTCACCGGACCGCGCGACTACGCGCAGATCCCGGCCCTGGTCGCACGCGGGCATGCGCGGACGCGCGGGTTCTTCGAAGACCTCGAGACGAGGCTGGCGGCGAACCCGTACGTGGCGGGCCCGGCATTCTCCATGGCGGACATCAACGCGTTCGTCACGGTCGAATTCGCCGGGTGGATCGAGGAGAAGCCGGATCCCGGTCAAGTGCACCTGCAGCGCTGGCACCGGGAAATTGCGTCACGCCCCAGCGCCAAGGCCTGAGGCGAACCCCGCGGGACCACGCCCGCGGGGATTTTCGTCTGGGCAGGGCTACAGCAGTTCGACGCCGACCGCGGTGGCTTCGCCGCCGCCGATGCACAGGCTGGCGACGCCGCGCCGCTTGCCCATGTCACGCAGCGCGTACATCAGGGTGACGATGATGCGCGCGCCGGACGCACCGACCGGATGCCCCAGCGCACACGCGCCGCCGCGCACGTTGATCTTCTCATGCGCGATCTTCAGGTCGTGCATCGCCGCCATCGCGACCACCGCGAACGCTTCATTGACTTCATACAGATCGACATCGGCATCGGTCCAGCCGAGTTTCTTCATCAGCTTCTGGATCGCGAAAACCGGCGCCGTCGTGAACCAGCCGGGTTCGTGGGCGTGCGTTGCGTGACCCAGGATCCGTGCGAGCGGCACCTGGCCGGTGGCCTTCGCATGCGCTTCGGTGGTCAGGATCAGCGCCGCGGCGCCGTCTGAAATCGAACTCGAATTCGCCGCCGTGACCGTGCCGTCCTTCGCGAACGCCGGACGGAGCTGCGGGATCTTGTCGAGTTTCGCCTTGCCCGGCTGTTCGTCGATCTCCACGCGCCTGGCATCACGCGGGGTCACCACGTCGACCGGCGCGATCTCGGCCTTGAATGCGCCGCTCGTGATGGCCTGCTGCGCGCGGGTCAGCGACGCGATCGCGTAAGCATCCTGCGCCTCGCGCGTGAACCCGTACTTCGCGGCACAGTCTTCGGCAAACGTGCCCATCAGGCGCCCACGCTGGTAGACGTCTTCGAGGCCATCGATGTACATGTGATCGAGCATTTCGCCGTGACCGAGACGCATGCCCACGCGCACCTTCGGCAGGAGGTACGGCGCGTTCGACATGCTCTCCATGCCGCCGGCAACGATCACGGTGGAATTGCCGGACGCGATCCCGTCGTACCCGATCATGACGGCCTTCATGCCGGAACCGCACATCTTGTTGACGGTCGTCGCGCCGGTGGTCTTGGGAATTCCCGCGCCGATCGAGGCCTGGCGGGCCGGGGCCTGGCCGAGCCCCGCGGGCAGCACGCAGCCCATGAGGGTCTCATCGACGCTCGCCGGGTCGACCTTCGCGCGTTCGAGCGCGGCCTTGATCGCGACGGCACCGAGGACCGGCGCCGCCACCGACGACAGTTCGCCCTGCATACCCCCCATCGGGGTACGCGCGGCGCCGGTGATGACAACAGCGTTCTGCATGGGAAATCTCTCCAGGGTTTTCCAGGGGTTCCAAAATCGTCCGCAGTCTACTCCAGAGTCCGGGAGGGTGGCATAGGAACCCGGGAGCACCATCGCGGACTGCGCCACGCGACCGGCGCGCTGACAATGGTTAACGGACAACCTGTCCGGTTCTGAACCCGGGTGGCGGCGTGCGCCGACGCCACGTCACTCACAGCACCTTGCCGGGATTCATCAGTCCCTTCGGATCGAGCGTCTGCTTGAGCGAACGCATGAGCGCGAGCGCCACCGGGGACTTGGTCTGTGCCAGCAGGTCACGCTTGAGCTGACCGACGCCGTGCTCGGCGCTGAAACTGCCGCCAAGTGCGACCGCCGCGTCGTGCACCGCCGTGGAGATCGCCGGTCCCTGCCCATGCCGGAATGCATCAGCGTCCAGTCCTTCTGGCGCGAGTACGTTGAAATGCAGGTTGCCGTCACCGACGTGGCCGTACACGGAAAAGCGGCATCCGGGAAACGCGTGCTCGACCGCCGCGCGGGCCCGCGTCGCGAGGCGCGGCAGTTCGGCGATCTCGACGGACACATCGTGCTTGACCGAACCGCCCACCGCGCGCTCACCGGCGGGGATCTGTTCACGCAACCGCCAGAACGCCGCCCGTTGTGCAGCCGACGTCGCGATCACGCCATCCTGCACGATGCCCTCGTCCTGCAACCGCGCACAAGCGGCCTGCAATGCCTCGCCGAGACTGTCGAATGCCTCGCCGCCGCTGACTTCCACCAGTACGTAATGCCGATGGTCGGATTCGAAGGGCGACCGGACATCCGGCACGTGCGCCAGGACCAGCGCGAGCGCGTCCGCGGTGAAATACTCGAACGAAGTGACACTGTCGCCAAGCGCATCGCGCAGCCCCGCCAGCATCGCGCACGCGGCGTCGAGATCGCGCACCGCGCAGAGCGCGGTCTCGCGCCGGGTCGGCCATGGAAACAGGCGCAACGCGGCCGCGGTGATAATCCCGAGCGTACCTTCGGCGCCGATGAACCACTGCTTCACGTCGTACCCAGTGTTGTTCTTGCGCAGCGCCGACAGCTGGTCGAGCACGCGGCCGTCGGGCAAGACCACTTCGAGGCCCAGCACAAGGTCGCGCGCCGTCCCGTAGCGCAGGACGGCCAGCCCGCCCGCGTTGGTAGACAGCACACCGCCGATCTGGCTGGTCAGTTCAGACCCCATGCTGAGCGGGAAGAACATGTGCGCGCGCTCGGCCGCGAGCTGTGCCTCGCGCAGGCTGAGACCAGCGTCGACGATCATTGCGCCGGATACACGGTCGATCCGGCGGATGCTGCACAGGCGCGACAGCGCGATCACGAGCGCGCGGCCGGTCGTATCCGGTGTGGCACCGCCGCAGTAGCCGGTATTGCCACCCTGCGGGACCATCGGGATCCCGTGCGCGTGACAGTAGCCGACGATCCTGGCGAGATCCGCGGTGGACGCCGGCAACGCCACCGCGAGCGCTCGGCCCTGGAACAGCCGGCGTTCGTCGACGAGATACGGGGACGTGGCGTCGGGGTTCGTCAGCAGCGCGTCGGGACCGACGAGCGCCCGGAGATCGGACAATGCCGCGCGGGACACGAGCGGGTCACGCGACCTGCGACATCTTCATCGTCTTGCGATAGCGCTCGCAGCGCTCGACGAAATTCCGCGCCGTCTTCGGCATGGGAACCCGCGCGAACGCGACCCATTCGATGATCTTCTTGCCCTCGCGTATGAGTTCCATGCCCCTGACGACGCAAGGCCCTTCGCGCTCGCTCAACGCGCCGCGCGGCTCGAAGTGGGACAGCTCGTCACCGGTTGCGACGAACTCCGGCCACACGTCGAAGATCGCGCGATCGGTCTTCATCGTCTCGCTCTCGAGCTTCGCCGCCTTCGCATAGGCATCGACCCGGCACGCGACCCCGTTGAAAGGCGCGAGCCCGCTGAAAGTCTCGATCAGCGTGCTGGCGATCTGGTCGATCGCGGACATCGACAGCGCGACCTTGATGTAGCGGGATTCGTAGAAGTCCGCGATCGGCATGTAGAAAGCTTTCAGCGGCTCTCCCCACAGTTCGTCCAGCCCTTCCTCACCGCTGTAATGCAGGACCTGTTTGCCAAGTTCGAACGCCTCGAGGAAACAGGCCTCGCATTCCCGCAGGAGTTCATTGTCATACGCGATCTCGATGCCCCGCTGCTTGAGCTCGAAGATGATGTTGAAGATATCTGACCCGCGGTTGAGCAGCGCACCGGCGAGCATCGCGGCATTGACACGCCTGCGATGGGGTTCTGTCTGGGAGTCGTACGCGGCGCGCGCGTCCTTGAGCTTGTACCCGGGCGTGTTGATGCCGGGTTCGGTATGGTGGAAGACGCGCTTGGTGAGTTGGTCGATGAGTTCGCGTCGGGCGGCTTCCTCGTTGGGAGGGACGTCGTAGTGACGTATCCAGTAACCGTCGTAGAAGATGACGCGTTTGCCATCGAGTTCACCGACCGTACCGTTCTTCGGTGGGGCGCCCGGCTTGTCACCAGCGCCCGTCGGCGAAACAGAATCTGTTGTCATGCTGGGGCTCTCGAGTGGCGCACCCGACAAGTGCGCGAGAACGATTCATCCGGGATGCGCGGCTGACAGGACCGCGCCTCCACATCCATCGGCCCGCCCTGGGCCGATGGGGCGCCTATGATACAAACATCGACGCCGGAGTCTAATCGGCTGAACGATCGCACGGGCGCAGCCCTCGACATCCAGGTGCGGCCACCTCCGCGCGCGCGGTCCACCGCGTGATCATCGTGCCGGTTGCGCACATCCGCGGCGTCGACGCCGGGGTGGGCTCATGCACACAATTCCCTTTCAATTCACTCACCTCCGCGCGCGCTGCCGAGCGCCCTTGCGGCAGGCGCGCGGGGGACCTCCACACCGCCCCGGACGACTGCTCAGCGACCCGGGTCCGGTCCGCGCCGCCGAGGTGTTTTCGATCTTTTACGATCACGTTCACGCGGCGCGGCGTGTCCGCTCACGTGCCGGGGAAACGGTAGTCGGCGAGCTGCTTGCGCAGTTCCAGTTTGCTGAGCTTGCCGGTTGCGGTGTGCGGAAGCGACGCAACGAATACGACATCTTCCGGAATCCACCACCTGGCGACTCTTCCGTCAAACCACTCGAGGATCTCCCGCGGCTGCACATCGACACCCGGCTTGCGGACCACCACGA
>JBFWUN010000128.1:0-5171 GCA_050247235.1 Gammaproteobacteria bacterium
AACGCGATTTCCCGATTCACACGTGGGATACGGCACCTGCACCATCGAAGACCGCCATCAATTGGTATCAGAGCAATTTCGGAATGGTACCGAACCTCGCTGGCATCATGGCCGAAGCGCCCGCGCTTCTGCTCTCGTACTGGAATACGCAGACAAATGTTGCCGAGTTCGGCACGTTGAACCGTCAGGAAATGAACATCGTGCAGACGGCAGTGGCGCACGCCAACCGCTGCCAGTATTGCGTTGCGGGTCACACCGCATTCGGGAAAACCGAGTACTTTGGGAACACCGACGAGCAGTTGAGCGCCGTGCGGGACGACGAGGAAATCGAGGATCCCAAGTTGAACGTCCTCCGGGATTTCACTCTCCAGGTGCTGGAGACGAAGGGTCGAATCACTTCCGCAGGACTGGTGATTTTTCTGAACGCCGGGTACACCCGGGCTCAAGCGCTCGAAATCGTGGCGCATATCGCGGCGAAAGTCATGAGCAACTTCGCTAATCAGATCGCGCTCACCCCGGTAGACGGCGCTTTCGCTTCGTTCGCGTCGTCCCTTTCGTATCACGAAGAGCGCCAGGTAATTACCCGATGAAATGTGCGGGCAGGGTCGCGCCCGCGGGTAAGGAACACCCGCCCAACGCGGCGCACAAGCACCAATGCACTCTCATCGACGCAGTGCTTCGGTCAGAATCAGTCGAGAGTCGGTCAGGGCGTTCTGTCGGAGATGAGCGATCTCGGCGTACTCCTGGCTCTCGAGCATCTCCAGCAGTACAGCGCGATCCGGGTACTCACCAAGCACCACCATATCCCACGTTTCAGGTCCGATGAGCGTCGCGGCGGCACTGCCCCTGTAGATGAAGCGGCAGCCTCGCCGATTCATCAGTACTTCCACGCGAGAGAGATAGATCATGTACGAAGCACACCCCTCATCGCCATTGAAGCGAAGAAGATTCACCATGACGATGGGCCCCGCCGTCGAATCCCCCAGTACGCTCTTGAGCTTCTCGAATGGCAATTGCACGTAATCCATCGTCACTCCCTCTTTTGCCCAGTACACTTTGATGCGCGCTCTCTTAACCTGAATCTAGCCAGGTGCAGCGGTGAGTTCCCGAAGAATAGGCAGGAATGTCTCCGGTTCAGGTCTGACGCGATAGTTGTCAGTCTGGTCGACCCAGCGGATGACACCGTTCGAATCAACAACGATAACGGTCGGAAACACGGTGTCGGAGTCATAGCCCAGCAACTCCATTCCCAGGGGCAGACCGCTCTTCATCTCTATGCCAAGTCTGCGGGCAGCGCTATTGCCCGTGTCTGTCAGGAAATCGAATTCAACGTTAAAGCGCTTCGCGAGCGCCACGGTATTCGCGTGCGGCTGCGGACTCACGAGCAGGACGCGCGCGCCAAACCGCGAGATCTCCCGGTACTGCGCTGCGATCTCCTTGATTTGCGCCATGCAGAGAGGGCACCAGTTGCCGCGATAGAACATCAGCAATGCCGGTCGTCCACGAAGCGCCTCGGTCGAGAATCGTTGTCCGTCGGGCTTGATGAAGTCCAGCAGCGGAAGAGCAGCCCCGACTTTGAGCCTGGCTGTTTCCGGCACACCCAGTTTCGAGTACCAGGTGCTGTAAAGAAAGAATGTCACCGCGCCGCAGAGCGAAAGCCATAACGGCGCGAGATTGGATCCATCGACGCTCACGGCATAACAGGCGAGCGCCAGACCGCAGACGGCGATCAAGTTCAAAGCGGGCAGATTGGCGCTGGTGCGAGCGACGTTCCTGAAGCACATAAGAAAGCCTACGAGAGCGAGAAAGGGAGCGGAAGTCGCTAGCGGCCCTCCCCAGATCAGCAGGTTCTTCGTCAGGTAGAGCTGTCTTAACGAGTAAAACGCGATCCCAGCGGCGAGCAGCGGATAGATGCCGATAAATGCCGACTTGAGCTTGTTCGTCATGGTCGCGCCAGGTGGCAGTTCCGCGTTGGGTCGATCGTCGGTTTTCATCTGCAGGCTTCTCCAGTGGGTGGGGCGTGAAGATACGCGCGGTCGATTTGTGCAACAATCCGCGGGAATCGAGGGATACTCATCACGATTCATGGTGAATAGAACGAAACTGGACAGCATCGCGGATCTGCGCGCGTTTGCGATGATTGTGGATGCCGGCAGTCTTGTCGGGGCGGCGCGTTTGCTGGGTTTGACCCCGAATGCGGTTAGCCGCCGGCTAGGGGCGCTTGAAACGCGGCTGGGCCAGAGACTCGTAAACCGCACAACGCGCCGCTTGGCCGTCACGGAAGATGGACGAGCGTTTCATGTTCGATGTAAGCGGATCCTCGATGAACTCGAGGAAGCGGAACGCGAACTCGACGGCGCAGATGGGCGGCATGGGACGATACGAATCGCTGTCCATCCGGGACTGGCGGGGCAGCACATGATGAGCGGTTTGCGTGTGGTGCTTGAAGAATCGAGCGATCTGCGCGTACAGGTTCGGGTGGCAACTGGCTTCATCGATCCGATCGCGGCTGGTCTGGATATCTCGGTGTTCGTGGGAAATCCACCCGCCAGCTCCCTCGTTGCGGTACCACTGGGAGTAATGGTCTGGGGATTGGCTGCAGCATCTTCTTACCTGGAGCGTCATGGAAGGCCGCGCTCGCCAACGCAGCTTTCCTCGCACGAGTGTTTGCGCGTACTGCGCCAGCCGCCGGAAGACCACTGGCCGCTTAAGCGAATTGGCGACAAGTCACCGACCCGATTCCCAATCGGCGGAAGGCTCGAAATTGCAGGAACCAGTGCGCTCGACGAGGCATTGAACGCGGGACTGGGTATCGGCATAAGGCTTCGATCATCCATAGAAGCTGGAGCAGAGAGAGGTCAGCTCGAGCACGTGCTTCCGGCCTGGCAGTGGGCCTCAACTCCGGTTTTCGCGCTGCTTCCGCGCGGACGCTCTAAGCTTCCCGGCATTCGCACCGTGCTCGATATACTGCGCGCATCAATAGATTTGCCACGCCTGGGAGCACATCGGAGCGGTCAAGGGGATCGCTTGGCGCGGTGACGTGAGGGGCCGCTCTCTCGTGACGGGGGCGTGATCCCGGCACAGGTCAGCGGTCGCCGCTCATACCATCGGATTCAGGTCTTCCGCGCCGAGCAGCTTGCGGCCGAGCTCTTCGTAAATGGCATCGGTGGAAAACAGGTGCACGGACGCGCCGTCGAGATCGCGCACGCAGCGCTGCAGCGGGTTGTCCAGGTGCAAGGCCGTGCCACCACCGTAGCGGAAGGCCTGCTGGGCGACGTCGACGGCGGTATGCACCGCGAAGGCAACCGCGCCGCGCATGTCGAGTTGCTGCGTCACGTCCACCGCTTCGCCGGCGCTCGCGCTGTGCCACGCGCGCGTGTAGACCTGGGCCAGCAGTGCGCGCACCGCGCGCAGGCGCAAATCGGATTCGCCGAGCATGCGACGGAACACGCCGCGGTCGGCAATCGTCGTACGCGAAGTGTAGCCACGCTTCTTGTTCCGGGCCTGTTCGCGGATCTCGTCGAGCGCGCGGGTGGCGACACCGAGCGCGAAACCACCCAGTTCGTGCGCAACGAGTCCGGGCAGACCGACACGGTACATGGGCCCGCCACGCAGCGGGACGAGCGCGCGCAAATCGAACGTGAGATCGGCGGGGACGAAGCGGTCATGGATCGAGAAATCGCAGCTGCCGGTGCCCTTGAGTCCGGCCACGTGCCAGTTGTCGTGCAGTTCGACCTCTGCGATCGGCAGAAAGGCAAGGCGTGAATCCGGCGCCGCGTCTGCGCGCTCCACCAGCACATGCACCCCCACCCACTCGGCGTGACGGATACCACTGGCCCAGGACCAGCGGCCGTCGACTCGGTAACCGCCCGCCACGCGCAGCGCGCGCCCCGGCATCACCACGACGGCCGCGGTCGGGATGCGGCCTCCCGTCCACATGCGTTCGATGCCCGCGGCCGGCACGTAGGCGGTCATGGTCGTCGCGCCGCAACCGATGAACGCGGTCCAGCCGATGGCGCCATCGATATAGGCCAACGCCTCGAACACATCCATCTGCGTGACGAAGTCCGCCTCGATACCCCCAAGTTCGCGCGGCACCTTGAGCGCGAACATGCCAGCCTCGCGCAGGGCGGTCACGGCATCCGCTGACAAGGTTCGGCCATCCTCGCTGGCCTGCACCTCGGCAGTCAGCACCGGCCGGATGGCCTCGACCGCCGCGAGCAAGGCGGCGCGCTTGTCGGGCTCGTGTTCCGGGTAATCGAAATGCATGGTTCCCCCCTGAGTCACGCCGGTCCGCGTGGCACCCACGGCGAACCGGCGTGGTTGTCGAGTACTGCAGGCTGACGAACGCTCGCACCACCGGCAGTGCTCTTCAAGTATCTGCCATCCGTTGCACAATTGCACTGAGAAATTCGGCACCCAGCCGCTGGAGCCCAATCAGTGCACGATTTCAGCATGCTTCTTCCCGGCTTCGAAGCCCGCACGATCGCGACCTCGTCCACCCGGATCCATCTCCGTCACGCCGGAGACGGGCCGCCGCTGCTGCTCCTGCACGGCTTCCCGCAGACGCACGCGATGTGGCATGCGGTGGCGCCGCGGCTCGCGGAACAATTCCACGTGATCTGCGCGGACCTGCGTGGCTACGGCGACAGCGCCAAACCGCCGGGCGGGCCGGATCACGCGGGCTATGCGAAACGCGCCATGGCGCAGGACATGGCGGACGTGATGGCGGCGCTCGGCTACCCCTTGTTCATGGTGGCGGGACATGATCGCGGGGCGCGGGTCACGCATCGCCTCGCGCTCGATCATCCCCAGGCGGTGACTCGTGCCTGCGTGATGGACATCGTGCCGACGCGCCACATGTTCCGCCACACCGACCAGGCGTTCGCCACGGGGTACTACCACTGGTTCTTCCTGATCCAGCCGGACGGCCTGCCGGAGAAGATGATCGGTGCCGATCCGGACTACTACCTGCGGGAGTGCCTGCGCCGCTGGACGCCGCCGGGCACGCGGTTCGACGATCGCGCGCTCGCCGAGTACCTGCGCTGCTACCGCGCGCCGGAAGTAATCCACGGTGCCTGCGAGGATTACCGCGCCGGCGCGGGTATCGATCTCGTACACGACGACGCGGACTACGGCCGGCACCGGATCGAATGTCCGCTGCTGGTGCT
>JBFWUN010000129.1:0-5091 GCA_050247235.1 Gammaproteobacteria bacterium
GCTGATTCTCAACGCGTGACCCGGGAGGCACGATGATCGATTACAGGCAGCTGGTCGGCATGACCGTCGACACGCGCGAATCGCAGTACCGCGTGGAGGACACCATCCTGTACGCGCTGTCGCTGGGCCTGGGCGCGGATCCGCTGGATCCGGGCCA
Organism: Gammaproteobacteria bacterium; assembly: GCA_050247235.1. GTDB lineage: Bacteria > Pseudomonadota > Gammaproteobacteria > CAIKBL01. Next base: position 158 of record JBFWUN010000129.1, read on the forward strand.
GCTCCGCTACGTGTACGAGGAAGGACTCGAAGCCTTGCCGTCCATGTGCCTCGTGCTCGGTTACCCGGGATTCTGGCTGAAGGAACCCCGCTACGAGGTCGACTGGACCAAGGTGCTGCACGCCGAGGAAGCATTCGAGATCCATGCGCCGCTGCCGGTCAGCGGCAAGGTCATCGGCAAGACGGTGGTCACGCAGATCATCGATCGCGGTCGCGACAAGGGCGCGTTCATCTATTCCACCAAGGAAGTCCGCACACCGGAGGGCCAGCTGCTCGCGACCGTGAACTCGGCCACGGTGGCACGCGGTGACGGCGGTTTCGACGGGCCGACCGGGCCGGTACCGCCTCCAGTGACCCTGCCGACGCGCGCGCCCGACCAGCTGTGCGACCTGCCGAGCCTGCCCCAGCAGGCGCTGATCTACCGCCTGTGCGGCGACATGAACCCGCTGCACGCGGACCCGGCCGTCGCCCGCAAAGGAGGCTTCGAGCGCCCCATCCTGCACGGCCGCTGCACCTTGGGCATCGCGCAGCACGCGCTCGTCCGCAGCTGCTGCGATTACCGGGCGAACCGCCTGAAGTCGCTGCGCGTGCGCTTCACGGCGCCCTTCTACCCCGGCGAGACCCTGCGCACCTCGCTGTGGCAGGACGGTGACCAGGTGTGGTTCAGCGCCGCGTCCGTGGAGCGCGGCATCACGGTGCTGAACAACGGACACGCGACGATCGCACCGGACTGATGACCGACCTGCAACGGTTCGTCGGCACCTGCGTCGACCAGCGCGAGGTGAGCTACAGCGCGGCCGACGTCATTCTCCATGCGCTGACCCTGGGCTTCGGCACGGATCCGCTCGATGCGCGACAGCTGCGTTTCGTGACCGAGGATCATCTCGCGGCATTGCCGACCTTGCCGCTCGTGCTCGGCTACCCTGGCGTGTTCATGCGCGAACCTTCGCTCGGCCTCGCCTGGGCACAGATGCTGCACGCGGAGGAACATCTCGAACTGCACCGCACACTGCCGCCGGCAGGCATCGTGCGTGATCGGACGTGGGTCGATGCGGTGGTCGATCGCGGGACCGCGAAGGGCGCGTTCGTGCATACCCGCAAGGAACTGCACAGCGAGAACGATGGCCTGCTCCTCGCGACAGTGCGTTCGACGATCCTGTGTCGCGGAGATGGGGGCGGCGGCAGCGCCGGACAGCCCCCGACGCCGTATGCGCCCGTGCCGGAACGACGTCCGGACCTGCAGGCGAACATCGGCACCCTGGCGCAGCAGGCGCTGTTCTATCGACTGTGTGGCGACTCGAACCCGGTTCACGCCGACCCGGCGGTCGCCGCGCAGGCAGGTTTCTCGCGTCCGCTGCTGCATGGTCGCTGCACCTTCGGACATGCGCTGCACGTCATCCTCGCGCACTGCTGCAACTACGACGCGGCGGCGATCGCGGCGGCGCGCGTGCGCTTCGCCGCGCCGTTCTATCCGGGTGAGACCCTGCGCGTCTCCTGCTGGCGCGAATGGAGACAGATCCACTTCAGTGCCGAGTGCGTAGAACGCCACGAGACGGTGTTGAGCCACGGCCTCGTCGAACTGCGCGACTGACGCCGACGCGCGGTGGTCAGCCGCAGTCCGCCGACGCGGCGATCGTCGGCGGCCGGCGCGCCGGCTATGCCGGGCACGCCCGTCCCGTTAGAATTTCGGGATTCCCCAGCGACACCCGGTAACCATGCAGGACATCCTTCGCGGGCTTCGCATCGTCGAAGCTTCGGCCTTCATCGCCGCGCCCATGTGCGGTATGACACTGGCGCAGCTCGGTGCGGACGTGATCCGGTTCGACCAGGTCGGCGGCGGCATCGATTACCGGCGCTGGCCCGTGACGCGCGACAATCACAGCATCTACTGGGCCGATCTGAACAAGGGCAAACGTTCCTTCGCGGTGGATCTCCGCAAGGACGAGGGACGCGAGCTCGTGACCCGGCTGATCGCCGCGCCGGGTCCCGGCGCCGGCATCTTGTCGACCAACCTGCCGGCCCGGGGGTGGCTCGCGTACGAGAACCTGTGCCGACACCGCGCGGATGTCATCCAGCTCGCGATCGTCGGCGATCGCCACGGCGGCAGTGCGGTCGACTACACCGTCAATGCGCAGGTGGGCTATCCGTACCTGACCGGGCCGGAGGACGACGATCGCCCGGTCAACCACGTGCTGCCCGCGTGGGACATCACCACCGCGATGCTCGCCGCCACGAGCCTGCTCGCGGCACTGCGCTTCCGCGACCAGTGCGGCCGCGGACAGAAGATCGAACTCGCGCTGGCGGACGTCGCGCTCGCGACGGTCGGCCACCTGGGCTTTGTCGGCGACCGCCTCCTCAACGGCAGCGTGCGGTCGCGCAGCGGGAACTACCTCTACGGCGCGTTCGGGCGCGACTTCGTGACCGCCGACGGCGTGCGCGTGATGGTGATGGCGATCAGCGCCAAGATGTGGAGCGGGCTGCTCAACGCCACCGGGCTCGCCGACATGATGGCGGCGGAGGCGACCCGGCTGGGTGTCGATTTCGCGCAGGAGGGTGCGCGCTACACCGCACGACGCGAGATCGCGGCAATCCTGGAGCGCTGGATCGCCCGGCACGCGTTCGCTGACGTCGCGCGCGCGTTCGATGCCGAGGGCGTGTGCTGGGGCCGCTACCAGACGATGAACGAGCTGATCGACCACGATCCGGACATGACTCCGGCAAACCCGATTTTCCACGCCGTCGAACAGCCCGACATCGGCACGTACCCGGTGCCGGGCGTCCCCGCGCATTTCGGGGCGGTCGACCGGCAGCCAGCCCGACGCGCGCCGCGGCTCGGCGAGCACACGGACGAGATCCTCGCCGAGGTGCTGGGGCTTTCCTCGGCTGAGATCGGCGCCCTCCATGATCGCGGCGTCGTCGCCGGTCCCCGCTAGAGAACACGGAATCCTACGATGAGCACGTCCCGCCAGGAAATCTTTTCAGGTACGAAGGAAGTCGAACCGCACCTTCAGCTCGATCTCGCGCGCCTCGAGCCCTACCTCGCCCGGCATGTTCCCGATTACGCCGGGCCACTCTCCCTGAAGCGGTTCAAGGGCGGGCAGTCCAACCCGACCTACCAGCTGCTGACCCCGGGACGCCGCTACGTGCTGCGCCGGAAGCCGCCGGGCCCGCTGCTGCCGTCAGCGCACGCGGTCGATCGCGAATACCGCGTGATCAGCGCGCTGCATGCGGCAGGCTTTCCGGTGCCGCGGCCATTCGTCCTGTGCGAGGACACGGACATCCTCGGCACGGTGTTCTACGTGATGGAAATGGTGGAAGGCCGGGTGCTGTGGGAAATGGCGCTGCCCGGCATGTCACGCGCGGAGCGCGCCGCGATCTACGACTCCATGGTGAGCACCCTCGCCCACCTGCAGCGGCTCGACTATCGCCGGATGGGTCTTGCCGACTTCGGCAAGCCGACCGATTACTTCGCGCGCCAGATTTCGCGCTGGGGCAAGACCTACGGCGTCTCCGAGACGAAGAAAATCCCCGCGATGGATCGCCTCAACACCTGGCTACCGAGCCACGTGCCGGGCAACGACGAGACCACGCTGGTGCACGGCGACTACCGCATGGACAACCTGATCATGCACCCCACCGAACCGCGCGTGATCGCCGTCCTCGACTGGGAGCTGTCCACGCTCGGGCATCCGCTGGGGGATTTCGCCTACCACCTGCTGCCGTGGCTGGTGCCGTCCATGGGCACCAAGATCAGCAACCTGGGCGGACTGGACCTGGCCGCGCTCGGCATCCCGAGCATGGACGAATACATCGCACGCTACTGCGCGCTGACCGGGCGTGCCGGGATACCGCATCTGGACTTCTATTCCGCGTATACCGTGTGGCGGGTCGCGTGCATCTACCAGGGCATCATCAAGCGCGTCGAGGAAGGGACCGCCGCCAGCGCGGACGCTCCGACGGATGCCCACATCGTGGAGGACCTCGCGGAGATCGCGTGGGGATATGCCGTCAAAGCCGGAGCCAGGTGAATGAACATCGACACACTGAGATTCCCTCGCTACGAACTGCCGGCGGCGCTCGCGCCGCTGCGCCAGGAAGTGCGTGAGTTCCTCGCCGAGGAGCTGGCCGCGTACCGACCGGTCACGCGGAGCTTCACGTGGGACGGCATCGATCCTGAGTTCAGCCGCAAGCTCGGCGCCCGCGGCTGGCTGGGCATGACGTTGCCGAAGGCCTACGGCGGTCACGCGCGCAGCGCGCTCGAACGCTACGTCGTGGTGGAGGAAACACTCGCGGCCGGCGCGCCGGTGGGCTATCACTGGGTCGCCGATCGCCAGAGCGGGCCAATGGTCGTTCGCCTCGGCACCGAGGCGCAGAAGCGCGCAATCGTGCCCGCGATCACCCGTGGCGAGGCGTGCTTCGCGATTGGCATGAGCGAACCCAATTCCGGATCCGATCTCGCCTCGGTGAAAAGTCGCGCCGAACGGGTGTCGGACGGCTGGCTGCTCAACGGCACCAAGATCTGGACGACGAGCGCGCACCGGGCCACGCACATGATCGCGCTGTTCCGCACGGATTCCTCGGCGGACAGCAAGCACCGTGGACTCTCGCAGTTCCTGATCGATATGCGCGAAGCCAAGGGCATCACGCCGCGCCCCATCCGCGACCTGACCGGCCGGCGGCACTTCAACGAGGTGTCGTTCGTGGACGTGTGGCTGCCGCCGGATGCGCTGCTCGGCAAAGAGGGCGATGGCTGGAAGCAGGTCACCGCCGAACTCGCGTTCGAGCGCAGCGGCCCAGAGCGCTACCTTTCCTCGTACGTGCTGCTCACCGAGCTCGTCAAGCTGCTGGACGGCAAGGCGAGTCCGTCCACCTTGGCGAAGATCGGCGCGGAGATCGCCTGGACCGCCACGTTGCGCAACATGTCCCTGTCCGTCG
>JBFWUN010000130.1:0-5084 GCA_050247235.1 Gammaproteobacteria bacterium
GGCCACATCGAACCCGGCACCACGCTGACGCTCCGCCAGGTCGCCGAACAGCTCGGCACCAGCATGATGCCGGTGCGCGAGGCCATCACGCGACTGTCCGCCGAGAACGCGCTGGTGGTGATGCCGAAGCGCGGCATCCGCGTGCCACAGCTGAGTGACGAGGAAGCGGAAGACGTGTGGTCACTGCGGGGGCAGCTGGAGGGGGAAGCCTGTGCGCGCGCGGCGCGCCATGTCACCACCGCTGAAGTGTCTGAGATCGGGACGCTCGCACACGACCTGCAGACCGCCGGCGACGCAGGTGACCTGCACACGGTGCTCGAGCGCAACAACGCGTTCCAGTTCGCGATCTACCGCGCGGCGCGCAGCCCGGTGCTGCTGCAGATGATCGAACTGCTGCGCCTGAAGAGCGTGCCGCACTGCACGGCGGCCATTCGCGTGATGCTGCGCGAGCGGCCGGAGTACTACCACCAGAGCTGGATCAACCACGCGGCACTGGTGACGGCGCTCGCCGCGCACGATGCCCCGCGTGCGCGGCGCGAGAAGCAGTCCGACATCCGTGCCTTCCGCGCGTTCGTGCGCGACGTCGCGCGGCGCGCGGGCGCGGCGGCCGGCCCCAGGCTCGTCGAGGAGGACAATCCATGAATCGACCTGAACACGCCCGCGTTTCCGTCGCGGCACAGTTGCCATCCTTCGCCCACTCGCACGCGCTGCATGCCCGTGCGCTGCAGGTGTTTCCGGACGGTGTGGGCGCGTATTCGCAGACGCGTGCGCCGCACCCGCTGTACCTCACGCGCGCCGAAGGCGCCCGGCTCTACGACGTGGACGGCAACGCGTACATCGACTTCATGCTGGGCGCAGGTCCCGCGATTCTCGGGCATCACCATCCGGACATTGTCGGCGCGGTGCAGGCGGTGCTCGCGGAAGGGTTGCCCAACATCGCCGTCACGGAGCGCCAGGTCGAGCTCGCGGAAACCATTCAACGCCTGATGCCGAGCCTGGAGCGCCTGCGCTTCCTGCCCACCGGCACGGAAGCGGTGCAGGCAGCCATCCGTGTCGCGCGTCGCGCGACCGGGCGCAGGCTGATCGCCAAGTTCGAAGGGGCCTACCATGGGCAGGCGGACAACGTGATGGTCTCCGTGGCCGCGCCGGCCGCCGCGCGGGGGCCGGCCGTCGCGCCGGCGCGGGTGCCGTATCACTGCATGCTGCCGGAGGAACTGGCCGCGCTGACCGTGGTGCTGCCGTACAACGATGCGGACGCCGCGTGCGCGCTGATCGCGCAGCATGCAAAGGATCTCGCGATCGTGCTGGTGGAGCCAATGCTCGGCTTCGCGGGCGCGGTGCCGGCCACGCGCGAGTTCCTGCACGCGCTGCGCGAGGTCACGGCGCGCCACGGCATCGTGCTCGCGTTCGACGAGGTGATCACGGGTTTCCGCGTGGGCCTGGGCGGCGGCCAGGGACATTACGGCGTGACACCGGATCTCACGATCCTCGGCAAGGCCATCGGCGGCGGCCTGCCGCTCGCGGCGTTCGGCGGCCGCGCGGATCTCATGCAATGGCTGTCGGCGACTGCGCATCCGCACGACTACGTGTTCCAGTCCGGCACCTACAGCGCGCTGCCGCTCAGCCTGGCGGCCGGGCTCGCCACCTTGCGCGCGCTGGAGGCGGGCGGCGAGGCCCACCTGCTGGCACTGGGCGAACGCACGCGTCAAGGATTGCGGCGCGTGGTGGCGGAGCTCGGCCTGCCGGCGTGCGTGACGGGGCTGGGCTCGCTGTTCCACCTGCATTTCACTGCAGCGGACGTCCGCTCCGCGCGTGAAGCGGAGGACGCGGACCACGCGAAGATCCGCGCGCTGCACGAAGCCCTGCTGGGCCACTGTCTCTACTTCTATGCCGGCCGGCTCGGCTTCCTGTCCACGGCACACACGGCAGCGGATATCGATCACATGGTGGCGGCGACGCGGGCGGTGCTGCTGGACGCCTGAAGACTGGAAGGGCAGCGCGTCTGCCGTCGTTGTGCGGACTCGGAAACAAGGCGCGTGATCAGAGCCTTTCCCGTCGATGCGCCGCGAATCAGCGACGGGTGGCCAGGCTGCCCCGGACGCCCACTGGGTTCCTGCTTGCGCAGGATTGACGAGGGTTCTGAGGCCCAGTCACCCGGCCGATGCTGCCGCCCGCCCCCGGGATTCCTGCGCAAGCAGGAATCCATGCGGCTTCAACTGAAGCCACGTAGCCGCAGCATGATTCCGCGAAACCCGATAATCCCCCGGGATCTTCATCCTGCGTGTGCCCCAAGAGCCTTCAAAGACCGGGGCTGGCTGCCCATCAGCGGAATGTAAACTGATCCAACCACGTCCACGCGAGAGGATTCACCCCATGCGCGCCCAGCCGTTCCGCATCGACATCCCCGAACAGACCTTGACCGACCTGCACAACCGCCTCGCGCGCATCCGCTGGGCACGCGACTACGCCAACGACGACTGGAAGTACGGCGCCAACGGCGATTACCTGAAGGAACTGCTGGCGTACTGGCACGACGGTTACGACTGGCGCCGTCACGAGGCGGAGATGAACACCTTCGATCACTTCAAGGTGGACATCGAGGGCATGCCCATCCACTTCATCCATGCACGCGGCAAGGGCCCGCGCCCGATGCCGCTGATCCTCTCGCACGGCTGGCCGTGGACGTTCTGGGACCTGCGCCACGTGATCCGGCCGCTGGCGGATCCGGCGAGTTTCGGCGGGGATCCGGCCGATGCGTTCGACGTGGTGGTGCCGTCCCTGCCGGGTTTCGGGTTCTCCACCCCGTTGACCACGCCGGGGATCAACTTCACCCGCACCGCGGACCTGTGGGTGAAGCTGATGCGGGACGCGCTCGGCTACGACCGCTTCTCCGCGCAGGGCGGCGACTGGGGCGCGTTCGTCGCCAGCCAGCTCGGGCACAAGTACGCGCAGCACCTGCACGGGATCCATCTCAGCCTGTCCATCCCGCTCGATTTCATCACCCGCCAGACCACGTTCGCGGAGAGCGACTACGCGTCGGACGAGAAGCAGCACTTCGCCCGCAACGTGGAAGTGGTGCCGACGATCGTGAGCCATCTCACGGTGCAGACCCACGATCCGCAGTCCCTCGCCTACGGCATGCATGATTCGCCGGTGGCGCTCGCGGCGTGGATCGTCGAGCGGCGGCGCGCGTGGAGTGACTGCGGCGGAGACGTGGAGCGGCGGTTCTCCAAGGACGACCTGCTGACGACCCTGATGCTCTACTGGGTCACGGAGTCGTTCGTGAGCTCCGTGCGCTACTACGCCGAGGCCCGTCACCACCCGTGGCAGCCCTCGCATGCACGGACGCCGGTGGTCGAAGCGCCCACCGGTATCGCGATTTTTCCGAAGGAGCTCGTGATCCCGCCGCGGAGGTGGGCGGAGCAGTACTACAACCTCAAGCGCTGGCAGACGATGCCGGCCGGCGGGCACTTCGCGCATGCGGAAGAACCGGCGGCACTGGTACAGGAACTGCGCCAGTTCTTCCGGCCGCTGCGGTGAAAAAGCGGGTCGGCGGGAATACGGTACAGTCCCGCCGTCCCCTTCATGGACCCCGGGGCGACCGGTAGCCGTGCCGGGCAGATTGCCCGGAATGTGCGGGTAACCTGCACTGGCTTCGAGGTCCCGGAACGTCGATCATTCCGCGCAGGGACGGCGTACAGCCGTCAACGTTCCGCCGCCGATGGCGGCACCGCAAGTTGAAGGAGAAGCGAATGAACAAGCCCGTACGACTGCCGGACACTCTGCCGGCCGGCTTCGACCTCGATGCCGTGCAGTGGATGAAGATCGGCGGCGGCCCGGAGTTCGATTACCCGATCGACTACTACTACGCGGTCGCGAGCGCTGACGCCGCCGCCGGGAAAGTGGAGTTCCTGGTCAGGTGGGCCCCGAACGCCTACTGCCACTATCACCGGCATCTCGGCGAGACGCAGGTGACGATCCTGCAAGGTGAGCAGCACATCCTCGAAGAACGTGCGTTCGAGACCGTGCACAAGATCCGGCAAGCGGGCTTCACCGGCCGGTTGCCGGATGGCGAGGTGCACATGGAACACGGCGGCAAGGAAGGCATGACCATCCTGTTCAGCATCGAAGCACCGGACGGACGCCTGTTCGACCTGCTCGACCGGCAGGGCAATACGCTCCTGACCGTGACGATCGAGGACGTCGTGGAGCGCCGCCTCGGCGAGCCGGCGTAGAACTGGAAAAGGGGACATCTCACATTTCCGTTCTCGGAAATGTGAGATGTCCCCTTTTCCTGCCTGCCTCTATTCCGCCAGCAGGCGCCGGATGTCGGCTTCGATCGCGCGTGCCTGTGCGTCCCCGGGATGCGTTTCGCCGGCATAGTGCGCCCGCACTCGCCCGGCGCGATCGACGAGGTAGAACGCGGGCCAGTAGCGGTTGCCCCACGCGTCCCAGATGCTGAACTCGTTGTCCATGACCACGGGATGCGCCAGGCCGAACGCCGTAACCTTGCGCCGCACCGCGGCCGCGTCCTTCTCGAAATCGAATTCCGGCGTGTGTACGCCGATCACCTGGAAGTCCGTCGCCGGAAGACTGTCCTCGAGGTGACGCACCCAGGGAACCGTGCGCGCGCAATTCACGCACGCGAACGTCCAGAACTCCACGAGCACCACCTTGCCGCGGAATTCGGCGAGGCGCCGCGGTGGCGAGTTGATCCAGCGGGTCGGTGCCTGCACATCGAACTCGGGAGGGTGCGGCGCTTTGCTCGCGTCGATCACCCGCGCCTCGCCGGGCGGGCCGTACAGAACGCTCAGCAACGCCATCACCACGCCGAACCAACCGCGCATGCGAAGACCTTCCGGGTCAGGTTCCCGGGGAGGAATTCGTGGCGCTCCGCCCCCCGGTTACACACCCGCGGGCACGCGGGTGAAGCAGCCCCGGGACTGCCGCGGTTCGCCCGCGCGCCGTAGGCCCCTGGTTATCCTCCGGCGGCGAGTGCGTCGCGCGAGTTCATTTCCGCAGCCGCGGCTTCCGCGGCGCTCGCGGGACGCAGCTTCACGGGCACGTGCTTGTGGTACGGGGTT
>JBFWUN010000131.1:0-5079 GCA_050247235.1 Gammaproteobacteria bacterium
ATCTTCCGCGGCATCACTGCCGCGGCCTCATTGAAGCGGTCTAGCTAAAGATGAAGTGTATACAGCTACTATGATCTTCCGCGGCATCACTGCCGCGGCCTCATTGAAGCTGTGTGCTGGGAGTCCATCCTGTTTTTCTCATAGTTATCTTCCGCGGCATCACTGCCGCGGCCTCATTGAAGCGGCTGGAATCCTCCCGAGCCGTCCTCCGCCTGGACCGTATCTTCCGCGGCATCACTGCCGCGGCCTCATTGAAGCCGCCCCAAACAGCGCCCCGCTACACCACATCGCTCGATCTTCCGCGGCATCACTGCCGCGGCCTCATTGAAGCCCGACTTGGGCCGGGATGTCAGGGGATGGAGGAAGATCTTCCGCGGCATCACTGCCGCGGCCTCATTGAAGCATCACCTCCTTCTTCGGCATCTTCTTCGAAGTCGCGAGATCTTCCGCGGCATCACTGCCGCGGCCTCATTGAAGCCGATAGAGCGATGTCCTCACCTGCGCCGCCTTGTCTCATCTTCCGCGGCATCACTGCCGCGGCCTCATTGAAGCGGTTGTCGTAGCGGCACCACGTCGGGATGCTGGGTTATCTTCCGCGGCATCACTGCCGCGGCCTCATTGAAGCTGTATTAGATGTTTATGGTGAATAATGAAAAATTTATCTTCCGCGGCATCACTGCCGCGGCCTCATTGAAGCGGCCGTTCGCCGTCTATGGCATCGACCAAGTCGCCGATCATATCTTCCGCGGCATCACTGCCGCGGCCTCATTGAAGCACGGCGAACCGGATGGTCTGGTCGAAGTCGTACAGGTCATCTTCCGCGGCATCACTGCCGCGGCCTCATTGAAGCATCGCCCATGCCCGCACCGACATCCCCGCCCTCATCGATCTTCCGCGGCATCACTGCCGCGGCCTCATTGAAGCAGATGAGGGAGGGGTCAGGGCGTCCACGGGTTCGGGGATCTTCCGCGGCATCACTGCCGCGGCCTCATTGAAGCAAAACAGGCTAGGGCACGCAGTCAAAAGTGAACTTCATCTTCCGCGGCATCACTGCCGCGGCCTCATTGAAGCGGCGCGTTTCGGGCGGCGGGTTGCGGTCGATGGACGCTATCTTCCGCGGCATCACTGCCGCGGCCTCATTGAAGCCGCGGCGGCAAGGGTGCGTTCATCCGCGATGCCGGCGGCATCTTCCGCGGCATCACTGCCGCGGCCTCATTGAAGCCTGGTGACCGGCTGGCGGCTCGGCGGAGACGAGACGATCTTCCGCGGCATCACTGCCGCGGCCTCATTGAAGCGCTGGCAGCCGCGCTCCGGTGGCCACGGCACGGCGGAATCTTCCGCGGCATCACTGCCGCGGCCTCATTGAAGCCCCCACAATCCAAGATCGTCCAAAGGGGCCAGAACAGACATCTTCCGCGGCATCACTGCCGCGGCCTCATTGAAGCCCGGACATGTCGGACGTGATTGACATGTTCGTTCAGATCTTCCGCGGCATCACTGCCGCGGCCTCATTGAAGCGATGTCACTGTTACGGGCTCCGTGAGCGGCTCGGTTGATCTTCCGCGGCATCACTGCCGCGGCCTCATTGAAGCTTTGGTTCTAGCTCTGCGTTCTCATGCAGCCCGCCCTATCTTCCGCGGCATCACTGCCGCGGCCTCATTGAAGCGTCCAATTCACGCCTGGCCGAACGCTGCTCGGCCGTCATCTTCCGCGGCATCACTGCCGCGGCCTCATTGAAGCCAGGGCAAGAGCGTGGAGGCCATCCGATTGCGGCCTATCTTCCGCGGCATCACTGCCGCGGCCTCATTGAAGCCAATGAGTTAATAGAGTCGACAACTCCGATCGTGTTATCTTCCGCGGCATCACTGCCGCGGCCTCATTGAAGCAACTGATTGATGTTCGCGGCCACCGCGCCGATCCGGATCTTCCGCGGCATCACTGCCGCGGCCTCATTGAAGCTTCCTTATTCTGAGCATATATACAAACAAGCTCCATAATCTTCCGCGGCATCACTGCCGCGGCCTCATTGAAGCACATCGCCACGCACGCCGACCGTGATTTGCGCGGCGCATCTTCCGCGGCATCACTGCCGCGGCCTCATTGAAGCTATGGGGCGTCATGTCGTGGCCGCTGGGGGAAGGTCCATCTTCCGCGGCATCACTGCCGCGGCCTCATTGAAGCGAGCGAGGCCGTGGAGATCGAGATACCGAGCGGCGGATCTTCCGCGGCATCACTGCCGCGGCCTCATTGAAGCTTGATGCGGGCCGGGCTGTATCGCGAGCGGGTGCGGATCTTCCGCGGCATCACTGCCGCGGCCTCATTGAAGCGTATCTCCTTAATCAGTGGGTTGTGGGATCAAGGCAATCTTCCGCGGCATCACTGCCGCGGCCTCATTGAAGCATGGTCCACTGGGCACGCGCTGCCATCTTCAACACGATCTTCCGCGGCATCACTGCCGCGGCCTCATTGAAGCTACGCCCGCTCAGCGGGTCGGAGCTCCCAAGTTGCATCTTCCGCGGCATCACTGCCGCGGCCTCATTGAAGCGTGTCGACACCGGCGGCGACGTAGAGATCGTCAATCTTGATCTTCCGCGGCATCACTGCCGCGGCCTCATTGAAGCCTGCGGGTCATCTGCTCTGGTCTCCTCTGCCCCGTCTATCTTCCGCGGCATCACTGCCGCGGCCTCATTGAAGCGTAGGCCTTTTTCGCTTCGTCCTTCCGGCGCTCGAAGCATCTTCCGCGGCATCACTGCCGCGGCCTCATTGAAGCTTTCGGAGCTAGTGACTTGTTATGGCGCCTCAATGGAATCTTCCGCGGCATCACTGCCGCGGCCTCATTGAAGCGTGTTCAGCCCACCTTCACAAACAACTTTAAATGATTATCTTCCGCGGCATCACTGCCGCGGCCTCATTGAAGCTGTCATTTTCATATTCAAGCCATAGCACGACGGCGTATCTTCCGCGGCATCACTGCCGCGGCCTCATTGAAGCAGCTCGGTGCCGACCTGGAAATAGTCGCCGGCCTTGATCTTCCGCGGCATCACTGCCGCGGCCTCATTGAAGCCGCGCCACCGACGACGTGACGCTCGGCGGTAAGGCCGATCTTCCGCGGCATCACTGCCGCGGCCTCATTGAAGCGTATACTTGAGCTATCTGTTTAGAACCAATACCAACATCTTCCGCGGCATCACTGCCGCGGCCTCATTGAAGCGGCGCGGTGACGAGCGAGAGCGACCAGGCCATCAGGAGCATCTTCCGCGGCATCACTGCCGCGGCCTCATTGAAGCAGCAGGACAAAGAATGACAACTAGATTGTCAAGTTAATCTTCCGCGGCATCACTGCCGCGGCCTCATTGAAGCGCGGCAAGTGGGATATATCTCTCAAGCGTCGGCAGCATCTTCCGCGGCATCACTGCCGCGGCCTCATTGAAGCGGGCTAGTAACGGTTTCAGGACTGGCGATAGCTAGTATCTTCCGCGGCATCACTGCCGCGGCCTCATTGAAGCGCCTTTTCGGCTTGAACAAACTCGCGATAACCACGGCCGATCTTCCGCGGCATCACTGCCGCGGCCTCATTGAAGCGGTCAAGCCCAAATTCCTGACGGCGCCAGAGACAGCATCTTCCGCGGCATCACTGCCGCGGCCTCATTGAAGCCAGCACCGTATTGCCGCTGCGCCCGACCACGCAGGATCTTCCGCGGCATCACTGCCGCGGCCTCATTGAAGCGATGCGGCTGGTGCCCAGACCGTCAATCAAGCGACACATCTTCCGCGGCATCACTGCCGCGGCCTCATTGAAGCAATTTTCAGCATTGTCGTCCTCCTCGTCCCAGATACATCTTCCGCGGCATCACTGCCGCGGCCTCATTGAAGCACTTCCTCGGTCAGCTCGGCGAGAGCAACGTCGAAATATCTTCCGCGGCATCACTGCCGCGGCCTCATTGAAGCTTCTGGCCCCGATCCGTCTCTCCACGAGCCGCGCTCTAATCTTCCGCGGCATCACTGCCGCGGCCTCATTGAAGCGACGAGCGCGACCTGATGGACGCCCTGGTGGTGCGGATCTTCCGCGGCATCACTGCCGCGGCCTCATTGAAGCCCGTCGCCGTCCGTGTCGACATTGCCGAGCGCCATGTATCTTCCGCGGCATCACTGCCGCGGCCTCATTGAAGCTACCGGACCATCCGCGAGCGCCTGATGGCGATCAACTCATCTTCCGCGGCATCACTGCCGCGGCCTCATTGAAGCGTCGCGATCCCGCGACCTGCCACGGCCCCGGTCGTCGTATCTTCCGCGGCATCACTGCCGCGGCCTCATTGAAGCCAGCGTGCCGATGTCGCCGTAGCGGCATAGATCAGATCTTCCGCGGCATCACTGCCGCGGCCTCATTGAAGCATATTCGACCGTTCCGTGCATGCCCGTGCCTTGATCATCTTCCGCGGCATCACTGCCGCGGCCTCATTGAAGCGGATTCGGCGGTGTTGGTGTTCAGGCCGGTGTCGGATCTTCCGCGGCATCACTGCCGCGGCCTCATTGAAGCGTGCCGTCCGGGTTGTTGTCGGAGAGTTGCCTTGCGGGATCTTCCGCGGCATCACTGCCGCGGCCTCATTGAAGCTGTGACTTGCGGCACGGTCTGCGCTCCGGTTGCCGCATCTTCCGCGGCATCACTGCCGCGGCCTCATTGAAGCGTCTGGTCGAGCCAGCGACGCCAGGCGCTCGACGGTATCTTCCGCGGCATCACTGCCGCGGCCTCATTGAAGCCAGTCGATGCAAATCCAGTTGCCTGAGCCGAGCGAGAATCTTCCGCGGCATCACTGCCGCGGCCTCATTGAAGCAACCCCTCCCTGGCCGGCCCCGATTGGGCGCGCGGTATCTTCCGCGGCATCACTGCCGCGGCCTCATTGAAGCCAGCCAGGCGATCTGCTCGCGCAGCTCGGCGCGCGGCGATCTTCCGCGGCATCACTGCCGCGGCCTCATTGAAGCATCGGGCCGTCGATCTTGGCCTTCCACACCGGCCCGATCTTCCGCGGCATCACTGCCGCGGCCTCATTGAAGCTCGTTGTCGAACTGGACGGACGCGAA
>JBFWUN010000132.1:0-4842 GCA_050247235.1 Gammaproteobacteria bacterium
GTGAGCACGCGCTCGAAGCTGCCGCCGCCCTCGTAGAACGGCGCGTACTTGCCGCCCTGGTCACCCATGATCTCGTGGCCGGAGTGCTCGCCGCCCGCGCGGACCCACACCCAGTGCACTTCACCCACGCGCAAGCCGTTGTTCTGCCAGCGGTACATGAAGTTCCACGCGGCCTTCCAGCCGGCATCGGCACCCGGCGTGAAAGTCTCCGGGTCAAACGGCATCCCCGCGGTGTAGTTCTCGATCGCGCCGTCGGAGGCGATCGTCGCGGTGCCCTTGAATTTCTCCGTCGCCACCTTGTAGACATCGGCCGGGGAGATGTCTCCCGCGTCCTTAATCTTCATCTCCATCCCGTCGAAGATCACGTGTTCCTGGAACTCGGTCGGGATGAACGGGCGGATGAGATCCGCCTTGTCGGCGGTGATGGTGTCGCCGTCGACGAACTGCGGGGTGGCGCCTTCGTTGGCCTTCACCCACGCCAGGAAGTCATCCGGGGAGTAGGCATTGGCCGCCAGCGGCTGTGCGGCAAGCGCGGCCAGCACTGCGGTGCGAATCGTTTTATACATAAGCGTAAGCTCCTCGCTCTCTCCTAGCTGTTGAGTCCCCGTCCGGCGCGGTTTCGTTCACGCCGGACGGGACCGATGTGCGACGTCGCGTCAGAACTGGTACTTCAGCTGGAAGAACAGTTCGTCGTTGTCACGCAGGGCGCCGATACCTTCGCGGGCGGCACCGAACACCGAGTGCTGCGCGAACGTATCGTTGCCCGATCCGACACCCCCCTGGACCGGCACCACGAAGGTCGAGAACGGGCCCGAGTCATGACGGAAGTTCTCGTTGCCGCCCCAGATGGTATGGAGACCACCCTTGATCGACCAGTGGTTGTCGATCTTCCATTCCGTGTTGAAGCCGGCCACCCACGAGTTGGAGGCCTCTTCCCACACCAGGAAGCCCAACGGCGTCACCTTGTCGCGGAAATAGTTCGCGATGAAGAAGAACGTCGTGATGAAGTTGTGCTCGTCCACGTAGAAGCCGGTGTGCTTGTCGCCTTCGTGGTTGATGTACCACGTGTCGAACAGCTGCATCGACAGGAAGAACGTGCGGTCCTTGTTCAGCCACTTGATCCAGGTGGGGCGATCGATGCCGATCGACCAGCGCATCACGTCGCTCTCGTCCACCCAGTTGGCCTTGCGCGTGTTGTTCACGAGCTCATCCAGGGTGACCGAGGATTCGACGCGGAACACCGTGCCGGTGAACGACTCGAAGTAGTCGAACGACAGGCCGAGGGTCTGCGAGCGCTGGTACTCGAGCTGGGTCAGACCGCCGAGAATCGAGAAGAACGGCGCGCTGTTCGTCCAGAACAGTGCTGCGTTGTCCTCCGCCAGGGCACGTTGCGCGAGCGGCGCCAGGGTGCCACCGCCGTTGGCGATGGAGTTGAGCGCATCCTGCGGATCCATCACGCGCACCGGGATGTTGCCCACCCCGTCCGCATTGCCGGACGCACGCATTTCCGCGAGACCGAAGATCAGCGTGTCGTTGGGGCCGCCGAGATTGCCGTTGGTGGCCAGACCGCCGAACGCACCGCTCTGGTTCACGTTGACGGTATTGAAGCGGAACACCGGGATGTCGTTGAACGCGCTGTACGCGGAGAGCGCCATGTGGAGTTCACCGATACGGAACTCCCAGCGGGCGCCGCCTTCGAAGTTCTCCGGATCCCATTCAGGCCGGTTCTCCGCGCTCAGGCCGACCGGCTGGCCGAAGCCCGAGGGCTTGCGCGGGTCGTTCGGCCCCTGCGAACCGCAGATGTCGCCGGCCGTGATGCCGGTGCCGGGCTGGTTGACCAGACCGAGCGACGCCGGCCCGAGGCAGGGCTCCACCGAGAAGAAGGTGTTGAACGCCGCGAACGTCGACTTCTCCTTCGCGAACGGGTGTCCCCACGGCGCGCCCGGGTTGCCCAGACCTACCGGTTCGAACTGGTCGAAGTTCCAGATGAACTGGATCGCGTTGTCGGTGGTCGGGCCCATGTCACCGAACTTCCACTGCGCCGAGGCGATCCACTGCGGAATGCGGATGTCCTCGAACGAGTCGAAGAAGAAGTGCTGACCGAAGTCCACCGGGTTGATGATGTCCTGCAGGCGGAAGAAGTCCGTCTTGCCCCAGACGATCTGCTGCTTGCCGACGCGGAACCACCAGTCGCCGACCGTCGCGTCCACGTAGAGTTCGCGGAACGGGTAGATGCGGCGGTTGGAGTCGCCGTTCGCCATCGCGACGTCAAGCGGATCGTTGTCGACGTTGAGGCAGCGCGTGCAGTCGAGTTCCAGGCCGCTGGTGACGGATACCACCGGGAAGCCGGAGAAACCGGCGCCCTGGCCGATGTTCGCCGTGCCGAACTTGGATCCGTTGGCCGCGCGACCGAGGATGGCTTCGAAGTTGTTCGTGAGCCAGGACTCGTTCTCCAGGCCTTGCGTCACGATCTTCGAGATACCACCGGTGCTGAACTGCGGATGGCCGTCGAATGCCGTCACGCCGTTGGTCCCCAGCAGGTAATCAAAACCACCGAATCCCACCGGGTCGTTCTGGAAATTGAACGTATTGCCCAGGTAGGAAGGCCGGGAGCCGCCACGACCGCGGTCGCCGCCGATCGAATCGCCGTAGTAGTACGCGGCGTCGAACTCCGGTCGCACGATCGTGACGAACGACAGGGTGTCGAACACGCCGACGTCCTGGTAGTTCGCGGACGCCTCGATCTGGAGGCGCTGGATCCACTGTTGAAGGTACTGATCGCCGTTGCCAAGATGGGCGCGCGCCTCGCTCGACAAGAAGCCATTGATTTCCACCTCACCGCCCAGTGCATCAATAGTGATGCGGGCGTGCGCCGGCTGGCTCACGAAGAGCGCCGAGGTGAACGCGCATGCGCCGATCGAAAGCGCACGTAACGTTCGTTTCATCGCGTTGTCTCCCATAGTTTCCCCCTTCTAAAAAGCCGGCGCGCCGCGTGTCCGCGCCCGCCGGCGAATTCGCATTCCCAGGGTCAGCCCGCCGCCTTTGCGCCGCGCCGCCACACGTTCTCTGCCTGCGCCGCATCGGCGGCCGTCACGGTGTCGTCCTCGTGGACCTTCATCACGAAGCTCGGCTTCAGCACGCGCACCAGCAGCGGAATGACGGTTACGGCACCGATCATGTTGCTGATCATCAGCATGCAGAGCAGCAGCGACATCTCGCTGTTGAAGCGCAGGGACGAACCCGGAATCCAGTAGATGATGCCGGCGATCACCATCACCGCGGTGAACAGCACCGCGGCACCCGTGGTACGCATCGCGACGATGATCGCGTCGTCCAGCGAGCGGTGCTTCACCTCTTCCTTGATGCGATCGAGCATGTACAGCGCGTAGTCCACGCCGAGGCCGACGCCAACCGCCGTCACGGGCATCGTGTTCACGTTGAGCCCGATGTCGCGAATGGTCATGAACGCGCGGTTCATCATCACCGCGAGTCCGAGCACCACGAGCACGAGCAGACCGGCGATGAACGAACGGTAGGTCACCATCACCGCGATCATCACCAGGGTGATGATGAGGCCGGTCATCTTGAGATCGGAGGCCTTCGTCTCCTCGTTCGCCGCGGCCGTGGTGCCGATGATGCCGCCCGCCAGACGCGGGGTGACCCCCTTGATATCGTGCTTCTTCAGGAACGCCTTCGCCGCGTCCAGCGCCGTGTGCACGGTCTTGCCCGTGGCGTCCTTGTAGAACACGACGAAGTTCGCCGTGCGACCCTCGAGGTCCATGTACTCGAGGATCACGCCGGGCATCGCCGCGCCCGCCTCGTACATGAACAACGTGTTGCCGATGTCCTTCTGTTCCTTCGGGATCAGGGACCAGCGCGGATCGTCGTAGTGGTAGAGACGGTTGATCGAGCGCACGAGATGCGGGATCTCGCGGGTGCCCCCGTAGTTGAAGGTGTCCGCCATGTAGCGGCCGAACTCCTCCATCATCGCGACGACCTCCGGATCCTTCATCCGGTGCGCGCCGTCCCCTTCGAAATAGATGCTGAACTGGTTGGCACCCGCGAAGCGATCCGCGATATGCGCCGCGGCGATGTTGTACTCGGAGTCGGCAAAGAGAATCGGCGAGCCCGGCTTGCTCTCACCCAGCGGCGGCGCCCAACCGTAGTAAAGCGACCACGCTCCGATCAGCGCAGTGGCGCCGAAAATAAGCTGGGTGGCACGCTTGCCGACGAGGAAGTGACCGAGCCCATCCATCATGCGAGAAGGCAGGTGCTTGTGCTCCTCGTTGCGGTCAATCGTCGGCATCGGCAGCAGCGACAGGATCAGTGGCACGAATACTGCCACCGTGATCATGTTGCTGGCGGACCATACTGCGCAGAAGTACCCGAGCTTCGCGATGATCGGCATCGAGGACACCGCCAGTACCAGCAGCCCGGCGGCGTCCGTGAAAATCGCGATGGATCCCGGCACGATGAGCTCACCCATCGACACGCGCACCGCGGTGTCCTTGTCGCGACCGAGCCGGATCTCGTCGTAGTACCGTTCCATGAACTGCACGCAGTGGCTCGCGGTACGCGCGGAGATCAGGATCGGTACCACCAGGATCAGCGGATCGAGGTTGAACCCCATCCAGCCGACGAACCCGAGCCCCCACACTGCCGACAATCCGGTACCCAGCATCGGGACCACCACACCCGAGATCGAACGGAAATGCGCCCACAGCAGCAGCACCATCACGCCGAACGTGATGCCGAAGATCATCGCCAGCTCTTTCGAGTGGTAGTAGATCCAGCCTTTCAGCATCGGCTCGCCCGCCACGTACAGCGACGTCTTGCCGTCCG
>JBFWUN010000133.1:0-4578 GCA_050247235.1 Gammaproteobacteria bacterium
CCGTACGGCTCCACCATCCAGGACCAGGAACGGAACCGGGTCGCGTTCGCGGAGGCGCTGGATATTCTCATCAAGTGCTGGACCGAGCCGTCGTTCTCCCATCGCGACGAGTTCTTCTCGATCCCGCCACGCTACACGAAGTGGAATCACCGCCAGACGATGGCGTACTTCGGGATGGAGAAGGTCGAACGCGCGGTCGAGGACATCCTGAACGTGGGCGGACCCGACATGTACTCCGCCGGCAACCCGGTGCTGGCGACGACCACCACGCTGCGGGAGATCAGCGTGTTTCCGCAACCGCTGCAGAAGCCGTACCCGCAACTCTGGGAACCGCTGACGAGCCCGCGCTCGATCCGGTTCGCGGCGGAGAAGGGCGTCAACGGCTACTTCATCATCGAACCCACGTCGCGGCTGAAGCAGAACGTGGAACTCTACTACGAGGCTGCCGAGGCGGCCGGCTGGCCGGATCGGTTGGGCCGCGGCCGCTTCCGTTACGGCTGGGACGCCGAGAAACGACGCGGCATCGTGACCTGCCGCTACATCCACCTGCTGCTGCCCGGCATGGATCGGGCCCGCGAACTCGCGCGGTTCAAGCTGGCGATGGAAGTCCAGTGGGATTACTACGGTCCGTTCGGGTTTGCGGCGCTGCTTGCCCACGCGGAGGATGATTTCCTCGATCTGCGGACGAAAATCCGCCCGGAATCGCTGCTCGACAAGGAGGTGGCAATGTTCGGCACGCCCGAGGAGGTCGTCGCGCAAATCATGCGCATCAAGGACGAAGTGGGTTACGAGGATTTCATGTTCCATGCGTGGTTCGAGCTCGCGGGCTTCAAGGGGCCGGAAATCGAGGACCAGATGCGCTACTTCGCGGAGACCTGCATGCCGATGCTGCATCGGGCCTGCGGTGGCCGACCGCCCCGCCGCGAACCCTTCGCGGTTCCATCCTTCGACGATGTGCGACAACCGCCTGGCTGACACTGGGTAGGAAAAGTCCGCGCCCGACGACACTAGCCAGTTCCCGCGTCGCCACTCACAATGTGCCCCTACTTTCCTGCACGCAGAGTACTGGCATGTCAGACCTGTCCCCTGAGAATTTCCGCAAGGCCTGTGGCTTCTGGGCCACCGGAGTTTCGATCGTCACGACGCGTGATGCCGATCACACCCCGTTCGGCCTCACGATGAACGCAGTCACTTCGCTGTCGCTGACGCCGCCGCTGTTCGTGATCTGCGTGGACAACAAGTCCGATACGCTGGAACCAATGAAGCGCAGCGGCGTGTTCTGTATCAACGTGCTGAGCGCCGGGCAACAGGATCTCTCCAACCGCTTCGCGAAGAAGGGCCAGGACAAGTTCGACGGCGTGGGATTCGAGCGCGGCGCGACCGGGGCGCCGATGCTGGACGGCCGGCTGATGGCGATCGACTGCCAGGTTACCGCCGTCCATCCAGGCGGCGACCATCACATCTTCGTCGGCGAGGTCAGGGGCATCAGCCTGCCGCCGTCGGAGGACCTGCAGCCGCTCCTTTACTACCGCGGACGCTACGGCGCGCTCGCGACCTGAGGCAGCGCGCCCGCCCCCTCCCCTGCGCTTGTACGGTCCGCGTGCTTGTTGGTAAGGTACGCCGCCGTACGGCATCCGACCCGAGAAGAGGCCAGCACAGTTCCCCCCGACGGATGCACCCCCGGCACTTCTGAACGTTCCCGAACGCCTTTCGACACATTCCATTCCAGGGCAACCACGCATGACCATTCGTAGGACTATTCGCGGCATTCCGCACCCGCTGACGGCGTTCGCATTGGCATTGGCCTGCGCGCTCCCCGCCCATGGCGCGGAAGAGGACCTCAAGGACCACCGGGCGCCGATCGTGATCGACTTCCTCGACGGCGAGTACATGCCGGCGATGGACGGCATCCTCGTGACCGGCCTGCACGGGCTGCTTGGCCTCCTGAAGTTCACGGGCGATGGCGCGGAATTCACCCGCTTCAAGGACATCCCGAACGCCGATTTCACCGCGCTGGAACGCTGGTCGGACGGCGAGGCCCTGCTCGGTTCGTCCGATGCGAAGATCTACGTGTTCGACGGTCAGAAGCTCACTGAGACCGCGACGCTCTCCGAGTACCACGAACCGGTGCTCGACATCGCCGCGGCGAACGGCACGGCCTGGGCCGGCGGTGGCCGCGGCATGCTTTCCACGTCGAAAGATGGCCGCACGTGGACGACGGTCGAGATCGGCGAAGCGACCCAGCCGCAGCTGACGTTTCCGGGCACTGAAGCCGGCGACTGGTATTTCGGGGTCGGCAACATGAACCTCGACAGCGTGGTGTTCACCGCGAACGTGGGCGGCAAGCCCGCGGTGGCCGATACGGACTACACGCTGTACCCGGACGAAGGCTTCATCCAGTTCATCAAGGCGCTGGACGCGGAACCCGCGCCCACGATCGGGTTCAAGTTCGCCCCGGGTCCCGCCTTCCGCGCGGGCGACGTGTCGTGGAACGCCGTGCTGTTCGACGGCAACAGCCTGACGCTCGCCGGAGAATTCGGCATGGTCCTGCAGAGCCAGGACGGCGGTCAGACCTGGGTGCGTCGCGACGCCCGGATGACGCAGCGCGAACCCGAGCCGCCGTACTGGATGGCCGGAACGCAGAAGGATCAGTCGATCTACCTCGTCGGCGCCGCAGGCGCGATGCGTGCCAGTCATGATGGCGGGGTCACGTGGTCGCAGCTGCCGGCGCCCGGGAACGAAGGTGTTTTCGGCGTCACGGTCACCGCCGACGGCAAGCCGGTGGTCACCGGGGCCGTGGGCCTCATTGGCTCGCTCGACGGTGAGACCTGGAGCGTCGCCGACCGCAGCGAACTGCAGCTGCTGTCCTGGCTGCGCACCCTGGTTGAAATGCCGGACGGTACGCTGATCGCGCTCGGCGGCCGGTCCACCGTGATTGCGTTCAAGGACGGCAAGTGGTCGCGGGTCCCGGTGACCGTCAAGGAATAGGTCCGCGCCCACGCGGATGATGAACGCGGCGCCTGCGGGCGCCGCGCGCGTGTCAGGGGTTACGCGCCCGCGGACACGCTGCCGTCCGGCGCTTCATCCCGGCGCCAGGGCCCCGAAACGGAAGCAGTCCACCACGTGATCGTTGACCATGCCGGTGGCCTGCATGTGCGCGTACATGACCGTGGACCCGAGGAACTTGAACCCGCGCCGTTTCAGATCCTTCGCCAGCGCGTCCGATTCCGGTGACGTCGCGCGGATGTCACCCATCGTGCGTAACCTCGTGACCTGCGGGCGGCCACCGACGAAGTCCCAGACGTAGCGATCGAACGACCCGAACGCCGCCTGGACTTCCAGAAAGCAGCGCGCATTGGTGATCGCCGCAAGGATCTTGGCGCGATTGCGGATGATCCCCGGATCCGCCATCAGCTTCTCGACGCGCCGCGCGTCGAAGCGCGCGACCCTGGTCGGGTCGAACTCCGCGAACGCCTTGCGATAGCCCGCGCGCTTGCGCAGCACCGTCAGCCAGCTGAGCCCGGCCTGCGCCGCCTCGAGCGTCAGGAACTCGAACAGCACGCGGTCATCGTGCACCGGAACGCCCCACTCGGTGTCGTGGTACGCAATCATCTCCGGCTTGTCCCCCGCCCAGCCGCAGCGGATCGCGCCGGGCGGGGCGATGGGTTCTTCCGGCATTGCAGGCGGTACGCCGCGCACGGGCTCAGCGCGGCGGCAGGCGGCTGGCGGCGTCGAGCCGGATGCACTCGCCGTTGAGGTAGGGGTTCTCGACGATCTGCCGGGCGAGCATTGCGTATTCGCTCGGCATGCCGAAGCGCTTGGGATATTCGAGCTGCGCTTCGATACCGGCCCGGATCTTGTCCGACAGTCCCTTCACCATCGGCGTCTCGAACAGGCCTGGAGCGATCGTCACGCACCGGATCCCGTCGCGCGCGAGGTCCCGCGCAATCGGCAACGTCATGCTGACCACTCCGCCCTTGCTCGCGGCGTACGCGGCCTGACCGGTCTGGCCGTCGAATGCCGCGATGGACGCGGTGTTGATAATCACGCCGCGTTCTCCGCTGACCCCCTCGGGCGCGTTCTTCGTCATCTCCACCGCGGCGAGTCGCAGCACGTTGAAGGTGCCGATCAGGTTCACGTTGATGATGCGGACGTAATGGTCGAGCGCGTGCGGTTCACCCCGGCTCACGGTCTTCGCCGCGCTGCCGATGCCGGCGCAGTTCACGCACACGTGGACTGCCCCGAAACGGTTCATCACGTCCGCGAGCGCGCTCTTCACATTGGCTTCGTTCGTCACGTCCACACGGCAGTACATCGCGTTCGATCCCAGCGCCGCCGCCGCGGCCTGGCCGAGGTCATCGTTGACGTCGAACAGCGCCACCTTGGCCCCCGCGGCAGCGAGTGTCTCCGCCGTCGCCTGCCCCAGTCCGGACGCGCCACCGGTGATGACGGCCACTTTCCCGTTGATCTGCATGTCTCTCTCCCACTCGCGAGTAGTCTTCATATCGGATGTGCCGGCAGGGCGCGGCGCGCCCGGCGCGATCGGGGGGTATCATACCGGCTATCGGCGACCGCCGG
>JBFWUN010000134.1:0-2622 GCA_050247235.1 Gammaproteobacteria bacterium
GCGGTCGGCACGATGTGGTCGAACTCGGCCGCCACGTGCAGGAACGGCACGCGAATCTTACCCAGATCGACACGCTTGTCATCCAGGCGGTATTCGTTGCGCACGAGCTTGTTGCCTCGCAGGAAGTCACGAACCATGTCGCGCGCGAGCTCGCCCGGGATCGGCAGCTGGTCGGATGCCCAGCGATCGAAGCGCAGGCTCGCCTTCACGAACGCATCATTCTCGACGTTGTTCAGCAGTTGCAGCTGGTTCGCGCGTTTCTGCAGCGGCCGCAGCGCCTGGATCGAAGCATTGATCATGTCGCCAGGAATGATCCCCAGCTGGTCGACGATCCGATCGAGGTCGAATGCCTCGCTCTCCACCCATGTCTTGTACAGCGCCATGCCATCGGCATTTACGGGCGTGGTGAAACACACCAGGTTCTTCACCGGGCCGTCATGATGGACGGCGACGTTCATCGTTGCGAGCAGTCCACCCATGCAGTAACCGATCAAGGTGAGGTCCGTTTCGCCTGAATCCTGCTGGACGGCCTCGATGCAGGCATCCAGCAGGGTCAGCGCGAAATCCTTCATCCCGAGATGCGCGTGCTCGCGGCGCGGGGGCACCCAGTCCATCAGGTAGACGTCGTACCCCTGCAGCAGCAGGTATTCGATCAGGCTCTGTCCCTTGGCGAGATCGAGAATGTACCCGCGCGCCACCGGCGACATCACGATGAGCAGCGGCACCCGGTAGACCTCGGGGGTCATCGCGCGGTAGTGGTACAGGCGCATCGATTCGCGCGTGTAGACCAGTTCCTTCGGCGTCTGGCCCACCTCGAGATCGAGATTCGCCTGCTGGAGTGCGAGCCCCGGAATGTTGCGTGCGAGCGCGCGCTCCACCGCCTTGCGGACGGATTCGTCCACCGCGGCGCGCGAGGGCTCCGGGACATTGCCCGGTGGTCGTGAGATGGGTGAACTTGCCATGGTCACCGTTCCTGGGTCGGCGGCCGCTTGGTGCGTGCCGGGCGCGGGGCCGGGGTGCCCGAGTCCGCAGGCTCCGGATTGGGCACGTTCGCGAGTGCCCGCGCGATCTGGATGCGCTGCTCACGCAGTTCCACCTGGATCGCGGCGAGCGTGTCCTCGATCTGGCCGAGGCGATCGCTCACGTCCAGCACGTCCGAACGCGACGGCAGGTTCAGATTGGCGAGGTACTGGCTCATCGCCTCGCTGAACATGCGGTGCGTGTGCAACGCTTCCTGCATGTAACGGCCCAGTCCCTTGGAGAAACGCTCGTCGCCCATCATGTCGGTCAGCGCCTGGCTCCAGGCCTTCTCCGATTTCACGAACCAGTCGCGCCACAGGGCCATGGGATTGAGTTTGTCATCGCTCATACAGTGCTCCTGTCGGGGTGGGTGCGCTCGGCGAGCCGCACCGCGATCGCGCGAAAGACTTCCGGGTGAACCACCATGCCGATGTGCGTGCAGTCCACTTCGGTATTCGCCGACGGCTGTTCTTCGATGCAGCTGCTCCAGTCCGCCACGCCGTCCTTGCGGGAATAGATGGCGAATTGGGGAACATCCCGCGGTTCCGGCTGCACCAGGTTCTTCACGAAGCTGCACAGGCAGTGGCCGGTGCCGCACGAGGCGTGAAGATTGCGTCCGACCAGGCGGCTGCGGGTGTTCTTCAGCTGGTCCCAGATGCCGACGACTGCGGGGTGCGCCTTCACGAGCGAACGGAACGGCGAACCCAACGTGACGATCCGATCGATGGCACCCGGATGATCCTGCAGCAGGCTCTTCGCGAGCATGCCGCCGAGGCTGTGTCCGACCAGCCGGACCGGACGGCCATGACGCCGCCGGATCGCATGGAGCCGCGTGGCGAGCATGCGGGCCGTGCGATCCGGGCAGTCGTTGTTCCAGGCGATGTTCGACAGGTAAGAGCGGTAACCGATGCGCTTGAGCCATCGGTGGAGTTCCAGCATCAACGCATCCCCGGCCATGAAGCCGGGGATCAGCAGCACGGGTTCACCGTGACCCCGTGGAATGCCGCAACCAAAGTAGACGGCGCTGGTGCGCAGCCTCATCCACTCGAACGGCCAGCCGGCTTCCCGCCACAGCGGGGTCAGCGTGGGTTCGACCGAAGGGTCGTGCGCAAACGGATTGTCTTCGTCCTCCGTCGGGGAATACGGCTCGCTCGTCATCGACACGATCGCCTCTTGGCAGTGCTCCAGTCCGAGGTATCGTCGCATACGCGACGATACTTGCGGCGCCTGCTCAGGCCTGCCTGGACCAAAGGTTCATCCAGTTGCGACCCGCCTGCGTCATGTTGCCGGTGGATTCGCAGCTGGACTGCACCCACTTGCGGACGCCGCCGAACACGTCAGCCTGTTCCTTGTAGAACAGTTTCGCGAGCGAAATCGCCCGTTCCTGCGCGACCGCGGACGCATCCACCATCGCCTTGATGTTTGACGCGTAGTCCTGCGGCTGCAGCGCCATCTTGCGCGTGAGCTCGAGCAGGTCGCGCTGGGTCGCGAGGTAGTTGTCCACGAGTTCGGTACCGATGCGCTGGGTACGGGCCTGGGATTCCTTCAGCGCCTGGCCGAGTTCGGCCTGTTGCTCGACCAGCTTGTCGAAAACCGGGGCAA
>JBFWUN010000134.1:2722-4444 GCA_050247235.1 Gammaproteobacteria bacterium
ACCACCGCGCCGAACGATTTCTGGCGGGATCACTTCTGGCGCGGGGGAGCGCTCAACCTCGGCACGCTCGCGATGTGGGCGATGCGTGCGATCGGCCCGGCTGCGCTGATCCGCGCGCGCCCCAACCCGGCGGACTTCTTCCCGCTGCTGACGCAACTCGTCGACGACATCGATGATTTCGACACGGTGCTTCGCACGCTGCCGCTCACCCGGTTCGCGCCGGCGCGACCGGAGGATGCTGCGTTCCTGCCGTTCTTCTACGAGTTCCTGCGCCATCCTGCGCCCGACGCCTGGACCGACTCCCTGCTGATGACCGGCCGCCACGCGCAGGTCGCCGTGCCGAGCCTGACCGTCGCCGGCTGGCACGATCTGCTGCTTGCGGCCGACCTGCAGCATTTCCGCGCGATGCGCGACCACGCGGGCTCCGATCTCGCGCGCCGCCACAGCAGGATCATCGTCGGACCCTGGTCACACGGGATGTTCCAGAACGTGGTCGGTCACGTGGATTTCGGGTTTCGCGCCAACGGGCTGTTCCTGGATCTCAAGGAAGACCTCACGCGCCTGCAACTGCGCTGGTTTGCGCGCTGGCTGCGTGACGAACGCAACGGCGTGGACGAAGAGGCGCCGGTGAAGATCTTCGTTCAGGGTGTCAATCGCTGGCGCGAAGAGCAGGACTGGCCGCTGGCACGCGCGCGACCCGTCGCCTGGTTCCTCAACGGGGACGGTACGCTGGCGCGCGAGCGCGGGACCGCTGACATCCCCTCCCGCGCGTACGTGTTCGACCCGCACGATCCGTGTCCCACCCTGGGCGGCACGACCCTGCTGCCGCCGCAGTACCCGCCGGGACCCGTGGAGCAATCCGCGCTGCTCGCGCGCCGCGACGTGCTCGGCTACACCTCGGCACCGCTCGACGCGGATCTCGAGATCACGGGCCCGGTGCGCGCGGTGCTGTACGTGACGACCAGCGGTCGCGACACGGACTTCGTCGTGAAACTCTGTGATGTGCACCCCGACGGTTGCTGCCTCAACGTCTGTGATGGCGTGCTGCGGCTGTCGCTGCGTGATGGCCGGCAGCGCGCCCCCGTGGACGCCGGCACGGTGGTGCGCGTGGAGGTGGACCTGTGGTCGACTGCGATGGTGTTCCGCGCCGGCCATCGTCTCCGCGTGCTCGTGACGTCGAGCGATTTCCCACGCTACGACCGCAATCCCAACACCTACGAGCTCGCGCACGAAGCAGTGACATTGGTCCCCGTGGTGCAGCAGGTCTTTGCGACGGCGACTCAGGCTTCTCACCTGCTGCTGCCGGAGATCCCGGCAGGGACTTGAGCCCGCGTGCCGCGATCCGGCGTGCTACTGCGCGCCGCGGGTGCTGACTATACTGGGGCCCTGTTCACGCGGGGAGCCTTCGATGCTGAGCAAACTCATCCTGATCGCCGGGGCCGCGTATGTCGGTTACCGGATGTTCCCGGAACGCATCTTCGACTTCGCGATGCGCATGTCCCGTCGGCGCGCCGGTCTGGACCTGCGGGAGATCACGATCGACGGACACCGGGTGCCCTACCTCGAAGGAGGTCACGGCGAACCGCTGCTGCTCCTGCACGGTTTCGGCGCCGAGAAGGATCATTGGACACAGGTGTCGCGCTACCTCACGCCGCATTTCCGCGTCATCGCGCCGGACCTCCCCGGCTTCGGCGAAAGCACCCGGCGGCAGGACGCGAACTA
>JBFWUN010000135.1:0-4442 GCA_050247235.1 Gammaproteobacteria bacterium
CCGCAACCCGGCAGTCTTATCCCGGCCCAGGCGCCCCTGTGTACCGTCGTTGCGGCGACCGATCGCGCGATCGGGACGGAGGATCTGCTGGCGGCCCGGCTTGCGGCGTTGTGGCAGTGGATCGCGGCATCGGTAGGACATCGATAGCACAAAGCGGCGCCGACGCGTCGCCCGACAACGAACCCCGGGGAGCAAGCATGCAGACCGAGAATCTCCTGCCACGCGCGAACGTCAATCTCTGTGCCCAGCCGCTGGTGCGCCGCCTCCTGGAGGAACCCGAGCGTTACCGGGTCGCGGTGTCCACCCTGGCGGGCGGCACGCGCATCGTCGATGCCGGCATCCATGCGCCGGGCGGCCTCGAAGCCGGCCGGCTGATCAGCGAGATCTGCATGGGCGGGCTCGGCCAGGTCACCTTGCGCGCGAACTCGCCGTTCCGCCGGTGGGCCTGGCAGGTGGACGTGCATGCGAGCGATCCCGTGACTGCCTGTCTGGGGTCGCAATACGCGGGATGGAGTCTGAATCACGGCAAGGGCAAGGAGGGCTTCAACGCGCTCGGGTCGGGCCCAGGACGTTCCGTGGGCAGCAAGGAAGAGCTGCTGAAGGAGATGGCGTACCGCAACCCGCCCGGGGATACCGCGCTGGTGCTGGAGGTGGACCGGGTGCCACCGCCGGAGGTGATCGACAAGATCACGAGCTACTGCCAGATCGAGCCTGCGCAGCTCACGCTGATCCTCACGCCGACGTCCAGTCTTGCGGGCGGCGTGCAGATTGTCGCGCGGGTGCTCGAAGTGGCGCTCCACAAGGTGCACGCGCTGAAATTCCCGTTGGAGAAGATCGTCGATGGCGCGGGCACCGCACCGGTTCCTCCGCCCACCGCGGACTTCATCACGGCGATGGGGCGCACGAACGACGCGATCCTGTTCGGTGGGCGAGTGCAGCTCTACGTGGACGTCGAGGACGATGCCGCAGAGGCACTCGCAGCGCAGCTGCCGAGTGCGACGTCACGCGATTTCGGCAAGCCGTTCGGCAAGGTGTTCAAGGAATACAAGTACGATTTCTACCAGATCGATCCCATGCTGTTCTCACCCGCGCAGTGCGCGGTGACGGTCATGAAGACCGGCCGGACCTTCGAGGGTGGCGCCTTGCGGGAAGATCTGCTGGACCTTTCCTTCGGCAGCTGATCCATGCACGACCCGCGGGTCGTCATCTTCACGGACGACCCGGGGTGGCACGGTCGCGCGCTGACCCGGGCGTTCGCGGCACGTGGACTTGCAGCGGTCTATCGCTCGTTGAAGGATTGCCGCTTCGATCTCGCGACCGGTGCGCCGCGCATCGTGATCGACGGCTTCGATGGCGCGTTGCCGCGTGGTGTGTTCGTGCGCGGCGTGCCTGGGGGTACGCTCGAAGAGATCACCTTGAGGCTCGATTTCCTGCACTGCCTCGCGCTCTCGGGGGTCACGGTCTTCAATTCGGGTCACGCGATCGAGCGTACCGTCGACAAGGCAATGACGAGCTTCCGCCTCGCTCATCGCGGGCTGCCGACGCCGCGCACCTGGGTCTGCGAGTCCGCGGAAGTCGCACAGCGGATCGCGGCGCCGCTGTTCGAGGCGGGTGTGGCACTGGTCGTCAAGCCGCTGTTCGGTTCGCAGGGGGAGGGCATCCAGCGCGCGGAGAATGCTGCCGAGCTCACCGCCGTCGTGCCGGCAGGCGGCGTGTTCTACCTCCAGGAATACCTGTCGCGCGGAGGACCCCCGTTCCGCGACTGGCGCGTGCTCGTGATCGACGGCGTGGCGCGCTTCGTGATGGAGCGGATCAGCGCACATTGGATCACCAACCGTGCACAGGGCGCACGTTGCGTGGGGGCGATGCTCGATCCGGTACTCGCCAGCCTCGCGGAAGCGGCCGCCACGGCAGTCGACGTGGATTACGCGGGCGTTGACCTGATGCACGACGCGGCGGGTCGCTGGTGCGTCGGTGAGGTCAATGGCGTCCCCGCGTGGTGGGGGCTTGCCCAGGCCACCGGGCAGGACGTGACGGGCGCGCTGGTCGAGGCGTTCTGTCGCCGGCTCACGCGCTGACATGGCGCATGCGATCGCACTGTCGCGTGCCGAGGCGCTCGATGCGTTCCGGACCGCGTGCCGCTACGACGTGCTGGCGGTCAAGCCGGGCAACGTGAGCATCCACAGTCCCGGCCATGGCATGACCGCCCGGGATTTCCTGGCCAGCGCCGCGGCGGCCGCGGACCCCGCCACCGATATCTCCCGGCCGCTCGGGGACGGTATCCGCGCTGCGGTGAAGGCCAGCGTCACGGCTGCCGGCTGCAACACCAACCTCGGGATCCTGCTGCTGTGCGTGCCGCTGCTGCGTGCGGCGCTGCTGCCGTCCGTGTCGATGCCGCTGCGCGCGCGCCTGCGACCCGTGCTGGCCGCCGCCGACCTGGCGGACAGTGCTGCCGTGTTCGAGGCGATTCGAATCGCCAACCCGGGCGGGCTCGGCAGCGCGCCGGCCGAGGACGTGCATGCCGCACCGTCGCGCGCGTTGCGTGCGATCATGGCGCTGGCCGCCGACCGGGACCTGATTGCCCGCCAGTACGCGGACGACTTCGCAGCGGTGTTCAACACGGGTGTATCGGCATTGCGTGAAGAGTGCGCGCGGGGCGAGTCGCTCGCGAGTGCGGCGACGCACTGCTATCTCGAGTTTCTCGGCGGCAACCTGGATTCCCATGTCGTGCGTAAGCGCGGCGAGGCGTGCGCGGCGGACGTCGCGGCCCGGGCGCGGGCGGTGGCATCAGCCCTGAAAGCGTGCGAAGATCCGCGCGCCCGCCAATCGGTCCTTGCGGAGTTCGACGCAGAACTCAAACGAGAGGGTGTGAATCCGGGGACGAGCGCGGATCTCACGGTAGCCAGCCTTGCGGCGTGGCTGCTGGACACCGCCCTCCGTGAGGAGGCCGTGGGGAATCCTATCCGCCCACGCGCCGGCGGGCACGCGTGAAAAAACTACAAGCGTAGACGAAAGTCTTCGAATCCCGACTGGGAGTGACGAATATGTCCATATTCAAAGCACTGTTCGGGACCAAATCCCTGGATTCAGGATCAGTGAGAGGAGAACGCACAATGGCTGTCGTAGATCGAGTTTTGGTTGGCGAATCGCTGGTAGGCGACGGGAACGAAGTGGCACACATCGACCTCATCATGGGGCCGCGCGGCAGTGCCGCGGAAGCCGCGTTCTGCAATTGCCTGACGAACAACAAGGACGGCTTCAGCAGCCTGCTCGCCGTGGTTGCGCCGAACCTGGCTGCCAAGCCGAGCACGGTGATGTTCAACAAGGTGACCATCAAGGGTTCCAAGCAGGCCGTGCAGATGTTCGGACCCGCCCAGCGCGGTGTCGCGATGGCGGTGGCCGACTGCGTCGAGGACGGGACGATTCCGGCGAACGAGGCGGATGACATCTTCATCTGCGTCGGCGTGTTCATCCATTGGCTCGCCGAGGACGACAAGAAGATCCAGGACTACAACTACCAGGCTGTCAAGGAGTCCATCCAGCGCGCGGTCGCGCGGGAACCGAAGGCGGCCCAGGTCGTGGCGAAGAAGGGTTCCGTAACCCATCCCTTCCAGGCGAAATAAGCGACCTCCATCGGTCTGGTTCGAAGCCCCGCCTCGGCGGGGCTTCTTGTTTCCGGGGTCATGTTTCCGCTGAAAACGCCCGTAACGCGGCTTCCGTCAGGCGCCCGTCGTGCAGGGCGCTCGCGATCAGCACCGCGGCCACGCCGCGTGTGCGCAACGCTTCCAGGTCCGCGTTGCTGCGGACCCCGCCGGCGGCGATTCGCGCACAGTGTGGTGCGCGCATCGCCAGCGCATCGAGCAGCGCGAAATCCGGACCGAGCGCGCTTCCGACGTGGTCCAGGTTCATCGCGATCACGGACGGTGTCCACGCGTCGGGCCGCCCAAACAAACCCTCCGGGCCGAGCGCATGTCCCCGGTGATGATCCAGCGACAGGATAGGATCGAGCGCACCGGTGCAACGCGCGCGGGTCGACTCGTAGGCGGCGAACGTGGCGAGAGATTC
Organism: Gammaproteobacteria bacterium; assembly: GCA_050247235.1. Lineage (GTDB taxonomy): Bacteria > Pseudomonadota > Gammaproteobacteria > CAIKBL01. Next base: position 4,066 of record JBFWUN010000135.1, read on the forward strand.
GCTGCCGATCACGCAACGCACGTTCGGCTCCCGGGTATACACCGGCAGCGCGGCGCGGGCACCGAATGCCGCATCCACCCAGAACTCCACGTCCCGGTGTTGCGCTGCCAACCGGGCTATCTCATGATCGCCATCGCCGCAGCCCTGGATTGCGTTCAGGTCGGCGACGTAACAGTGTCGAAACGGATGCAGTCGAAGCAGCCCGTGGAGGACGTCCCACGGCGCCGGTGAATCCGACAGCGGTGTCTGCAGCGGGGCGTAGCGCGCCCGCTCGCCGCGCACGGCGTGCACGACCACCCCATCGAGCAAATCCACTACGGGCACACACCACACGATGAAATCCTCGCCGACGTCGAGCCGCGGATTCTAGCGCATGC
>JBFWUN010000136.1:0-4341 GCA_050247235.1 Gammaproteobacteria bacterium
GTGACAGCGTCATCTTCACGCCGTTCCTGCGCGCGGACCAGGGAGATTCGCGGCGCTCGCACGGGGACATCCGGGAACTTGCGTGGACGCGCGTAGGGGACACCTGGGAGCTGCGCACGGGGATCCGTCGTGTGTTCTGGGGCGTGGCGGAATCCAATCACCTGGTGGACATCATCAACCAGACGGATCTCGTCGAGAATCTCGATACGGAGGATAAGCTGGGGCAGCCGATGCTGAACCTCGCGCTCGTCCGTGACTGGGGAACGGTGGACCTGTTCGTGCTGCCGGGGTTCCGCGCGCGGACATTCCCGGGCAAGTCCGGCCGCCTGCGCGCGGACCCGCGCGTGGACACCAGCAGTGCCACGTACGAATCCGCAGCAGAGGAGTCGCACGTGGACTATGCCGTGCGTTACTCGCACGTGTTCGGCAACCTGGATCTCGGTCTCCATCATTTCTGGGGCACGTCGCGCGAACCGACGTTGCGTCCACGGCGGACGGAGGCGGGCGCACCAATCCTCGCGCCCCATTACCCGCTGATCCATCAGACCGGTATCGACGCGCTGCTCACGCTTGGCAACTGGAGCCTGAAGCTCGAAGCGCTCCGCAGAAGCGGACAGGGAGACACGTTCTGCGCGCTGGTCGGGGGATTCGAATACACGTTCGTCGGCGTGTTCGGGACGGCGTGGGACATCGGTGCGCTCGCCGAATACCACCGCGACGAACGCGATCGCGACATCCCGCAGCCGTTCAATGACGATCTGTTCGGCGGCGCGCGCTGGGCGGTCAACGACATGGCCGACACGCAACTTCTGACCGGCATCGTCACGGATCTGGACGGCGGCGGACGCTTCTTCAACCTGGAGTTCAGCCGGCGATTCGGTGATCGCTGGCGGCTGGAGGCGGAGATGCGCGTGTTCTGGTCGGCGGCGCCGCCGGATCCGTTGTTCTGGGTGTCGCGCGATGATTACGTGCAGGTGCAGCTCAGCCGTTATTTCTGAGGTCCCTCGTCACGTCTGCGGATTCCGCCCGCGCACGCGGGAATGACGGTGGTCAGGCGAGAACCCGGCCGGTAGCATGCCCGGGGAGAAGAATTCTCGAGGCTCTGGCTGATGACATCGAACCTGGACGGCGCCGCCGCCTACGCACAGGAGCTTTCGCACCTGTTCGCCAACAACCGCGCGTGGGCACAGGGGAAGGTGGCGCGGGATCCGGCGTTCTTCGAACGGCTGCTGCACCAGCAGACGCCGTCCTTCCTGTGGATCGGCTGTGCGGACAGCCGGGTACCGGCCAATGAGATCGTCGGCCTGGAGCCAGGCGAAGTGTTCGTGCATCGGAACGTCGCCAATCTCGTGTCACACTCTGACATGAACTGCCTTTCGGTGCTGCAGTACGCGGTGGAAGTCCTGAAAGTCCGTCACATCATTGTCACGGGTCATTACGGGTGCGGCGGCGTACGCACTGCGCTGGAAGTCGAATCGCGCGGGCTGATCTCCAATTGGCTTCGGCCCATCCGCGAACTTGCCGACCGTTCGCTGGAAGACCTGGGCCGTTTTACCGGAAACGAGCGCGTGGACCGGCTGTGCGAACTCAACGTGATCCAGCAGGTGACCAACGTGTCGAACACCACGTTTGTCCACGATGCATGGGCTCGCGGTCAGCCATTGGCAGTGCACGGCCTCGTTTACGGCATTGGCGATGGCTTGCTGCGCAACCTGCGGGTATCGATATCGGAGCAGGGATTCGTGGCGGCGGATCTGCTCAGCGATTAAGGCACTTCACGTAGGAATCAGCACTCGATCAGTGCCAGCCGCGCCAGTTCGGCGAGCTTCTGCTCGAGCTGCTCGGCAATACTCGTGGGCGATGTCGCAGGCGACGACGGGCTGCCCGAAGTCTCGTGCAACGTTTGCGTGATCCCGGCGATGAGGTCTCCACGGTTTCGCGTGCCGTCCAGGAGCGTCAGCAGCCGGCGCGAGAGCACTCCGGTCAACTCGATGTTCTCATGCCGCAGGTTGGTCACCGCTGCGTGCTCCTGCGCTTGCAGGCGTGCCAGCGCGCTGGCACGCGGATATTCCCCGCAGTGAGTTGAATACCGGGCGGGAGACAAGTGCAGGGACACGAGGTTTCGGCCGTAGACCCTGAGGAGCATCTCGCTCAACAGCGAGGTGGCATTCATGGTTTGCGGCATCCACGCCGCGAGTCGTGCGTGCGCCAGCAGCTCGCTGAACGGCACGGCGCGTGGCCAGGCCTCGGCAAGGTACTGCATCGATATCTTGAGCAGGGGATGATCCGTGGTGAGGGATTGTCCGCTCGCGTCACGAAATTCCACGGCGGTGTTCGTCAGCAAGTCTGCAGGTGTTGCCGAGGTCGTGGCGGATGACGTCACGAAAAAGGACGACAAGTCTCCGGTGGCAACCACTGCATGGGATTGCCGGCATAACAGGGTCTGCCGGAACTTCCGGCATCTCAGGAAATCCGCGTACTGTTCCCGCAGGATCCGATCACCCCCGGTCACGTGACGCAGTGTTTCGGCGATGGCCGGCGTGAACATTGAACCCTGCATCTCGAAGTAATCCGCCTCGGCCAGGAATTGCAGTCCGTGAACGGCAGCGTGTTCCACGAATTCGTGGAAGTAGACCGGGTGATTGGTGTCCGCCAGGTCGTCATGAAACACGTAGCCCTCGCTGCCTTCCGAAACTCTCTTCAGCTCCGTACGCAGAATCCCGCCGTATGCATCGGTATCGGTCTGCCCGGAGGCCAGAAATTCCAGCAGTGCGCGGGCCTCGCCCACGGGGTCGTCCTGGTTTCCAACTCGTTCGACATGGAAGCGCATCATCCCGCGCACCATGTCGCGCAAGTGCCCTCCGGGGTAGGTGTTGTAGCTGATGTAAGCGACACCCGCCGGGGACAGGAGATCGGCGCAGATCGCGAGGACCCTGTCCCGGACGTCGGGCGGAACCCAGGAGTAGAGGCCGTGTGCAATGACGTAGTCGAACTCGCCGGTCACCCCGGAGAGTGCCATGACGTCCTGGCAGTGAAGCGCGATGTTCCGCATCTTCAGCGCGGATATTGACGCCTGTCCGCGCGCGACGGCGGTTGGCGCGAGGTCGATACCCACGAACTGGCTTTCCGGCAGACCGTACGCCATCGGCAGCAGGTTCGACCCATCACCACAGCCAAGTTCGAGCACGCGGCAACGCGTCGCCGGCGCCGAATCGAGGCCGAACAGCGCTGCCAATGTCGCGAGTCGATCAGGATGCGTCTGCACCAGCGCGCGGCTGGTATACGGGACGCGCTCGTAAGCGTTCAACAGAGGATCCAAGGCGCGCTGTCGCCGCAGGGTGACAGGTCAGGTGAGTGGCGGTACGCCTGGCGCGTACCGCCGCTGGTCTCCAGGGACGCGCTTAACCGGTTCCGGCGGGCGCGTTGTCAGGTTGCGACGTTCGACGTGCGTGCCGCATCACCAGGCCCGCAATACCACTGAGGAGGAACGGCAGGGAAGCGGGTAACGGGACAGGCGTGGTATCCAGTAACGGCTCGCCGAAACTCGCGATCTGGGCGAACACTTTCGTGGAACCGGAGAAGCCCGTCGGGGAGAATGTTCCTTTGACGGCGACACCCGCAGTGCCATCCAGCTTCTGCGGCGTGACCGTCATCTCCAGGAGCCCGTATGAGAACGCGCCGTCGACCGACGGAGGTTCTCCGCTGGAGGCGCTCATCGACAGCGATGAGAGAAACACGTCGGAGAATTTCAGCGTGAAGAACTCGAAGGCCTTTCCGTCGTCCAGCTTGACCCCGTGAAGTTCTGCGGTCTCGAGCGTGGTCCCCAGTTTTTCAAGCAGCTGCGGCACGGACGTGTCCAAGCCCTGCGTCCATTCGAAATCCGTCCCGTCGATGAGCGGCTTGCCGCCGGGCGACGCGGGCGGCTCGAATTCGATACCCCAGGAGAAGCTTTCGATCGCGATGGCGTCCTTGAACTCCTTGCTCGTGGCATCACCTTTGATGCCCGAAAATTCCAGGAAATACTGCGTCGCGGCTTCTGCCGGCGCGGCGCTTGCCACCAGCAGGCTGCAGGCAGCGACTTTCAGCGAATTCGATTTCATGAACAATTCCCCCTGACCGTGAACGATCCGCCGGTTGCGTGGCCATGGACAGCCCGGCGTTGATTGATTTTTGTCCTGTCGAAATCTACACCGCCATTCGACCGCCGGACAGCGGAACCGCTGAACGGTCCGATTGAGCTGTCCGCTGGTTTGGATGCGAGCCCGTTGAGTATGCTGCGGAAGACGGGGTGCCCTGGTGCGTGCAATACGATGGCATACGGTTTATTTAACATAATACACA
>JBFWUN010000137.1:0-4338 GCA_050247235.1 Gammaproteobacteria bacterium
CGATCGCGCAGGTAACGCAGGAAGTGCGCCTGGTAGACCGCGTTCAACGGACCGAGTCCCATCGACCCGGTGGGGAACTGCCAGAAGTCCGGCATCAGCCAGGGGTGGGGGTACGAGCACAGGCCGCGTCCGGCCACCTCCTGCCGGTAGTTCGCCAGCTGCGCCTCGTCCAGTCGTCCCTCGAGGAATGCGCGCGCATAGACCCCGGGCGCCGAGTGCGGCTGAAAGAACACGAGATCGCCGCCGCCCGGCGCATCGGGTCCACGAAAGAAATGGTTGAACCCCACCTCGAAAATCTCGGCGGCGGACGCGTAGCTCGCGATGTGGCCGCCAAGCTCACCGTGCGCGTGGTTCGCGCGGATTACCATCGCCAGCGCGTTCCACCGCATCAGCGCGGTGATGCGCTCCTCGAGTGCAAGATCGCCCGGGTAAGGCGCCTGCGCGTCGAGCGGGATGGTGTTGCGGTACGCGGAGAACGGCAGCGTGGGTGCGTGCACCCCGGTCTCGCGCAGGCGTTCCTCGAGCTGGTGCAGCAGGAACTGTGCGCGTTCGCTGCCCGCATCGCGGATCACCGCGTCGAGCGAATCGAGCCACTCCTGGGTTTCCTGCGGGTCGACATCGACCGGCAGGGCGTGCGCCGGGCGTTCGGCGCCGCCGCCTTCAGCTGCCATTTGTGCGTTCTCCGGTTCGTGCCCTTGCAGTATCGCCAGCGCCGCGCGGGAACGGAACCCGTGCTGTGCGGAGACGGTCAGTCTTCGGGCTGGCCACGCCCCGGTTGCTGCGCCGCGGTCCGTCGCCAGACAGTCGCGAGCCACGGCTGCGCGTCGCGGGGTGCGCCTTCCGGCCGGTAGTAGTGATGCAGTTCGACGAAGCCTGCCGCGGTCACGATTTCGCGCCAAGACGCCAGGCTGTGGTAGGCGCCGTAGCGTTCGGCCTGCCAGCCTTCGCGATCGTCGCCGCGCGGGTTGGAGGAGAACAGCACGCCGTCCGGCTTCAGCGCGGCATGCACGGCCGTGAGCACCTCGCCCAGCGCAGCTGTCGGCACGTGGAACAGGCTCGCGTTGGCGAACACGCCGTCGAAGGTCTCGCGCGGCAGGTCCAGCGCCAGGAAATCCTGCTGCCACACCTCGCAGCCGCTGTGCGCGCGCGCCATCTCGACGAACCGTACCGCGCCGTCGAGCCCGATCGCGCGGTGGCCGAGGCGGCGGAACGTCGCGAGATCGCGCCCGGGTCCGCAACCGAAGTCGAGGATCGTGAACGGCGGCGGGCCCGCGATCGCGTCGAGCAGCGCCGCGATGTTCTGGGCCACGTCGTGATCCTGGGTGCCCTCCCGGTAGCGCTCGGCGTGGCGATCGTAGTGACCGATGGTGCGGGCGGAGATCTCCGCCCGCACGGGTGCTGGCAGATTCCGCACCGCGCCTCAGGCGCCGCAGCCGAACACGCGGTTGAACGTGATCAGGGTCAGGTCGAGCTTCGTGATCCTCCACTGGCTGCCGATCTTGCGCACGTTCAGCGAGTAGGTGCCGTTGGCCACCTGCACACACTGCGATTCGCCGCCCACCTCGGTGCCGGAGACCACGTGCGTCGCGTTGAGATACGCGGTCAAGGTGCCACGCCGGCCGCTGACGGCGACATCCACGTTGCTGATCATGTGCTGCGTGAAGTCATAGCCGTTGCTGCGGAACACGCCGTCGACGAACGTCGCCCAGTTGGCCGGGCCGATGAACGGCGTGGCGCCTGCCGGATCGGGAAACGTCTGCGAGTCGAACGGCTGCTGCGGGAACCACGCGCGGAACTCCGCGTCCCGGGTGAAGCACTTCTCGTAGATCGCGAGCCCGGCGGCGCGCGGGTTGGAATTTGTCGTGGCATCGCCGATCGCGTCCGTTCCGCGCGCGTAGCAATGCATCAGCGCGGTGATCTCCTCGGTGTCCGAACGCCGATCGCCGTCGGCCTGGGCAGCCTGTCCGAACAGGCACAGTGCAGCGATCGAACCATGGAGCAGGGTCGAAACTTTCATCGGGACCTCCTGGGATTTTTCCGACGCGATTCCGCGCACGGGGTTTCTTGGTGCAGCGCACTCTCCTTGAGTCGCGCCTGTGGCACTTTCCGCTGCGCGGCGGGCGCGGGTCAAGTCGGTGCCGGCCGGCGCGGTGCGCGCCGGTTGTGAACGCGTCGACGCACAGGGCATCATGCGGCGAATTCCCCGCGAGCCCCCGATGCCCAGTTCCATCTCCGTGCCCGCCGCCGCGACCGCACCGACGACCGCCACGCGCCGGTACGTGCTGGGCATCCTGGTCGTCGTCTACACGTTCAATTTCATCGATCGGCAGATCCTTTCGATCCTGCTCGAGGACATCAAGCGCGAACTGCAGCTCTCCGACAGCGCGCTCGGACTGCTGTCGGGCTTCGCATTCGCGATGTTCTACGCGACGCTCGGGATCCCGATCGCGCGGCTCGCGGATCGCGCGAACCGGCGCAACATCATCGCCGGCGCGCTCGCGCTGTGGAGCGGCATGACGGCGCTGTCGGGACTCGTCACCAACTTCTGGCAACTGCTCGCCGCCCGCATCGGCGTGGGCATCGGCGAAGCCGGCTGCACGCCGCCCGCGAACTCCATCCTGTCGGATTACTATCCGCCCGAACAGCGGGCAACGGCGTTCGGCATCTACGCGATGGGGATCCCCATCGGGATCCTGTTCGGGTATCTCGCCGGCGGCTGGATCAACCAGTTCTTCGGCTGGCGCTGGGCGTTCTTCGTGGTCGGGCTGCCGGGACTCCTGCTCGCGCTGATCGTGCGCCTGACGGTGCGCGAACCGGTGCGCGGCCAGAGCGACCCGCGCACCGAGGACGGGCCGCAGCCCACGTTGCGCGAGACCGTGGCGCACCTGTGGCGCAAGCGCGCGTTCGTGCATCTCTCGGTCGGCGGCGGACTCATCGCGTTCGTCGGCTACGCGTGGGTCATCTGGATGCCGGCGTTCCTGATGCGCACGCACGGGATGGCCTCGGGCGAGGTAGGCACCGCGCTCGGGCTCATCATCGGGATCGCGGGTGCCATCGGCATCTCGCTCGGCGGCTATCTCGCGGATCGGTTCGGCGCGCGCGACAAGCGCTGGGCGTTGTGGATCGTCTGCGTCGCGGCGGTCGTGAACGTCCCGTGGGCGTTCGGCGTGTTCCTCGCAGACGATCCGCGCATCGCGCTCGCCTGCATGGTGGTACCGTTCATGCTCGGCAATTTCTGGCAGGGCACCTGCTTCGCGCAGACCCAGGGGCTGGTGGGCCTGCGCATGCGCGCGGTGGCGGCGGCCGTGCTGCTGTTCGTCGCGAACATGATCGGGCTCGGCGCCGGGCCGCAGTTCGTCGGCATCGTCAGCGACCTGCTCCATGCCCGGCACGGCACCGATTCGCTGCGCTACGCGCTGCTCGCGTGTTCCGCCGTCTACCTGTGGGGCGCGGTGCACTTTTACGTCGCGGGCCGTGCGCTGCCGGCCGAGCTCGCCGCCGAACAACCCGACCTGCCCGCCCCGGAGACTGCACGATGACCGCAACCCCGTCCCTGCACCTCTACGATTCGTTCACCGGACCGACGCTGGACCAGGCGCGCTGGCGGTTCCTGGAATACCCGCTCGACGATCGCACCTGGGTCTGCCGCGAGGAGGACGCCGAGACACGCGTCGCCGACGGGGCGTTGAGCATCCGCGTGGCGCGCTTCCGCAACGCCCACCCGTGGCACCAGAACGTGGACAACTGCAAGCACCTGCTGCTGGCGACGGACACCGTGCCGGTGGGGACGACCGGCCGTACGATGTTCTGCGCCGAAATCCGCGCGGAGAACCTCGACGGGACCCCGTACGACTACCGCGACGGTTTCGTGTCGTTCAACGTGCTCGATTTCGCGACCGGCATGGTGTTCGACGTGTGCGCGACCAGCGATCGTGTGATCGCGATCTACGAACGACTGCCGCTGCCGCACGTCACCGATCCGTTCACGTACATCGTGGACGCGCCGTTGTCCGGCGTGACGATCGCGCCCGGCCGCTGGTACACCTGCGCAGTGATGTTCGATCCCGCGGCGCGCACGACCGAATGGACGGTGGACGGCTGCCGGGTGTTCGCCGCCCGTGAGGTTGACGTGCCGGCCGCGGTGACGCTCGGCGTCGGGTTCATCACGCTGCACCCGGTGCGGGACGGACGCAGCCATTCGCTGCGCGGGCAGGGGCTTGCCGGGGGCTGGCGGAACGTCGGGGTGGCGTACGCGGAGGACGTCGCGCGCTGAAAGGCCGCTTGGGAGGTTGCAGATCAGCCCGGCGCGACGGTCCGCGACAGCAGGGATTCGAACGT
>JBFWUN010000138.1:0-4270 GCA_050247235.1 Gammaproteobacteria bacterium
TCAACCGCTCTGCCACCTCTCCAGGATTGCGCGGCGTACCCGATCGGGTCGGGCGAAGAATCATACCATCGTCGGAACGCATCACCTGCCGAACCGCGCAGCGGGTCCTCATCGGCGCTAGCATGGCGGGCATGAGAAGCGACATTGACGGGTCGGAGTCGCGTGCCGTAGTGGAACGTCCGATGAGACGGTTGTCCGCACGGGCGCTCGGCGCCCCCGTGGCGCCGTGACCCTGCCCGAGGTCGAACGGGAACGCCTGGATGTCGTCGACGGCCATGACCGGGTCATTGCGAGCGCGACGCGTGGAATGATTCACCGCGCGGGGCTATGGCACCGCGCGGCGCATGTGCTGCTCTTCAATCGAGCCGGCGACCTGTTCCTGCAGCGGCGTGCGTGGTGGAAGGATTCGGAACCCGGTGCCTGGGACTCCTCGGCCGCGGGACACCTTGCGGCCGGCGAAGACTACCCTCAGGCGGCGGCGCGCGAACTCGCGGAGGAACTCGGCCTCACGGCACCGGTTCTCCTGTCACCCTTGTTCCGGCTGCCCGCATCGGCCGCGACCGGGTTCGAGTTCGTCACCGTCTTCCGCGGCGTGACCGACCAGATCCTGCGCCCGGATCCGCTGGAGGTCATCGATGGCCGCTGGTGCGGCGACGCCGAACTGGCGCACTGGCTGGGAGAGGACGCCCACGCGTTCACCACGTCCTTCAGAACAATCTGGGAACACTGCAGGTCCGTGCAGGTCCGTGACGGAGTTCATGATGTGACGCATGTAAACACCGGCGTGACGAGCTAGACTTTCCCGGGCAGTGCACGAGTGAGAGCGAATGACCAGGATCATTGTCGTCGACGACCACCGACTCGTCCGCAAGTGTGTCTCCGCGAAGCTCGAGACGATTGCTGATTTCAGCGTCGTCGCGGAGGCGGAAAACGGGGAGGAACTCCGCGATCTGGTGGAAACCGTGCAGTTCGACGTCATCCTGATGGATCTCAACATGCCGGGGATTGGCGGGCTCGAAACCACTCGTCGCCTGCTCGCGAGTCATCCGGAGTTCAAGATCATCGGGCTTTCGATGTACACGGATGGCCCGTACCCGCGACGCTTTCTCGAGCTTGGCGGCGCCGGCTACGTCAGCAAGGATGCGGACACCGAGGAACTCGTGCTCGCCATTCGTGAAGTGGCGCGGGGCCGCTCGTACATCAGTCGTGATGTGGCCCAGCACGTGGCTGTCAGCACGATCCTTCGTCGCTCCGAGCGCGGCGGCATCCAGAATCTGACCCGCCGTGAAATCGAGGTGCTGCAACGGATCAGCCTGGGGCTGAACACCGATGAAATCGCCGATCGCATGTCTCTCAGCATCAAGACCGTCGCGTATCACCGGCGCCGGCTGATGGAGAAGCTGGGCGCCAAGAACGATGTGAAGCTGTCGCTGATCGCGCGCAACCAGGGACTGGCCGACCTGGTCGATACCGAGATTCCCAAACCCTCCCGGACTGCCTGACAGGCCAAGGTGACGGTACACTCGGCGTCGGTTTCGCCGGGTGGCAGGCGTCATGTCCGAGGCTGTCGAACAATTCGATTCGCGTGAGCGCTGCCGACGGCTGCCGACGGCACCTGGCGTGTACCGCATGCTCGACGCCAGCCGAAGCGTCATCTACGTCGGCAAGGCCCGCGACCTGCGCAAGCGCGTCTCGAGTTACTTCAACCGCAGCGTCGGCCATTCGCCCAAGGTGCTGGCGATGGTCGAGCAGATCCGCGACATCGAGGTCGTGGTCACGCGGAACGAAACTGAAGCGCTCATCCTTGAGAGCAACCTGATCAAGGAGCTCCGTCCCCGGTACAACATCGTATTGAGGGATGACAAGAGCTATCCCTACATCTACGTGAACACGTCCGATAGGTTTCCGCGCCTGGCATTTCATCGCGGCGCCCGCAACGCCGAGGGTCGCTATTTCGGTCCGTATCCGAACGCGGGTGCGGTACGGGCAACCATCAATCTGCTGCAGAAACTGTTCCTGGTAAGACAGTGCGAAGACACCTATTTTCGCAACCGCAGTCGCCCGTGTCTGCAGTACCAGATCAAGCGCTGCACCGGGCCCTGTGTCGGTCTGGTGACCCCCGAGGTATATCGGGCGGATGTTGACAACGCACTGCTGTTCCTGGCCGGACGCAGCCACGATGTCGTGACGTCGCTCGTCAGCGCTATGGAGGACGCGTCGTCGCGCCTGGATTTCGAGCGGGCGGCCCAGCTGCGCGATCAGATCCTCAAGCTCCAGCGCGTCCAGGCGGAGCAGCACATCACGGCGGAAGGTGGCGACTTCGATGTCGTGGCATGCCGCGTGCACGACGGAGTCGGCTGCGTGCAGGTCTTCTTCGTCCGCGGTGGGCGCAACCTGGGCAACAAGTCCTTTTTCCCGTCACACACGGCCGACGCCACCACCACCGAAATCCTGGAGGCTTTTCTCGCCCAGTTCTACCTGACGGGGGACGTCGAACGCGAAGTGCCCCCGGACGTCATTCTCAGCGAGGAGTTGCCCGCGGAAGCCGCGTCAGCGCTTTCCGAAGCAATATCCGAGCGGCGTCGCGGCGCCAGCCGCCTGCGCACCAGCGTACGGGGCGAGCGCGCGAAGTGGCTCGACATGGCGATTCGGAATACCGAGCTTGCGGTCCGGGATCGCGCCGCGGCGGACAGCGATCACCAGCGCAGGATGGAGGCGCTCCGCGAGTTTCTCGAACTCCCTGAGTCTCCCGCGCGAATCGAATGCTTCGACGTCAGTCACACGCGCGGTGAGGCTCCCGTCGCCTCCTGTGTGGTGTTCGGCGCGGAAGGTGCGCGCAAAGCCGAGTACCGGCGATTCAACATCGAGGGCATCACCGGCGGTGATGACTACGCCGCAATGCGACAGGCGCTCGAGCGCCGGTACGGACGGCTCAAGCGCGAGGAGGCCGTGATGCCCGACATCCTGCTGATTGATGGTGGAAAGGGCCAGGTTCAGCAGGCGCTCGAGGTCTTGCGCGAACTCCAGATCGACGAGATCCAGGTGCTCGGGGTGGCGAAGGGGACGACGCGCAAGCCGGGCCTGGAGACACTCGTCATGGCGGACGGACATTCGGAACGCACGTTGCCTCGCGACTCTGCCGCGCTGCTCCTTATCCAGCAGATTCGAGATGAGGCCCACCGTTTCGCAATCACAGCGCATCGCAAGGCGCGCGGGAGAGCGCGCAACCGCTCTCCGCTGGAAGAGATCCCGGGCATCGGGGCAAAGCGTCGGCGGGCCGTCCTGCAGCACTTCGGGGGGCTTCAGGGGGTGGCACGCGCGAGCGTCGACGATCTGCAACGGGTTCCCGGCATCAGCGCGCAACTTGCGCAGGCGATTTACGGCGTGCTACACGGACCCTCATGAACATCCCCAACGCGCTGTCGCTGTTTCGAATCGCGCTGATCCCCTGCTATGTCGTCTTCTTCTACCTGCCCGGCGCATTCTCGAACGTCGGCGCGGCCGCCGTGTTCCTGCTCGCCGCGGGTACCGACTGGCTGGACGGGTTTCTCGCCCGCCGACTGGGACAGAGCTCCAAGCTTGGCGCGTTTCTCGATCCCGTGGCCGACAAGCTGCTCGTCGCAGTCGTGCTGGTGGTCCTGGTTCAGCGCAACCCGTCGGTCTGGGTTGCTCTGCCGATCGCGGTGATCATCGGGCGCGAGATCCTGATCTCGGCATTACGTGAGTGGATGGCGGAACTGGGCGCACGCCAGCGAGTCGCCGTGTCTTTCGTGGGTAAACTGAAAACAGCCTGCCAGATGACGGCAATCGCACTGCTCACGATTGGTTACGAATGGTGGGGGATCCCGATATTCGAGATCGGGATCGTCGCGCTCTACGTCGCGACGATGGCGACGCTGTGGTCGGGGTATCTCTACCTGGCGGCTGCGTGGCCCGACCTTGCGGGTCACGCTGACGACGCATCGAACGGCCGGACGCGGGGTAGTTCCGTTTCTTGACAGCGATCGCGTCGAGGTTAGAATGCCCAGTCTCCAGGCGGGAATAGCTCAGTTGGTAGAGCACGACCTTGCCAAGGTCGGGGTCGCGAGTTCGAGTCTCGTTTCCCGCTCCAGATCACCGAAGCCCCGATCCCGTCGGGGCTTTTCGTTTTCGTCGGGTGGACCGCTCCGTCTCCCCGGATCGAACGCGGTTATCGGCTGGGTGGCAGAGTGGTCATGCAGCGGCCTGCAAAGCCGTGGACGCCGGTTCGATTCCGACCCCAGCCTCCATT
>JBFWUN010000139.1:0-4187 GCA_050247235.1 Gammaproteobacteria bacterium
AGTTCGGTGATCGCGCGGCCGGCGTCGGCCAGCGGCACCTTCATCGACACGTGCGGGCGGATCTTCTTCTGCGTGTACAGGTCCATCAGTTCCTGGTTGTTGCGCGCATTCTCCGCGGGCTCGCGCTCGGTGTACGAGCCCCAGAACACGCCGACGATCTGGCAGCCCTTCAGCAGTGCAAGGTTCAGCGGGATGCGCGGGATGCCGGCCGGGAAACCGACCACGAGGAAACGACCTTCCCACGCGATGGCGCGCAGCGCGGCTTCAGCGTAGTCACCGCCGACCGCGTCGTAGACGACATCCGCACCGTGCTTGCCGCACGCGTTCTTGAAGAGATCTGCGAGCGCCTTGGCGCCTTCCTTGTCGAACGGTCCGCGCGGATATACCACGGTCTCCGCGGCACCGTGCGCCTTGCACAGGGCCGCTTTTTCATCGCTGGACACGGCCGCGACGACGCGTGCGCCCATCGCCACCCCAAGCTCGACCGCCGCGAGTCCCACGCCGCCGGCGGCGCCGAGCACCAGCAGCGTGTTGCCGGGTTTCAGCTGCCCACGCTGCTTCAGCGCGTGGTAGGACGTGCCGTACGTGAAGATGAACGCCGCACCCTCGTCGAACGGCATCGACGCTGGCATTGCGAGACACTTCGCGGCCTTCGCGACCACCTGCTCCGCCATGCCGCCATGCCCCACCAGCGCGATCACCCGGTCGCCGGGCTTGAACGCACTGACGCCGCCACCGACGGCCAGCACCTCGCCCGCCACCTCACCCCCGGGCGCGAATGGGCGCGTGGGACGGAACTGGTACTTGTCCTCGAGCATCAGCGCGTCCGGGTAGTTCACCCCGCAGGCGTGCACACGGACCAGGATCTCGCCATCGCCCGCGGCAGGCGCCGGCAGGTCGCGCAGCTTGAGGGTGTCGGGACCGCCGATCGCTTCGCTCACAATCGCTTTCATCGTCATCCTTTCGGTGTAGGGAGTTCGGTAGGAAAAAAAGGGACATCTCACATTTTGTCGGAGGCGGCGGGGCGCGGTTTCCCGCTTTCGTGCCCAGCGGGTCCACCGGGGAGACGTTGCCTGGGACCCGCACATCTCGGGCCTCCCGTCATTCCGGAAATGTGAAAAGTCCCCTGCCTGGTCTATCCCGCCCACACGGGTGGGCGGCGCGCGGCCCACGGACGCGCGGACTCGAGTTGCGCGGCGAGCCGGAACAAGGTGGCTTCGTCACCGAAGCGCGCGAGGAACTGCGTGCCGATCGGGAGCTTGTCGGCTGTCCAGTACGTCGGTACCGACATTGCCGGCTGGCCGGTGGCATTTGCGAAATACGAGAACGGCGTGAAGCGCGCCATGCGCCGTCGGAGTTCAAACGGATCGCTGCCCGGCGGGTACGCGAACGTCCCGAGCTTGACCGGCGGCTCGCCGATCATCGGCGTCAGCCACAGGTCGTGCGAATCGAAGAAATGCGCGACGGTGCGCGCGATCTGCTGCAGGTCCTGCAGCGCGATCAGGTACTCCGGTGCGCTGAGACTGCGGCCGCGGCCCGTGAATGCCCACACGAACGGCTCGAACTCTGCCTCGGTCGGCGCGCGCCCGAGGCGTCGCGTCCAATCGTCGATCGCCCACGTGAAGCCCGCCGCGAGGACGCTCGTGAACGCGAGGAAGAATCGCTCCGGTTCGATCGCCGGCATCGCTTCCGTGACCTCGTGCCCGAGCTCGGCGAGCAGCGCAGCGGTGTCGTGGACGGCGGCGACGCAGTCCGGGTGGACCTCGTCACCCGTGATCGTGCGGGTGGAGAACGCGATCCGCAGCCGGCCCGGCGGCGCCCCGACTTCCTGCAGGTAGGGCCGGCTCGGCGCGGGCGCGGCGTACGGGTCGCCGGCATCGGGGCCTGCGCTCGCATCGAGCAGCGCCGCGCTGTCGCGCACCGAGCGGGTCAGCGCATGCTCGGCGACGAGACCGCTCATGAGATCCCCGTAATGCGGGCCGAGCGGATTGCGCCCGCGCGTCGGCTTGAGCCCGAACACGCCGCAGCACGCGGACGGCACGCGGATGGAGCCGCCCGCATCGTTGCCGTGCGCCATCGGCACCATGCCGGAGGCCACCGCGGCGGCTGCGCCGCCGCTCGATCCGCCGGTGATGCGCGTGAGATCCCACGGATTGCGCGCGGGGCCGAACAACCGGGGCTCGGTGGTCGGCCCCACGGCGAATTCCGGCGTATTGGTCTTGCCGACGAACACGAGCCCCGCCGCGCGGTAGCGCTTCACGAGCTCGCTGTCCTCCTTCGGCACGTAACCCTTGAGGTACGCCGAGCCTTCTGTGAAGGGTTCGCCCGCGACTTCCGCGAGGAAATCCTTCATCAGGAACGGCACCCCGGAAAATGGCCCGGCCGGCAGCGGGGCGCGTGCCGCGGCGTGTGCCTGCTCGAACATGTCGTAGACGACAGCGTTGACGTCACTATTCACGCGCTCGATGCGCGCGATCGCCGCGTCCACGAGTTCGAGCGGGGAAACCTCGCGGCGACGGACGAGGTCGGCCTGGGCGAGGGCGTCGAGCTGCGCAAGATCGTGGTTCGAAGACATTGGCGGGCTCCCGGGAAACGAGCCCGCATCTTAGGGAATCGGGGCGGGTTTCGTCATGTTTGCCCACGTCAACGGGCGGGTCCGAGCGCGTACGTCCGGGTGACGAGTAGGGGAGTCGTTGTCATTCCGGGCGGAACGCCATGGAGAGCCGGAATCCACGCGACTTCGACCGAAGCTCTATGGGCCCCGGCTTTTGACGGGGTGACGGGCGGAAAGGCGAGGTGACGAGAGGAGACTCGGCGTGACGAGCGGAAGCGCCACGCTCGCCGCGCCGCTTCCGTTGCGACGAGTGCTACACGTCCCCGGCCGCGAGCCGTGCCGCCAGGTGCTCCGCCTGCCGGATCGCGAGCGCCACGATCGTCAAGGTCGGGGGTGCCGCCGCGGACGTCGCGAACTGGCTGCCGTCGCTGATGTAGAGGTTCGGAACTTCGTGCGTGCGGCCGAAGGAATCGCAGACGCCGTCCGCCGGGTCGCGGCTCTGCCGGCAGGTGCCAAGGTTGTGGATGACCACCCGGGACTGCGACGTGAATACCTGCGTGGCGCCCACCGATTCGAAGATCTTCTTCCCGCGTGCCAGCGCGTAGTCCGACAGCGCGAGATCGTTCGCGTGGAAGCGCTTCGCGATATGGGGCGCTGGGAGACCGTACTGGTCTTTCACCGTGTCGCTCAGGGTGATGCGGTTGTCCGCCACCGGCATGTCCTCCCCGATGTACGCGGCGGAGGCCATGTTCGGGTACTGCTCCATGACCTGCGCGTACTCGGCGCCCCACCCGGCTGCGTTTGCCTCGTTCGGAAAGCTCGGCAGGTGGATCCCGCGCGAGACGTACAGGAAGCCGCCGACGAAATCCCGCGGCTGGCCCGGCGCCATGTCGTCGGCGATGAGGCCGGTGTACGTGGTGCCGCGATAGTTGTCCACGCGCCCCGGCATGATCGCGATGATGCGCCCGAGCAGATCGGTCATGTAATGCCGGCCCACCTGGCCAGCGCCGTTCGCGAGACCCTGTGGAAAGCGCCCGGACGCCGACAGCAGCAGCAGTCGTGGCGTCTCGATACCGTTGCCCGCCACGCACACCACGCGGGCGCGCTGACGCTGACGCTGGCCTTGCGCATCGATGTAGACCACCGCGCTGGCGCGGCCCTGCGGGTCGTGCTCGATCTGCGCGACGTGGCATTGCTGACGCAGCTCGAAGCGCTCACTCGCCATCGCCTTCGGCAGCTCGGCGTGCAGGCTGGACCACTTGGCGCCAATCACGCAGCCACCTGCGCAGAAGCCCATCTGCCGGCACGCGGCGCGGCCGTCATGCGCCGCGGCGTTGATCGCGAGGTGGCCGTTGCTGATGGCCTTGTAGCCGCAGCGGGCCGCACCGATCTTCAGCAGCTCCGCGTTGTTGTGATCCGGCAGGGTGGGATGTCCCTGCACGCCGGTGACGCCCATGCGCTGCTCGGCGAGATCGTAGTACGGCGCGAGATCCTCGTAGGACAGGGGCCAGTCGACGAGGCTGGTGCCCGGCACCGCGCCGTAGGTCGTGCGCGACAGGAACTCGTGCGGCTGGCGGCGCAGTGCCACGCCGCCCCAGATCACCGAGGTGCCGCCGATCGCCTTCATGATCAT
>JBFWUN010000140.1:0-4117 GCA_050247235.1 Gammaproteobacteria bacterium
TTGCCGGTCAGGATTCCACGGGCCCCGCTGCCGAGCCTTTGAGCTCGATCAGGAGCATGCGCACGGGCACGTCACTCTCGTTCAGCGCAATATGTGCTGTGCCGCCCGGCGGCACATACGAACGCAGCATGGTGCCCGCCGTGAACGCGAAGCGCAGACGCCCGTCGTCCGCCGGTAGTGCCTCGGCCGATCCGCTGAGCAACGTATAGCGCTCAAGCTCACCGGCGACGTGCGTCAACGTCAGCTCGCCGCCGTCAGGAAAGACGGCGATGTAGTCTCGCGTGTGCCGGTGAGGGGGCGTGGCGACGCCGGGTTCGAAGATCTCCTCCCACGTGGCGACCAGCGTGTCTTCCTCGATGAGGCGTACCCCGGCATTGGGGAATGGCGCGATATCTCGTAGCTCGGTCATCGATGGAACTCCGTAGCGTTTCGTCGAACGTCGATGCGGCTGGCCGAGCGCAGCTCGTCACCCCGCGGCTGCGCTCGTCTCCTTCAGATAGGCGCATTCCCCATCGACGTAGGTCATGGTGACCTGGGCGGTGCGTATCTCATCAGCAGGGCAGGTCACGATGTCGCGGTCGAGCACAACGAGATTGGCTCGCTTGCCGACCTCGATGCTTCCTTCCTTGTCGGCGCGGTTCGAGGCGTGGGCGGCGTTGATTGTATAGGCGCGCAGCGCTTCGGCTGCGCTGATTGCTTCTTCCGGGTCGACCGGCATACCCTTCAAGGAGGTTCGGTTGACGGCCGTCCAGATGATCTCGGCCGGACTGAAGCTGCCGCACGGATAATCGGAACCCAGGCTGACGCGCACACCGGCATCGATCATGCTCCTGACCGGGAACAGTTTCAGGTGATGCTGGCACTCTCCCCGCCACATGTCGAACACCTCGCCCCATAACCAGGCGAGTCCCGGATTGGCCACGAGATCGATGCCGAGATCCGCCATGCGCGGGGCCTGTGCCGGTTCGGCGACGAACGCGTGTTCCAGTCTCAGCACGGCGTCGCTGCTGCGCCCACGGCGGCTGTTCTCGTAAGCATCCATAACCGTATTCACCGCGCAGTTGCCCATGCCATGGATGGCCGTGGCGATATCGAGTTCGACGGCGCGGCGCGCGAGACGGCCGACCTCGGCTTTCGGATAGAACGCCACGCCCGTATGTGCGCAGCAACCATGATGCATCTTGTCGATGGCCGGCGAGGGGTAGGCCCGATCCACGAAGATCTTCATCGTGCCGCCCACCAGGCGCTCGCTGCCGGGCTCCTTGATGCGATCGATGATGTCCGGACGGCGTAGGTCGTGGGTGTCGAAGAAATGATCGGCGGCGTGCAGCATTTGTACACCGAATGGCAGCTTGCCCTGACGGTCAGCCAGGCGGTAGAGCTGCGCCGATTTGGATGTCACCATCGCATCCCCGACGAAGGTGATGCCGACGGCGAGGTATTCCCGCATCTTCGCGTGCAGGAGTTCCACCGCCCGATCGGGGTCGCGCTCCGCGTACTCGTTCCACGAATGCGAGTGCAGCGGGTTGGCGGCGTTCTCGTACAGTACGCCAGTCGGGACGCCGGTTTTGTCCCGCTCGATCTCCCCGCCGGCCGGGTCCGGGGTGTGCTCGTCGATGCCGACTCGCGCCAGTGCCATGCTGTTGACGAACCCGGCGTGGCAGCTCGCGTCGATAAGAAAGACCGGATTGTCGGGCGCCACCTCGTCCAGTTCGAATCGGGTGGGGTTGCGCATCTCCCGCACGTGCGCCATGTTGAAACCCATCGCGCGGACCCATTGGCCCGGGGGCGCACGCTTGCAGAACTGCTCGATCGCGCCTAGTACGTCCGCAAGCGTCGATTTCGGTGGCGTCGAGCAGTCGACGCATTCCGGCGCGAAGGCGGCGATGCTCAAATGATTGTGAGCGTCGATGAAGCCGGGGACGACGGTCGCGCCTCCCAGGTCTACGATCTCGGCCTCGGGGCTGGCAGCACGTCGGACTTCCACTTCGGCGCCGACCGCCGCGATGTGGCCGTCGCGCATCAGCACGGCTTCGGCGACGGTGTCGCTTCTATCGACGGTCCGGACGACCGCGTTGACGAAGGCGATTTCGCGCTTCTGGCGCATGGGGGGATCCTCTTGTTCGTGAGACAGCGTCGCCTGCGAGCACACGGGTGGCGCTCTCCTGAGGCGGCATTGTGTAGCGCGGCCGGAGACTTACGCGATGAGCTGTCGGTAAATGTCGCCAGTGTCGAAATGGGCACGCTTCTCGACGATCTTGCCGTCCTTGATGGTCAGCAACATGAGAAGCGAGAAGCGGCAGTTGTTGCCCTTGGGCGTGGCTCCGACGCACGGGGCAATCTGCCTGGTTCCCTCGAAGAGCATGTAGGCCGCGACCTTGTCGTCCGCGGCGACCATGGCTTCGATGGGGAATCGAAAGCTCTCGAACGCGTCGAAGTTCTTTTTCTCCGCCGCGATCAAGCCTTCAACGCCGGGATGTGGCACGTCCACCTGGTTGTAGAAGACGAAGTCTTCATGGCACATCTCGTGCAGCGCGTCGAAGTTCTTCTGCTCGATGGCTTCGTAGAAACGTTTCACGAGCGCCTTGTTCTCTTGCGGTGTCGTCATCACGGATCGGCCTTGTTCAACGGTTGGCGGAAGGGCTTGCAGGATTAGAGGCTGAGCGTCTCGCCGTCTGCAGGGATCAGGACACGATCGGCCATACGGTGTTCCTTCACGAACGCGCGCAACTCGGCGCGGGTGAGCGCGGCATGATTGACTGCTTCCATGTGGCTCGCGACCAGCATGGCTTGCGGCGCCGCGTCGTAGACCGATTTCACGTCGCCGGCGTTCATGATGATCGAGCCGAGCCCGAGAACCTGCGCGTCGCAGCAATTCATCACCACGACCTCCGGCGCATGGATGGCGAGATTGCCAGCGACGTATTCGTTGAACACCGTATCGCCGGCCAGGTACAGAGATTTCTCATCAGGATGACTGAACAGGACACCGCAGACCTCGCCGAGAATGTCATACGCCGCCTGCAGGCATTCGTCGGAACCGTGCTGACCGGGTGTCCGAGTGAGCTTGACGCCGTTTAAGCTGGGGTTGCCGATCAGTGCATGAACGTTGGTGAAGCCGGCTTGCTCGATCGTCGCTTTGTCGCCGAAGTGCTGGACAAAGAACGGGATGTCCTTGCGCAGTGCGTCCGCTGCAGCCTGGTCCCAGTGATCCGGGTGAACGTGGGTGAGAATGACTGCGTCGACGTCAACGAGCTCGGAGATTGGCACGACCAGTTCGGCCGTCGGATTCCGCAAGTGACTGTTGAGGGTTCCCTCGAACCCCGGTTGGCTTCCTTTCGCAGCGAACCATGGATCGATCAGGAAGCGGGTGCCGGCGTAGTGGAGCAACAGGGTGGCGTTTCGGATCTGGCGAAGCTTCATATCGGCTGTACCAACAGTGAGCAGTCGACACGGTAGTGTGTACGCGAGATGGGCGACAGTGGCCCGCGGGACAACTAGTGTGATAATCGGGCCAAGAGCACGCTGGCCCGCGCGGGGCCGGCCGAAAGTCCTCTCGATTCGCTCATGCGGATCGTTCGTTGTTCGCTATGCTGCGGCCGGTCGACGCGTTTCGGCGACGTGCTGGTCGCTGCTGTCGCAGCGCTCGTCGAACCCGGGTCGGGGCTCCGGTCGGCCTGGCCGTCGATCCGCCCGGCGGCGCGAGTGTGGATTTGCGCTTGTTGCGCAAATCCATCCCTCGCTGCGCTCCTTTCCCGACACGGTGAAGAGGTCAGGTCCTCGCTGGAGTCCAGGGACCGCCAGCCGGCCAGAATTGCGGGAACCGGTTGCCAACGTTCGCTGCGGCGATGGGAGGTAGCAGGAAATCCCGAAGTGCTGCCACAAGCACCTCGAGTTGAAGTGCTTCGAGTCGGTTTCTCCTCAGAAACGCCTGCCACTGTGTCTGCTTCTGCGTGTCTTGTGCGAACTCGTCGGTCAGGCCAAAGGGGGCACCCGAAGGTAGCTCAGTCCTGCGGCGATCGAATGTCGCGCGGATCGCGCGCTGCAGGGTGTCACCATCGAACTCGGTGTGGAGCGATAGTATCCAGAGATCGAAGAAGTCCTTCATCCGGCTGTT
>JBFWUN010000141.1:0-4008 GCA_050247235.1 Gammaproteobacteria bacterium
AAGGCCTCGCCGATTTCAGGGAGGCTGTGATTGGTCAGTTCCTTCGACAACGCCATCGCGATCTGGCGTGGTCGTGCAATGGACCGGTTGCGGCGTTTGGAAACCAGGTCCGACACCCGCATTTTGTAATATTCCGCGACTGTTTTCTGTATGTTCTCGATCGAAACCAGCTTGTCCTGCAAGGCCAGCAGGTCCTTCAGTGCTTCCCGAGCGAAATCGATGCTGATCGCACTTCCTGAAAAGTGCGCATTCGCCTCCATGCGATGCAGCGCCCCTTCGAGCTCCCGGATGTTCGACCGGAACCGTTTCGCAACAAAGAACGCCACTTCGTGCGGCAGATGCATCCCGCTCCGTTGCGCCTTGCTCATGAGGATCGCGACCCGCGTCTCGAGCTCCGGGGGTTCGATGGCGACCGTGAGACCCCACCCGAAGCGTGATTTAAGCCGTTCCTCAACCCCGGTCACCTCTCGCGGATAGCGGTCGCAAGTCAGCACAATCTGTTGCTGACTTTCAAGCAACGCATTGAACGTATGGAAAAACTCTTCCTGCGAACGCTCCTTGCCGGCGAAAAACTGGATGTCGTCGATCAGCAGCGCGTCGACGGACCGGTACTTCTTCTTGAAATCGTTGATCGAGTTGTGCTGCAGCGCCCGAACCATGTCCCCGACGAATTTTTCCGAGTGCACGTACTGCACCTTGGCGCCAGGCCGCCTCGCGAGCACATGATTTCCGATCGCCTGCATCAGATGTGTTTTGCCCAGACCGACCCCCCCGCAAATGAATAGCGGGTTGTAAGCTTTCCCAGGATTTTCTGCGACCTGAACGGATGCCGCGCGCGCGAGCTGGTTGGACTTGCCTTCCACGAAAGTCTCGAACGTGAAGTCGCGCTTCAGGCTCTTGCTGACCGGTGCCACCCCAGCGGGCCGGCCAGGCGGTGCCATCGTGGGCTCAGTCGCCGGCGGTGCCTCGCGCGGCTCTTCGGTATCCACACTGTCGGCCACCGCGTAATGGACCGCGCTGACCGAACCGGCGGTCTGCTTCCCGATGACCGCCTCGACCTTGCGCCCGTATTTTTCCCGGACCCATTCACACACGAAGCGATTCGGCGCCCGAATGTATACGGCGCCATCCGCCACGTCGGCTGTCAGCGGCCGAATCCACGTGTTGTACTGCTGTGGGGTCAGCTCGTTCTCGAGTACGCGCAGTACGCTGGGCCAGGAAAACGTCATCACTGGGTCGGGCGCCGCTTGGGGTTGTTCTGATGGGTCGGTCGGGCCACCGCAGTCTATCAGTCCGCCCCTGGTTATCCACAACGCGCCCACGAACACGCGCCGAACCAGTCTCCGCTACCAAATTGACATCGCAAACAGCCGACTAATACCATTGCCGGCTCGCGACGCGCAGACTCGCGACTCCCAGAGCCATCAAGGTCAGCATCCATGAAACGAACCTACCAGCCCAGCAAACTGAAGCGCGCGCGCACCCATGGCTTCCGTGCCCGGATGAGCACGCGTGGCGGTCGCCTCGTGTTGAAAGCCCGTCGTGCGAAGGGGCGCGCCCGCCTGACCCCGGTGTAACGACATCAACCGATTTCCGCGCGACTCCAGGCTTCGCGGAGGTCAGTTGTACCTCCGGCTGTTTCGCACCGGTCGCCGCATCCGCTCCAAGTACTTCAACGTGATCTTCGCCCCCGGCAATGGCCGCGGGGCACGTCTCGGTGTGGCCGTCTCGAAACGATTCGTCGCGCAGGCCGTCGACCGTAATCGACTCAAACGCATCGTGCGCGAGTCATTTCGTCTTCACGCCGCAGGACTCGCCGACCACGACGTCATCGTCCAGGCCAACGCGCCTGCGGCACGCGCGGCGTCACCACAGTTGTTCGCGACCCTCGCCCACGCGTGGTCCGCCATCGCCGAATCGACCGAACCCAGCAAGAGTCCTTCCTGATCATGTCAAGCGAACAAATCCGCCTCGGGCTCCTCATCGCATTGAGCTTCGTGTCCCTGATGATCTGGGAGGCATGGCAACGCGATTACGGCGCACCGCCGGCACCGGCGCCGACTGCGGCAACGCAAACGGCGCCAGTGGCGCAGGACACGACCCCCGCCATCACCAAGAGCCCTGGCGCCAGCCTGACCGCGCAGCCTGCCACCCCGGCCATCCCGGACACCGGCGCCGACGACACGTTCGTCACAATCCAGACCGACGTGCTGTCACTGCGCATCAACCTCACCGGTGCGGTGATCGAACAGGCATCGCTGCGCCAGTACCCGACCGATGGTGAAACGGACGCGTCTCCCTACGCACTGCTGAACAATTCGCCTGCCCGCTACTTCGTTCACCAGAGCGGCCTGAAAGCCACCGTCGGCGACAGCGCCGACCATCACGCACGTTTTTCCGCGGCACAGGACACGTTCACACTCACCGACGGCACTGACACGCTCGCGGTCGATCTCGCGTGGCAGTCGCCCGCGGGTGTCCGCGTGACGAAAACCTATCGTCTCGCCCGTGGCAGCTATGAAATCGACGTGGCTTACTCCATCGAGAATGCCGGCGCTGCGCCGTGGTCCTACAACCACTACGACCAGCTGCAGCGCATGAACCAGGAGCAGCGCCAGTACTTCATTCAAACGTTCACCGGCGCCGCACTGTCCACTCCGGAAAAGCGTTACGAGAAGCACTCGTTCGACGACCTGGTCGAGGAGCCGCTCGGCGCCGACGTCAAGGATGGCTGGGCGGCAATCCTGGAACATTACTTCGTCTCGGCCATCGTGCCCACGCCGGGAGAAACTCAGCATTTCTACTCCACGATCATCGGCGAGCAGAACTACGCGGTCGGCTATTACGGCCCCGTACGGACGGTGGCGCCGGGTGATCGCGACAACGTCCGGAGCAGGCTCTATATCGGGCCCAAACTGCAGAACGTGCTCGAACGCGTGGCGCCGGGACTCGAACTCACCGTCGATTACGGCGTGCTGTGGTTCATCGGCAAGATCCTGTTCTGGACGATGGTCCAGATGCATGCGCTCACCGGCAACTGGGGTTGGGCGATCATCCTCCTGACCTGCATCGTCAAGCTGGTGTTCTTTCCATTGTCCGCGGCGGGATATCGCTCGATGGCCGGGATGCGGAAGATCCAGCCGCGACTCGTCGCGCTCCGCGAGCGCTACCAGAACGATCGCGCCGCGCTGAACCAGGCGATGATGGACCTCTACAAGAAGGAAAAAATCAACCCGCTTGGCGGGTGTCTGCCCATCCTGATCCAGATCCCCGTGTTCATCGCGCTGTACTGGGTAATCCTGGAGAGCGTCGAACTGCGGCAGGCGCCCTGGATCCTCTGGATACGCGATCTCTCCATCAAGGACCCATGGTTCGTGCTGCCGGTGCTGATGACGATCAGCATGTGGCTGCAGTCCAAGCTGAACCCGGCGCCGGTCGATCCGATCCAGGCACGCGTCATGCAGATCATGCCGTTCGCGTTCGGGATCTTCTTCGCGTTCTTCCCGTCCGGCCTGGTGCTGTACTGGTTCGTGAACAACTGCCTGTCGATCGGACAGCAGTGGTTCATCACGCGCGCGGCGGAGCGCGCGCCGTAGCGCCCCGCTCCGCATGGCGACGACGATCGCGGCGGTCGCGACCCCCGCCGGTGCGGGCGCGATCGGCATCGTGCGCGTCACTGGACCAGGCGCCGCGGCGGTGACCGCGCGCGTCGCGGGCCGCCTTCCTGTGCCGCGTGTCGCCACCCTGCGCGATTTCACCGACGCCGCGGGGACCGTCATCGACCGCGGCCTTGTGCTGTACTTTCCCGCCCCGCGGTCCTACACCGGAGAAGACATGGCCGAATTCCATGCGCACGGCGGCCCGGCGATTCTGGCGGAGTTGCTCGATGCGTGCTTCGCGGCCGGCGCCGCGCCGGCGCGGCCCGGCGAGTTCACGGAGCGCGCATTTCTCAACGGCAAGCTGGACCTGCTGCAGGCCGAAGGCGTTGCCGATCTCATCGGCGCAAGC
>JBFWUN010000142.1:0-4007 GCA_050247235.1 Gammaproteobacteria bacterium
TTCTCGCGCGCGTTCTGCTCGCGACGGGCCTTGTCGTGTTCCGCTTTGCGCTTGCTCTCCAGCAGCGACACGACGGTCGTGTCGGCCGCATCCTGGACCGCGCGTTCCTGGGCGAGCAGCGCCTGGTAGGCCGCGTCCTTGGCGACGCGCGTGGCGTGCAGCTCGCGCAGCTTCTGGACGTCCGGCACGAGCGTCGGCGCGGGGGTATAGCGAACGGCGGCGATGTGCGCGAACGGCAACGCGTGGTCCAGCGCGCGTTCACCCTGTTCCTCGGCACTGAAGCCGCTCGGGAAGTTGATATCGGGGAGTACGCCGCGATGCTGGGTGCTGTCGCCTTCGACGCGGAAGAACTGCGCGATCGTCGCCTTCAGCTGGCCGAGCTTGCCGTTGGCTTCCTCGTCGAACCGGTTCAGATCCACCAGGTTCTGCACCGTACCCTTGCCGAACGTCGGCTCACCCAGCACAAGCCCGCGGCGATAGTCCTGGATCGCCGCCGCGAAGATCTCGGACGCGGAGGCACTGTTGCGGTCCACGAGCACCGTCAGCGGGCCGTCGTAGGCGACGCCCGAGTCCGTGTCGCGTTCGAGCTGGACACGCCCCTGCGAATTGCGGACCTGCACGACCGGGCCGGTGTCGATGAACAGCCCCGTCAGCTCGGTCGCTTCCGACAGCGAGCCGCCGCCGTTGCCGCGCAGATCGATGACGATGCCGGCAACTTTCTCACCCTGGAGTTCTCCGATCAGGCGGCGCACGTCGCGGGTGGTGCTGCGATAGTTCTCGTCGCCTCGCATGCGGGCTTCGAAGTCCATGTAGAAGGTCGGGATCTCGATGACGCCGATCCGGATCCTGGCATCACCGCTCGGTACTTCCAGCACCTTGCGTTGAGCCGCCTGTTCGTCCAGCTGTATCGTGTTGCGCGTCAGCTGGATCAGGCGCGTGGTGGCATCCGGGCTCGCCCCCTTGGGCAGCACCTGCAAGGTCACGACGGATCCCTTGGGGCCGCGAATCAGGTCCACCACGTCATCGAGGCGCCATCCGATCACGTCAACCAGTTCGCCTTTGGCGCCCTGGCCGATGCCGACGATCCGATCGTTCGCACGCAGCTTGCCGCTCTTGCTGGCGGGCCCGCCCGGCACCACTTCCCGCACCAGGGTGTATTCGTTGTCGCTCTGGAGCACGGCGCCGATCCCTTCGAGCGACAGGCTCATCCGGATCTTGAAGTTCTCCGACGTGCGCGGCGAGAAGTACGCTGTGTGCGGATCAATCGCGGTCGTATACGCGTTGATGAACGTCTGGTAGACGTCTTCGCTGTTGAACTGGGCAGTCTGCCGCACCAGCCCCTGGTAACGCTTGCGCAAGGTGTCGGCAATATCCTTGTCCTGCTTGCCGGACAGGCGCAGCGACAGCCAGTCGTTCTTGACCCGCTTGCGCCAGAGTTCGTTCAGCTCGTTCTCGTTCTGCGGCCATGGGGCGTCTTCACGATCGAAATCGAACGACTCGTCGACACTGAAATCCATCGGCTTGTCGAGCAGGCTCACGGCGTGGGCGATACGCTGTTCGACACGCTGACGGTAACGGACGAAAATTTCGTACACGGCATGCAGGTCTGAATTGCGCAGGTCGTCGTCGAACTCCCGGGCGTTGGCCGAGAAATCATCGACGTCGGTCTGCAGGAGATAGCTCCGGGTAGGGTCGAGTGCCTTGAGATAATTCTCGAAGATCACTTCCGACAGCGCGTCGTCGAGGGTCGCCTTCTTGTAGTGATAGTTCGCGATGAAGTGCGTGATGAGCCGCGTGGCGCGCCGGTGTTCCGGCTGCGGCACCAGTTCGTCGACCGGAACGGTGGGCGCGAGCGCGGACGCGCCACTGCTCAGGACGAAGGAGAGGAGGAGGATCGCGCCGTTGATGAGCTTGCTCATAAGTCTCGCAGCGTCAGGACCGGCGGACCGGCCGGCGCGGGGATGTGACCATGCAGGTCACGATCGGGTGTAGTGTAGCGTATCTGTATCGGCCGGGTGCCGGGGAAAAATGAGAAAAAGCGCCTCGATGTCGTACTCCGTTCAAGCCGTTTCGAAGGTACGAGCAACCTTTCGGGACCGGCAGTCCGCATGCCCCCCACGTTGATCGACACGCCCGCCGGGCTGGACCGTGCCCTCGCCGCGCTCGCCGGGGCCGAGTGGATCGCGGTCGACACCGAGTTCCTGCGCGAACGGACCTACTACCCGAAGCTCTGCCTGCTGCAGCTCGCGGGCGGCGATGCCGATTTCGTGATCGACCCCCTTGCGCTTTCCGACCTGTCGCCGGTGCACGAGTTCCTCGCGGAGCCGCACCGGGTCAAGATCCTGCACGCGGCGCGACAGGACCTCGAGGCGTTGCAACGTGGCGGGATCGCACTTCGCGACGGGCTGTTCGACACCCAGACCGCGGCGACGCTGATCGGTCACCCCGAACAGGTGTCCTACGCGTGGCTCGTCGCCCATTTCTGCGACGTTTCCCTGGACAAGTCCCAGACGCGCACGGACTGGTCGCGGCGGCCGCTGAGCGACGCCCAGTTGCTGTATGCCCAGGATGATGTCAGGTACCTCGGCCGTCTCTACGCGGCGCTGCGTTCGACGCTCGCCGAGACGGGCAAACTCGCCTGGCTGTGGGAAGAGACCGCGGCGCTCGATGGGGCAATGGTCGCGGCGGAGGATCCGGAGCAGGCGTGGCGCCGACTGCGCGGGCTCGGCGGGCTGCCGGGGCCGCTCGCACTGGCACGCGGCAAGGCGCTCGCCCGCTGGCGCGAGCACACTGCGCAGCAGGAGGATCTCCCCCGCGGCTGGTTGCTGAAGGACGAGGTGCTGCTTGCCGTCGCGGCACTTGCATCGTTGGACATGCACTCGCTGGGGGCACTCCCGGGGATCGCGCCCGCCACCGTGCGCCGTCACGGGTCGGAACTGCTGCACGTGCATGGCACCGCGAATGCGGAGGACGCCCCGCCCCAATGGCGACTGACCTCGGAGGGCAACCGGTTGCTCGGGGAACTCCAGGCGGACGTCAGACGGATCGCCGCCGAGAATAATGTTGCACCCGGGTTGCTCGCCAGCCGCCGGGATCTCGAGGCGCTTCTGCTGGGGGAGCCGCCGGCGCGCATGCTCACCGGCTGGCGCGGTGCACTGCTGGGCGTGCCACTGCGCGCGCGCGCGGATGCGTTACCGCTGGAGGCGCGGCGGCAGGCCGCCGAAGGGGGTCCCCGCCCGCGCCGTCGCAACTGACCGCCGAGCACACGCCCGAGCGGCCCTTGCCACGTGCTACTTCTTGACCTCTAGCAGCTCGATTTCGAACACCAGTGTCTCATTGGGACCGATCCCGGCGCCGGCGCCCCGCACCCCGTACGCGAACTTGGGGGGGATGACGACCTCCCAGCGCGCCCCCGCGGCCATCAGCGGCAGCACTTCCTGCCACCCCTGGATGACGCCGTTGACGGGGAATGTCGCCGGCTCTCCACGCTCCTTCGAGCTGTCGAACACGGAGCCGTCGACGAGCCGCCCTTCGTAGTGCACCACCACGGTATCGTCGCGCTTGGGATGCGCACCGGCGCCTTTGCGCAGTTCCTTGTACTGGATGCCGTTCGACAGCTCGATGACGCCGTCCTTGCCCTTGTTCTCTTTCATGTAGGCCTGGCCGGCTTCCAGATTCTTGCGCGCCCGTTCCTTGAGCGAGTTGTTCACGGAACTGGTGGCGTTCGACAACGCTGCCTGGAATTCTTCCTGGGTCAGGCGCGGTGGTGCGCCGCCGAGGGCGTCGCGCACACCGACCATGAACGCGTTGACGTCGATCTCGACGCCCTGGCGCACGATACTCTGCGCGGTGCTCATCCCGATCGCGTAACTGATTTTCTTCTGGTCGGTATCGAGACCGACGCCACCTTCCTCGGCCGGCGCGCCCGCGAGCGGGCAGCACAGCGCTAGGAGCACGAGCTTCTTGTTCATCGGAACGATGAATCCTCCGGTTGGGGTTGAAATCAT
>JBFWUN010000143.1:0-3949 GCA_050247235.1 Gammaproteobacteria bacterium
GCGGTGTGCGGAAGCGACGCAACGAATACGACATCTTCCGGAATCCACCACCTGGCGACTCTTCCGTCAAACCACTCGAGGATCTCCCGCGGCTGCACATCGACACCCGGCTTGCGGACCACCACGAGCAACGGTCTTTCCTGCCACTTGGGATGCGCCACCCCGATCACCGCCGCTTCGGCCACGGCCGGATGCCCCATCGCAGTGTTCTCCAGGTCGATCGAGCTGATCCATTCACCGCCGGACTTGATCACGTCCTTCGCGCGGTCCGTGATGCGCATGAACCCGTTCTGATCGATGCTCGCCACGTCACCGGTGGTGAACCACCCGTCCGCATGCGCGCCACCCGCGCCTTCCAGGCGAAAGTAATCGCGGCACACCCACCAGCCGCGCACCTTCAGCGCACCGGTGGCGCGGCCGTCCCACGGCAGTTCGCGATCCTCGTCGTCGGTAATCTTGAGTTCCACGCCGGGAATCGCGCGGCCCTGGCTGCACATCTGGTCCGCCGCCGCCACGCCCTGCAGATCGCGGGTCTGGGGCGTCGGCGCGTTGATCGTGCCCAACGGGCTCATCTCGGTCATGCCCCACGCGTGGATCACGCGGACGCCGTGGCGATCACGGAACTCCTCCATCATCGACAACGGACAGGCGGAACCCCCGATCACCATGCGGTTCAGCGGGGCAAGTCCGCGCCCCGTCTCGCGCGCATGCGCGAGCAGTGGCAGGCAGACCGTCGGCACCCCTGCCGAGAGGGTGACACCCTCCTGGGTGATGAGGTCGGTCAGGAGTCCCGGATTGCTGAGCGCGGGCCCGGGAAACACGATCTTGGCGCCCACCATCACCGCCGAGAACGGCAGGCCCCAGGCATTGACGTGAAACATCGGCACGATGGGCAGTACGCCGTCGACCGCGGATAATCCGCACGAATCCGGCAGCGCGCTGGCATACGCCATCAGGCAGGCGGACCGGTGATCATAGAGCACTCCCTTCGGGTTGCCGGTGGTGCCCGAGGTGTAGCACAGACCGCTCGCCCGACGTTCATCGAGGCTCGGCCATTCGTAGGTATCCGGTTCCGCCATCACGAGCGTTTCGTAACAGAGCACGTTCGGCAGGCTGGTCTTCGGCATATGCGCCGCGTCCGCCAGCACTACGTAGCCCTTGACGGCCGGACAGGACGCCGCGATCTGCTCCAGGCGCGGCACGAACGCCGGATCGACGAAGATCCACTCGTCTTCGGCGTGGTTCACGATGTAGGTGATCTGGTCCTCGAACAGCCGCGGATTGATCGTGTGGCACACGCGTCCGCTGCAGGAGATCGCGTAGTAGAGTTCGAGATGCCTGAAATCGTTCCACGCCAACGTGGCGATGCGGGCTGACGCGCCTGCGCCCAGCCGGTCGATCGCGCGGGCGAGCCGCCGCACGCGCGCAAAGCAATCCCGGTAGGTGTAGCGGTGTCGCGGATGATCGTGCGTGACCGACACGATCTCCTGCCCGCCGTGGTTGCGTTCGCCGTGACGCATGAACGTGGTCAGGGTCAACGGCAAGTCCATCATCAGTCCAAGCATGGGTGATCCTCTCCAAGGGCGTTTGGCGGGCGTGCGCGCACGGGTCCCGCGCCGGCAAATCCCGCGTATTGAGCCTCACCGTGCGCGCCTCGTGCAACCATGCCGGGGTCCACGGGCGCGTGGTAGAGTCGCGCCATGTCCAACTTGCCGTTCCGGATCCGCCGTCCCGACGACTGGCACCTGCACCTGCGCGACGGGGATATGCTCGCCGCCGTGCTGCCCGCGACAGCGCACTGCTTCGGTCGCGCTATCGTGATGCCCAACCTCACCCCCCCGGTGACGACCAGCGCGGCCGCGCGCGCGTACCGGGCGCGCATCCTCGCGGCCTGCCCCCCAGGCGCGGGATTCACGCCGCTGATGACCTGCTACCTGACCGACACGATCGACGTCCGCGACCTGATCGACGGGTTCGACGCGGGAGTATTCACCGCCGCCAAGCTCTACCCCGCCGGCGCGACCACCCATTCCGATGCCGGCGTGACGGACGTCGCGCGCATCCGCCCGGCGCTGGCCGCGATGGAACGCGCCGGCATGCCGCTGCTCGTGCATGGCGAAGTGGTCGACCCGGAGGTGGATGTCTTCGATCGCGAAGCCGTGTTCATCGATCGTGTCCTCGCGCCGCTGCGCCGCGACTTCCCGGCGTTGAAGCTCGTCTTCGAGCACCTCACGACAGCCGAAGGAGTCGCTTTCGTGTGCGAGGCGGACGGGCCGACGGCGGCGACGCTGACGCCGCACCACCTGCTGATCAACCGCAATGCGATGTTCGATCGCGGGATCCGCCCTCACGCGTACTGCCTGCCCGTCGCCAAGCGGGAACGGCATCGGCGCGCGCTCTGCGCGGCCGCGACGTCCGGCAACCCGCGCTTCTTCCTCGGCACCGATTCCGCGCCGCACCTGCGCAGCCTGAAGGAACACGATTGCGGTTGTGCCGGCGTGTTCAACGCCCCGACCGCGCTCGCGTGCTATGCGGAAGTCTTCGCCCAGGCCGGCTGCCTGTCTCGACTGGAGGCCTTCGCCGCGGAATTCGGCCCCGCCTTTTATGGGCTCCCCTTGAACGAAGGACACCTGGAACTCGTCCCGGGCGATCCTGAATCTCCGCCCGACCTGGCGACGCCGGACGGGGCTGTCCGCGTCTTCACGCCGCCCGGCGGCGTCCGCTGGCGCGTCCATGCCGTGCCGCGCGGCTGAATGATGGCGGAGGTGCCGCCTGACCGTGCGCCGGCGCACAGCGCGCTGGTCGCGCGCGATCGCCGGCATGTGTGGCATCCCTACAGCGCGGTCGGCGCGGACCTGCCGCTGTTTGGCGTGGTCTCCGCCGCCGGGGTGCGGCTGCACCTCGACGACGGACGTACGCTGATCGACGGCATGTCGTCGTGGTGGTCGGCCATTCACGGCTACCAGGTCGACGCCCTCACCGCGGCCGCAACCGCGCAGCTGGGGCGGATGTCGCACGTGATGTTCGGCGGCCTCACGCACGAGCCTGCCGTCAGCCTCGCCGAACGACTGGTGGCAATCACTCCCCCGGGACTGGACACGGTCTTTCTGGCTGACAGCGGTTCGGTGGCGGTGGAAGTCGCGATCAAGATGGCACTGCAGTACTGGCATGCGCGGGGCACCTCCCGCCAACGCCTGCTGACCATCCGCGGCGGCTATCACGGCGATACGTTCGGCGCGATGGGGGTCTGCGATCCGGTCACCGGCATGCACACGCTGTTCGCCGGCGCACTCGCGCCGCACCTGTTCGCGCCACGCCCGGCGTGCCGCTTCGATGCCACGTGGGACGAACAGGACATCGATGCGCTGGCAGCGCTCGCCGACGCCCATGCGGGCGAACTGGCGGCCGTGATCCTGGAACCTATCGTGCAGGGCGCCGGCGGCATGTGGTTCTACCACCCCACGTACCTGCGGCGCGTGCGCGAGATCTGCGACCACCATGGGCTGCTGCTGATCGCGGACGAGATTGCGACTGGGTTCGGACGCACCGGTCGCCTGTTCGCGTGCGAGTACGCCGGCATCACCCCTGACATCCTGTGCCTCGGCAAGGCGCTGACCGGGGGCACGATGACGCTCGCCGCGACGCTCGCAACGCGCGTCGTTGCGGAGACCATCGCCGCTGTACCGCCGGGCGTGTTCATGCACGGTCCGACGTTCATGGGCAATCCACTGGCGTGCGCGGTCGCCCACGCGAGTCTCGATCTCCTTCAGCGCGGCGACTGGTCAGCACAGGTGGCACGCATCGAGACCGGGCTGCGACGCGGCCTCGCCCCGTGCACCGGCATGCGGGCGGTGGCGGACGTGCGGACACTCGGGGCAATCGGCGTGGTGGAGCTCTGCGAGCCCGCGAACATGCGCACCCTGCCGGCGGCGTTCGTCGCGCGCGGCGT
>JBFWUN010000144.1:0-3702 GCA_050247235.1 Gammaproteobacteria bacterium
CACGGGCTTCGAGGCAGCCGATAATAGTTCACCGTGAGGGTCCGGCCGGACCGCCGCGTGTATTGGGAAGCCCGATGTTAGTCTCGGCCCAAAAGCCTGTCCACCCGGAAAAAACCAGCACCGATGATGGCCAGTCCGATGTCGCGGACGCGGCGCGGCGCGGACCGTTTCGCAGTGAATACGACGCCCGGAATGACCATGGTCGCAGGCTGGACGCCGCATGCGACAACGTGCGTCTGGCGGGTGGCGGCGGGCGCGTGAGGCGGGTTCTCAAAGAACCCGCCCGAAGGGCTCGGGCGGGGACGCAATGGGTTGCGTAACGCTATCGCTACCCGAGGCATGGTAGGAGTCGACCAGCGGGCAAGCATGAGAAAAAATCCCCTCAACCTTTTGCCACTGGCTGGTTTTGATCGCATCTTCTGCGCGGTCCTCGTCTGGCTGGCCGGGACAGTTCCGGTCAGCGGGTACAACGATGCGGGCGCGGCGCTTGCCCGGGGGGATTATGCGGCCGCGTACCGGGCTTTCGCCGCACGTGCCGAACGGGGCGACCCCGTGGCCCAGAACAATCTCGGCGTGCTCTATCTCAAGGGCCGGGGGACACCGCGCGATTTCGGTTCTGCGCGCGTCTGGTTCGAACAGGCGGCGGCCCAGGGTCTGCCGGGCGCCAAGCACAACCTGGGGATGATGTACCTGCGCGGGTACGGCATGACGCCAGACCCGGTCGAAGCCGCCCGCTGGCTGACGGCCGCCGCGGAAGATGGCGACCGGGAGGCGCAGTTCTTCACCGGGCTGCTGCACTACCGGGGTGAAGGCGTCGCGCGCGACGCCGCAGTCGCCCGCCGCTGGTTCACCCGCGCAGCCGACCAGGGCCTGCCGAGTGCCGTCTACAACCTCGCGGTCATGCAGGTTGCAGGGGAGGGCGGCGCCCGGGACGAACAGCAGGCCGTCACCTATCTCGAGAAACATCGGCACACGAGCGAACCCCTCGCGATCCTGCTCAGCCGAATCCACCTGGCGCACGCGGACGATCCGCGGCGGGGTGACGCGGCACTCGCGATCCTGAAACCATTGGCGGAAGGCGGCAGCCCCGAAGCGCAGTTCGAACTCGGCATGATGTACGTGGCCGGGCGCGGCGTTGCCCGGGATCTCGAGGAGGGGCGCTTCTGGCTTCAGCAGGCGAGCCGGCTCGGCTTCGGCCCCGCGCAACTCAACCTCGGCAGCCTCTACGCGCGCGGCCTCGGGGTGACCCCGGATCCCGTCGAAGCGACGGTCTGGTTCACGTTGGCGGCAGCAAACGGTGAGTCGCTCGCCGCGCAGTACCTCAATGTCGTTCAGGATGAACTGTCCGGCGAGGACCGCGCCCGCGCCGAACAGCAGGTGGCCGCGTTCCGGGAAAAACATGCCGGTGCCGTCAAGGCGCCGGCGCACAACCACGGGCAACCCTGAAACCTCCGCCCGGACGGCGGCGCGCCGATGGCGACAACTTTCATCACGCGACTTGATTCTGCCATCCTTGGTTCATGACCAGCGCCCCTTGTGACACCGTTGTCCTCGACATGGACGGCACGCTCCTCGATCTGAATTTCGACGACCAGGTCTGGAACCACGCGCTGCCCGCGGCACTCGCCGCACGGGACCGATGTGCCCTCGACACTGCGCGTGCGCGCGTCGCGGAAAAACTCGGCAGCGCGCGGGGGACGCTGCCCTGGTATTGCCTCGACCACTGGGAGCGCGAGTTCGGGATATCCGTGCACGACCTCGAGGTTGAGATGGCGCATTTCATCGATGTACGCACAGGCACGCGCGAGTTCCTCGACTTCCTGCGCGAGAAGCGCGTTCGCGCCGTGCTTGCCACCAACGCGCATCCGGCGAGCCTCGCGCGCAAGATGGTCCGCACGGGGCTGGGCGGTTACTTCGCCGCCCTGGTCAGCGCGCACACGCTCGGTGCCGCGAAAGAAGAACCGGCTTTCTGGCGACGACTGTCGGCGCAGCACGCGGTGGCACCGGAAGCAGCGATCTTCGTGGACGACAACCAGGCGGTGCTGGACACAGCGCGCCGCTGCGGGGTGCGCCACGTGTTCGGCGTGCGCACGCCGAGCAGTCGCGGCGAGAGCAAGCAATTCGGGAATTTCGCCAGTATCGACAGTCTCGCGGAGCTGATCCCCTGGCTCGCTCGGCGTCACGCCGGCATGTATTGCAGCTGAAGGTACCCCTGGCTGTCTGCCGCGCGCCGCCCGGAAGCCGACAGGGATGGATCAGTCGCGGCGCGCGAGGATGAAATCATGTACCGCGCGGCCGGCCGCCAGCGCGCGGGACTCGAAACGCGTGAGAATGCGCTGACACGGGCGCGGCGCCAGCACACCGCGGCCTGCGAGATTGCGCCAACCCGACAATTCCCGGAGCTCGGCGGCAATGTCTTCGGCGTAATCCGCCCAGTCCGTCGCCACGTAGAGTCGGCCGTGGCGCGCAAGGCAGCGGTGCATCCCGCCCCACGTACTGCCCCGCAGCAGGCGTCGCTTGTGATGCCGGGCCTTCGGCCACGGATCGGGGAAGAACACGTAAATCATATCGAGCGATTCGGCCGGCAGCCGGGCGAGGAGATCCTGCACGTCACCGGGCCATACCCGCACGTTGCGCAGGCACGCCCGCCCGATTCCATTGAGCAGGTGGCCGATGCCGGGGCGATGCACTTCGGCCGCGATGTAATCGGTTTCCGGGTGCGCGGTCGCGCAGGCCAGCAGGTTGTCGCCGTTGCCGGTGCCGATTTCCAGGCAGACGGGCGCGATGCGATCAAAGGATCCGCGCAGGTCGAGCGTGCCTTCAGAGGGCAAGGCGTATCGCGGGAGGAGCGTGGCGAGCGCGCGCTGCTGCGACGCTGTCATGCGGCCTTCACGCAGTACGAAACTGCGGATGCCGCGGTAATGCGGCGGAGTGGGCTCGGACACCCGGGTCAGCTGAAGAAACGGCCGTCGAGCGGTGATGAGGCCGACGCGTGCGTGCGGCGCGGCATCCGCCCCGCGCGATACGCGAGGCGGCCGGCAATCACGGCATGCTTCATCGCCTCGGCCATCAGGATCGGCTCGCGCGCCTCGGCGATCGCCGTATTCATCAGGACCGCGTCGCAGCCCAGTTCCATCGCGATGCTGGCGTCCGACGCGGTGCCGACCCCCGCATCGACGATCACGGGAACGCCGATGCTTTCGACGATCTCGCGAATCGTGTAGCGGTTCTGTATGCCCAGACCGGAGCCGATGGGTGCCGCGAGCGGCATGATCGCGACGCAGCCGATTTCCTCGAGACGGCGCGCCGCGATGGGATCGTCCGTCGTGTAGACCATGACTTTGAATCCCTCCTTGCAGAGGGTCTCGGCAGCGCGCAACGTCTCCACCATGTTGGGGTAGAGGGTTTTCTGGTCACCGAGGACCTCGAGCTTGACGAGCTCGTGGCCGTCGAGCAGCTCGCGGGCGAGCCGGCAGGTCCGTACCGCCGTCTCGGCGTCGTAACAGCCCGCCGTGTTCGGCAGGAGGGTGAAGCGATCCTGCGGTACGTAATCCAGCAGGTTCGGCGCGTCTCCCTGCTGGCCGAGATTGGTGCGGCGGATTGCGAAGGTGACGATCCGGGCGCCGCTCGCCTCGATTGCGGCGCGCGTCTGCGCAAAGTCCCGGTACTTGCCGGTGCCCACGAGGAGCCGTGAAGCATACG
>JBFWUN010000145.1:0-3602 GCA_050247235.1 Gammaproteobacteria bacterium
TTACCGGCTTCGCCGGAATACGCACTTTCGGAAGCAATTGAGGCGCAGCTCGAAAACGAGTTGGGACCATCTGCATTTATCGCCCTTATAAACTCCGCGATGATTTTCCGCGTTGATGCAGGCCAGGCAGATCTGGCGGCAAAGGCCTTGAAACTAGGCAACCATAGGCTTGCAATTGTTGAAGACAAATCGCAGATTCTCGGAATCGTGAATGGCCTGGCGACGGTGGCCGCCGTTGCCAGGAACGCTGCACTCGCAGACGAATTGCGTATCCTCATGCGTATGTACAGGCGTGACCCCCAATTTCGTTTTTCAATCGAAGAGGACATGAGGGTTTGCCTTGTAGCCGCTGCAAGCCGGGCGGAACTCAGTGACTGGAGAGACTTTGCCGGGGAATGGTTGACTGAGCTCGCTTTTGGAGAGTTTGAAGGCGAAGACGGAAACGTACTTCTTTCCCATCTGCAATGCCTTTGTCATTCAGTCCCTGATTTGTGGGTCTCCTGCGGAAAAGCTGACGCGGCTCTAATGGCGTTTGTCAGCCGTTGACACTTCTGATTGCGGTAAGCGGTCGACATTCAAGAGCTCCGTGTAAACCTTGTCGGAAGCGGAGCTAGCTACAAGCCGATAAGTTCTGCAATTGCCTTGTCCGCCTCTTCCTCGAGTGTCACGTTTGGGCTCCCCAGTTATCTGGGCTTCGGGAGCTTGCCGTCGCGCCGCAGCCGCCAGATCGTCATTTCAGAGCAGCCGCCCAGTTTCTCCTTGAGTTGCTTGTCGGTAATGAGTCGTCTCATCGTCGGTCTCCTGTGCCATCGCGATCTCACTTGTGGGGATGGTATTGATATCGCTGACGATGGCTGCAGAAAACCAATGCAACCTGTGTCGTGGTTTCCAACCGGCAGAATTTCTGGCAGCGGTTGATCACGCGGCACCTTTGCTCTTCGATTCCGTCGTCTCCGCTGACTTGGGGACCGTGTCCAGCTAATCGGCCCACTACTGCATCATACGCGTCCGCTCCTCGAGTCGATCCCCGCGGTCGTAAGCGCCCTCGACCTTGTTCTGTTCGGTGTGGGCCAGCGCAGGTTCGACGGCGTCGACGGACCACTTGCAGTCCCATGCCCGACCTTCAGCTCAACGTCAACCCACCTCCCGCCACTCCCCAAACGTCGCCGCCTGCCCCCACAAACGCCCCTCCGCATCAATCACGTTCCACACTGTGGCCCGTTCAATCACAAACCGCCGCCCGCTCGCCGCGATCCGCACGCCGCTGTAACCATCCAGGTAGCCCGTCTCCAGCACGCGCTGCATCAGCCGCGCACGCTCCTCCTGCTTGACGGCCTCGGCGGATTCGCGCGAGGGCAGCTGTACGAAACTCGCCCAGTCCAGTTCGAACAGGCGCAGCGCCGTGCGGTTGCCGTAATTGAACAGCGGATCCGCTTCCGTGCCGTGGGACAGCAGGGCGAACGGGGCTTCCCAGGCAGCTTGCCCGCGCGTGCCGGTGGCTTCGGCCGGCAGCAGCACGCGGCCGGTGAGGCGTGCGTAGGACTCGCACAGCAGTTCCACGTGGGGTCCCAGCCAGTCGTTGGCCGGTGCGGGTTCGGGCACGCGGGGCAGGGTGCCGCTCACAGTCCGCGGGTCCGGGCGCGTGTCAGCAGCAGTGCGATCGTGTCCGCACTCTGGGCACCGGAGAAGAGCAGGCGGCCGTTGTATAAGAAGGCCGGCACGCCGTCCACCCCGGCTTCGCGGGCAGACTGCTCGGCGGCCTCGATCGCGGTGTCTTGCGCATCGTCCGCCAGCACGGCTGCCACGCCTGCGGGGTCCAGGCCAACGGCCACGCCAATGGCCTGCAGCGTGGCGGTATCGCCCACATCCCGGCCATCCACGAAGTACGCCTGGAACAGTGCATCGACCAGGGCGTCCTGGAGCCCCTGCGACGCGGCGTGTTCGATCAGGCGATGCGCGCGGCGCGTGTTCGGTGTGCGGGCGATGCGGTCCACGTGCAGCGGCAGCCCGTCCTCCGCGGCCGCGGCTTCCACCCGCGCGTACAGCCGCCGCGCGTGTTCCCAGGATCCGAACTTGCGTTCGCAGTAGTCGCGGCGGGACATGCCTTCGCGCGGCATACCCGGATTCAGTTCATACGGACGCCAGCGGATCTCCAGCGGAAATTCGCCCAGCTGCGCCAGCGCGCGGGAGAGCCGATGCTTGCCCACGTAGCACCAGGGACAGATGACATCCGAAACGATGTCGAGTCGCGGCGTGGGGTGTGGTGCGGACATGAGGAATTCCGATTCGTTGCGCCGCAAGTGCTCCCTCTCCGGGCCAAGGGGGTACCCGGCGGTCTCACGGGGTGAGTAGCCGCCGGGCAGCGCGTCACGCGCTCGCGGATTTCGGTCTGAACTCGATCGGGCACATCGCGCCCACGCTCTCCAGGCCGGTGGCGTACACCAGCCGCCCGTAGCCCACGAAGATCGCGATGCGCCAGCCGAGCGCCATGATCTCGCGCTCGCTGTAGTGCTGCTTGAGCTCGTTCATGAAGTCATCGCCAATCGCGAGATGATTGCCCGCCATCATCTCCGCGAACTTGAGCGCCGCCTTTTCCTTCGGTGTGAAGAGATCGCTCTTCTCGAACGCCGGCAGCGCCGCCAGCATCTCGTCCGTCAGACCTTGACACCTCGCCGAGGCATACAAAGCCTTCTGTCACAGGCTGCACTGGTTGATCAGCGCCACCTTGCGCCGCACGAGCTCCGTCAGCTTCACGCTGATGCCGTCGCCCTCGGCCATGATGTGTTCGTAGTAGAAGCGCACGAAATCCTTGTAGAGATCCGGGGTCTGCGCAAACACCTGGATCCACTCGGAGCCGCCGAGTGCCTCGTCACTCATGTGCACCGTCTCCTGCAGCTCCGGTGGGAGCTGTTCGTACGGCACCTTGCTGATGCGTGTCATGGTCATCTCCTGCTGCGTATCGGCATCCATGCTTATAGCCGATGGTCCCGTGTCCCGCCAACCGGCACGTGCGACGGCCGGGTCAGGCGCACTGGACGATGATCTTGCCCTGCTGGGTGTTCGATTCCATGTGGCGATGCGCGTCGACGATCCTGTCCAGGTCGAACACGCGATCGATCACCGGCCTGTAATGTCCGGCGGCGATGCCGGCCGCCACCTCGCGCTTCCCGCGGGCGAACAGCTCGGGGAAATTGATCACCTCGAACACCGAGTACCCGCGCATGGTGAGTCCCTTCGCGAGCCCCAGCGCCACGGGAAACGGCGCTGGCTCGCTGCTCAACCGGCCGTACACGAAGAGGCGACCGTGGTAGCGGGTCGCCCGCGCAAGCTCGGCGAGCTCCGGACCGGCCACGGGATCGAACACGAAGTCCGCCCCCTGGCCGCCCGTGATCGCGAGGATCTGGTCGGCCATCGCGGCGCCCCCGGCGGTGACGAGATGATCGGGGTGCTGCTGCGCGATGAACGCGCGCTTGGATTCGTCCCGCGTCACGGCGATCGTGGTGGCGCCGATCTCGCGCGCCATCTGCAGCGCGGCCACGCCCACGCTGCTGCTCGCTGCCCGGATCACCACGGTCTCGCCCGCGCGCAGCCGGCCGTATTCC
>JBFWUN010000146.1:0-3450 GCA_050247235.1 Gammaproteobacteria bacterium
AACGCGTTGTACGCGAGGCCGGCCGGAATGGCGACCGCGAGTCCGCAGGCCGTCATGATCAGCGCCTCGCCGATCGGGCCCGCCACCTGGTCCAGCGACGTCTGGCCGGTCGCCGCGATCTTGAGCAGCGCGTGGTAGATCCCCCAGACCGTGCCGAACAGCCCGACGAACGGGGCGCTGGAGGCGATCGACGCGAGCGCCGTCTGACCCGATTCGAGCCGCGCGACTTCGCTGTCGAGGCTGTGTTGCAGCACGTCGTGCAGGGGTGCGCCCGGTTCCCGCGTCGCGGAGAAGCCGGCCTTGGCAATGCGCGCCAGCGGCGCGCGCGCGGCGTGTGCGTCCGCCACCTGCAGGCGCGGCCCGAACTCGCGTGACCGCGTGAAGTCCGCGAGGAAGCGCCGGTTGCGGTGACCCTGCGCGAAGCCGCGGCGCATGCGTCCGACGATCACGGCCCAGCTCAGTACGGACATCGCGAGCAGCAGGATGAACAGGCCGATGCCGACAGCGTCGGTGTGGGCCAGGAAGTGCGCGAATCCCAGCGTGGGCACCGCGATCTCGGAAGGGGTCATTGGTTCTCTCGCCGGCAATCGTTACTTCGTCAGGATCAGTTTGCCCATCGCGGTACGTCGCAACCGGTAGACGGTGTCTCCGTGGGCGATCCGGATCTCACTGTGCGCGCCCATCAGTTCGGTCGACGTCCGCAGGGGCACCTCGTGGTCCGTTGCGGGCGGCGCGGCGGGTGGGTGTTCCGCCGGGGGGCTGTCGGAGGGTTTGTCGCAACGATTCACGAGTGCCTGTCATAACCCCGGGCCGGGTGAGTCCTTGTCAGCCTGGCGCAGCCCGCCTGCGTCCAGTGCGCGCTGTCACGCATGCACGAATCGTAATGCGAGTCGTTCTCATTAGCAATCAGTAATTGACGCGAGACGAACTTCGGGTTGACCCGCACGTGGGGCGGCTGGGCTGCTCGAATGGGGAATCAGGTCGCCGCGTGAAACCGGTGAGCGCCGGCCGCGCGCCGCTACGGCGGTTTCAGCCCGGCGTCAGGCCACGGCGCGGCAGGCGAGCCGGCACCACGCGAGCACGTCCTCGTGTCGCGGCGGGAGCACACAGCCGAGATCGCCGGCAAATGCGTGCCAGTCGTTCACGAGATCCGGCTTCACCGTGGTGAGCAGCGGGATCCCGGCGAGCGCGACCGCGAGCAGTTCGTCCCGCAGGCCGGCCCCCGCGGCCTCCTGCGCCCCGAACTTGTTGACGATCACGAGTGCGACGTCCGCGTCGATCGCGCGGTAGATCGCCTGGCCGGCGCGGGCGAGCTGGCCGGTATCCAGTGCGCACCCCGTGGCGGCCGGCCCGAGATCCTGTGAAATCTTCGTACGTTCGCCGCTCATCAGGTCATGCAGCACCATCGGACTGCGGCAGTCGTCGCGCCGCGCCGCGGCCGCCTCCGCGTTGAGCCCCCCGATCTGCCAGTGTGCCGACTGCAGGTGCGCGACGATCGGCGCGAGCCAGCTGCCCGCATCTTCGTCGCGGGGCAGCGCGACCGCGGCGAACGGGCTGGGGCCGGTGGCGTCACTCATCGCGTCACCGGCCAGCGCACGTGCACGTGCTCCGGCCCGCGATGCGAGGTGTTCGCCGAGTACGGGTACACCTGTCCCGGCACGAGTTCGAGTCCGGGCAGACGGTGCGTGAGTTCCTCCAGGATCACCCGCATTTCCATGCGCGCCAGTTCGTGTCCGAGGCAGTGATGACGGCCGAAGCCGAACCCCAGGTGTTCCCGCGCGTTGCCGCGGTAGATGTCGAACTGTTCGCCGTGCTCGAAATGCGCGTCATCGCGGTTGGCCGAGCCGATGCCGACCAGCAGGCGTGCGCCCGCCGGCAGCTCGACGCCGCCAATCGTCATGGGTTTCAGCAGCACGCGCCGCCATGCCGGGACGGACGGCGCGTAGCGCAGGCATTCCTCGACCGCGTTCGGGATCAGCGAAGCGTCCGCGCACAGCGCCTCCCACTGCGTGCGATGCTCCAGCAGCGCGCGCACGCCGCCGGCCGTGGCGTTGATCGTGGTCTCGTGGCCGGCGAAGAACAGCTGGAACGTCACGGTCGCGACATACTCGGGATCTGGGAGTTCACCGGTGGCGGGATCGGTGAGATTGGCGATGAACTCGCTGATGGCATTGTCGCCGGGATGCTCGATGAGCCGCCGGACGTGGCCGCGGCAGAAATCGAGAAACTGCGCGAGCCCGGTCGTCATCGTCACCTGCGTCTGCTCATCCGGCCGGCCGAAGCCCAGGATGGCGAGACGCTGCACGAACTGCCGCACGTTGGCGAGCTCCGAGCGGGGGACGCCGAAAAGCTCGAACAGGACGTACGCGGGCACCGCCAGCAGCACTTCGCCGACGAGATCCATCTCACCACGTCCCTCGACGGCATCGAGCCGCGCGGTGACGAGTTCGCGCACGAGCGGTTCCAGCGCCATGATGCGGCCGCGCGAGAACGGCTTGTGCATCGAGCGGCGGTGCGTGGTGTGGAGCGGCGGATCCTCGTCCACGATGCTCGGGCTCAGCGCGACCCGGTGCTCCTGGGCGATGGCGAGCGCGGCGGGACACAGCGGCGTGACGAGCTCCAGCGCGTTGGCGGCGGAAAACACGCTCGGGTCGCCTTCCAGCGCGGCCTTCACGTCGTCGTAGCGGGTCAGTACCCAGTAGTCGATCTCGGGGCTGTAGAACACGGGCTCGCTTGCGCGCGCCGCGGCGAGCACCGGGTAGATGCGGTCCGGTTCCCCGTCGAAGGGGTCGAAGCGCCGTGCGATGTCGGTGACGGGACAGCGCGGTGGAGGTGGGCGATCGATGATGCTGCTCATGTGCGGCGTTCCCCGAGGCTTCCGTGACGGCCCCGCAGTATACAGGCGGGGCCTCGCGCTGCGAGGCCGGCCCGTTCCTCCGGCGCGACCGCGCTCGCGCGCCGCGGCGCCGCGCGGGGTGCGTCCGCTGTGCGTCAGGCCGACAGCCCGGGCGCGACCTCCGTCAGCCACAGGTTGCCGATCTTTTCCTGCACCGTGTTCTGGCGCAGGCGGCCCCGCAGGTGCGGGAAGTCGACCTGGTCGAGCGGCTGGTCCTGGTTGTAGCAGGAGTAGACGAAGCTCTCCTTGCCCGTGACGGGGTCCACGTGGCGGCACATGCACTGTGCGCAGATGCCCTTCATCATGCACTGCATCGGCGAGTTGATGGAGCCGATCGCCCGATGCTCGGGTTTCAGGAACGGCGCGAGTGCGTTGTGCCGCGCCGCCTTGACCGCGGCCATCATCAGATCCGAGCCGATCACGACGAATTCGTCGGCGTCGCTGAGCCTGATGTCCACGGGGCCGAGTTCGCCCTGCGCGTAGGCGATCATCGCTTCCACGATGTTGCCGACGAACGCGCGGTCCTGCGGACGCCGCGGCGCAGGTGGGACGGC
>JBFWUN010000147.1:0-2882 GCA_050247235.1 Gammaproteobacteria bacterium
TTATCTCGCCACGCGCCTGCGCGCGGTTCTGCGCCGGCAGCCATTCGAGCGCGACATCCCGGACCATGAACTGGTCGGGATCGTGATCCAGCACCGCCATCGCGAGGAGCATCGCCAGCACGTATGCTCCCGAGATCATGCCCAGCCACCGCAGCGGGTGCTGCGAACCACCGACCAGCCGCGACTTCCACTCCGACCACACTGTGCGAACCTCGCGCCGGCGCTGCTGCGCCGTTGACTAGAAGTTGACCTGCAGGATTCTGTCGATCGCCTCGATCCGCGACAACGCGGCAAGCGCATCGTCACCGACCGCCTCCGACACGCCGAGCACGGCGATCGCGCGTTCCTTGCCCTCGGCCGCGCCGACCTGCATGCGGGTGATGTTGATCCCCGCGCGTCCGAGGATCTCGCCGATCGCGCCGATGACTCCCGGCCGGTCTGCATGGCGCGTCATCAGCAGCCGTCCTTCGAGCACCGCCTCGATCTCGTAGTCGTTGACGCGCACGAGGCGCGGATGCCGTTCGTCGAACA
Organism: Gammaproteobacteria bacterium; assembly: GCA_050247235.1. Taxonomy (GTDB): domain Bacteria; phylum Pseudomonadota; class Gammaproteobacteria; genus CAIKBL01. The sequence continues at coordinate 532 of JBFWUN010000147.1, forward strand.
GCGTCCCTTCGACGCAGATCCCGCCTTGCGCAGTCCGCCCGCGCACGCGTACGACGGACAGGTAATCCCGGGACTCGCTGGATTTCGACTCGCTGACCTTGATGCCATGTCGCCGCGCCAGCGGCAGTGCGTTGACCCGGTTGATCGGGGTTGCCACGTGGTCCTGGAAGATCCCGGCGATGGCCTCGCAGATGAGCGGCTGCGCCTCCAGTTCGGCGGCGCGCCCGAACAGGCCGACTTCGACTTCCTGCAACGGCCCGTCGGTCATCAGCGAGAGCAGCTTGCCGAGGTGTCGCGCGAGTCTCAGCGATGGCGCCATCTGGGCGAGTCGTTCCGGCGCGATGCTCTTCAGGTTGACGGCGTTGCGGACCTCGCCGCGGAGGAGGAACGCGGCAATCTGGTGTGCGATCTCGACACCCACTGCTGTCTGCGCCTCCTGGGTGGACGCACCGAGGTGCGGCGTGAACTGGATCCTGGGCTGCGCGTACAGCGGGGAATCGCCGGGCGGCTCCTTGGCGAACACGTCGAGCGCGGCGCCCGCCAGGTGGCCCCGGTTCACGAGTTCGAGCAGCGCGGTCTCGTCGACGAGACCGCCGCGCGCGCAGTTGATGAGCCGCGCACCCTGCTTCATGGACGCAAGTCGCGCGGCGTTCAGCAGGTTGCGCGTGTCCTCGGTCACCGGGCAGTGCAGCGTGACGTAGTCCGCCTGCTGCAGCAGCGCATCCAGGGTAACGCCTTCCACGCCGTGTTCGGTGAACGTTTCCGGGGTCACGAACGGATCAAACCCGAGCACCCGCATCCGGAGACCACGCGCGCGTTCGGCAACGAGCCGTCCGATGGTGCCGAAGCCGATGATGCCGAGCGTCTTGCCGGTCACCTCGGAACCCATGAACCGCGACCTGGCCCACTCGCCCGCGCGGACCGAGCGGTCCGCTTCCGGCAGCTGCCGGCTCAGCGAGAACAGGTGCGCGATCGCGAGTTCGGCGGTGGTCGTGGCGTTGGCATCCGGCGTGTTGAGCACGACGATCCCGCGTTCGGTCGCGGTGTCGAGATCAATGTTGTCCACCCCGATCCCGGCACGGCCCACCACGCGCAGCCGGGCGGCCGCCTCGAGCAGGCTCCCGCGGATCTTGGTTTCGCTCCGCACGATGATCGCGTCGGCCTCGGCCGCGTGCGGAATCGCCGCGTCGACCTCGAGCCCGGGCGTGAAATCGATTGCAATCTCGGGATACTGCTTGAGCGCGGCAATGCCTTCGGGCGCGAGCTTGTCCGCGACGAACACTCTGAACATGGATGAATCCTCGTGTGCGGGGGCGCTCAGGCCGCCGCCGTTCTCGCCTGGACCTCGGTGTACGCCCACTCGAGCCAGGGCGTCAGTGCCTCCAGGTCGGCGGACTCCACTGTTGCGCCGCCCCAGATGCGCAGGCCCGGCGGGGCTGCGCGGTAGCCGTTGATGTCGAACGCCACCCGTTCGGAATCGAGCAGCGCTGCCATCCGCTCGACCACGGCACCCTGCTGCCTGGCGTCCAGTGCGCGGAACCACGGCGCGACGATCTTGAGACAGATGGACGTGTTGGAACGTTGCGCCGGCACCGCGGCGAGAAATTCGACCCAATCCGTGCGCGCGACCCACGCATCGAGCACCGCGAGATTGCGGTTGGACCGGGCGCATAGCGCGTCGAGTCCACCGAGCGACTCGGCCCAGCGCAGCGCGTCGAGATAGTCCTCGACGCACAGCATGGACGGTGTGTTGATCGTCGCACCTTCGAAGATCGAGTCATCAATCCTGCCCTTCTTCGCGAGCCGGAAGATCTTCGGCAACGGACGCGCGGGCGTGAATTCCGCAATTCGCTCGACCGCGCGGGGGCCGAGGATCAGCATGCCGTGAGCGCCTTCGCCACCAAGCACTTTCTGCCAGGAGAACGTGACAACATCCAGCCGATCCCACGGCAGCGGCATCGCGAACGCCGCCGAGGTCGCATCGCAGATCGTGAGACCCGCGCGCGTGACGGGAATCCAGTCACCATTCGGCACCTTCACGCCGGAAGTCGTGCCGTTCCACACGAACACCACGTCGCGACTGAAGTCCACCTGCGCGAGGTCCGGCAGCGCGCCGTAGGGCGCCTCGAGCACGCGGGCGTCGGCGAGCCCCAGCGCATCGGTGACGTCGGTCACCCATTCGGCGCCAAAGCTCTCCCACGCAAGGACATCCACCGGCCGCGGGCCGAGCAGGTTCCACAAGGCCATCTCCACCGCGCCGGTATCGGAAGCCGGCACGATGCCGATCCGGTAGTCGGCCGGCACGCCGAGCACGCGCCGGGTGCGATCGATCGCGTCCTTGAGACGCGCCT
>JBFWUN010000148.1:0-2776 GCA_050247235.1 Gammaproteobacteria bacterium
AAGATGTTCATGGTTACTCCGTTCTGCGGCGTCACCGCGACGCCTGGCGCCATCTTGGGTGCTGCCTTGGCGCGTGTCAAGCATTTTTTTACTATTCGCGGAAGTAATTTCATGAGGTCATCCCATGTCGACCGACTCGGACTCGAACAGATCAAAATTATCCGAATCAAAGCGGCCGTTTTTGACCGCCATCTCGACATTCTTCACAGCTTGCCGGTAGTAGCTCGGCTTGAGTTCGACGCCTACCCCGCGCCGGCCAAGCGTCACCGGGCTGTATACCTCGGACCCGACGCCCATGAACGGGGTGAACACGGTCTCGCCGGGGTTGCTGAACAGTTGGACGCAGCGGTCGATAACGTCGAGCTGTAGCGGATGGACGTGTTTTTCGTCCTCGCTGTCGCGCGCCTCGGTGTAGGGCAGAACGTGGTTGGTACGGATGTCGTCCCACATGCAATCCGCGTACTGGCGCCATATCCAGTGCGAGTAGCGGTTTTCGGTCTGCTTGCCTGTCCATCCGCGGTATTTCAGGACATCGGCCGGAGGCTGACGGTCCCCGGCGTATTCAAGCATTCCGACAGGGTGCGCCACCGGCGCCGGGTTTTTGCCGACTCGGCGGAACGTTAGTAACTGATCGCCGGCCGCTACGCCGCAGTCAATCGAGTCGGCCACAAGCGAGGCGTGCGCGAGGTTCTTTTGCATAGTGCGCAGCCGCACCGCGAGCGGCTCTTTCCAGATCATCCGTCGGCCAGTGAATCGCCAGCCTTCGCGCTCGTGAAGCCGGATGATGTCGCCGGGGAAGTCAATGTAGCTGTCCGTTCCGCTGTTGCTGCGCGGCACGTCCATACAATGCACAGCGGTGATTCGGCCGGGCATCGTGATACGCGCCAGCTCGCGCACAACGAAAGCGTAATGCTCGAAAAACCGCTCATACGTCGGCGCGTTCGACAGGTCGCGCTCGTCGCTGCTGTAGTGGTACAGTCCTCCGAACGGCGGCGAATAGATCGACAAGTGAATAGACCCGTCCGGAAAATCCTTCATGACCTCGACGCAGTCGCCGTTATAAAGGGCGAATTTCTCGCTTATCAGTTGCTCGCGCACAGCCATGAAGGCATCTCCGTTTGTTTGGTGAATTTGGACTCTCGGGCCACACCCGCGGCCCTGTTCATTTCCGCGACAAGATTGGCGAACATCTCATCGGCCTGCGCCGCCTTGTGCTGTAAATTAGCCAGAACGCCGGCCTCGCCCTCGGTGGTAACGATGTCAACCGTCACCGGCCGTTCCTGCCCAAATCGCCAGCACCGACGAACGCCTTGGTAATACTGCTCAAAGGAATGTGACGGGAAGAACGTCATGTGGTTGCAGTGCTGAAAGTTCAGCCCCCACGCGCCAATACTCGGCTTGGTTATCAGCACGCGCAGCCGGCCTTCCGAGAAATCAATGAAGGTCGCTTCCTTGGCGTCGTCTGTCATTGATCCGGAAACCTGGCGCGCGTCCGGGATAAGCCTTTCCGCAAGGTCGGCCTCGTCGTTCAGTTGGCACCATACAATCGCCGGTTGTTCTGTGCCGTTTACCAGTTCCGCGACGCGCTCGCAGCGGTCGCCTAGCGACCTTCTACGCTCATCGCGCTGCTCCTGTAGCCCAACCGCTGGCAAGGCGAACAATGCTCCGTCGGCCAGCGTTGACACGTCAACGAGGTGCTCTTTTTCGGCCAGAGCCGGCAGCACAAAGCGTGAATCATCGAACCCGAGATCTGACGGCTTGCGGCAAGCACGCGCCCAAGACGTAACCCATCGCCAGAACGGCAGTTCGGCATGGCCCTTGAGGCGCCACTTAACAACGGCTCCGTAGGCCCGCCCTGTCGCGCTGTTGTTAAGGTCGTTTTTGAAAAAACGATTGAGCATGTCCATGTGCCCGAGATAGCCTAGCGCTTCCGACGACGTGCCTAGCTCGACGAAGTCGTTCGGCGCGGCCGTCGCCGTGGACAGAAGCCTATATGGAGTCTTTCGCATGAACTCGGTTATGGCCGATCGCGTCGAGCCGCTGTAGCTCTTAAGGATGCTGGACTCGTCGCACACCACCCCGGCAAAGTCCGCCCGGTTGAAGTAGTGCAGCCGCTCGTAGTTAGTGACCGTCACCCCGCGAGCCGGAACGCCTTCGCGCGAAACAGCCGCATCGATGCCGAACCGCTCAGCCTCGGCGGCTATTTGATGGGTAACCGCAAGCGGGGTCAGAAGCAGCACATTGCCGCCAGTGTGGCGCCTGACGTTCTCGGCCCACACCAGCTCCATAATGGTTTTCCCGAGCCCGCAGTCGGCGAAAATCGCCGCACGACCGCGCGACAGCGCCCACTCGACCAAGTGCGCCTGAAAATCAAAAAGGTAGCCAGGCAAGTAAGGCGCCGTGAACCCATGCTCGCCGCCTAACTGGCCCTTGTCGTCTAGGAATTTTTCGTAGTCCATTGCCGCTTCCTGTGGTTCCGTAGCGGCACGGTAAGGGTTCCGCTACGTCCGTGTCAAGCATTTTTTTACGATTCGCGGAAATATTTATCACCTTCCCTTGCGCGCCAGAAAATGCTAGGCTGCGCGCATGGAAAAACAAGATCACCCGCTTGTCATCGCTGCCCGGCGCGGCCTGCGTGTCCACCACGGGCACGGCGTCGAGATCGCCCGCGAGGCCCGCGTGTCGTATAGCTGGCTCGGCAAGATCAGCAGCGGCGCGATCCGCAACCCGCGTATCGAGCAACTGCAACGGCTGCTCGACGTGCTCGCGGCGCGGC
>JBFWUN010000149.1:0-2621 GCA_050247235.1 Gammaproteobacteria bacterium
GCGGGTGGCGGCGCGCCGCCGCCGGTGGGTCCCGGACCGAACATCAACAACAAGGAGTGGACATGAGTCACCTGCTGTACATCGAATCCTCCCCGCGCAAGCAGCGCTCGGCCTCGATCGAGGTCGCCCGCGCGTTCCTGGACGCTTACCGCGCCGCGCATCCGCACGACACGCTCGACACGCTCGATGTCTGGTCGACTCCACTGCCCGAGTTCGACGGCGACGCGCTCGCCGCGAAGTACGCCGGTCTCGCGGGCGAAGCGCTGACCCCGGGCCAGGAGCAGGCCTGGGCGCAGATCCGCGCACTCGCCGCGCGCTTCCAGAAGGCCGACAAGATCCTGCTGTCCGTCCCGATGTGGAACTACGGGATCCCTTACAAGCTGAAGCAGCTGATCGACTGCGTGACGCAGAAGGACCTGCTGTTCAGGTTCGACGAGAACGGACTCGCCGGCCTGCTGCCACACGTGAAAGCGGCGGTGATCTACGCACGCGGCGTCGCGTTCGGCGCCGACGGCGCCGACCCCGCGCTGTGGGATCAGCAGCGGCCGTACATCGAAGCGTGGCTGCGCTCGATGGGGATCACGGCGGTCTCCACGGTGCTCGTGGAGAAGACCTTGTTCGGACCCGAGATGGACACGGCCTCGCGCGCCGCGGCAAAGACCGCGGCAGCGTCGATCGCCACGACGTTCTGACCCCGGAGGCAGCGCTGCGCGCCGCATCGCGCGGCCGCTTCATGCGCCTCGCAGGACGCGTCGGGTAAACAGTCGTTCCGCGTTTTGCGGTACGATGGTGCGCGCGCGCGGGAGGCGTGTGCGGCGGGCGCGACACGCCGTGAATCCATCCCTGGAGGCTCGCGCGCCGCATCCCTGCGGCGCGACGGTCGCGCCCGCCGCACACGCCTCCCGCGCCCCAGGCCTCGGTGGCGCGAAACGCGGAACAACCGTTGTCGCCGGGGTTTGTGCCGGACGCTGCTCACTCCGCCAGTGGAATCAGGTCTGCGCTGCGCAGGCAGACCGTGACGTGCTTGCCCACGGTCAGCGCGGTGCGCTGCACTGCGCGGGTGGGCAGTCGCGCCTGCAGGCGATCGGCGACGCCGGCCGGCCGGAACCACACGAGCGTCTCTGCCCCCAGGGTCACGAGATCCTCCACTTCCACGGGGAGGGGATTCTCCAGGTGCGCGCCGCGCGGCTTGTCCGCGTGCACGACCAGCACATCCTGGGGCAGTACCGCGAATTTCATCTCCCGACCGTCGACCACCGGCGACGCGCCGAGCATCAGCGCGTACGGCCCCCAGTGCAGCAGGGTCCGACCCGCGGCGTCCGACGACGTGCTTGCCGTGAAGATATTCGGGATGTCGAGCAGGCGCGCGGCCTCCTCGCTGCGGGGACGGGTCAGCACGTCGGCGATCGGCCCGGCCTGCAGACTGCGCCCGTGGCGCAGCAGGATGAGCTGCGAGGCAAGCTGGGCCGCTTCGTCCAGGTCGTGCGTCACCAGCAGCACCGTGGTGCCCAGGTGCTCGTGCAGACGCCGCAGTTCGACGTACAGCCGCTTCCGCGTGCTGCGATCGACCCCCGAGAACGGTTCGTCGAGCAGCAGCAGCTTCGGGGCGCGCGCGATTGCCCGCGCCAGTGCGACCCGCTGGCGCTGCCCGCCGGACAGTTCGTGCGGGAGACGCCCCTCCAGTCCCGCCACGTGGGCGAGCGCCAGGCATTCACGCGCGCGGGCGTGGCGTTCCGCGCGGCCCAGGTGCAGCAGCGCCGCCTCCACGTTCTGCTGCGCCGTCAGGTGCGGGAACAGTCCGTACTGCTGGGGCACGAACCCGATCGGGCGGCGGCGAGTGGGCAGGTGCAGGCCCGTGGTGGAATCCGCCCACGCGGTTCCGTCCAGGCTGATGCGCGCGTGCCGCGCGCGGATGAGCCCGGCAATCGCGCGCAGCACGGAAGTCTTGCCGCTGCCCGACGGTCCGACCAGCGCGGTGATGCCGCCGGCGGGCACGTCGGCGACGAAGTGCAGCGGCGGCGCCGCGTGCTGCAGATCGACGCGCAGGCTCACGTGAGACGACGCGACCGCATCAGGCGTTCGACGAGGCCGTAGCTCACGGCAATCGTCGCCAGCGAGATCACGAGCAGCAGCAGCGACATCGTGCCCGCGGCCACGTGCTCGAAGGACTGCACCTTGTCGTAGATCGCGATCGCGAGGGTCCGGGTCTCGCCGGGGATGTTGCCGCCCACCATCAGCACGACGCCGAATTCGCCGAGCGTGTGGGCGAACGTCAGCACCGCGGCGGACAGGATGCCCGGCCACGCGAGCGGCAGTTCGATGCGCCAGAAGGCCTGCATCGACGTCATGCCGCAGCACTGGGCGGCTTCCCGGATGTCCTGGGTGATCGCTTCGAACGCGCGCTGCGTGGGGGCAACCGCGAACGGGATGTTGACGAGCAGCGACGCGAGAACCAGGCCTTCGAAGCTGAACGCGAGCGTGTGCCCGGCAATCGCTTCGTAGGCCCTGCCGAGCGACGCCTGGTTGCCCGTCACGCGCAGCAGGTAATAGCCGATGACGGTAGGTGGCAGCACCAGCGGCAGCGCGATGAGGCCTTCGATCCAGGCCTTGCCCCTGATCCG
>JBFWUN010000150.1:0-2555 GCA_050247235.1 Gammaproteobacteria bacterium
GGAATCGTGGAGGGTCCGTAGAACTCGATCAGGATGTCGTCATCGAGGTGCGGCAGGATGCCCGGGATGTCCCGTGCCCCGAATGCGGTGAAGATGGCCTGCGTGACGTCGAGATTGCTGGGCATGGGCATTCCTCAGGTGGTGTGCGGCAGGAATCGCAGGGTCAGGGCGTCGAAACTGTGGGTCAGCAGGCTGCTGGTCTGCGGCCGCGGGGGCACGCGGCCGACTGCGACCCCCGCGAAGCGATCGAGCACCGCGTCCACCAGCGCCGCGGCTTCGGACTTCGCGAGCGCGAATCCCAGGCAGTGGTGGATCCCCACGCCCATCGAGAGCTGGAGGTTGAGATTCCGCCGGCCGAGATCGAAGCGTTCGGGCGCGGGAAACACCGTCGGATCGTGATTGGCGGCGGCGAAGAACAGCGCCACCCAATCGCCCGCCCGGATGTGCGCGCCGCCCACGTCGACATCGCGCGTGGCGATGCGGAACAGCCGCTGCGGCGGGCCGGTGTGCCGCAGGCTCTCGTCGATGAACGCGGGCAGGAGCGACCGATCCGCCCGCAACTGTGCGGCCACCTCCGGCATCGTCGCCAGGTTGTACAGCAGGTTGGTGAGCAGGAACGTGGTGGTCTCCGCGCCCGCGACGACCAAGGTCACGCAGAAGCGGATCACCTCGTCCAGGGACAGGCGCTCGCCTTCACTCTCCGCCAGCAACAGCGCGCTGATGAGACCGGGCGGCGGCGCGGCGCCCGTGTCGATCGCCTGCTTCTGCGCGGTGACCGCCGCGACAAAGTACGCGACCATCGACTGGTTGCTGTGCTCGCGCTCGGCCGGTGTGAGCGCCGCGGACAGCATGAACGCCGTGGCCCAGCCGCGGCAGCGTTCCGCGTCCGCATCCGGGCAGCCGAGCAGGCGCATCATCACGCGCGCGGGAATCGCCGAGGTCAGCGCACTGACCACTTCCACTTCCGCGGCCGGCAACGCCGCCAGCATCTCGCCGACGCGCGCGGCAATCCACGGTTTGAGTTCCGCGATCCGCTTGTGCGAGAACGCCACGTTGACGAGCCGCCGCAGGCGATCGTGTGCCGGGTTGTCATGGTTGACGAGCATCAGGGTGGGCGCGGACGACTGCTCCTGCAGCGGATCGCGCGAAGAGAAGGTGTCGTGATCGCGCGCCGCGCGCGCCACTTCGTCGTACTTCATCAGCACCCACGCGGTGACCGGCGCGTCTTGGTCCGGGATGGTGCCGGGGGGATAATCGCGGTACCCGTACACCGGGGTGTGCGGCCGCAGGCGCGCATAAAGCGGGTAGGGATTGGCGATGGTGTCCGGTCGCGGCAGCGCGGCGACGAGCTCGTCAGGTGCGGTGGCGGTGGTCATCACGGTGCGCGGTCCTCGGAGGCAACGGGTTTGCGCTTTATAATTCACACAGTAAACAGTTTCAATATAAAAACTGTTTCTATGATCGACACTCGCATCGGAAAAATCGGATGACGACACGCGCCCCCGTGAATGCTGCGCTGCAATTCCTGGAGCTTTACTACCCCATTCATTACCAGGCGGGGATCGGCGTGGAGGACGCGCTGCGCGGCGCCGAACTCTCCCGCCACCAGGTCGCCATCCTCTGGCTCATCCACGCGCAAGGCAGCGACGGGCTCCGGATGAACCGCAAGGCCATCGCGCAGGCGCTCGGCAGCTGGTTCGAGATTTCCAACGCGGCGATCACCAAGGCCATCCGCGGCATGGCGGCGCCGCGGCTGGGTCTTGTCGAGCTGCGGGAGGACCCGGCGTCCGGCCGCGAGCAGGTGGTTACCCTGACCGCGCGTGGAGAGGCCCACATCGCCGAGATGATGCAGCGGGGCACGCGCTACATCGAACGCATCATCGCGGACATGACGGACGCGGAAATCGTCAACGGCATCGCGTTCTTCACGCGGATCCGCGACATCGTCGGGAGCTGGGGGGAGAAACCGGGCGAGGGCTGACTGCCGCGCCGCGGTGCCCTTGGCAACCCGTTGAAACCGGTTTGATTCTGACGCCCCATACCCGCGACCGGAACAACCGTGCGCAGGGTGTCCCGGAAGCACTGAATCCCGGGTCTGCTCCCCTTGATCGCGGCGCCGCGTCCGCCGGTCGCGCGCGCATGCCCGCATGGCAGGACGGGCCCCGTCCCGCGCGTGTTGGGTGAAGCAGTTCACAATTTCGTAACAATTCGCCCCCTCGACCACCTCCCGACAGAACCATTCCCCGCGCCTGGCGCATTCACGCACGTCCGCCCCCGTGCGGAATGTCCACAAGAAGAACTGAGGGGATGCCCGTGGGGATACGGAAGGTTCTGGTCTATTCGCACGATACGTTCGGGTTGGGCAACATCCGCAGGATGCTCGCGATCTGCGAGCACCTCAGTCGCCACGATCCGGATCTGGATCTTCTGATCCTGTCCGGTTCGCCCCTGCTGAATGCGTTCCGCATTCCGCCCGGGATCGATTACGTGAAACTCCCCTGCCTGGCCCGCTCGGTCGCCGGGGAGTACGGCACCAAGTACCTGCGCATGGACTA
>JBFWUN010000151.1:0-2534 GCA_050247235.1 Gammaproteobacteria bacterium
GGCTTCATCGCGCACCTCCCCGCGCCGGGCGGAATTTCGGCAACGCGATATCCGCGTTCACCGATTCGAACACCACTTCGAGCGGCATATCCAGCACCAGGGCTTCCGGCGTCTGGGGCACGCCCAGGATATTGGTCATCATGCGTGGGCCTTCCTCAAGCTGCACCACGGCGATCGCATAGGGCGCGTCGATCCACTTCGGCAACCGGTGATTGATGACATAGCTGTACAGCGTGGCGCGACCGCTGGCGCGGACCACCGACACCTGCCGCGAGGCGCATTCGGGACAAAAGGGACGCGGCGGAAAATACACATGAGTGCAAGCATCGCACTGCTGCAAGCGCAACTCGCCCAGCTTGGTGCCATCCCAGAAATGCCGGGTCTCCGGCGTCGGGCGCGGCAATGTTTTCGGATTCATGCTCATGGCGAGGGGCACAGATGGTTGTTGTTATGGAAATCGATTGTTGCGCTTCGGCGCGGGCTTGTCGAGTCAGTCTGTGTAAAATCGGACCCGACCCTGACCGACGGAGTACACAATAATGACCATTCGATACGACAACCGGGTAGCGGTGGTAACCGGCGCCGGCGCCGGACTCGGGCGCAGCCACGCCCTCTTTCTGGCTTCCCGCGGCGCGCGCGTGGTGGTGAACGATCTGGGCGGCGCGGTGGACGGCAGCGGCAGCTCGGCGACGCCCGCCCAGCAGGTAGTGGCCGAGATCAAGGCGGCCGGCGGCGAGGCCGTGGCCAATGCCGATTCCGTCGCCACGCCGGCGGGCGCCGCGCGTATCGTCCAGGCCGCGCTCGACCACTGGGGACGCATCGACATCCTCATCAACAACGCCGGCAACCTGCGCGACAAGACCATTGCCAAGATGACCCCGGAAGATTTCGATGCCGTGGTCGCCGTGCATCTGGCGGGCGCCGCCTATTGCAGCATCGCCGCCTGGCCCCACATGAAGGACGCCAACTACGGCCGCATCGTGATGACCACCTCGGCCGCGGGCCTGTTCGGCAACTTCGGCCAGAGCAACTACGCCGCCGCCAAGCTGGGCGTGGTGGGGCTGATGAACGCCCTCAAGCACGAGGGGCGCAAGTACAACATCCATATCAACACGGTGGCGCCCATGGCGCTGACCCGCATGACCCAGGACATCATGTCCGAGCAGATCAAGCCGCTGGTGAAGCCGGAGTTCGTGACGCCCATCGTGGCCTGGTTCTGCGCCGAGGAAAACGACGTATCCGGCGACGTGGTGGAAGCGGGCGCCGGCTACTACGCCCGGGTGCAGATCATGGAAGCCGCGGGCGCGGTACTGGGCGGCGGCGAGATACCGACCCCGGAAGCGATACGCGACAACTACGCACGCATCGCCGACATGAGCGGCGCCCAGCCCTACGACTCGGCCAACGACGTGATGCGCCATGTGTTTCGCACCCTGCGGCCGCGTTAGCAGGACCGGAACGGCACATCCACCGCATCCGCGCAGGTGACGCGGTTCCGTCATTCCCGCGCGACCGCCATGGATGGCGGAAATACTGGAAACGCAGGAGCGGTTTCCAGTGAAACGGGAATCCAGGTGCCGCAATATCTCGGAATCCGGTGGCGACTGGACCCCCGCTTGCGCGGGGGTGACGACAAGACAACATCCGACATCAACAAGACATCAACAAGACATCTGCGAGACATCACATGAGACTAGCCAACAAGGTCGCCCTGGTCACCGGTGCCGCCGGCCCCATGGGCCTGGGCGTCGCCAAGCGTTTTGCCGAAGAGGGCGCATCCCTCATCATCACCGACATATCCGGCCGCCGCCTCGAAGCCGCGGTCGAGGAGATCACGCCGCTGCTCGCGCCCGGCGCCAAGGTGCATGCGCACCGGGCGAGCGTGCTGGTGGAAGCCGAGGTGGATGAGCTGCTCGCGTCCTCCCGCGCACATTTCGACCGGGTCGACGTGCTCATCAATGTGGTCGGCGGCCTGTTCATCGACGCCAAGTACACGCCGGTGCTCGAAGTCTCCGAAGAGCGCTGGGACGGCTGCTTCCGCGTCAACCTGAAAGGCATTTTCTACCTGGTGCGCAAACTCGCGCCCGGCATGCTGGCGCGCAAATGGGGCAAGATCGTCAATGTCTCCTCGGTGGAATACGCGGGCGCCGCCGGCCACGCCGACTACGGCGCCGCCAAGGCGGGCGTCACCTCCCTGACCCGCAGCCTGGCCGAGGAGCTCGCGCCCCACATCAACGTCAACTGCATCGCACCCGGCATCATCCGCACCACGGCGATCCGCGACGTGGGCGAAGACGTCGCCCGCGAGTTCGAGCAAAAGAACCTGATGAAGCGCATGGGCGAACCCCTCGACATCGCCAACGCCGCGCTGTTTTTCAGCAACGACGAATCCAGCTATGTCACCGGCGTGACCCTGCCGGTGTCGGGCGGGCTGTGGCCCGCGTTGTGAGCTGGAGCGGGCGCCGGAACCCGAATTAACAGGAAGGTAATTCATGGCACTGCATCCGGACTTCCCGCGCTCGCCCTATGACATC
>JBFWUN010000152.1:0-2508 GCA_050247235.1 Gammaproteobacteria bacterium
GTACGCGTCCGGCGAGGGCCGCGGAATCAACGGTTGAAGCAGGGGCGCAGATCTGATCTGCGGCCTACGCGGCGAGCTTCAGCGGCGAGCGCTGTTGCTTCCAACTCCAGGGTAGCAGTTCATGGATGCGCTTGGCCGGGTGATCCTGCAGGCGTGCCAGCACGTCGGTGAGCCACGCCTGTGGATCGACATCGTTGAGCTTGCAGCTCTCGATCAAGGTGTAGATAGCAGCGGCGCGCTGGCCACCGGCGTCGGAGCCGGCGAAGGTCCAGTTGTGGCGACCGACGGCGACACAGCGCAGCGCCCGTTCGGCGGCGTTGTTGGTCATGCACAGTCGGCCGTCGTCGAGGAAGCGGATCAGGGCCTGCCAGCAGTTGAGGCTGTAGGCGATCGCCTTGGCGAGCTTGCTGTGCGTGGAGAGCTTGGCGTAGCGCTCGCGCAGCCAGGCTTCCAGGGCCTCGACGCGCGGCCGGCTGCGCTCTTGTCGGACCTTGCGCCGCTCGTCGGGTGACAGCCCGTTGATGTCGCGGTCGATGGCGAGCAGCACGTCGATGCGCGCCACCGCCTCGATGGCGATCGGCATCTTGTTGAGCCGCGCCAGGTCGAAGAACTTGCGCCGCGCATGGGCCCAGCAGGCGGCCTCGACGATCGGCCCTGGCTGTCGGTTCGGCGCGTACAGCCGGTCGTAGCCGGCATAGGCGTCGGCCTGCATCCGCCCGCTGTAGCAGGCCAGGTGCTCCTCGGGATGCCTGCCGCCCCGATCGGGCGAGTAGAAGTAGACCGCCGCCGGCGGATCGGCGCCGCCAAACGGCCGGTCGTCGCGCACATAGACCCACAGCCGGCCGGTGCGCGTGCGCCCGGCGTCGAGCACCGGCACCGTGGTGTCGTCGGCGTGGATGCGCTGTGCCGCGAAAACGTGGCTCCTCAGCACGTCGACCAGCGGCATGAGCGTCGCCGCCGATGCGCCCACCCAGTCGGCCAGCGTCGACACGTCCAGGTCGACGCCCTCGCGGCCATAGGTCGTGCTCTGACGGGTCAGTGGCAGATGCAGGCCGTACTTGGCAAACAGCACATGCGCCAGCAGGCCCGGCCCGGCGCGCCCGCGCGCGATGGGATGCGAGGGCGCCGATGGCTGGCTGATCTTCTCGCACTGGCGGCAGGAGAACTTCTCCCGCACATGCTGCACCACCTTCCACTGCCGCGGCACCAGCTCGAGGCTCTCGGTGATATCCTCGCCCAGCTTGTGCAGCGCCCCGCCGCAACACGGACACGCCGTCGGCGCCGGGTACACCACGCGCTCGCGCGGCAGGTGCTCGGGCAGCGGTCGCCGTGCCGGCTTGCGCCGCTCGAACGAACGCACGGTCTGCGTCTGCGGCGCGGCGATCTCTGCCGTCGTCTTCGATTGGGCCTGGTCTTCCTCGAGCTCGAACAACTGCAGCTCGAGCTGATCGAGCAGCGCTCTGCGTTCCGATGATTGCCCGAACCGTTCGTGCTGCAGCTTGGCGATCCGGTGCCGCAGCTTCTCGATCTCCAGATCGCGCAGCTTGGTCAGCTTCTCCGCCGCTTGCCGGGCCGACCGTTCGGCCAACAGCAACGCCTTCAGCGTCTCGATGTCGTCGGGCAGTGGTTCGTCAGCAGGCGGGGACACAGCGCTATTAGCAGCGCCATCACGAACAGATGCAACTATTACTTGCTCACCGAGTCACTGTGTCGCATCAGCTTTCGCCGCAAGTCATCCCGCCACCTGCGGCCGCCACGTGCGCTCAGGCAGGCGCCAGTCGATGCCCTCTAGCAGATAACCCAGCTGCGCCGCGCTGATCGTCACCGCCTCGCCATCGGTCCGCGGCCACACGAAACGGCCGCGCTCCAGGCGCTTGGCGAACAGGCACATCCCTTGACCGTCGTGCCAAAGGATCTTCAGAAGACCACCGCGCTTGCCGCGGAACACGAACAGATGCCCACAGTGCGGGTCGCGCTTCAGCACCTCCTGCACCAGCAACGCCAGGCCATCGAAGCCGCGACGCATGTCCGTCATGCCGCTCGCCAGCCACACCCGCGTCTCGGCAGGCCAACCGATCATCGACCAACCACCCGCAGAACACGACCCAGCGCCGCTTCGTCCACCGCCGAATCGACCCGCACCACCACACCGCCCAGCTCGATCTCGATCGTCCCGCTGCGCCGCGTCGGCGATCCATCGCCACTCACCGCCATCGGCAAAAAGCCGAGCGGCCGGCTCTCTGCGCTCCCCTGCCGGACCCGCCGCCGCCAATGACGTAGCAGGTTCGGGTGCACGTCGTGGCGGCGCGCCACTTCCGTCACAACCGCTCCAGCTGCCAAGCTCTCCGCCACGATCTGCGCCTTCTGCGATGCCGACCACCGGCGCCGTCGTTCAACTCCCGATAAAACCGATACAGTCGTCATGTGCGCCCGTTAACTCCGCAATTAACGAGCCTCATCTCTCACGCGCGACGCTCCACGCCAAGGCGGCCGTCGCCGGACGCGTAC